>JAKOYD010000036.1 GCA_029780695.1 Pseudomonadota bacterium
AACTCCATCCTGCTGGTGGAATACGCCATCCTGGCGCGGCGCGAGCACGGCATGACGCGTTTTGAGGCGCTGATCGATGCCTGCCACAAGCGCGCACGGCCCATCATCATGACCACGCTGGCCATGGGCGCGGGCATGCTGCCCATCGCCATTGGCCTGGGTGCGGCCGACGCGAGCTTTCGCTCGCCGATGGCGGTGGCGGTGATTGGCGGGCTCATCACATCGACGCTGCTGAGCCTCTTGGTGATTCCGGCGGTGTTCACCGGGGTGGACGACCTGGGACAGGGGCTCGGGCGGCTGGCCCGCCGCCTGCGCGGGGTGCGCCATGCCCCGGGCGCACCGGCGGCCCCAGTCGCGGCCAACGCCCCGGCCACGGCGCCATCAGCACCGCATTCCGCCCCCTGACGCCAGCACTTGGCGCGTCCCCCCCGGCGTGAGCCCAATAAGCAGGGCAATCACGGGGGTTGCATCGGCTTTGGGGCGGTGTGGCCGTCGGATAATCAGCGGCTACCATGAACCTCGTCAGACTCGACATCGAAACGATCCCGCTTGGCCATCCGCTGCCTTTTGTGCTGCGGGGAGCCGACGGCGCTTTGCTGGCGCAAAAGGGCTATGTGATCCGCTCACGGGAAGAACTGGCCCGGCTGGTCGCCCGGGGGCGCGAGCTGTGCGTGGACACCGATGAGTCGGGCGACAGCCACCGGGCCTACCTCGCGCAGCTGCAGCGCATGCTGATGGCCGACACCAACCTGGGCGAGATCGCCGCGATGAAGATGACGGCGGGCGAGCAGGCCGCCGCTGCAGCCGCCGCGCGTGCTGGCAAGACCCTGCCCGACTGGCCCGAGCTGCAGTTGCGCGCCACGCAGTTGCTGCGCGCCCCGTCGCCCAGCGACTTTGGCGGGCGCTTCCGGGCGCTGCACGACGAGCTGGCGCGCCATTGCGAACAAACCCCCGACGCCACCTTGCTGGGCCTGATCTACCTGTCGGCCCAGGAAACGCGCATGTACAGCGCCACCCACTCCATGCTGGTCAGCTGCGTGTGCATGTTGGTCGCCCGCGAGATGCTGCGCTGGCCCAGCCACCGCGTGCAGCAACTCGGGCACGCGGCGCTGAGCATGAACATCGCCATGACCGAGCTGCAGGACCAGCTGGTGCTGCAGACCCAACCCCTCACAGCGACCCAGATCGCGGCCTTGGAAGACCACGCGGCGCGGTCCGAGGCGCTGCTGCGCCACCTGGGCGTGGCCGACCCGGTGTGGCTGGAGGCCTTACGCTGCCACCACCACCGCACGCCCGGGCCGCTGTCCAAGAAGACCGAAGCCCAGCAGATGGCGCGCCTGCTGCAGCGCGCCGACATTTTTGGCGCCCGCCTGGCTCCCCGTGCGGCGCGGCTGCCCATGCCCGTCACCGCCGCCATGCAGGCCAGCTACTACGACGAAGAACGCCAGGTGGACGAGGCCGGTGCCGCGCTGGTCAAGACACTGGGCGTCTACCCGCCGGGTGCCTTTGTGCGCCTGGCCAGCCGTGAGGTGGGCGTGGTCATCCGCCGGGGCACCACCGCCACCACCCCCCGCGTGGCCGTGGTGACCAACCGCGACGGCATGCCCACGGGCGAGCCCATCCCCCGCGACACGGGCATGCCGCCCTGGAAGGTCACCGGTGTGGTGCCGTTCAAGGACGTGCGCGTCAACCTGTCGCTGGACCGCCTGCTGCAGATGGTCTGACGCC
>JAKOYD010000040.1 GCA_029780695.1 Pseudomonadota bacterium
TGGTGCACCGAAAGCGTCTTCAAGGAAGTGCGCGGCGTGCTCGACGTTGAAAGCGGCTACAGCAACGGCCAGGAAACCACGCCCACCTACGAACAGGTCTGCACCGGGCGCACCGGCTGCGCCGAGGTGGTCAAGCTGGTGTATGACCCGGCCGTCATCGGCACGCGGCAGATCCTGGAAATCTTCTTTCTCGTGCACGACCCCACGCAACTCAACCGCCAGGGCAACGACGTGGGCACGCAATACCGCAGCGGCATCTACTTCACCACGCCCGAGCAAAAGGCCGTGGCCGACGACCTGATCCGCGAAATGAGCCAGGACAAGCTGTTCGGTGCCCCCATCGTGACCGAGGTGCTGCCGTTGCAGCATTACTTTGCGGCCGAGGATTACCACCAGGACTTCTTCGAGAACAATCCCACCCAAGGCTATTGCATGGCCGTGGCCGCGCCCAAGGCGGCCAAGTTCCGCAAGACGTTCTCGGACTGGGCCAAGCGCTGATTTGTTCATCAAATCGGCCGTGGGCGCTGTATGGATCAGCGCATCCAGCTATAAAAACAGTAGTTTCATGAGGCCGTGAGCGCGCGGCCGCCGCGCGGGCGTGGCGTAAGCAAGGTCATCCAGGGGGGCTTCGGCGCCACTGCGCGCGCCGCCCCATCCGCTACAGTGCGCCCATGCGCGCGCGTTCCCATCGGTTGATGTTTTGCCTGCTGCTGCTGGCCCTGCTGGGCACGCAGTGGCTGGGCGCGCTGCATGGTGTGCTGCATGCGCGGGGCACTGCGGCGGTGGCCCCGCGCACGGTGGCCGACGCCGGCAGCGCCCGCGCGCAAGGGCAGACTCAGGCGGCGCCGCGCGCTGGGTGGACAGGGCTGTTCGACGCGCACCACGCCGCGGGCGACTGCCAGTTGTTCGACCAGGCCAGCCACGGCGACCAGGCCGTGACGGTGCCGTTGCTGGCCACACCCGCGTGCGCCGCGCCCGACGGCCCGCCGCGTTGGATGCAGCGTGCCTGGGCGGCGGCGCTGGTGCCGCAATTCGACGCCCGCGCACCGCCCATCCAGGGCTGATCTTTCACAGCTTTTTGCCGCGCGCCGCGCGTGCCGCCGCCTTGCCATGGCGCGGCAGCGCACCCCGCGCGGCCTCCGCGTGCCTGCAGCCACGCGCTTTTCTGGATTGGATTTTTCGTCGATGAACACCCTTGCCTTGTCTTGCCGTGCCGCCCGTGGCGCGGCCCTGTCGCTGTGCGCCGCCGTGGCCGCGCCCCTGGCCATGGCCCAGAACGCGCCCGGCGCGCCACCCCGGCCCGCCGCCGACGACGACGCACCCACGCTGTCGGAAGTGACGGTGACCGGCAACCCGCTCGGTGCTGCACAAACCATAGCGCCCGCCGCAATGCTGGCGCGCGACAACCTGCTGCTCAAGTCGCAAGCCACGCTGGGCGACACGCTGAACGCGCTGCCCGGCGTGGCCAGCACCTACTTCGGCCCCAACGCGGGCCGGCCGGTAATTCGCGGCATGGACGGCGACCGCGTCCGCATCCTGCAGAACAGCGGCGCCAGCGTGGATGCCGCGTCGCTCAGCCAGGACCACAACACCCCCATCGACCCGCTGGCGGTGGAGCGTATCGAGGTGCTGCGCGGCCCGGCGGCGCTGCTGTACGGCGGCAGCGCCATGGGCGGCGTGGTCAACCTGATCGACAACCGCATCCCGCGCGAGCCGGTCAACGGTTTCACCGGCCGCGCCGACGCGTCTTACGCCAGCGGCAACCGCGAAGGCAGCGGCGCCGCGTTGCTGGAAGGCGGCAACGACCGCTATGCGCTGCACGTCGACGCTTTCGCGCGCGGCAGCGGCGACGTGGCCGTGCCGCGCGAATTGGCCTGCGACAAGCCCGGCGCGCCCGCGCTGGCGTGGCGGATCTGCAATTCGGCCAACCGGGCGCACGGCGGCGCGGTGGGGGGCTCGGTGTTTTTCGACAGGGGCTACCTGGGTCTGTCGGCGGCCGGCTACCGCAGCGACTACGGCACCGTGGCCGAAGACACGGTGACCATCGGCATGCGTTCGACCCGGCTGGCGCTGGAAGGTCTGGTGCGGCTGCCCGGCGGCTTTTTCGAGAGCCTGAAGGGCCAACTGAGCCATGGCGACTACCGCCACACCGAATACGAAGGCGCCGAGCCCGGCACGGTGTTCAGCAAGCGCGGCACCGACCTGCGGCTGGAGGCGCGCCACCGCCCGCTGGGCGCGCTGCAAGGCGTGTGGGGTTTGCAGTGGGACGGCGCGCGCTTTGCCGCGCAGGGCGACGAGGCTTTCGTGCCGCCCAGTCGCACGCGCGCGGCGGCGCTGTTTGCGCACGAAGAACTGGCGACCGACTGGGGCAAGCTGAGCTTCGGCGCGCGCGCCGAGCGGGTGCGCGTCAGCACGCCCGGCAGCGCCGACACCGACCGCTTTGCGCCGGGCGACCGCGGCTTTACCCCCGCCAGCGCGGCGCTGGGCGCGCTGGTGCGCATCACGCCGCAGTGGCAATGGACCGGCAACCTGGCCTACACGCAGCGCGCGCCCAAGGACTACGAACTGTTTGCCAACGGCCCGCACGTGGCCACCGCCGCGTGGGAAACCGGCAACCCCGCGCTGGGGCTGGAAAAATCCACCAGCGTAGACGTGGGCGCGCAGTGGCAGGACGGCCCGCATCGCTTCGCCGTCAACGCCTTCGCCAGCCACTTCGGCAACTACCTTGCGCTGATGCGCACCGGCCGCACCGTGGGCGACGGCGACAAGGCGCTGCCCGAGTTCGCCTACACCGGCGTGCGGGCGCGCTTTGTTGGCATCGAGGCCAGTGGCACCTTGCGCCTGTGGGGCGAACGCGGCGTGGCGGCCAATGCGGGTGGCTCGGTGCTGGACCTGGATCTGCGCGCCGACCTGGTGCGCGCCACCAACCTCAGCGCCGGCCAGCCGCTGCCGCGCATCGCGCCCGCGCGCCTGGGCGCCACCGCGCGCTGGGCGCAAGGGCCGTGGGGCGTGCGCCTGGGCTTCGACCACGCGGCGGCGCAGCGGCGCGTGCCAGACGGCGACCGCGCCACCGGCGCCTACACGTTGTGGAACGCCGCCGTCACCTACCGGCAGAAGGTCGGCGCGGCACAGCTGCAGTGGTTTGTGCGCGCTGACAACCTGACCAACCGGCTGGCCTACAGCGCCACGTCGGTGCTGACGACCACCGCGTTCCCCAAGGCGCCGCTGCCGGGGCGCAGTGTGCGCGTTGGGGTGCAGGCCTTCTTCTGAGCGGGCTGCCGCTGCAGACGGCGTAAGCGAGGGTTATCCGTTTCTGGCGCTTGACGGACAAGGATTTAATGCTATTTAAAAAATAGCATATGGCCTTCGTTCGTCGGCGCTGGCGGCGCGCCGACGAATGCGTTCAGCGACAATGCAACGCGCCGCCCCGTCGCTGAACTGCCGTCCCGCTTTCGCCATGCACGTCACCCTGCCTTTTCCACATTCGCTGCGCACCGTCGGGCGGACCCGCGCCTGTCGCCTGTCGGCTTTGGCGCGGCCGACGGGGTTGCGGCAGCTCGATTGGCGTGACGCGCGCATCGCCGTGGCCGCATTGCCGTCGGTGGTTTGCCGGGTCGCCGGCCGATGAAGCCACAAGCCCCCACACCTGCTCGCCACTGGCGCGGACTGGACGGCCTGATCGCCGCTGTCGCGCTGGCCTTGCTGCTGGCCGTCGTCGCCTTGAGCGTCTGGCTGTGGCGCGGCGGCCAACGCCCGCTGCTGCTGGCGCCGGCCATTGGCGAATTGAGCGACTGCCTGGAAATGGCACCGCCGCACGCGCCGCTGGAGGCCGCCTGCACCGGCGCGCAAGGCTCGGCCGCCGCGCGCATCGAATCGACGCTGCAGGCGCTGGGGCCGCAGCGCAGTGCCGACGGCCGCTTCGAGATGGGCTATACGCTGTTGGTGCCGCTGCTCAACCTGTTCGAGCCGCGGGGCGATGGTTGGGCGGTCGATGCGCAGGCCGTGCGCCGCATCGCCAACACGGTGCAGGGCGTGCAGCGGCCGGTGGTGCTGTACCTGTTCTCGACCCACTTTTCTGAAAGCGCGCCCATCGAGCCGGTGCTGGCGCAGGATGCCGACAACCTGGCCCACACGCCGCAAGGCCCGCTGCCGGTCGAAAAATACATGGGCTGGCCGCTGTACCCGTGGAGCATCGCGCGCACCGACAACGCCGTGACGCAACGGCGCGACGAGGCGATCCGCGCCGTGGTCGACGGGGTGTGCGCGCTGCCCGCCGCCGCGCGCCAGCGCATTGCCGGCGTCAACCTGCTCGGCGAAGTGCACCACCTGTACCCCGACTTTGAAGGCGGCATGGGTTACGGCAAGCCGTATGTGCTGACCGACTACTCAGACACCTCGCGCGCGGGCTTCCGCGACTTTCTGCGCCAGCGCTTCGGCAGCGTGGCGGCGCTCAACGCCTACCTGGGCGGTGCCAGCTTCGCGTCGTTCGACGCGGTCGAACCGCCGTCCAGGAACATCCGGCGCGAGCGGCTCGACCATTTCTGGCAGCACATCGACGATGCCGCCGCCGGCCTGCTCCCCGTGGGCGGTTGGGCGCACGATGCCGCGCTGCCCGCCGGCGCCACGCCGTGGGTGCGCGTCTACCTGGACGGGCAGCAAGTCGGCCGCGTGCCGGCCCGCTTCGTGCGGCAGGACGTGGGCGATGCGCGGCCCGAACTGGGCACCGCCAAGGTCGGCTGGCGCTACGACCTGCGCTTTGCCGACCAGCCGCCGGGCCTGCACCGCCTCGACATTGCGCTGGAAGGCGAGGGCGGCCGCCTGCGCCACCTGACCACGCGCCACATCGCCGTCATGGGCCGCGACCAGGCCACGCCCGCGCCCGTGCCGTTGCGCCAGCCGCTCCCGCCGATGGCCGCGCCAGGCGCGCAAGTGCAGTTCTGGATCGACGCGCCGCAGGACCAGCGCGCCGTGTTCTACAACCCGCTGGTGCCGCTGTGGCACGCCTTCCGCGGGCAGCAGGTCGTCAACTATCTGGCGCATTTCGACCGCCTGCTGGCCGGCACCTGCCTGGCCGACGTGCCGCGCCGCACGCAGCAGATCTACCCGGCCGAGAAGGCCGGCTGGGACGGCACGCGCTTCGCGTCCGACGCCTCGCTGCTGCCCTTCGGCCAGGTGCAACTGGGCATCAATCTGTACGGCGAGGCGACCTACGACGACTCATTCTTCGACTGGCTGGCCCGCTCGCGCCAGCCCGGCTACAGCGTGACCGAATTTCACCCCCTGCGCCCCATGGACGCCGCCGAACTGCGCGCCGTGCTGGACCGCCACCGTGCCCACGGCGCCCGCACGTTCTCCTTCTTCGTCCACCCGCCGCCCCCCAGCGGTGCGCGCGCCGAGCCACTGGTCAACCCCTTCGCGCTGGACCCCGCCAACGCACGGCATGGTTCGGATGCCCTGTATCGCGCGATGCAGCGGGTGATGGGGCGGTGATCCGGGCGCCTCACTTTAAAAAAAAGCCGGACGCGAAGGGCGCGAAGGGTGCGCGAAGGACGCGAAAGAACAGCCGAAAAAGGGCTTCAAAAATCGTCATTCCCGCGCAGGCGGGAATCCACACGTGCGTGGCACGGCCGTTAGGGTGGAAGCATGGATTCCCGCCTGCGCGGGAATGACGATGAGAGACGACGCGTTCGATGGGGTCGCGTGACGATCAAGGAGACGCCCGGGCCTCAATTTCTTGCGCCGCCAGCGAGCAGTTTTTCAATAAAGAAAGGCCGCCAGCGCCCACTGATCAAGCGCAGATAGCTATAAAAACAGAAGCATCCATGCCCGCTCCCGCACGCGCGGTAACCATCCCCCGGGCTGCGCAGCAAGCCCGATTCCATCGGCCGCGGAGCAGGCCCCGCGCGAACGCCGCGGAGCGGGCTTTGCCCGGCCGCCAGCGTTGTCCCCCTGGGGGGATGGCGGCCGCAGGCCGACTCAGGGGGGACTCATTTCGTCCCAAAGATGCGGTCCCCCGCATCCCCCAGCCCCGGCAGGATGTAGCCGTGGTCGTTCAGCTGGCGGTCGATGGCGGCGGTGTAGATCGCCACGTCGGGGTGCGCGGCATGCAGCGTGGCAATGCCTTCGGGCGCGGCCAGCAGGCACAGAAACTTGATCGAGCGCGGGCCGGCGGCCTTCAGCTTGTCGATGGCGGCCACCGCCGAATGCCCCGTGGCCAGCATCGGGTCGACCGCGATCACGTCGCGCTCGGCCATGTCGGCGGGCATCTTGTAGTAGTACTCAATCGCCTGCAGCGTCTCGGGGTCGCGGTACAGGCCGACGTGGCCGACGCGCGCGTTCGGCACCACGCGCAGCAGGCCGTCCAGCATGCCGTTGCCCGCGCGCAGGATGGAGGCAAACACCACCTTCTTGCCGTCGATCATGGGGCTCAGCGTCTTTTCCAGCGGCGTCTCGATCTCGACCAGCTGCGTGGGCATGTCGCGCGTGACTTCGTACGCCATCAGCATGGCCAGCTCGCCCAACAGGGTGCGGAAGGTGGTGCTGCTGGCGTTCTTGTTGCGCATCAGAGTCAGCTTGTGATGCACCAGCGGGTGGGTGACGTGGTGGACTTGCGGTGTCATGGTTTGCTATTGAATAGGTAGCTGATTGCGCAATGGGGACAAGCGCTGGGAGCCAATCAGGCTTATCGCCGCTTGCCGCCCAGCAGGCTGCCGAGCGCGCCGCGCAGCAGCTCGCGGCCCATGCGGCGCATCTCGCCCTTGACCACGTTCTGCACCAGGCCGTCGTACTGGCCGCCGCGCGGGCCGGTGCGGCCGAACATGGCTTCCTTGACCACGTTGCCGACCTGGCCCAGCAGGCCACCGTCCTGCGGCGCGGGCGCTGCACCACCTGGCTGACCCGGGGCGCCGGCGCTGCCCTGCGCCCCGCGCTGGGCCAGCATTTCGTAGGCCGATTCGCGGTCCACGGTCTGTTCGTAGGTGCCCGCCACCAGCGAGCTCTTGACGAGGTCGGCGCGCTGCGCGTCGGTAATCGGGCCGATCTGGCTGCCGGGCGGGATGACGTACACGCGCTGCGTCACGCCGGGCCGGCCTTTCTCGTCGAGGAAGCTGACCAGCGCCTCGCCGGTGGCCAGTTCGGTGATGGCGGTTTCGATGTCCAGGTTGGGGTTGCCGCGCATGGTTTCGGCGGTGGCCTTCACGGCCTTCTGGTCGCGCGCGGTGAAGGCGCGCAGCGCGTGCTGCACGCGGTTGCCGAGCTGCGCCAGCACGGTGTCGGGCACGTCGATGGGGTTTTGCGTCACGAAGTACACGCCCACGCCTTTCGAGCGAATCAGCCGCACCACCAGCTCGATGCGCTCCAGCAGCACCTTGGGCGCGTCGTTGAACAGCAGGTGCGCCTCGTCGAAGAAGAAGGCGAACTTGGGCTTTTCGGGGTCGCCGATTTCGGGCAACCGCTCGTACAGGTCGCTCAACATCCACAGCAGGAAGGTGGCGTACAGGCGTGGCGACTGCAGCAGCTTGTCGGCGCTCAGGATGTTGATGACGCCCTTGCCCGAAACGGTCTGCATCATGTCGTCCAGGTTCAGCATCGGTTCGCCGAAGAACTTGTCGCCGCCCTGGCTTTCCAGCGTCAGCAGCCCGCGCTGGATGGCGCCGATGCTGGCGGTGCTGACGTTGCCGTACTGCGTGGTGAAGTTCTTCGCATTGTCGCCCACGTAGGTCAGCATGGCGCGCAGGTCCTTCATGTCCAGCAGCAGCAGGCCGTTGTCGTCGGCGATCTTGAAGACCAGGTTGAGCACGCCGGCCTGCGTCTCGTTCAAATCCAGCATGCGCGACAGCAGCAGCGGGCCCATGTCGCTCACGGTGGCGCGCACCGGGTGGCCCTGCTCGCCGAACACGTCCCACAGCGTGGTGGGGCAGGCCATCGGCGCGGGCGTGGGCAGGCCGCGCTCTTGCAGGATGCCGGCCAGCTTGCCGCCGATGCTGCCCGGCTGGCTGATACCGGTCAGGTCGCCCTTCACGTCGCTCATGAACACCGGCACGCCGATGGCGCTGAACGATTCGGCCAGCTTTTGCAGCGTCACCGTCTTGCCGGTGCCGGTGGCGCCGGTGATCAGGCCGTGGCGGTTGGCCAGGCCCGGCAGGATGAAGCACTGGGTGTCGCCGTGCTGGGCAATGAGGATGGGATCGGCCATGTCAGGGTGCGCGTGGGGTGCAAAAAGTAGAATGATCTGATTATCCCGATAGTCAAGTCAGAGGCAGAGAGTTATGGCGGGTCACAGCAAATGGGCCAACATCCAGCACCGCAAGGGCCGGCAGGACGAAAAGCGGCAACGCATCTGGACCCGCGTGGTGCGCGAGATCATGGTGGCGGCGCGCACCGGCGGCGGTGATCCGGCGGCCAACCCGCGCCTGCGCCTGGCGATCGAGAAGGCCAAGGCGGCCAACATGCCGGCCGACACCGTCAAGCGCAACATCGACAAGGCCACCGGCAACCTCGAAGGCGTGAACTACGAGGAAATCCGCTACGAGGGCTATGGCATCGGCGGCGCGGCCATCATCGTCGACACCATGACCGACAACCGCGTGCGCACCGTGGCCGACGTGCGCCACATCTTCAGCAAATACGGCGGCAACATGGGCACCGAAGGGTCGGTGGCCTTTCAGTTCAAGCACGTCGGGCAGATCATCTTCGCCCCCGGCACCAACGAAGACAAGGTGATGGAAGTGGCGCTGGAAGCCGGTGCCGACGACGTCATCACCGACGACGACGGCGCCATCGAGGTGCTGACCGACCCGGCCCAGTTCGAGGCCGTGAAGAACGCGCTGCATGCCGCCGGCCTGGCACCCGAGGTGGCCGAGGTGACGATGCGCGCCGAAAACTCCATCGACCTGGCGGGCGACGACGCCGCCCGGATGCAGAAGCTGCTGGACATGCTGGAAGACCTGGACGACGTGCAAGACGTGTTCCACAACGCCAACGTGGAGGACGTGTGAAGCTGGCCCGGCTGGCCAAGCTGTGGCTGGCCGGCTGCGGCGGCGAGGTGGCTCGGTGTTTCAGCGGCAGGGCGGTGTCGGCGGGGTACAACGCGGCGCAATGCGCGCCCCAGTCGGCGGCCAGCAAGGCGCTGGTCGAGCGGTACACGGACGTCATTCCCGCGAAGGCGCACTACTGTCCGGGGAATTTTTTGCTGCCTGCAGCTAAGTTGTTGCGCTGCTTGGCGTAAGGGGCTATACCCCGAGCGCCAACTCAATTTCCGCCAAGAAAGCGCAACGTGTTCAGCATAAGCCGGATTCACCAACTCATCCAGCCCATCTCGCGCGGGCAGTTCGATCGCCGCGTAAGCGAGCTTTGCGCCGATCGCTACGTCAAGCGATTTGGCCGCTGGGACCAACTCGTCGTCATGCTCTACGCGCAGCTGAGCGGCAGCAGCAGCCTGCGCCAAGTGCAGACCGGCTTCAACGCCCAGCGCGCGCACCACTATCACCTGTGCACATCCGAAGTGCAGCGCACCACGTTGGCCGATGCCAATGCCCGGCGCTCGCCCGAGATATTTGCCGATCTGGCGCGCACCCTCATGGCCCAGGTGGGCGGCAGCACGCGTCGCTCATGCACGCAGTTGCTCTACCTGCTCGATTCGAGCTGCATCAGCCTCAAGGGCCCAGGCTTCGATGTCTGGACACAAGCTACGCGCACGCGCAACACCCAGGGCATCAAGCTGCACCTGCTGCTCAATGCCCATTCCCAGAGCGTGCACTGGCTCGATATGACAGCGCCCAACGTCAACGACTGCACCCAGGCGCTGCAGCTGCCCATCGAGGCAGGCGCCACCTACGTCTTTGACAAGGGCTACTGTGACTACCACTGGTGGGCGCAACTGCATGAGAAAGAGGCGCTGTTTGTCACGCGCTTCAAGCGCAATGCGGCGCTGGAGGTGATCGAGAAGCTGCCACTCACGGAGCCAGCGGCCGATGATGATGCGCCCCCGATCCTCAGCGATGAGCGGGTGCAGCTGGCGCATGGCCACAGCCGGGGCGGGCGCCGCCCGCACCCCAAGCTGGTGCTGCGGCGCATCGAGCTGGCGCGCCCGGGCCGGGCGCCGCTGGTGCTGGCCAGCAATGACTTCACGCGCTCAGCGGGCGAGATTGCGGGGCTGTATCGCCAGCGATGGCAGGTGGAGCTGTACTTCAAGTGGATCAAGCAGCACCTGAACATCAAGCGATTTCTGGGGCGAAGCCAGAACGCGGTCAGAACGCAGATTCTGGTGGCGCTGATTGCGCACTTGTTGCTGGCGCTGTATCGGCTGGCGCACGGGCTGAAGGTGTCGCTGTGGGAGCTGCTGTGCGAGGTGCGCGCGACGCTGTTTCAGCGGCCGCGGGCCGAAGCAGCGGCGTATGAGCGAAGGCGCCGCTATCGACAACAAATGGCCGGCCTGCAGCCGAGGTTGTTCGGATGAAAATGTTTACCGGACAGTAGTGCGCCTGCGCGGGAATGACCGCGGGATGGAGCCAGGCACGGATCGAACCGCGTACGCGGTACCGGCCTGACCCACGGTGGCAAGCGCCACTCGACGCCTGTCACGTCAAACTCAGCCCTTCAGCCCCGGAAAATCTTCCTCGAAAAATTCCATCTCCGCCCGCCCCTGCGCGCCCCCGCCGCGTTCGGTTTCGGCGCGGCGCATCTGCACGCGGCGGATCTTGCCGCTGATGGTCTTGGGCAGTTCGGTCACGAACTGGATGCGGCGCACGCGCTTGTACGGCGCCAGGCGCTCGCGCGAGAAGGCGAAGATTTCTTGCGCCAGTGCCGCGTCTGGATGCTGGCCGGGCCGCAGGGTGATGAAGGCCTTGGGCACGGCCAGCCGCACCGGGTCGGGGCTGGGGACGATGGCGACTTCGGTGACGGACGGGTGTTCGATCAGCACGCTTTCCAGCTCGAACGGGCTGATGCGGTAGTCGCTGGCCTTGAACACGTCGTCGGCGCGGCCGACGAAGGTGATGTAGCCGTCGGCGTCGCGCGTGGCGGTGTCGCCGGTGCGGTAGCAGCCCTGGCGCATCACGTCGGCGGTTTTTTCGGCGCTGTCTTCGTAGCACACCATCAGGCCCAGCGGGCGCACGGCCAGGTTCAGCACCACCTCGCCTTCGGCGGCGGGGTTGTCATCGACGTCGAGCAGCACCACCTCGTAGCCGGGCAGCGGCCGGCCCATGCTGCCGGGCTTGACGGGCTGGCCGGGCGGGTTGCCGATCTGTGCGGTGGTTTCGGTCTGGCCGAAACCGTCGCGCAGCGTCAGTCCCCACGCGGCCTGCACCTGGTCGATGATTTCGGGGTTGAGCGGCTCGCCCGCGCCGATGAGTTCGCGCAGGTTGAGCCGGCCCTTCCACGCGGCCAGGTCTTCCTGGATCATCATGCGCCACACGGTGGGCGGCGCGCACAGGCTGGTGACCTGGTGCTGCTGCAACACCTGCAGCAGTGCCGGCGCCGAAAAGCGCGCGTAATTGAAGATGAACACCGTGGCGCCGGCGTTCCAGGGCGCGAAGAAGCAGCTCCACGCATGCTTGGCCCAGCCGGGCGACGAGATGTTGAGGTGCACGTCGCCGGGCAGCAGGCCGATCCAGTACATGGTCGACAAATGGCCAACCGGATAGCTCTGGTGCGTGTGCAGCACCAGCTTGGGCTTGGACGTGGTGCCGCTGGTGAAGTACAGCAGCAGCGGGTCGGTGGCCTGCGTGGGCGCGTCGGGCGTGTACGCGGTCGGCGCACTGCCGCTGTCGGCAAAGTTCAGCCAGCCCGGCACCGGGGCGCCGACGGCGATGCGCGTGTAGCGGCCCGGCAGATCGGCAAACTTGCCCGCCTGGTCGCTGGCGACGGCCACGTGGCGCACCTTGCCGCGGTCCAGCCGGTCCTGCAGGTCGTCGGGCGTCAGCAGCATGGTGGCGGGGATCATCACCGCGCCCAGCTTGATGCAGGCCAGCATCAGTTCCCACAGCGCGAGTTCGTTGCCCAGCATCAGCAGCACGCGGTCGCCGCGCTTCACGCCCTGGGCGCGCAGCCAGTTGGCGACCTGGTCGGAGCGCTCGGCCATCTGCGCAAAGCTGCGGCGCACCTCGCCACCGCCTTCGTCCACGATGTGCAGGGCCGTGGCGTCGTTGCCGCGCGCCATGGGGTCGAAGTGGTCCAGCGCCCAGTTGAACTGCGACAGCACCGGCCAACGGAAGTCGCGGTAGGCCGTGGGGTAATCGGTGCGGTGGGCGAGCAAAAAGTCGCGTGCCCGCGTGAAAGCGGGGGAGCCGGTTGCGGCCATGGGTGTCTGTCTCCGTCTGTTATGTCACTGCCGACGGCGACGATGGCCTGCCGCGCGGAAGCGGGCCACATCTTAGCGCGCGGCGTTCACGGCACCAGATGACCATTAAAAAACGCCGCTGGCGCTTTCTGCACCAGCGGCGTTTGCTATAAAAACAGGAGAACTGGCGTCAGCGCGATGGCGCGGCCGGGCTGTCGGACGGCACGGGGCGCACGTCGCGCCAGGCCACGTCGACCACGGGCGACTGCTCGCTGGCGGCGCCCGTGGCGCTGGCGGCATCGGCACGTGGCGTGGCGGTTTCGGTGCGCTGGGGCCAGCGCGCGCCCATCTGGCGCGTCATTTCGCGGTAGCGGCGCCACAGCAGCGTGACGGCCGCCGGCTTGCCGGTGAACACCGAAGCCACCAGGCTGACCACCACCATCACCGCCAGCCAGACCAGCAGGCTGACGGCAAACACCGCGCCCATGGCGGCCAGCGTCAGCCACACCAGCGCGCCCAACACGCGCGCGACCAGACCGTCGGCGCCGCTGGCGACGGGGTGGGGAGGCGGCAGTGGGCGGTAAGACATTCCGTTCATGTTCCCGTTCATGTTCCGTCAGATGGCGTGGAGCGGCGAAAGTTCAAGTCGGTGACCGCCGCACACGCGCCGGTCAGGGCACCAGCGCCAGCGCGCGCAGGTAATCGGGCGAGCGCATGAGCGTATCCCAATCCGGCGCGTCGTGCGCGGGCAGCAGCGCCAGGCGCCGTGCCTCGCTGGCGGCGGCGGGCGTCCAGGCGCCGGTGACCTGCGCGCGCGCCAGCGCCTCGATGGCGTCGTCGAGCACGCGCCCGCCATCGAGCGACTGGTTGCACACCAGCGCCACGTCGCAGCCCGCGCCCAGCGCGGCCAGCACGGCTTCGTCCAGCCCGACGGTGCGGCCTTCGATGTGGCGCGCCGCCGCCATGCTCAGGTCGTCGGTGAACACCGCGCCGCCAAAACCGAGGCGGCCACGCAGCACCGCCTGCAGCCAGCGCGCCGAATAACCCGCGGGCCGCGCATCGACCTTGGGGTAAACCACGTGCGCCACCATCACCGCGTCCATCACGGTGCCCAGCCAGCCGTAGGGCGCGGCGTCGTCGGCCAGAATCGTCTTGAGCCCCCGCGCATCGCGCGGCAGGTGGGTGTGCGAATCGGCGGCGACAAAGCCGTGCCCCGGAAAGTGCTTGCCGCAGTTGCGCATGCCGGCACGCAGCAGCCCCTGCATCACGCACCGCGCCAGCACCGCCACCACGCGCGGGTCGGCATGAAAGGCGCGGTCGCCGATGACGGTGCTGGGGCCCCAGTCCAGGTCCAGCACCGGGGTAAAGCTGAAGTCGACCCCGCAGGCGCGCAGTTCGGCGCCCAGCACGTAGCCGCAGGCGCTGGCGGCCTCCTGCGCGCGCATGGCGTCCTGCATCCACAGCGCGCCCAGCGCGCGCATCGGCGGCAGGTGCGTGAAGCCGTCGGTGCGAAAGCGCTGCACGCGCCCACCTTCATGGTCGACGCAGATCAGCAGGTCGGGCCGCAGCCGCTTGATGTCGGCGCACAGCGCCGTCAGCTGCTCGCGGTGGTGCCAGTTGCGCCCGAACAGCGTCAGGCCGCCGACCAGCGGATGCGCCAGGCGCCGGCGGTCGTCGTCGGTCAGCGCGGTGCCGGCAATGTCGATGAAAAGGGGGGCGTGCTGCATGTCAAAAAACGGTAAAACTATGATTTTAGTAGCTAGATGCGCTGATGGATCAAGCGCCGGCGGCATCAATCATGCATGGGTGGCCACCTCTCCACCACACAGAAACTGGCCGCGTATTCACTCTCGTCCGTCACGGTGATGTGCGCCGTCAGGCCCTGCGCGTCAAACCAGTCCTTCAGTCCGCCGTGCAGCACGATCATCGGCTCGCCGCTGGGGCGGTTGGCGATTTCGCACAGGCGCCAGTGCATCGGCAGGCGCATGCCCAGGCCGATGGCTTTGCTGAACGCTTCCTTGGCGGAAAAGCGCGTGGCCAGGTAGCGCACGCCGCGTTCGGGCCAGCGGCTGCTGCGGCGGCGCCAGACGGCGAGTTCGCCCTCGCTCAGGATCTTCTGCGCGAAGCGATCACCGTGCCGCTCCAGGCTGGCGCGGATGCGGCGGATGTCGCAGATGTCGGTGCCGATGCCGTGGATCATGGGTTAATGCCAAAAATGCCGCTTGCGCAAGCCCAGCAAGCGCCAGCAGCTATGAATTCAGGAGTTTGGCGCGCCCGCTGCGACACCTGCGCGCCGGCTGCGGCGTGGCGCGGGCGCTGCCGCATCCAGCGGCGCGGCAAGTTGCTGGTACCGCTTGAACAAAAACGCCACGCGACTGGCGTCGTCCTTGCCGCCTTTGTAGCCGTAGGCGGCGTCGACGGCGCGGTCGAGGGCGGCGTGGGCTTTGGTCAGGCTGGCGGGCATGGTGTCCGGGTTGTAGAGCTGCGCCAGCGTGCTGTCCGAAAAAGATGCCCTGGCGTCGAGCACGGTTTGCGCAGCGGCTTCAATGAGGCTGCGCTGATGATCGGAAGCATCCTGCGGCCACGGGAAGTTGTTGTAGACGATGTGAATCGAGTAGCGGTAATCACTTTTCAGGCGCCCCGCAACGGTGCGCATCCAGGCATTGTGAAAACTGCTGGAAACGATGCCGAAGTGAACCAACGTCGCGTTCGGGACTGTTCTTAACAAGTTGCTTGCCAAGATGGCTGGCTTCAAAAAGCCAATCGGAATAAAGCGCCGTCTCTCCGAGGAAACTTCCGGCACCGCCAAGTAGTTGCCTCGGGGCATGAACTCCACATGAAAACGCCTCGGCGTGGCCGCAATCGCGCGCGTCGGCGCACTCTTGCTGGCGGCGCGGAATTTGCGCACGGCCTCTGCCCGCTTGCGGCACTCGGGCAGCGCGGCCAGTTCGGCCGGGCTGGCATCGCCCAACCACAGGCACCAACGTTCGATGCCGTTCAAAAACTCCTCGGCACCCAACCAGCGCCGAAAGTACGGGCGGCTACCCGGCTCTGCCTTGATGAAGGCAGCCTTTTCGTCGGGCGTGAACAGGTAATTGCCGTCATCAATGGGCTTGTTGCCGATGCCCATGGGCGGCACATCGCACATCGGCTGCCCACGGCGCGCCAACACGGCGTCTGGCCCGTCGACCAGATACGGATTGATGCGACCCACTTCCAACCGTTGCCCTTCGGCGGCCTTGATATTGGCGCTGTAGTCAAAAATTATCGGCTGGTCGGCCGGCTGCCGACCGTAGCCAACGATGATGCAATGCACCGCCGCCACGCCGCGCCCTTCGTTGCTCCACTGAAAGGTGCGGTGCGCAAAGTGCAGGTGCAGCCCCTGCGCCAACATGTGCGGCCACAGCACACCCACCTGCTCCCCCTGACAAATGCTGTTGGTGGACACCAGTGCCGTGCGCACCTGTTGGCCCGCTTGCATGTAGGCGGCGGCCTTGACGTGCCAGCAAGCTACAAAGTCCAGCAAACCATGGTGAGGGATGTGGCCCATGACATGCGCTGCGTCGGACCGCTGCTCATCGTTCTGATACTTGGCGCCCACAAACGGCGGATTGCCCACCACGTAGCTGCATTGCTCCGGCGGCAGCACGTCGGCCCAGTCGGTGCGCAGGGCGTTGCCGTTTCGGATGGTGGCGCTGTGCGTCAAAGGAATGCTGGGGCGCGTGGTGCCAAAGCGCTGGGCAGACTCCAGGTTCATCTGGTGGTCGGTGATCCACATGGCGACCTGGGCAATGTGGGCGGCTGAGGGGTCGATCTCGATGCCGTAGAACTGGCTGACGCGCACGCGGCTCAAATCTCCAATGTCGAAGAAGCCGCCTTTTTGGCCCGCTTTGATGGCTTTGCGGCGCAGATCGTCCTTGTGAAGCTCGTCAATCAAGTCCATCTCCAGCCGGCGCAACTCTCGATAGGCGATGACGAGAAAGTTGCCGCAGCCGCACGCGGGGTCGAGCACGGTGATGGCGGGCAGGCGGTCGTACAGCGCCTGCAGCTTGGCGCGCGTGCGGCCGGCGGCCTTGAATTCAGCGCGCAAGCCGTCCATGAACAGCGGGTTGATGGCGCGCAGGATGTTGCGCTCGGACGTGTAGTGGGCGCCCAGCTCGCGCCGGCTGGCGGTACGGCTCAAATCAGGTTCGTGCTGCTCGAGAACGCCCTGGAACATGGCACCGAAGATGGCCGGCGAAATGGCCGACCAGTCGAGCCGCACGCACTGGAGCAACAGCGCGCGCAATTTGCCGTCGAACGCCGGAATGCGGGTGCGCTCGGCAAACAGTTCGCCGTTGACGTAGGCGAAGGCGGCCAGGGCCTCGTCGAGCAAGGGGCTGCGCTGGCCCTCGGGTGTGTTGAGCACCTCGAACAGTTCGGCCAATTGCGGGCCGAGGTCTTTGCCATCGTCGCGCGTGGCTTCGACCAGGCGGCGGAAGACGCCGTTGTCGCCAAAAATGGCGGTGTCGTCGGCGAACAGGCAGAACAGCAGGCGCGTGAGGAAGACTTCAAGATCGCGCCCGGTGAAGCGGCTTTGCAGCAGCGCCTCGTGCAGCCGGGCCATTTGTTCGGCGGCGCGGCGGTCGGCTTCGGTTTCCTCGGTGATGACGGGGGGTGCATCGTCAACCAGGAAGCGGAACGCGTCGGCGCGCTTGGGCAGGTCGGCCAGCGCGCAGGTGAACTGTGCGTCCTGCGCAAGATCGAACAGCGCAAATCGCGCGAAGTCGTGCAGCAGCACAAAGCGGGGTTGCTGCTCGGGCGGGCAGCCCCAACGGTATTCCTCGGCCTGCCGGCGGGCTTTTTTCAGGTCTTTGCCCAGGCTTTTGCCTTCGATGATGAGCTTGCCGGGGATGAAGCCATCCATGTAGCCGGTGCTGCCGTCTTGCCGCTGGACAGGCTGCTGGCGGATGTATTGGTGCGGCTGGATGCCAAAGCACGCAAGGAATCCGCCGGTGAAAAGCTGCTCGTCGGCGTGTTCGCGCTCGGCGCCCGTCCACTGGTGCACGAATGCCGCGAGGCGGGTGCGCAGTTCGTTGGTGGTGAGTTGGGTCTTGCGGGTGGCCATTTGAGGAGAATCGGGCGCTTGCGCTGGTCCAGATTGCGCAGGCAGCTATTATTTTTGAAGCGAAAAAGCCTCGTCAATGCAGCGCAAGTAGTCGCGCACGGTGGCGGCGTAACCCAGCTCCAGCGCGTCGGCGATGAGCGCGTGGCCAATGCTGACTTCGTCGACGCCCGGCACGCCGCGCAGAAAGGGCGTGAGGTTGTCGCGGTTCAGGTCGTGGCCGGCGTTGACGCCCAGGCCGGCGCCCTGCGCGGCGCGGGCGGCGGCGGCGAAGCGCTGCAGTTGCACGGCTTCATCGGGCGTGCCCCAGGCGGCGGCCCAGGGCTCGGTGTACAGCTCGACGCGGTCGGCGCCCAGGGCGCGGGCGGCGGCCATGGCGTGCGGTTCGGCGTCCATGAACAGGCTGACGCGCACGCCCCGTTGGCGGCACTCTTCGATCAGCGGACGCAGCCGTTCCGCCACGCCGGGGCTGGCCAGGTTCCAGCCGTGGTCGCTGGTGAACTGGTCTTCGCTGTCAGGCACGAAGGTGGCCTGCGCGGGGCGCACGTCGCGGATGAAGGCCATCAGGTTCTGCGTCGGGTTGCCTTCGATGTTGTATTCGCGGCCGGGCCAGCGGCGCATCAGCGCGGCCAGGTCATGCACGTCTTGCGGGCGGATGTGGCGCTGGTCGGGGCGCGGGTGCACGGTAATGCCGTGCGCACCGGCCTGCAGGCAGGCTTCGGCTGCGCGCACGACGCTGGGAATGCCCAGGTGGCGGGTGTTGCGCACCAGCGCAACCTTGTTGACGTTGACCGAAAGGTGAGTCTTGTTCATGGCTGTCCGTGGACGCGGCGCGCGCGCTTGCCCGTTTTACGTGAGGGCCTGCAGGTCCAGCATCATCTGCCGCGTGCGCAGCGTGCCCACGCCGCAATGGTAGTGGAGCAGTTCGCGCAGCTGCTGGCGCAGGGACACGCGCGCGTCGGGCGGCATCTGCGCGACTTCGCGCAGGGTGGTGGTGAAAGGGGCTTCGTCGTCCAGTGCGCGCGCCAGCGCCTGCCAGCGTGCGCCGGGCAGCCAGGCGCTGTCGTCGTCGTGGGCGGCGCGCAGGCCGCCTTCGGCCACCAGGCGGTAGGGTGCGTCGGCATCGAGCGGCGCAAAGGTCAGGGTTTGCACGCCCAGCGCGGGCAGGTGGCCGGCTTCGCGCAGCAGCAGGAGCTCGAAGGCGCGCAGCGCGGCCGCCACCAGCGGCTCGCCGGTGTCGGTGGCCAGCACGTGCACCAGCGCGGCGTAGGCGTCAAACAGGCGCGGGTGCGCGTCCTCGCGCGCCAGCAGGCGCATCAGCAGTTCGTTGGCGTAGTAGCCCGACAGCAGCGCGTCGCCGGTCGGCATGACCTGGCCGCCGCCCCATTCGGCGCTTTTGAGGGTGCGAATTTCGGCATCGCCCCCCCAGTTGAGCAACAGCGGCTGCAGCGGCAGCAGCACGGGCCGGAAGTTGGACGACGGCCGCTTGGCGCCCTTGGCCACCAGCGCCACGCGGCCGTGGGCGCGTGAAAAGGCTTCGACGATGACGCTGGATTCGCTCCAGTCGTAGTGGTGAAGGATGTAGGCGGGCTCGTGGACGACGCGCTTCACACGCGCTCCCAAGGCTCAATGCCGCCCGCCACTGGCGTGAACAGCGGATGCGCGCTGGGCTGCGCGGCCACCACCCAGTGGGCGTGCCAGTCCGGGTTGCGCGCCGCCAGTTTCTGGCCCAGGTGCTGCCATTCGTGCGCAAGCTGGCCGTGGGTGGCCGTGAGGGGCGCGACACGGGCACCGGGCCGGTCAATCTTGGCGGCGTCAAAGCGATAGCCGCGCGATTGCGCCTCGGCCTGCACCGCGCTCAGGTAAGCGCCCAATGCATCAAGCGGTGCGGCGTGCGCGGCAAAGCGCTGCAGTTGCGGATGGTGCGTGTAACCGCGCGTGCGGCCGGCCAGCACGGCCTGGGCCAGCAGACCCTCGCGCCACAAGGCCACCAGGCCCTGCGGGTCGAGGTGGCGCGGATGCAATGTCCAGAGGCGCATCGGCGCACACCGCTATTCGTAGCCGAAGCTGCGCACGCGCGCCTCGTCGTCCGCCCAGCCGCTGCGCACCTTCACCCACAGCTCGAGGAAGACCTTGCAGTCCATCAGCTTTTCCAGCTCTTGCCGCGCCTCGGTGCCGATGCGCTTGAGGCGCTCGCCTTTTTCGCCGATGACCATGGCCTTGTGGCCATCGCGCTCGACGATGATGGTGGCGGCGATGCGCACCATGCGGCCGTGCGCGCGGCTTTTTTCCTCGTCGAACTTGTCGACGACGACGGTGGATGTGTACGGCAGTTCGTCGCCCGTCAGGCGGAACAGCTTTTCGCGCACTACTTCGCTGGCCAAAAACTTCTCGCTGCGGTCGGTCAGCTCGTCTTCGCTGTACCACCAGGGCTGCACGGGCAGGTAACGCTCGCAGATCGACAGCAGCCGCTGCACGTCCCGAGGGTTCTTGGCCGACATGGGCACGAATTCGTCAAACGGGTGGCGCTGCTGCATGTCGCGCAGCCAGGGCGCGACCTCGTTGCGCCGGTGCACGGTGTCGAGCTTGTTGGCCACCAGGATCGCCGGCGTGCCGGGCTTGAGCAGCGACAGCACCTTGGCGTCGCCCAGCGTGAAGCTGCCCGCCTCGACCACGAACAGGATCAGGTCGACGCCGTCGATGGCGCCCAGCACGGTCTTGTTGAGCGACTTGTTCAGCGCCGCCGAATGCCGCGTCTGGAAGCCGGGCGTGTCGACAAACACGAACTGCGTGCCGCCGCCCTCGTCATTCACCAATGTGCGAATGCCGGTGATGCGGTGGCGCGTGGTCTGCGCCTTGCGGCTGGTGATGCTGATCTTCTGCCCCACCAGGGCGTTGAGCAGCGTGGACTTGCCCACGTTGGGCTTGCCGACGATGGCGATCAAGCCGCACCGCTGCGCCGGCCCGCCCGCTGCCGCCGATTCCATATCTTTTTTGGCCGCTGGCGCTGGTATATCGCCGTCTTCAGCTATGTTTTCAGGAGTATTCATGTTCCGGTGCGTTGCAGCAATTGCAGCATGGCGGTGGCGGCGGCCTGTTCGGCGGCGCGGCGCGACGCGCCCTGCCCCAGGGCTTGCAGGTCTTTTTCGGCCACCCGGCAACTGACCTCGAAGGTCTGCCGATGGGCGGCGCCCAGCACACGCACCACTTCGTAGGCCGGCAGCGCCATCTTGCGCCCCTGCAGCCATTCCTGCAAGGCGGTCTTGGCGTCCTTGGCGGCGGCCGACATGGCGGGGGAAATTTCGACCTGCTCGAACAGGCGGCGCACCAGCGCGTCGGCCACGGCATGGCCACCGTCCAGGTAGACGGCGCCGATGATGGCTTCCAGCGCGTCGGCCAGAATCGACGGCCGGCGCTCGCCGCCCGAGCGCATTTCGCCCTCGCCCAGCCGCAGCAGCGCGGGCAGGCCCAGGTCAAGCGCCAGTCGGTGCAGGCTGTCTTGCCGCACCAGTTGGGCGCGCAGGCGCGACAGGTCGCCTTCGGCGCCGCTGCCCAGGGCCTGGTAGAGCATGTGCGCCACGCCAAGGCCCAGCACCGAATCGCCCAGAAATTCAAGCCGCTCGTTGTGGTCGGCCGAAAAACTGCGGTGGGTGAGCGCGCGCTGCAGCAGCGCCAGGTCGGCAAAGCGGTGCTGCAGGCGCGCTTGCAGCGCCTGCAGGTGGTCGGGCGCGGCCTTCACGGCGCGGCCCGGGCGCGGGCCTGGGTCAGTTGTAGCCACCCGCCGACGAACCGCGGTATTTCAGCAGCAGATAGGCCGGCCCCGCCAGCGGGATTTCCTTGTCGTAGGCGAAGTGAACCACGACCTTGTCGCCCTGCTTGGTCACTTCCAGATCCTTGCCGGAGATGGAGGTGATGTAGTCGACCGATGCCGTGCGGTCGAACGACGCACGCACGGCGGGCACGGTGTCGCCGTCGGCAGCGGCCTTCTTCACGGCCTTCTGGATAGCCATGTATTCGGTGGCGGTGGGCACCACGCGGGCCACCACGATGGCCAGCAGCGCCAGCACCACGCCCAGTATCAGCAGGCCGAAGAAGGAAATGCCGCGTTGCGACGACGGACGGGGAAACATGGTGGGCACCCGATGGTTGGACACGGAATCAGTGGAAGGAGCCGATGCGCTTGAGGTCGCCGAAGTTCATCCAGATGAAGAACGCCTTGCCGACGATGTTGCCGTCGGGCACGAAGCCCCAGAAGCGCGAATCGAGTGAATTGTCGCGGTTGTCGCCCATGACGAAGTAGCTGCCCTCGGGCACCTTGCAGGTGACGCCCTCGACGCTGTAGCGACAGTGGTCCTTTTGGCGGAAATCGTGCGCGCCAGGAACAAAGGCGGGACGCCGCTCGTCGACGATGACACGGTGGTTTTGCGCGCCGAACTGCTCATCGAACTGCTTGAAATACTCCATCGTCGACTCGTCGAAGAAATCGGACGCGGGCGTCGTCTGCATGGGCTGGCCGTTCACGGTCAGCCGCTTGTTCAGGTAGGCCACTTCGTCGCCGGGCAAACCGACCACGCGCTTGATGTAGTCGACGCTGGGCTGCGGAGGGTAGCGGAACACCACCACGTCGCCGCGCTGCACCGGGTTGCCCTGGGTGATGCGGGTGTTGATGACAGGCAACTTCAGGCCGTAGGTGAATTTGTTCACCAAGATCAGGTCGCCCACCAGCAGTGTGGGGATCATCGAGCCGGACGGGATCTTGAACGGCTCGAAAACGAACGAGCGCAGCAAAAACACCGCCAGGATCACCGGGAACAGCCCTGCCGTCCAGTCGAGCCACCAAGGCTGGGCCAGCACGCTGTGGCGCGCGGCGGCCAGATCCGCTTGGTCGACCTGCGTGATGCCCTGGGCCGCGAGTTCGGTGCGGCGTTGCTCGGCTTGTGCCTGCAGGGCGGCGGCAGCGGCACGTCGGCGCGGCAGAAAAATGAAGCGTTCGGCCAGCCAGTAAATGCCGGTGACGACCACCGCCATGAACAACAGCAGCGCGAAGTTGCCTTCGAGCGCGCCCATGTACCAGGCGGCACCGTAGCCGACGAAAGCGGCCAGGACGATGGCGGTGAGTATCGGCATCATTCCTCCACCTGCAGGATGGCCAGGAAAGCCTCCTGCGGCACCTCGACCGAACCGATCTGCTTCATGCGCTTCTTGCCTGCCTTCTGCTTTTCCAATAGTTTGCGTTTGCGAGTGATGTCGCCGCCATAGCATTTTGCCAGCACGTTCTTGCGCAGCGCCTTGATGTTCTCGCGCGCAATGATGTTGGCGCCGATGGCCGCCTGGATGGCGACGTCGAACTGCTGGCGGCTGATGATCTCGCGCATCTTGGCCGCCACGGCCCGCCCGCGGTACTGCGACTGGCTGCGGTGCACGATGATCGACAGCGCGTCGACCTTCTCGCCGTTGAGCAGGATGTCGACCTTGACCACGTCGGACGGGCGGTATTCCTTGAACTCATAGTCCATCGACGCATAGCCGCGGCTGACCGACTTCAGCTTGTCGAAGAAGTCGAGCACGATCTCGCCCAACGGCAGCTCGTACGTCAGCATCACCTGACGGCCGTGGTAGGCCATGTTCAGCTGCACGCCGCGCTTCTGGTTGGCCAGCGTCATCACGGGGCCGACGTAGTCCTGCGGCATGTACAGGTGCACGGTGACGATCGGCTCGCGGATTTCCTCGATCTTGCCCTGGTCCGGCATCTTGGACGGGTTTTCGACCATGATCACTTCGCCGTCGGCCTTCTCGACCTGATACACCACGCTGGGCGCGGTGGTGATCAGGTCCTGGTCGAACTCGCGCTCCAGCCGCTCCTGCACGATCTCCATGTGCAGCAGGCCCAGAAAGCCGCAGCGAAAGCCGAAGCCCAGCGCCTGGCTGACCTCGGGCTCGAAGTGCAGCGACGCGTCGTTGAGCTGCAGCTTCTCCAGGCTGTCGCGCAACTGGTCGTACTGGTTGGCCTCGGTCGGGTACAGACCGGCAAACACCTGCGGCTGGATTTCCTTGAAGCCGGGCAGAGGCTGATCGGCCGGCCCCAGGTTGTTGGGCAGCTTCTTTTCCAGCGTGATGGTGTCGCCCACCTTGGCGGCCTTCAGTTCCTTGATGCCGGCAATGATGTAGCCCACCTCGCCCGCCTGCAGCGCCTCGCGCGGCTGCTGTGCTGGCGTAAAGACGCCCAGGTTGTTCGCCTCGTAGGCGGCGCCGGTGGCCATCATCTTGAAGCGTTCGCCCTTCTTCAGCTGGCCGTCGACCACGCGCACCAGCATCACCACGCCCACGTAGGCGTCGAACCAGCTGTCGATGATCATGGCGCGCAGCGGCGCGTCGGGCTGGCCGCGCGGCGGCGGCACCTTGGCGACGATCTGCTCCAGCACGTCGTCGATGCCCATGCCCGTCTTGGCCGAGATGGCAATCGCTTCGCTGGCATCGATGCCGATCACGTCCTCGACCTCGGCCTTGGCGCTCTCGGGGTCGGCCTGCGGCAAATCCATCTTGTTGAGCACGGGCAGCACTTCGACGCCGAGATCGAGCGCGGTGTAGCAGTTGGCCACCGTCTGCGCCTCGACGCCTTGCGACGCATCGACCACCAACAGCGCGCCTTCGCATGCCGACAGCGAGCGCGAGACCTCGTACGAGAAGTCGACGTGGCCGGGCGTGTCAATCAAGTTGAGGTTGTAGACCTGGCCGTCGCGCGCTGTGTATTGCAGCGCGGCGGTCTGCGCCTTGATGGTTATCCCCCGCTCCTTCTCGATATCCATCGAGTCGAGCACCTGCTCGCTCATCTCGCGATCCGACAGGCCGCCACAGCGCGAGATCAGGCGATCAGCGAGCGTGGACTTGCCATGGTCGATGTGCGCAATGATTGAGAAATTTCTGATGTGATCCATCAACGAACCAAGGCAAGTGATTGAATTACTGAGCGGCCCACACGAAAAAAGGGCGCGTCAGAGATGTGACGCGCCCTCAACCAACAATCTATGGCAACTGCGATAGTTGGGACTTCATTGTAGGCAAAAACAACCTGTCGAACCCCTCGCATACGTCACCATATGGTCGTTGCGGCGCCGCAACGGAAAATTATCAACAGATTATCAACAAGCTGGACTGAACAACATTGGGACAAGTCACGACCCAGGCTGTGGACTTTCGGCGGATGGGCCATGCGCTTGCCACATCGTGGTGGATTGCCTGACCCATATTCGGTACAGCCCGCGTTTCTGTCCCGGATTCTATCCAATCGAGTATGTAGGCTATCGACATCCAGCGGCTGACCGCGCCCGCGCCTGGCCGTCTGTCGATTCGGGGTTGTCGCGAAAAAGCCCCAAACCCGATTAACGGGTGGGGCCTTTCGTGCCGATACCACAACTCAGCGCGCGGGACGGATCAGCACGTATTGCACCAGCTCGCCGCGCTGCACCAGCATGTTGATGGTCTTGCCGCGGTCGGCCTTGGCGACGGCGGCTTCGAAATCGCGCACGTTGCCGACGTCGACATTGCCGACCGAAAGGATCACGTCGCCTTCGCGCAGCCCGGCGCGCGCGGCCGCATCGGCCGTGGCCTCGACGCGCACGCCGCGCTTGACCTTCAGCTCGCGCTTTTGCGCATCGGTCAGCTCGGCCACCGTGATGCCCATGGCCTGCGCGGCACCGGCCGACTTGGGGGCGTCGCTGCCGCGCGCGGCGGGGCGACGCGCGGTCTGCTCGGGCTCCAGCTCGGCCACGTTGATGGTCAGGTCGCGCGCGTGGCCACGCCTGAACACCGTGATCGCGCTGCGCGAACCCGGCTTGGTGTTGCCCACCAGGCGCGGCAGATCGGACGCCTTGTCAATGGTCTTGCCTTCGAAGCGCGTGATGATGTCGCCCGCCTCGATGCCGGCTTTTTCGGCGGGCGAGCCGTTTTCAACGCTGCGCACCAGCGCGCCCTGCGCCTTGCCCAGCCCGATGGATTCGGCCACGTCGCGCGTGACTTCGGCGATCTGCACGCCGATGCGCCCGCGCGTGACCTTGCCGGTGGCCCGCAGCTGCTCGCTCACGCGCATGGCCTCGTCGATGGGAATGGCGAACGAGATACCCATGAACCCGCCCGAGCGCGAATAGATCTGGCTGTTGATGCCCACCACCTCGCCGCGCATGTTGATCAGCGGGCCGCCCGAATTGCCCGGGTTGACCGCCACGTCGGTCTGAATGAAGGGCAGGTATTCGCCCGTGTCGCGCTGCTTGGCGCTGACGATGCCGGCGGTGACGGTGTTTTCAAGCCCGAACGGCGAGCCGATGGCCATCACCCATTCGCCCACGCGCAGGCGGCCGACGTCGCCCACGCGCACGGCAGGCAGGCCGCTGGCATCGATCTTGACCACGGCCACGTCGGTGCGCTTGTCGGCGCCGACGATGCGGGCCTTGAATTCGCGCTTGTCGGTCAGCGTGACCAGCACTTCGTCGGCCCCCTCGACGACATGCGCGTTGGTCATGACGAAGCCGTCGGCCGTGATGATGAAGCCCGAGCCGACGCCACGCGGCACTTCGCGCTCGGACGGTTGTTCCTGTGGTGACTGGCGCGGCCCAGGCTGGCGCGGCGCGCCGGGCAAGGGAATGCCGAAGAAGCGCCGCAGCAATTCCTGCATTTCTTCGTCGCCAGCCCCGCCACGACCGCTGCCGCCGCGCACGCGTTCAACGGTGCGAATGTTCACCACGGCCGGGCTGGCCTGGTCGACCAGGTCGGTAAAGTCGGGCAGGCCGCGCACCGACGGCGCCACCGGCACGGCGGGCTGCGCCAGTGCTTGGGCGGGCGCGCCCAGCGTGCCCAAGGCCAGCAGCGGAGCGATCAAGGCCGCCGCACCCCAGTTTTTCATCGTCAACATGCGTGTTCCAGTTCTTGTGATTAGCCCTGATCGGCAACGCGCCGGGCATCGCGCGCGGCGTCAGGGGCGGCGTTCGAGACCATGAACGAATGCCTTGAGCGTGCCTGGCGGGACTTCGCCCACCGCCGTGATCCACCAATCGCCGCCCCGCTCGGACAGGCGGCGCGTCATGGTGTGCGTGGCCCCCATGCCGGACAGGCCCTCGCGGTCGTGGCGTTCGCGGTCGAAGGGTTGCATGAACAGCGACACCGTGGCCAGGCCGTCCGAAAACACCCATTGCACCACCGAAGACACGGGCGAGACCGGCCGGCGATAGCAGCTTTGCGGCAGAAAGCCCGGCACGCCAGACTTCAGGCGCCAGCCTTCCGATTCAGGCGTGGTGCGCACACGCTCGGCCTTCATCACGCGATAGCCTTCGGTGTTGTCCATCAGCTGGCGCAGCTTGTCGGCGCGCACCGGTGCGTCTAACTGCAGCTCGGAAAACGCGGCCTGCTCCAGCACGCGGCCCTGGGCGTCCACCGTCTGCGATTTGACGACCAGGCCCGAGCGCTTTTCGCTCCAGATGCGGTAGCCGAAGCGCCAGTCGTCGCGCGGCTGCAGCAGCACGATGTCGGCGTCAAACCCCGCCACGCGGCCCTGGCCGGCTTCGCTGGCGGTGTAGTAGTCGGCCGTGGCAAAGCCTTGCCCGGCGTTCAACAGGTTGGGAAACATGCCGCCCGAATCGCGCTGGTCGACCTTGACCACGCGCGCTTCGGGCAGGAAAGTCATCACCGCCTCGTTGCGGCGGAAGGTGGAGCGTGGCGCGCCGGTCAGCGCCTCGACGCGCTCCATTTGCACCTCGCCTTCGCACACGTGCCAGATGCGTGCGCTGGACAGCGCGCCCGACGCCGACGACACCACGAAGGTGCCCACGTAAGACGGCAGGCGCGACGCCTGCTGCAGCCGCACCAGCCATTCGGCGACGCTGCGCTGCGGCGGACCGACGGATCGGTCAGTGGCGCCCTGCGCGCCCGCCAGCGTGACCAGGCCACCGGCGCACCACGCCAGCGCGGCCAACCCCAGCCACCGCGTGCCCACGCGCAGACGCGCGCCCGGCAAGGCACGGCTGGCGCTGCCCAGTCCCGCCGCGATCAACGGCCCGATCCCTCGAAGGTGGCGTTGCGCAGAAAGCCCGCGGCATTGCCCAGTGCCGACACACCGGCGGACTGGCGGTGCGCGGCCAGCAATTCGTCCAGGCGCGGATCGCGCAGCATGACGTCGCCCATGTCCGCCGGCTCGGACGCGGCGGCCAACGCGACTTGCGGCGCGCCCTGCCCCGGGCCCGCCATCAAGCTCATGACCTGGGTCGGCTGCGCCGATGGGCCTTGGGCCAGCTGCGCGCCGGTGCCCGGCTGCGGTCCCAGGCTGCCCATCACGCTCCAGCCAATGGCCGCCACCGCGGCGAAGGATGCCAGCCCAGCGACCATCTTCCAGCGGAACACGCCGTCATTGGCGGCGGGGCGCGACACGTCGCGCGCGTCCGCCGGGCGCCGCGCCGGCACCATCACCGTGGGGCGGGCTTCCTCTTGCAGGCGCGCATTCAGGCGAGCCAGGAAGGCGCTGTCGCGCCCGCAACCCGCCAGGTCGGACGAGCGCAGCACGTCGCCAACCAAATGGTAGACCTGCCAGCATTCGCCGGCCTCGGTGGAGGCCATCATGCGCAACGCCGCGCTGGCCTCGGCGCCCCGCAACTGCCCATCCATCAGGGCCGACAGTGTTTCACGATCCAGTTGCTTGTCGACTTGAGTCATCATGATGGAATACCACTCTCGATCATTCCCGCCACCCTCACCACCGCTTGCCCGTCTGATGACTCAGCAGGGGCTTGACCCTGGCTGAGATCGCCTCGCGCGCCCGGAAAATCCGCGAGCGCACGGTGCCGATCGGGCAATTCATGGCTTCCGCAATCTCTTCGTAGCTCAAGCCCTCGATTTCGCGCAGCGTGACGGCCTGGCGCAAATCCTCGGGCAATGCCTCCATCGCGGCGTTGACGGCGGCGGCGATTTCGCGTGCCGCCAGTTCAGATTCCGGCGTGGATTCCGACGTTAGTTCGTTCTCGCGCCGGGAAGTTTCATCATCGTCATCGCCAGATTGCAGGGCGGCCTCGGTCACGATCGGGTCGCGCTTGAGCTCCAGCAGCGACTTCTTGGCCGTGTTGACGGCAATGCGGTAGAGCCAGGTGTAGAACTGGGCGTCGCCGCGAAACTGGTGCAGCGCGCGCCAGGCGCGGATGAACGTCTCTTGCGCAATGTCGGGCACCAGGTCAACGTCGCGCACCATGCGGCCGATCAGCCGCTCGATGCGGCGCTGGTATTTGATGACCAGCAGCTCGTAGGCGCGCTGATCGCCCGCGGCTGCGCGCTCGACCAGCAGCGCGTCGCTGTCGGTCGGGGCTGGCGGAGGAGCGACGGGTTCGGTCACGAAAAACTCAGGGTCAAAACGACGACGCGCCCGGCATCAGGCGCGTTCGGCATCGGCGTTGCGCAAGCGGGCGCTGTCCGCCGATGACTGCGGCAAATATAGCGCACAGCGCAACAGATGCCAGCGCGCGGGGTCGATGCGGGCCTCGGCCCAAAGCCAATGGCCGCGTCGCGCGCCAGTGGCGCCAAACCACAGCAGCATCCAGCGCTGGGCGTCCAGACGAACCTGAACGCGGGCGCCTTCGCCGCCCTGTTCACGCGCACCCGGCGGCAGGCCAAGCCACCAGAATTGGCCGTCCCAGCGCAACGTGCGACGGGCCTGGCGCCGCCAGAACAATGCCAGCGCGGCGCTGGCGATTCCACAAAAAACTATTAAAACAATAGCTGTCCACGCTTTTGCTGATTGGGCTGAAGGCATGACCAGCATGCCAATGGCCGCCAGCCAGCCAGCACCGCCCAGCCCCAGCAACCCGGCGGCCAGCGCGCCGGTACGCCCAACGGGGTAGGTCACCACGAGCGCGTCGGGCAGGCGGGGCATTCGTCAGGCCAGGCCAACCGTGCGCCGGCACGCGCGGCTCGCGGCGGCGCGGCGCTCAGGCGCGCTTGAACACCAGCGAGCCGTTGGTGCCGCCAAAGCCAAAGTTGTTCTTCAGCGCGTATTCCATCTTCATGTCGCGCGCGGTGTTGGCGCAATAGTCCAGGTCGCACTCCGGATCCTGGTGGAAGATGTTGATGGTGGGCGGCACCTTTTGTTCGTGCAGCGCCAGAACGGTGAACACGCTTTCGATGCCGCCAGCGCCGCCCAACAGGTGGCCGGTCATGGACTTGGTGGAGCTGACCACGACCTGGCGCGCCGCATCGCCCAGCGCCGCCTTGATGGCGTTGGTTTCGTTGACGTCGCCCAGCGGGGTCGATGTGCCATGGGCGTTCAGGTACTGCACGGCGTCGGCGTTGATGCCCGCATCACGCAGCGCGTTGACCATGGAGCGACGCGGGCCGTCCACGTCGGGCGCGGTCATGTGGAAGGCGTCGCCGCTCATGCCAAAGCCCACCAGCTCGGCATAAATCTTGGCGCCGCGCGCCTTGGCGTGTTCGTATTCCTCGAGCACCACCACGCCAGCACCTTCGCCCAGCACGAAACCATCGCGGTCCTTGTCCCAGGGGCGCGAGGCGGTCTTGGGGTCGTCGTTGCGCGTCGACAAGGCGCGCGCCGCGGCAAAGCCGCCCACGCCCAGCGGCGACACGGTGGATTCGGCGCCACCGGCAACCATGACGTCGGCGTCGCCATATTGGATCAAACGCGCCGACAAGCCGATGGCGTGCAAGCCCGTGGTGCAGGCCGTCACCGCGGCGATGTTGGGGCCCTTGAATCCAAAGCGGATGGACGCGTGCCCCGAAATCATGTTGATGATCGAGGCCGGCACGAAAAACGGCGAAATGCGGCGCGCGCCGCGGCTCGCGTATTCGGCGTGGGTCTCCTCGATCATGGGCAAGCCGCCAATGCCGGAGCCGATGTTGCAGCCGATGCGTTCGGCTTGGTCGGGATCCAGCGCTTCACCCGTGGCAAGCCCCGAATCGGCCACCGCCTGAAATGCAGCGGCCAAGCCCAGATGGATAAAGCGATCCATGTGGCGGGCTTCCTTTTCGGCGATGTAGTCGCCGATGTGGAAGCCCTTGACCTCGCCCGCGAACCGGCAGGCCAGCGCCGAAGCATCGAATTGGGTGATCAGGTCGATGCCCGAGCGGCCCGCCAGCAGGCTGGCCCAGCTCTCGGCCACGGTGTTGCCCACGGGGCTGACGCAGCCCAGGCCTGTCACGACTACGCGACGCCGATTCATGCTCATGCGATCCTGATGTGCTTGGGGGTCAGACCTCGCGGTGCACACGCTGCGCCGTGGCGCCAGCCCGGCACGCTGCGAGATATCTGTAGGGAGCTGTCCCGCGTGGATGACGCAGGGGCGTCGGTCAGGCCTTTTTGCTGTTGGCGTAGTCGATGGCGGCCTGCACCGTCGTGATCTTCTCGGCATCCTCGTCCGGGATCTCGATGCCGAACTCGTCTTCGAGCGCCATCACCAGTTCCACCGTGTCGAGCGAGTCGGCACCCAGATCGGCCACGAAGGCTTTTTCGTTGGTGACTTGCGACTCTTCCACGCCAAGTTGCTCGGCGATGATTTTCTTGACACGTGCTTCGATATCACTCATGGGGTCCCTCTGAGGGTGATGAAAAAATGGATTTTACCCGCGCTTACAGCACGCCCGGGCGGCACGCCCCGGCGCAGCGGGCAGTGCGAATGGTATACGCATCAGGCCATGAACATGCCGCCGTTGACGTGCAGTTCCTGCCCCGTCACGTAACCCGCCTCGGGCCCGGCCAGGTAGGCCACGGCGGCGGCGATGTCGGCCGGCTGGCCCAGGCGGCCGAGCGGAATCTGTGCGGCCAGCGTTTTTTGCTGTTCTTCGCCCAGCGCGGCGGTCATGTCGGTGGCGATGAAGCCGGGCGCGACGCAGTTCACGGTGATGCCGCGGCTGCCCAGTTCGCGTGCCAGCGCGCGCGTCATGCCGGCCAGGCCGGCCTTGGCGGCGGCGTAGTTGGCTTGGCCGGGATTGCCCGACGCGCCCACCACGCTGGTGATGCTGACGATGCGGCCGTAGCGCTGCTTCATCATGGGACGCATGACGGCGCGGCTCAGGCGGAACACCGCCTTGAGGTTGGTGTCCAGCACCGCGTCCCAGTCGTCGTCTTTCATGCGCATGGCCAGTTGGTCGCGCGTAATGCCGGCGTTGTTGACCAGCACGTGCAGCGCGCCATGCTGCTTGACGATGCCGTCGATCAGCGCCTCGGATGCGGCCGCGTCGTTGACATTGAGTGCCACGCCCCGGCAGTCGGGGTAGGCCGCCAGCGCGGCGCTGATCTTGCCGGCGCCGTCTTCGGTGGTGGCGGTGCCGATCACCTTCATGCCGCGCGCGGCCAGCGCCTGCGCAATGGCCGCGCCAATGCCGCGCGTGGCGCCCGTCACCAAGGCCACCTGGCCCGCGGAACTCACTTCACTCATGTCTCTCGTCCCCCAAGAATTCAGCCGCCGCCGGCGCGCGGCGATGCGGTTGTCAGCTCAGCTGCGCCTTGACCTCGGCCAGCGTGGCCGGGTCGTACATCGCCAGGCCGGTCAGTTCGGCGTCGATGCGCTTGGTCATGCCGGCCAGCACCTTGCCCGGGCCGCATTCGACCAAGGTGGGCAGGCCCATGGCCTTGATCTTGCGCACGGATTCGACCCAGCGCACCGGGCCGAAGGCCTGGCGATACAGCGCGTCGCGGATGCGGTCGGCCTCGTCCTCGATGGCGACGTCGATGTTGTTGACCACCGGAATCTGCGGCGTGGTGAAAGCGACGTCGGCCAGCGCGGCCTTCAGGCGCTCGGCGGCGGGCTTCATCAGGCTGGAATGGAAAGGCGCCGACACCGGCAGCGGCAGCGCACGCTTGGCACCCATGCCCTTGAGCACTTCGCAGGCCTTGTCGACCGCCGCCTTGGTGCCGGCGATCACCGTCTGCACCGGGTCGTTGAAGTTGACGGCTTCGACCACTTCAGTGCCATTTGCGCCCATGGCGCCCGTCACTTCTGCGCAGCCAGCTATCACTTTTGAAGCATCCAGCCCCAGGATGGCGGCCATGGCGCCGGTGCCGACGGGCACGGCCTCCTGCATGGCGCGGGCGCGCAGACGCACCAGCGGCACCGCGTCGGCCAGCGCCAGCGCACCCGAGGCGACCAGCGCCGAATATTCGCCCAGCGAATGGCCGGCCACGGCCGCCGGCAGCGCCCCGCCCTCGGCGCGCCAGGCGCGCCAGGCCGCCACGCCCGCCACCAGCATCACCGGCTGGGTGTTGGTGGTCAGCGCCAGGTCTTCCTTGGGGCCGCCCGCAATCAGCGCGCCGACGTCCTCGCCCAGTGCGTCGGACGCCTCTTGCAGGGTGTCGCGCACGGCCGGGTGGTCACCCCAGGCGTCCAGCATGCCCACGGATTGCGATCCCTGGCCCGGAAATACGAAGGCGATGGGTTTCATGGCACTCGACTCGAAAAAATGAATAAAAACAGGCGTCAGCGCTTGCGCATCAACGCGCTAAAGCTACAAATTCAGAAGCACCGCACCCCAGGTGAAGCCGCCGCCCACGCCTTCGAGCAGCAGCGTCTGCCCGGGCTGGATCTTGCCGCTGCGCACGCCGTGGTCCAGCGCCAGCGGAATCGACGCGGCCGAGGTATTGCCGTGGTCCTGCACGGTGACGATGACCTTGTCGACCGGCAGGTGCAGCTTCTTGGCCGTGCCCATCATGATGCGCAGGTTGGCCTGGTGCGGGATGAGCCAGTCGATGTCGGATTCCTGCTTGCCGGCCTTGGCCAGCACGGCGCGGGCCGCCTTGTCGAGCACGCCCACGGCCAGCTTGAACACCGCCTGGCCGTCCATTTTGAGCACCGGGTCGCCCAGCACCTGGCCGCCCGACACGTGGCCCGGCACGCACAGGATGTCGACGTACTTGCCGTCGGCGTGCAGGTCGGTGGCCAGGATGCCGGGGGTGTCGCTGGCTTCCAGCACCACGGCACCCGCGCCGTCACCGAACAGCACGCAGGTGGTGCGGTCGCTCCAGTCGAGGATGCGGCTGAACACTTCGGCGCCGATCACCAGCGCGCGGCGCGCCGTGCCGTTGGCGATCAGCGCGTCCGCCACCGTCAGCGCGTAGACGAAGCCGCTGCACACGGCCTGCACGTCGAACACCGGGCAACCGGCCATGCCGAGCTTGTGCTGCACGATGGCGGCGGTGGACGGAAACACCATGTCCGGCGTGGACGTGGCGACGATGATCAGGTCGATGTCGGACGGCTGCAGCCCGGCGGCCTGCAGCGCGGCGCGCGCGGCCGGCACGGCCAGCTCGCTGGCCGGCACGTCGGGCGCGGCAAAGTGGCGCGCCCGGATGCCGGTGCGCTCGACGATCCACTCGTCCGAGGTTTCGATGCCCCGCGTGGCCAGCTCGGCCGCCAGATCGGCGTTGGTCACGCGGCGCGGCGGCAGGTAGCTGCCGGTGCCGGTGATGCGGGAAAAGCGTTTGCTCATGGGATCTCTTGTGGTCATGGCCGCGCCGGGGGTCAGGTGGCGGACTCGGTGCGCGCCGCAGGCGGCGCCAGCAGCGGCGCGGCGTGGGCGATGCGCTGCTGCACGCGCGCCAGCAGCTGGTGGCTGGCGGCATCATACGCGCGCGCCAGCGCCTGTTCAAAGGCCAGCGCGTCGGCCGAACCATGGCTCTTGAACACCAGGCCGCGCAGGCCCAGCAGCGCGGCGCCGTTGTAGCGGCGGTGGTCCAGGCGCCTCTTCAGCGCCATCAGAACCGGGTACGACACCGCGGCGCACAGCTTGGTCAGCAGGTTGCGGCTGAATTCCTCGCGCAGGAACTGGTTGATCATCTGCGCCAGGCCCTCGCTGGTCTTGAGCGCCACGTTGCCGACGAAGCCGTCGCACACCACGATGTCGGCCGTGCCCTTGAAGATGTCGTTGCCTTCGACGTTGCCGACGAAGTTGAGGTCGCCCGCGGCGGCGGCGGCGCGCAGCAGTTCGCCCGCGCGCTTGATCTCGTCGCTGCCCTTGATCACCTCTTCGCCGATGTTGAGCAGGCCCACGGTGGGGCGGTCCTCGTTCTTCAGCACCGACACCAGCGCCGAGCCCATGACGGCGAACTGCAGCAGGTGCTCGGCCGTGCAGTCCACGTTGGCGCCCAGGTCGAGCACGGTGGTGGCGCCGCCCTGGGCGTTGGGCATCTGCGTGGCGATGGCCGGGCGCTCGATGCCGTCCAGCGTCTTCAGCAGGTAGCGCGCGATCGCCATCAGCGCGCCGGTGTTGCCGGCCGACACCGCCGCCTGCGCCGCGCCGTCCTTCACCCGCTGGATGGCCACGCGCATGGACGAATCCTTTTTTTTGCGCAGCGCGACCTCGACGGCGTCGTCCATGGTGACGACCTCGGTCGCGGGCACCACGCGGGCGCGCTCGTGCGTGAAGCCGGCCAGTGCGGCCGGCTGGCCGACCAGGATCAGTTGCGCATCCGGCCGCTGATCGAGGAACTGGCGACAGGCCGGCAAGGTGGCCTGGGGGCCGTGGTCGCCCCCCATGCAGTCAACGGCCAGAACGATCATGCGCGCACCCGGAACAAACCGTGCCGCCACAGCGCGGCGGCACAAAAAACCGTACCCAGAAACACCAAAGGCCCGGGGCTACGCAGAGTAGCGCCGGGCCTGGCAACCATAGTGACGTGTGCAACGTTGGCGCGTCACGCGCTGGCGCGCGCGCCTCGCCGCATCAGGCTTCGGTCTTGGGCTTGATGACCTGGCGACCGCGGTAGAAGCCGTTGGGGCTGATGTGGTGGCGCAGGTGGATTTCGCCGGTGGTCGGCTCGACGGCGATGCCCGGCGTGGCCAGGGCATTGTGCGAACGGTGCATGCCGCGCTTGGACGGCGACTTCTTGTTCTGTTGAACGGCCATGATGGCTCCTTAAGCGATGTGGGCGGCCCGCCGCCGGCCCCTGGCCCGCGCAAACCGGTGTTGGATGAAATCAAACCGCGCCGCGCGCCCGTGCAAAGGGCGCCCGCATGGCGCGAAGCCCACGATTATAGCCAGAAAATCGCGCTGCGACACCCACTTGCGCCGCTGCGCCGCGTCAACCGCCCTTCGGCTTGTCCTTCAGCGCCGACAGCGCCGCGAACGGGTTGACCTTGTCGACCTGCACGGCGTCGAAGTCGGCGCTCTGGGCGCTCAACCGGACGTCGGCCGGGCAGGTGTCGTGCCGCGGCACCAGCGGCAGCGCCATCAGCAGCTCGTCCTCGATCAGCGCGTTCAGGTCGAAGTCGGGCGCGGTTACCAGCACATCGTCGTCGGACTCGTCGTCCAGCGCGCTGGCGCGGTCCTCGTCGTCGACGAACACGAAGTGCCGGTCGACGGTGACGGGCGTCTCCACCTCGCCCATGCAGCGCTGGCAGGTCAGCGGCAAGGTGGCGTCGGCGCGCAGGTGGATCGCCGGGCGCAGGCTGCCGTCGATGGCCTTGCGCTGGCCGCCGTCGGCTTGCCAGTTCACGGTCAAATCGGCCGCTGGCGCTTGCAGCTCTTGCACCAGGCGCTCATATTTTTGCAGCGGATCGGTGGCCGCCAGATGCCCGTGCAGACGCGCGAATGCCGCCACGTCCAGCCGCCGTGCGTCAAAGGTCTTGCTCATGCGGGCAGTGTAAGAGAATCGGCGTCATGTCATTGGATGCCAACCCCGCCGCTGGCGCGCGCCCGCTGGTGCTGGGCTCGACGTCGCCCTACCGGCGCGAACTGCTGGCGCGGCTGCGGCTGCCCTTCACCACCGACGCCCCGCGCGTCGACGAAACGCCCCAGCCCGGCGAAGCCCCCGCAGCGCTGGCCCGCCGGCTGGCGCTGGCCAAGGCGCGCGAAGTCGCCGCGCGCCACCCGCAGGCCGTCGTCATCGGCAGTGACCAGGTGGCCGACCTGGCCGGGCAGCCGCTGGGCAAGCCGGGCACGCACGATCGCGCGGTGGCGCAACTGCGCGCCATGCGCGGGCAAACGGTGATCTTCCAGACTGCGCTGACGGTGGTGTGCGCCGACAGCGGCTTCGAGCAGAGCGATCTGGCCGCCGTCGAAGTGCGCTTTCGCGACCTGGCGGACGACGAGATCGAGCGCTACCTGCGCGCCGAGCAGCCTTATGACTGTGCGGGCAGCGCCAAGAGCGAAGGGCTGGGCATCGCGTTGCTCGACGCCATCCACAGCGACGACCCGACGGCGCTGGTCGGGCTGCCGCTGATCCGCACCGCGCGGCTGCTGCGCGCCGCCGGGCTGCGCCTGCCATGAGCGCCACGCCACCGCGCGGCCGGCTCTTTCTGGTGCCGACGCCGCTCGACCATGGCTGCGACGTGCAGGCGCCGCTGGGCGACGTGCTGCCGCAGGGCACGCTGGTCCAGGCCGCCGCCATTACCCACTGGATCAGCGAAAACGCCCGCTCGGCACGCGCCTTTCTCAAGCGCGTGGACGCGCTGCAGCCGCTGGCGCAGCCCATTCAGGCACAACAAATCACCGAATTGCCCCGCGAAGTGCACAAAAAGGGCGACCACCAGCCGTCCGGCACCTGGGACGCGCGGCCGCTGCTGGCACCCGCGCTGCAAGGCCACGACATGGGCCTGGTCAGCGAAGCCGGCATGCCCGCCGTGGCCGACCCCGGCAGCTCGGTGGTGCGGGCGGCGCACGCGCTGGGCGTTGAGGTGGTGCCGCTGGTCGGCCCGGTATCGCTGCTGCTGGCGCTGGCCGCCAGCGGGCTGAATGGGCAGGATTTCGCCTTCACCGGCTATCTGTCGCAAGACAGCGCAGAGCGTGTGCGGCAAATCCATGACCTGGGCCGCACCGTGCAGAAAACCGGCCAGACCCGCATCCTGATCGAGACCCCTTATCGCAACCAGGCGCTGCTGGCCGCGCTGGTCGCCGGGCTGGAGCCCAGCCTGCGCCTGGCCGTGGCCACCCACCTGACGCTGCCGCCGGCCCGCACGCGCTGCGCCAGCGTGGCCGAATGGCGACGCAACGCCATGACGGTCGACAACAAGGTGCCGGCGGTGTTTCTGGTCGGCCGGGGCTGAAGACCCGCGGCCCTCGCCAGCCCGCCGCCCGCTCGGGCTTAGGGCCTGTTCACGCGATTTTTAACCATGCGAACCTGCTTGAAAAACCGCCCATCCAGGCGCGCGACGACGCGCAGACCGGGCGTCCGCGCTAGGAGCGCAACGACGAGTGGCGGTTTTTCAAGCATGTTCCTTGCGGGTTGCGATCAAAAAGGCCATCGCCGGCGTTGCCATCCTTGCCAAGGTAGCTACCTTGGCGACGGCTGGCGCCTTGGCGAGTGGCCTTTTTGACTCGCAACGCAAGGCTAAAAATCGCGTGAACAGGCCCTAGTGCCAGGACAGCGTGCGCAGCGCGCGGGCCGCGCTGGCGCCGGCCGATGCGCCCACGCGCTTGGCAAAGCGCTCCATCAGGTCGGCCTTGTGGGTGTAGTCGACCAACTTTGCCGCCTTGACGACGTCGCGCGCCACGCCGTTCAGGCTGCCCAACTGGTCGGCCAGCCCCAGTTGCACGGCCTGCTCGCCCGTCCAGAACAGGCCGCTGAACATCTCTGGCGTTTCCTTCAGCCGGTCGCCACGACCCTGGCGCACCACGGTGATGAACTGCTGGTGAATCTGGTCGAGCATCTTTTGCGCGTGCTCGCGGTGCTTGTCGGACTGCGGGCTGAACGGGTCGAGAAAGCCCTTGTTGTCGCCCGCCGTCAGCAGGCGGCGCTCGATGCCCAGCTTGTCCAGCGTGCCGACGAAGCCGAAACCGTTGATGAGCACGCCGATGCTGCCCACCAGGCTGGCCTTGTCGACGTAGATTTTGTCGCTGGCGGCGGCAATGTAATAGGCGGCCGAAGCGCAGCTTTCCTCGACCACGGTGTACACCGGCTTGTCGTGCAACTTGCGCAGCCGCACGATCTCGTCGTGGATCAGTCCAGCCTGCACCGGGCTGCCGCCGGGCGAGTTGATCAACAGCACCAGCGCCTTGGCGCCCGGCTCGGCCATCGCGCTGCGCAGCGCGGGCAGCACGTATTCGGCGCTGGCGTCGGCGTCATCGGCAATTTCGCCCTTGATGGCGATCATGGCGGTGTGCGGTCGCACGCTGGCGGCCGTGTCGCCCAGCCAGTCGTCGGCCAGCAGGGCCCAGGCCACGGCGCCAAACAGCAGCGCCCAGACGATGCCGCGCACCATGCGCCAGCGGCGCGCGGCGCGGCGTTCGCGCACGTCGGCCAGCAGCAGCTTTTCGATGGCCTGGCGCTCCCAGGAGGTGGGCGGCGTGTTCAAGGGTACTTCATTTTCCATAGCATTAAACGCAAAGGCAACGGGCGCCGCGCGCCATTTTTAGGGTGAATTGTGACGCTTGCGCGCCGCCGTGGCGTTGCTCAAAAAGCCAGCGGCCGCAGCAGGTGGCTGGTGTGCCAGTGCACCACGCCGTCGTGTTCGCTCAACTCGACTTTCACCAGCCCGCCACGGCACGGGCCGCCCGCGCAGGCGCCGGTATCGGGCGCATAGGCGGCGCCGTGGGTGGCGCACAGCAGCCAGCGCCCGGTGTCGTCGAAGAAACGCCCTTCCTGGTAATCGAGTTCCATGGCCACATGGGTGCAGCGGTTCAGGTAGGCATGCACGCGGCCTTCAAAGCGGACGGCGAAGGCACGCAGCGTCTGGCCGCCGTAGACGACATCGAATGGCACGGCCAGGCCGCCATCCTGCAGGTCGGCGCTGTTGCACAGCGCAATGGCGTGGTAGCCCTCTTCTGTCGTGCGCATGAAGCTACTCAAATCATAGCAAAATCAGGCATGCTCGGCCAGCCAGCGGTGCAGCTCGGCGGCCGAATGGGCGACGTGGCGTGGCGCGAAGGCGCCAAATTCGCGCGGCTCGTGCGCGCCGTAGCTGACGGCAACGCTGGCGCAGCCGGCGTTCATGGCCATCTGCAGGTCGTGCGTGGTGTCGCCGACCATCAGCGTGCGTTCGGGCGAGGCGCCGAATTCGCGCATCAGCTCATGCAGCATGCGCGGGTCGGGCTTGCCAGCGGTTTCGTCGGCGGTGCGAGAGCCGTCGAAGATGCCGTGCAACTGACGCGAAGCCAGCACGTCGTTCAGCCCGCGCCGGCTTTTGCCCGTGGCCACGGCCAGCCAGTGGTGGCGGCTTTTCAAGTCGGCCAGCATGGGCAGCACGCCGTCGAACAGACTGATGTCGTGCTGCGTGGCCAGGTAGTGGTGGCGGTAGCGTTCGCCCAGCAAGGGGTATTTTTCTTTCGGCACGTCGGGCGCGGCGTGGGCCAGCGCGGGCATCAGCGCCATGCCGATCACGTACGACGCGGCCTCGCGGCTCGGGCGCGCGCCGCCAACGTCGACCACGGCCTGCTGGATGCTGCGCACGATGACGGCGGTGGAGTCGAACAGCGTGCCGTCCCAGTCGAAGGCGATGAGATCGAATTGGTGCGGGCGGTTTGGCATGGTGCGCGGCGGCCCGGGGTCAGGCCGCGATGTGAATCCGGGCTTTGATGTGCTTCAGGCTGGTCACGATGGTAAACGTCATCAGCACCAGGAGCGACCACGAACTCCATTTACCCACATGCACCATGGCCCAGGCGCCCATTTGGTTGGGATATTGCCAGACGGCGAAAAAAGTGCTGATGTTCTCGGCCACCCAAATGAAACAGCCGATCAGCACGAACGCCAGCAGCAGCGGCATGTGGCGCGGCCGGTCGAGCGGGGTGAAGATCACGGTGGACCGCGCGTACAGGCCCAGCGCCACAGCGCCCAGGTAGGCGCGCCAGTCGCCCAGGAAGTGGTGGGTGAAGAAATTGGCGTAGATCAGCAGCGCGACCAGCCCCGCCATCCAGTGCGGCGGATGGTGGCGAATTTGCAGCTCGAACAGCCGCCACGCCTGGATCACGTAGCTGCCCACGGCGGCGTACATGAAGCCAGAAAACAAGGGCACCCCGGCCAGCCGGGTGTAGGCGAAGTCGGGGTAACTCCACGACTTGATGCCGCTGGACGTCTTGAACGCCTCCAGCGCGAAGCCCAGCACGTGAAACAGGCAGATGGCCTTGAGCTCGTCGACGGTTTCCAGCCCGGCCTTGAGCATCCAGCCCTGAATGCCCAGCGCCAGCAGCAAGAGCACGTCGTACCGCGGCACACCCCACACGCCGGCGCGCGGCACGCAGAACACACCGATGAAAAACAGGCCGGCGAACAGGCAGGCGCGCGCTTCCTTCAGGCCGAAGAACAGAAATTCCAGCACGAATTGCTCAAGCGCGCCGCGCGGCCGCGTGGGCGCCGCAGGCGACATCAACCAGCGGTCAAACGCGGCGACGCTCACGCCCGCGCATCCATGGCGCAATGCCAGTCGGCTGGCGGAACGGATTCGAAGGCCAGCGGGGCCGCGCTCGCCGGGTGCAGCAGGCTCAGGCGCCAGGCATGCAGGAACATGCGTTTGCAGCCCAAGCGGGCCAGTTGCCGATTGCGCTCGAAGTCGCCGTATTTGGCGTCCCCGACGATGGGGTGGCCATGCGAGGCCAGATGCACGCGGATCTGGTGCGTGCGGCCGGTCTTGATCGTCACTTCAAGCAGCGTGGCCGGCTCGCCCGTCGGCAGGCGGAGGCGCTCGCGCACCCGCACCAGCGTGATCGAGCGCATGCCCTCGGGGTCGTCCCTGGCCACGACGGCGACGCGGCGCTCGCCCTCGGCGTCGCCTCCGGCGACGAGGTATTTGCGCAGCGGCGCGTCGATCACCTTCAGCCGATCAGGCCACTCGCCCAGGACCAGCGCCAGATAGGTCTTGCCAATTTCGCGGCCGCGAAACTGGTCCTGCAGGTGTTTGAGCGCGCTGCGTTTCTTGGCGACGAGCAGGATGCCGCTGGTTTCGCGGTCGAGCCGGTGCACCAGCTCCAGAAAGCGCGCGCCACCCGGCTGCCCATAGTGCCGCGCGCGGCGCAGCTGCTCGATGACGCCAAAGCTCACGCCCGAGCCACCGTGCACCGCCACGCCGGCGGGCTTGTCGATGGCGATCAGGTGCTCGTCTTCCAGCAGGATGGGGAATTCGCGCGCCGGCGCGGCGGCGGCCTTGTCGTCGGGCGCGCGCTCGCTCACGCGCACCGGCGGCACGCGCACCACGTCGCCCGCGGCCACCCGGGTGTCGGCGGCGGCGCGGCCCTTGTTCACGCGCACCTCGCCCGAGCGGATGATGCGGTAGACGTGCGTCTTGGGCACGCCTTTCAGGTGGCGGATCAAGAAGTTGTCGAGCCGCTGGCCGGCCGATTCCGCATCCACCGTCAGCCAGGCGACATCGGGTTTGACCGGATGGGGCGCGGGCGGGACTGGCGCACCTATAATGCGATTCACTGGCAACCGGCCCTAAGTGGTTGAATTTGAAGTGGAAGTCATACCCAAGATGGGGAGTTTAGTTCCACGCACCGCCGATCAGCCGGCCAGTGACCCTAGTCGATGCCACCTGCGCACAAGAACGCGCCCTGCCCTGCCTTGCCAGGACAGCCCGCAAACCAAAACGCAGGCGTGGCCGACGCGATGAAACCTACGAACACGGAATACCCAAGCCGGCAGGCCGCACACCCCCTGAAAAGCGTGGCGTGCCTGTCGGTCGGATCAAGGCGAGACTCGACGTGCTGATGCTGTGGATTGCAACGCTCTGGCGCTGGCTGTGGCCCGCGCCTTTGTCGTTAGATCGGCGGCCAGCCCGCATGCCACGCGGCTTGTCTGCTTCAAATCTTGAAGCACCTCTGCGTCCGGCCCCGCTCGCCCATCTGCACGCGCCACCGCCTGACCGCGGCCGCTGAACACACACTCTGTTCAGCGGCCGGATAGAGCGCCACCCGCGCCTGCCGCCGTCAGCTTTCCAGCGCCTTCCGTTCGTTCTGCCGTTTCTGCGCGCCGTCCCTGGCATTCGGGGCCCCCAGGGGCCATGGACAGTATTGAACAAGAAGGACAACGCATCATGAAACGGATGCTGATCAACGCCACGCAGGCCGAAGAACGCCGCCTGGCGATCGTCGATGGACAGAAACTGCTCGATTACGAGATCGAGATCGAAGGGCGCGAACAGCGCAAGGGCAACATCTACAAGGCGGTGGTCACGCGCGTCGAGCCGTCGCTGGAAGCCTGCTTTGTCGACTACGGCGAAGAGCGCCACGGCTTTTTGCCGTTCAAGGAAATCTCGCGCCAGTACTTTGCCGAAGGCGTCTCACCCAGCCAGGCGCGCATCAACGACGTGATCAAAGAGGGCCAGGAATTGCTGGTCCAGGTCGAGAAGGAAGAGCGCGGCAACAAGGGCGCGGCGCTGACCACCTTCGTCAGCCTGGCGGGCCGTTACGTGGTGCTGATGCCCAACAACCCGCGCGGCGGTGGTGTCAGCCGCCGCATCGAGGGCGAAGACCGCGCCGAGCTGAAAGAGGCGATGGACCAGCTCGAATACCCGAAAGGGATGAGCATCATCGCCCGCACCGCCGGCATCGGCCGCAGCGCGCCCGAGCTGCAATGGGACCTGAACTACCTGCTGAAGCTGTGGGACGCCATCGACGGCGCGGCCAAGGCCGGCAAGGGCGCCTTCCTGATCTATCAGGAGAGCAACCTGGTCATCCGCGCCATCCGCGACTACTTCAACAGCGACATTGGCGACATCCTGATCGACACGGACGACATTTTCGAGCAGGCGCACCAGTTCATGAGCCACGTGATGCCCGAGCAGGCATCGCGCGTCAAGCGCTACCGCGACAACGCGCCGCTGTTCAGCCGCTTCCAGATCGAGCACCAGATCGAAAGCGCCTACAGCCGCACCGTGACGCTGCCCTCGGGTGGCGCCATCGTCATCGACCACGCCGAAGCGCTGGTCGCCATCGACGTCAACTCGGCCCGCGCCATCAAGGGCGGCGACATCGAGGAGACCGCCACCCGCACCAACCTGGAAGCCGCCGACGAAGTGGCGCGCCAGATGCGACTGCGCGACCTGGGCGGCCTGATCGTGATCGACTTCATCGACATGGAGGAGAGCAAAAACCGCCGCGAGGTCGAAAACCGCCTGCGCGACGCGCTGCGCCAGGATCGCGCCCGCGTGCAGTTCGGCAGCATCAGCAAGTTCGGCCTGCTGGAGATGAGCCGCCAGCGCCTGAAGCCCGCCCTGAGCGAAGGCGCCTCCATCCCCTGCCCGCGCTGCGGCGGCTCGGGCCACGTGCGCGACACCGAATCGAGCGCGCTGCAAATCCTGCGCATCATTCAAGAAGAATCGATGAAGGACAACACCGCCGCCGTCAACGTGCAAGTGCCGGTGGAAGTGGCCTCGTTCCTGCTGAACGAAAAGCGTCCCGAAATCGCCAAGATCGAACTCAAGCAGCGCGTCAACGTCACCCTGGTGCCCAACAAGTCGCTGGAAACGCCGCACTACAAGCTCGAGCGCCTGAAGCACGACGACCCGCGCCTGGACGACATCGACAGCAGCTACAAACTGGCCGAGGAGTTCGAGGACCCCACCACCGTCACCCGCCGCAGCCAGGAGCCCACCAACCGCCAGCAGCCCGTCATCAAGGGCGTGCTGCGCGACACGCCGGCGCCGGTGGTCGAGCCCAAGCCGGAGCCGGTGGCCGCTGCCGTGGCCCCCGCGCCCGTGGCCGCTGCCGCGCCGATGGCCGCGCCTGCGCAGGCGGGGTTGATGGGCTGGTTGAAGAACCTGTTCGGCATTGCGCCGCCGCCCGCGCCCGTGGTGGCGCCACCGCCCGCGCCCGTGGCCACTGAGGGCGAAAAGCGCGAAGGCCGCGGCGGCCGTGACGGTGAGCGCCGTGGCGGCCGCGGGGGCCGTGGCGGCCAGCGCGGCGAAGGCCGTGGCGGCGAAGAACGGCGTGGCGAAAACCGCACCGAAGGGCGCGGCGAAGGCCAGCGCGACGGCAGCCGCCGAAGCAGTGAGCGCGGTGAGCGCGCTGATCGCGCCCCGCGCGGTGACCGTCCCGGCCAGCGCGAGCGCCGCGAAACCGTGCCCGGCGATGCCAGCGGCGCTGACGTCGCCACGCAAGACGCCGTCGCCGCCGACACCAGCGCCCGCGCGCCGCGCGGCGACCGTGGCGAGCGCGGCGAACGTGGCGAGCGCGGCGACGGACGCCGCGGCCGTGGCGACAGCCGACGCGAGCGCGCCGACCGCGCCGACGGCCAGCCGCAGGACGACGCCCTGCACGCCGCCACCGCGCAACCCCTGGCCGCCCCGCTGGGCGACGCGCCCTCGACCGAGTCCGCGGGCGACACTGCACAAGGCGAAGAGCGCCGTGAACGCCGCTCGCGCGATCGCTACAACCGCGACCGGCGCGAGCGCAACGGTGAACGCCGTGACGAGCGCGCGACCGAACTGCCCGGCAGCGTGTCGGACGACGGCCACGTCGTCACGGCCGCGCCCGAAGCCCGCGCCGACACGCCTGCGCCGCGCTCGTACTTCAGCCGCAGCGCCGAGCCGGCCGCCGCCGCCGCGGCATCGGTGTCCGATGTCATTTCGACCCCCACGGTGGCCGAAACTGCGCCGCCAGCTATTGAACCGATAGCATCCACGCCGCCCACCGAAGCGCCAGCCGCCGTGGCCGTCGGCATGCCCAAGGTCACGCCCTTCGACCTGCCGCTGGGCGAGCTGGATTCGCTGGCCCAGGCGGCCGGCCTGCAATGGGTCAATTCCGACGCCGACAAGGTCGCCAGCGTGCGCGCCGCCATCGCGGCCGAACCGCAGCCCATCCACGTGCCGCGCGAGCGCCCACCGCTGGTGGCACGGGACGATGGCCCGCTGGTGCTGGTCGAAACCCGCAAGGACCTGAGCCAGGTCACCCTGCCGTTCGAAAACCAGTCGGCACCGCACTGAGCGCCCGGCCTTCCGCGGCCACCCAGCCGGACGGTTCGCCGTCCGGTTTTTTTTGTGCCCCGCCGGCCGCGGCGCGGTCATGCCGGCGCCACGGGTTCTGGTGTAAGCTGATCCGGGAATTCCCCCTCGCGCCTCGGCTGGGCCGACGCCGCGCGTGGCGGCACATAGGCGGCGCCTAACAATAGATTAGGCAAAATAAATCAAACTATTGATAGTGTATGCCTATAATTCACCCATCGCAACCCATTTCATCAACGCAAGGAGAAAACGCATGTCCCTGATCAACACCAAGGTTCAGCCCTTCAAGACCCAGGCCTTTCACGACGGCAAGTTCGAGGAAGTGACCGAAAAGAACTTCGCCGACGGCAAGAAATGGTCGGTGGTCATCTTCATGCCGGCCGCCTTCACCTTCAACTGCCCAACCGAGATTGAAGACGCCGCCGACAACTACGCCGACTTCCAGAAGGCCAACGCCGAGGTCTACATCGTCACCACCGACACGCACTTCAGCCACAAGGTGTGGCATGAAACCTCGTCCGCCGTGGGCAAGGCCAAGTTCTTCCTGGTGGGCGACCCCACGCACCAGCTGACCAACGCGTTTGGCGTGCACATCCCCGAAGAAGGCCTGGCCCTGCGCGGCACCTTCGTGATTGACCCCAGCGGCACCATCAAGACGATGGAAGTGCACAGCAACGAAATCGCCCGCGACGTGAAGGAAACCGTGCGCAAGCTCAAGGCCGCGCAATACACCGCCGCCCACCCGGGCGAAGTCTGCCCCGCCAAGTGGAAAGAGGGCGAGAAGACGCTGAAGCCTTCGATTGACCTGGTCGGCAAAATCTGACCCACCCCGAAGCGAGCGTTGCTCGCCTCCCCTCAAGGGGTGCATCCAGTGGTCGGGCCAAGCCCGCTCCACGGATGCCTCGACGTACCGTCGATATGCCACGCCCCGGATGCCAGCCGAACGGCGACAGGGCGCGCACGCCTTGCCGTTCGGTTTTTTATTGATCAAAAACACTTCTGGCGCTTGACTGGCAAGCGCAAGCAGCTATTAAAAAAGGAGTAACCACCATGTTGGACGACGACATCAAGCAGCAACTGGCCGCCTACCTCGAGCGCGTGAAGGAGCCGTTCGAGATGGTGGCCAGCCTGGACGACGGGGAGTCGTCGCAGGAACTGCGCGAGCTGCTGCAGGAAGTGGTGAACGCGCGCGCCGACATGATCACGCTGCGCACCGATGGCGCCGACGCGCGCAAGCCCTCGTTCACACTGGCCCGCCCCGGCAGCGGCACGCAACTGCGCTTTGCCGCCATTCCGGGCGGGCACGAATTCACCAGCCTGATCCTGGCCCTGCTGTGGACCGGCGGCCACCCGCCCAAGGTCGAAGCCGACACGCTGGAGCAAATCAAGAACCTGGACGCCGACCTCGACTTCGAGGTCTACATGAGCCTGTCGTGCCACAACTGCCCCGACGTGGTGCAGGCGCTGTCGCTCATGAGCATCTACAACCCGCGCATCAAGACGACGATCATCGACGGTGGCCTGTACCAAAGCGAGATCGAGGCGCGCGAAATCATGGGCGTGCCCACCGTGTTCCTGAACGGCCAGTTCTTCGCCAACGGCCGCATGAGCGTGGAAGAAATCCTGCAAAAGGTCGACACCGGCGCCGCCAAGCGCGATGCGGCCAAGCTGTCGGCCAAGGCACCGTTCGAGGTGCTGATCGTCGGCGGCGGCCCCGCAGGTGCCGCTGCGGCGATTTATGCCGCACGCAAGGGCATCCGCACCGGCGTCGTGGCCGAGCGCTTTGGCGGCCAGGTCAACGACACCATGGAAATCGCCAACTACCCCGGCGTGCCCGAAACCAACGGCCCCGCCTACGCCGCGCAGTTGGAAGCGCACGTGCGCAACTATGAGGTCGACATCATGAACACGCAGCGCGTGGCCGAACTGGTGCCCGCCGCGCAGCCCGGTGGCCTCATCACCGTCAAGCTCGACAACGGCGGCACGCTGCACAGCCGCACCGTCATCCTGGCCACCGGCGCGCGCTGGCGCAACGTCAACGTGCCGGGCGAGCAGGAATACAAAACGAAGGGCGTGGCCTACTGCCCGCACTGCGACGGCCCGCTGTTCAAAGGCAAGGACGTCGCCGTCATCGGCGGCGGCAACTCGGGTGTTGAAGCCGCCATCGACCTGGCAGGGGTGGTCAAGCACGTCACCGTGCTCGAATTCCTGCCCGAGATGAAGGCCGACGCGGTGCTGGTCAAAAAGCTGAAAAGCCTGGCCAACGTCACCATCCACACCAACGCGCAGACGACCGAGATCACCGGCGAAGGCGGCAAGGTCAACGGCCTGAAGTTCAAGCACCGCGCCGACGGCAGCGATGCCAGCGTCGAGCTGGAAGGCGTGTTCGTGCAGATCGGCCTGGTGCCCAACACCGAGTTCGTGAAGGACGTGCTCGCGCGCAGCAAGTTCGGCGAGATCGAGGTCGATGCGCGCGGCGCCACCAACGTGCCCGGCGTATTCGCGGCCGGCGACTGCACCACGGTGCCGTACAAGCAGATCGTGGTGGCGGCTGGGGCGGGGTCAACGGCGGCGTTAAGCGCGTTCGACTACCTGATCCGCACGCCCGCGCCGCAGGCCGCCGAAGCGGCCGCCGCGGAATCGGTGGCGGCTTGAGGGGCGGCCGGCCGCGCGGCAATCATCCGCGCGCGGCCTGGCCGCCGCGCCGCTGACGTCAGCGCCGGCGGCGCAACTGCACCGCGCCCGCCCCCGCGGCCAGCAGGCCCAGCAGCAGCAGGCCCCATTCATTGGACGTCGGGACGGCCGTGGGCGTAATGGGCGCGCAATACGCATCAAAGGCGGCGGCAAAGGCGGTCATCATGTTGCCGTCGGCGTCGGCCTTGCCCTTGACGACGAAGGTGAGCATGTTGACGCCAGCGCGCCACCCTGAGTCGAGCGCCACCGTGCCAACGCTGCTGGCAGCCGTCCACGTGCCGGCCGCCAGTGGCGACGCCAGCGTGTTACCGCTGCCCAAGGCGTTGCGGTAGATGCCGATGAGCTGGTCGTTGGCGCGGTACTGCAGGGTCACGCGCATGCGGGCGGCGTCCGCCGCGGTTGGGATGTAGATGCCGACCGGAAATGCCACGTATTCGGGCGAAATATCGAACCTTTGATAAACCCATTGCGAACCCGCTGGCGCCGCCGCCCAGCCGGCCGCGGTGGTGGTTGGCACCAGCCGCGCGGCCCATCCACGCATTTGCAGATCTTCGTTGGGCAGACCGGGCGGCAGGTTGTCCGGTTCCACCGCAGAGGCTTGCATGCCGGGCGCATTGCCAGAATTCATTTGCGCGGCGGCCGTGGAAGCATTGGCGCACGTCAGCGGTACTCCAGGCGAGGCAGGCACCTCGTTCACGTAGCCATCGGGGTCGGTGTAGGAATACGCGGGCCGGCCAAAAACCGCGAACACAGGATCATCCTGTGCCCACGCCACACCCGGCAACGCCAACGCGGCCATCAAGCCGACGGCGGTCATGTGCCGGGCGTACCCCACGCTTCGCCTTTGAGACATGCCATGCATCCCGGTTCTCCTCTCCTGTATGACGACGAGCGGTGCCGGCTCGCGCCGGCCACCCAACCCCTGCCGACTGCCGGCAGCCCGCCCAAGAACCCCACAATTCATGCGGGCATTGCCGCGCATTCAAGCGCGCAAGTCTACCGCTCAATGAATACCATAGAAATCATTTACAAGAAAAATGAGCGCCTTAGGCCACACTTTTAAGGCGCGACGGATGCGCTTCGGCGCAGCATCCGTCTGGCCCCATCACCCGCCAACGATGGCCCGGTAGCTACCCATGCGATAGCCGTGCCGACCTTCAGCGCCGGCGGCGCAACTGCACCGCGCCCGCGCCCGCGGCCAGCAAGCCCAGCAGCAGCAGGCCCCATTCATTGGACGTCGGAACGGCCGTGGGCGTAATGGGCGCGCAATACGCGTCAAAGGCGGCGGCAAAGGCGGTCATCATGTTGCCGTCGGCGTCGTCGGCCTTGCCCCTGACGACGAAAGTCAGCACGTTTTCGCCCACCCGCCAACCGGAATCGAGCGCCAGCGTGCCAGCGGCGCTGCCCTTGCTCCAGGTGTCCGCGGTCAAGGGCGCCGCCAATGTATTGCCATTGTTGAGTTCATTGCGGTAAATGGCGACCAGCTGATCCTTGGCCCGGTAGCGCATCGTCACCCGCATGCGCGCCGCATCGGCGGCGGTCGGGATGTAGATGGCCACCGGAAAGGCGATGTATTCCGTCGTGCTCACGTCGTTGGGCCACATTTGCGTCGCCCAGCTTGAGCCGGGAGGCGGTGGCGCCCAATTGGCCGTGATGGTATCCCGCACCAGACGCGCTGCAGGCCCCCGCAGTTGCAACTCGTTGTAAGGCATGGAGCCCGTCAGATTGCCAGAATCGACGCTGGCGGCGTGCATGCCGGGCGAAATGCCGGAATTCATTTGCTCGGCGGCCTTGGAGGCATTGGCGCAGGTCAGCGGCACACCGGGCCCTGCGTCGATGACGTTGCCGTCGGGGTCGGTGTACGCTGGTTGGCCAAAAACCGCGAACACCGGGTCATCTGCCCACACCACCGCCGGCAGCGCCAGCGCGGCCATCAGGCCGATGGCAACCAAGCGCCGGCCGTAGCCCGCGCTCCGCCCTTGAGACATGTTAGCCATTCGGGTTCTCCTCTCCCTGCGTGACAAATCGTGGCGACTCGCGCCAGCCACCAAGCACCTACCAAACCGCTGGCAGCCGCGCAAGTTCCACGCGCACTGTGGACATCGGCCCCCAGTGAGCCGCGAGTTTACCGCGCCGGTTTAGTGCGTTGGCAATCATTTTCAGGACTTTTGCACACCATAGGCGTCATTTTTAAGGCGCGCCGCGCCGTGGCGGATGACCCGTTTGGCGCTCGCCCACGTCCGAGCGTGCCGTGAAGCGACCCATGCGATAGCGGTGTCGCGGCGCTCAGCGCCCAACGTCGACCACGACCCGACCGCGCACCTGCCCGGCCAGCAGCCGCGCAGCCACGGCGGGCGCGTCGCCCAGCGCGATGGTCGCGGTGTTGCCAGCCAGCACCTCGGCCGGCAGTTCGGCCGCCAGGCGCGACCAGGCCTCGGCGCGCCGAGCGTAAGGGGCCATCACGCTGTCCACCCCGGCCAGCGTGACGCCGCGCAGGATGAAGGGCGCCACCGTGGCCGGAAAGTCCATGCCCTGGGCCAGCCCGCAGGCCGCCACCACGCCACCGTAGTGCAGGCTGGCGCATACGTTGGCCAGGGTGTGGCTGCCCACGCTGTCGACGGCGGCGGCCCAGCGCTCTTTTTGCAGCGGCTTGCCGGGTGCGGACAGCGTGGCGCGGTCGATGACTTCGGCCGCGCCCAGCGATTTCAGGTGCGCCGCCTCACCCAGCCGCCCCGTGCTGGCGTGCACGGTGAAGCCCGCGCGCGACAGCAGCGCGATGGCGATGCTGCCGACGCCGCCGTTGGCGCCGGTGACCAGCACCGGGCCGCGGTCGGGCGTCACGCCCTGCGCCTGCAGCGCCATGACGCACAGCATGGCGGTGTAGCCGGCGGTGCCGATGGCCATGGCGCGCTCGGCCGTCATGCCGGCGGGCAGGGGCAGCAGCCAGTCGGCCTTGACGCGGGCCTTCTGCGCCAGGCCGCCCCAGTGCGTTTCACCGACGCCCCAGCCGTTCAGCAGCACGGCATCGCCGGCACGGTAGCGCGTGTCGGCCGATTCGATCACCGTGCCCGCGAAATCGATGCCCGGCACCATGGGCCAGGTGCGCACCACTGGGGCCTTGCCGGTGATGGCCAGGCCGTCCTTGTAATTGAGCGTGGAATGCGACACCTGCACCAGCACGTCGCCAGCGGGCAGTTGGGACTCGTCCAGTTCGGCCAGCGCGGCGTGCGTGCGGCGGTCGTCGGATTGGGTCAATAACAGGGCCTGGAACATGGCGTTTCTCCGAATGCGTGTGGTGCGCCGCCACTATACGGCGATACTCGCGCGCACCATGTCACGCCCGCCGCGCTGCATCGACTTTGGCGCCGACGCGCCCGCGTTGGCCCGTGCACTGATCGGCGCCACGCTGCGTGTTGACGGCGTGGGCGGCGTCATCGTCGAGACCGAGGCCTACGACGGCGACGAACCCGCGGCGCACAGCCATCGCGGCCCCACGCCGCGCACCGCGGCCATGTTCGGCCCGCCGGGGCATGCCTACGTGTACCGCAGCTACGGCATCCACTGGTGCCTGAATTTCGTCTGCCGCGAAGCGGGGCATGGCGCGGGGGTGCTGATCCGCGCGCTGCAGCCGACGCACGGACTGGACACCATGCGCGCACGCCGCGGCCTGACCGACGAGCGGCTGCTGTGCGCCGGGCCGGGGCGCGTCGGCCAGGCGCTGGGCATCACGGCAGCGCACTACGGCCTGTCGCTGTGCGAGGCACCGTTTGACGTGCGGCCTGCACCGGCCGGCGTGCCGGTGCAGGTGCTGACCGGCCCGCGCATCGGCATCAGCCAGGCGCAGGACCTGCCCTGGCGCTTTGGCCTGGCCGGATCGCGCTACCTCAGCCGACCGTTCTGACACGCGCCGCCACCGTAGGCGCTATCCCACAGGCCTAAGGGCCGACCACCGATGGCGATGACGCCACCGATCCCGAGAATGAGGGCAACGCTTTCCTATAGCCCAGCCCCACCCATGAATACACATCTTCGCCCCTTGTTTGCCACGGCCGGTGCGGCTCTCTTGGCCGTCGCCATTGCCGGTTGCAGCAGCGGGCCGTTTGCCAGCAAATCCGCAGACGGTCGCTACTTCCAGTACTTGTCGACGGACGACAAGGTGACGGCCGAATACGCGACGCCCGACGGCGCCACGTGCCAACGCCACCTGGCCAACCTGAAGCGCGGCAATCCGCATGGCGGTACCGAAGCCGGTCGCTGCAGCGCCACGTCGATGGCCGCGCAGTTACCCGTCAACGCCGCGGTGCGCGACAGCGCGGGCGCCGACTACACCTTCCGCTTCGGCTCGCTCGACCAGTGCCGCCGCATGATGCAGGCCATCGCCTCCCAAGGCACGGTGACGCGCGCATGCCAATGACCCGTCGTTGAAACGGCGCGGCGGTGTCACCCACCGCGCCCACACCCAACCCGCCGCAGCCTCTCCTCATCCCTCCCTTCCTCTTCGGCGGCGGTCTTCAAGGCGACGTCCCACCACGCTCGGTGGCACATCGCCTTTTTTTGATACATCTGGCCCCCAGCGCCTATGGGGCGTCGTCTCAAGCTATCGAAAATATAGCAATTCGCATTCTGCACATCGTCCTACAGCCGCGCCGCCACGCGCCATGCACAATGCCTTAAACGTTCAGATCAACCTCCTATCGACCACAGGACTTTGACCCATGACCCCTCAAGACACCCTCGCCTTCATGCCCGGCCACGACGGTTTGCAGCCCGGCCAAAGCGCGCGCGGCCGCGTGACCGCTCTGCTGGAATTCCGCGCCGGCGACGGCCCGATGATCCAGATCCAGCCCGACTACCAGCTGTCGCTGGAGCGCGCGCCGCAAAGCATGGTGATCAGCTGGCAGGAAGACGGCCAGCCCATGAACGCCGCGATTCCGGTGGTCGAATTCAACCAGTTCATCGACGCCAAGCAGATCGTGATCGAGCGCTGAACCCGCGCCATGCTGGGTCACTTCGAGCGGCTTCTTCCCCCCTACCCCGACCCCGAGCCAGGACTGCCCCCCAAGGGCTTCCTGGCTTTTGTGTGGAGCGCGACCAGCGGGCTGCGCGGCTACGTCGGCCTGCTGGCGGCGCTGTCGGCCGCGACGTCGGTGTACGACGCGTGGCTGTTTGCCGTGCTGGGTCACGTGGTCGACTGGCTGGGCAAGACCTCGCCAGACCGCCTGTGGGCGACGCATGGCGGCACCCTTTGGCTGCTGACGGGCGTGCTGGTGGCGTCGATCGGCCTGGTGGCGCTGCAGACCATCGTCAAGCACCAGACGCTGGCCATCAACTTTCCGCTGCGCCTGCGCTGGAACTTCCACCGCCTGATGCTGGGCCAGAGCATGGCCTTCTACGCCGACGAATTTGCCGGCCGCATCACGACCAAGATCATGCAGACGGCACTGGCCGTGCGCGACATGATCTTCACCACCACCGACGTGGTGATCGGCATGGGCGTGTACATGGTCACCATCCTGCTGCTGGCGGCGGGCTTCGACGGCTGGCTGGCGCTGCCCTTTCTGCTGTGGGCCATTGCCTATGGGCTGGCGTGCGGGTGGTTCGTGCCGCGGCTGGGCAAGGTCAGCCGCGCGCAGGCCGATGCGCGCAGCGTGATGACCGGGCGCATCACCGACGCGTACACCAACATTGCCACCGTGAAGCTGTTTTCGCATACGCGGCGCGAGGCCCAGTTTGCCCGCGCGGCGATGGAAGACTTCAAGCACACCGGCTACGCGCAGATGCGGCTGGTCAGCCAGTTCGAAGTCGTCAACCACGCGCTGATCGTGGCGCTGATCCTGGGTGCGTGCGGCAGCGCGCTGTGGCTGTGGTCGCGCGGCCAGGTGGGCACCGGCGCGGTGGCGGCGGTCACCGCCATGGCGCTGCGCCTGTCGGGCATGAGCCACTGGGTGATGTGGGAAATGACCAGCCTGTTCGAAAGCGTGGGCACCATCCAGGACGGCATCAACACGCTGTCGCGCCCGCGCGCGGTGGTGGACGCGCGCGATGCACGCCCGCTGGCGGTGACGCAGGGCGAAGTGCGTTTCGACCACGTCACCTTCAGCTACCGCGACGGGGCGCCGCCGGTCATCGATGACCTGCAACTCACCATTCGCCCGGGCGAGAAGATCGGGCTGATCGGCCGCTCGGGCGCGGGCAAGTCCACGCTGGTCAACCTGCTGCTGCGCTTTCACGATGTGCAGGGCGGCCGCATCCTGATCGACGGGCAGGACATCGCCCACGTCACGCAGGACAGCTTGCGCCAGGCCATCGGCATGGTGACGCAGGACACCTCGCTGCTGCACCGCGCCATGAGCGAGAACATCCTCTACGGCCGTCCCGACGCCACGCCCGACGAGATGCGGGCAGCGGCGCAGCGCGCGCAGGCCGACGAGTTCATTCCGCAGCTGACCGATCCGCAAGGCCGGCAAGGCTACGACGCGTACGTGGGCGAACGCGGCGTCAAACTGTCGGGCGGGCAGCGCCAGCGCGTGGCCATCGCCCGCGTGATGCTGAAGGACGCGCCGATCCTGCTGCTGGACGAAGCCACCAGCGCGCTCGACTCGGAAGTGGAGGCCGCCATCCAGCAAAGCCTGCACGAGCTGATGAAGGGCAAGACCGTGATTGCGATTGCGCACCGGCTGTCGACCATCGCGGCGCTCGACCGCCTGATCGTGCTGGACCGCGGCCGCATCGTCGAAGAAGGCACGCACGCGCAGTTGCTGGCGCGCCAGGGCCTGTACGCCGGGCTGTGGGCGCGGCAGAGCGGCGGTTTTCTGGGCGAATCGGAATAGCGGCCGACGGCCCAGGCGATGCGGTCGATGCTAGCTTTTGTATAGCTATCGGCGCTTTATTGGCCAGCGCAAGAGCCGTTTTTCAATCAGAACGAGCAACCCTGAAGCGCCGCGCCGCGCGCCCGTCCCACCACGACACCAGCCCCATGGCGACAAACCCCGCGGGCACGCCGAACACCCCAGCCGACACCGGATGAATGCCCCACCACAGCCCGCCGGGCGCCAGACCCCACCAGGCGCGCAGCGTGGGTGCGGCGTACAGCATGTAGCCCAGCGTCAGCCCCGCGCCCACCAGCATGCCGGCGACCGCGCCGCGTCGCGACGCGCGCGCCCAGAACAAGCCGAGCACCATGGACGGAAAGAAGGTAGCCGCCGCCAATGAAAACGACGCCGTCACCAGCAGCAGTATCTCGGCCGGTTTCAGCGCCGCCACCGTGGCCGCCAGCATGGCCGCGGCCAGCAGCATGAACTTGGACAGGATCACGTGGTTGTCGGTCACGCGCACCTGGCCGTCGGTGGTGGGCATGGTGTCGTGCACCAGCGCGTTGCTGATGGTCAGCAGCAGGCCGTCGGCGGTGGACAGCGCCGAAGCCAGCCCACCGGCCGCCACCAGGCCCGACACGACGTAGGGCAGCCCGCCCAGCTCGGGCGTGGCCAGCATGATCATGTCGGCACCCAGGCGTATTTCGCCAAACTGCAGGATGCGGTCGCCGTTGATGTCCTGCACCGATATCAGACCCGGATCGACGCGCGCCCACTGCGCGATCCAGTGCGGCAGCTGATCGAAGCTGCTGCCCACCAGCCCTTGCATGATTTCGTACTTGACCAGCACCGCCAGCGCCGGTGTGCTGAGGTACAGCAGTGCGATGAAGAACAGCGACCACGCCACCGACCGCCGCGTGTCGGCCACGCTGGGCGTGGTGTAGAAGCGCGTCAGCAGATGCGGCAGGCTGGCGGTGCCCACCATCAGGCAGAACATCAGCGCCATGAAACTGAGCCGCGACTGCTGGTATTCGGCGCGTTCGGCGGGCGTGCCGTCGGGGTTGCCGGCAAAGGCCTGGCCATGGCGCGGCAGGCCGCCCAGCGGCTTGGCGTGTTCCAGCGACTCGTTCATGGCGCGCGTCCACAGCTCGCGCGCGCTGGCCTCGTCGCGCGGCAGCGCCGCCAGCTCTCGCCGCGCCGCGATCACCAGCGAGAAATCAACGCCTTGCGCCTTCAGCATGCGGATGCGTTCTTCGAGCTTGCCGCGCTCGGCGGCCAGCGCGGCGGCGGGGTCGTCGACGCGTTCGGCATATTCGCGCGCGCGCTCCAGGTAAGCCGCGCGCACTTCGCGCTCGGCGGGCGAGTCGATCAGCGCCTGTTCCAGCCGCTCGATTTTGGGCAGCTGCGCGCCATAGGCCAGCGGCGCCAGCGGCGTGCCAAGCTGCTTGTACGCCAGCCACGACACGGGAATCAAGAACGCCAGCAACAGCACCACGTACTGCACCACCTGTGTCCACGTGATGGCGCGCATGCCGCCCAGAAAGCTGCACAGCAGCACGCCGCCCAGGCCCAGCAGAATGCCGATCTCGAATTGCACCCCGGTCAGGCGCGAGGCGATCAGGCCGATGCCGTAGATTTGCGCCACCACGTACATGAACGAACACGCCACCGCGCCCAGCGCCGCCAGCAGGCGCGGCCCGCGGCCGCCAAAGCGCACGGCGTAGAAGTCGGGCACGGTGTAGAGCCGCATGGCGCGCAGGCGCGGCGCGATCAGCAGCGCCACCAGGCAAAAGCCGCCCGTCCAGCCCAGCACATACGCCAACCCGCCCGGGTGCATGGCGGTGCCCGAAAACCCCTGAAGGTACAACGCGCCCGCCAGGCTGATGAAGGAAGCGGCGCTCATCCAGTCGGCGGCGGTGGCCATGCCGTTGTACATGGGTGGAATGCGACGCCCGGCGACGTAGAAGTCCTCCGGATCGGTGGTGCGCGCGTAGATGCCGATCACGGCATACACCATGACCGACAGGAACAGGAAGATCGGTCCGATCCAGCCGCGCGACAGCCCGGCCCGCTCGGCCCAGGCCATCAACAGCAAGAAGGCGACGAATCCGACGCAGAACAGACCGACCTGCCTATGCAGCCGCTGCTCGTAGCCGCGTGCCGGATCGGCCAAGTCAGTCTTCCTCGCGCGCGCGCGCCGAGGGGGCGCGCGCCTCGCGCCGGTTGGCCCACCCGGCATACCCCCCCACGATGCCCATGAACACCAGCACCCCCCCTTGCGCGGCCAGCCAGTAATTGACCGGCCAGCCCGCCACCACCTGGTCCAGGTCGTGCGCAAAGAAGGCGACGCCGAACGAGGCCAGCGCCCACAGCAGCAGCAGAACGGCCCGCACGCGCCAGGCGCCAGCGCCTTCCTCTTCGTCGATGATCGGCGGCATGGGCGGGTCGATGGGCGCGAACGCTTACTGCGCCAGCAGCGTCCAGGTGTCGATCACGCTGTCGGGGTTGAGCGAGATCGAGGCGATGCCCTCGTCGGCCAGCCAGCGCGCGAAGTCGGGGTGGTCGCTGGGCCCCTGGCCGCAAATGCCGACGTACTTGCCCTGGCTTTTGCACGCCTGAATCGCGCGCTGCAGCATGGCCTTGACGGCCGGATCGCGTTCGTCGAAGTCGGCGGCCAGCAGTTCCATGCCGCTGTCGCGGTCCAGGCCCAGGGTGAGCTGCGTGAGGTCGTTGGAGCCGATGGAGAAGCCGTCGAAGAACTGCAGGAACTGCTCGGCCAGGATGGCGTTGCTGGGCACTTCGCACATCATCACGACCTTGAGGTCGTTCTGGCCACGCGCCAGGCCCTTGTCGGCCAGCAGGCCGGTGACGCGCTCGGCCTGCCCCAGCGTACGCACGAACGGCACCATGACTTGCACGTTGGTCAGACCCATTTCGTCGCGCACGCGCCTGAGCGCTTCGCATTCCATGGCAAAGGCTTCGCGGAAGTCGTCGCTGATGTAGCGCGCGGCGCCGCGAAAACCCAGCATGGGGTTTTCTTCTTCCGGCTCGTAGCGGCTGCCGCCGATCAGCTTGCGGTATTCGTTGCTCTTGAAGTCCGACAGGCGAACGATGACCGGCTTGGGCCAAAAGGCGGCGGCAATAGTGGCCACGCCCTCGGCCACCTTGTCCACATAAAAGGCGCGCGGGCTGGCGTGGCCGCGCGCCACGCTTTCCACCGCCTTCTTCAGGTCGGGGTCGACATTGGGGTAGTCGAGGATGGCCTTGGGGTGGACGCCGATGTTGTTGTTGATGATGAATTCGAGCCGCGCCAGGCCCACGCCTTCGTTGGGCAGCTGCGCAAAGTCGAAGGCCAGCTGCGGGTTGCCGACGTTCATCATGATCTTGGTGGCAATGGGCGGCATGGTGCCGCGCTGCACCTCGGTCACCTCGGTTTCCAGCAGGCCGTCGTAGATGTGGCCGGTGTCGCCCTCGGCGCAACTCACGGTGACCAGCGTGCCGTTTTTCAGCCGCTCGGTGGCGTCACCGCAACCTACCACGGCGGGTATGCCCAGTTCGCGCGCGATGATGGCGGCGTGGCAGGTACGCCCGCCACGGTTGGTGACAATGGCGCTGGCGCGCTTCATCACCGGTTCCCAGTTGGGGTCGGTCATGTCGGTGACCAGCACGTCGCCCGGCTGCACCTGGTCCATCTGGCTGATGTCGCTGACAAGCCGCACCGGGCCGGTGCCCACCTTCTGGCCAATGGCCCGGCCCTCGGCCAGCACCGATCCGGTGCTCTTGAGTTTGTAGCGCTGCTCGGTCTTGCCGGCCTGCTGGCTCTTCACCGTCTCGGGCCGCGCCTGCAGGATGTAGAGCTGGCCGTCGCCGCCGTCCTTGCCCCACTCAATGTCCATCGGGCGGCCGTAGTGCTGCTCGATGACCAGCGCGTACTGGGCCAGCTGCTCGATTTCGCCGTCGGTCAGACTGTAGCGGTTGCGCTGTTCGGCCGGCACGTCCACGGTCTTGACGAGCTTGCCGCTGGCGGCCTTCTCTTCGGGTGTGGCAAACACCATCTGGATCAGCTTCGACCCCAGGTTGCGGCGGATGACGGCGCGCTTGCCCGCGGCCAGCATGGGCTTGTGCACGTAGAACTCGTCGGGGTTGACGGCGCCTTGCACCACCGTCTCGCCCAGCCCGTAGCTGCTGGTGATGAAGACGACCTGGTCGAACCCGCTTTCGGTGTCGATGGTGAACATGACGCCCGCGGCGCCCAGGTCGCTGCGCACCATGCGCTGGACGCCGGCCGACAGCGCCACCACGTCGTGCGCGAAGCCCTTGTGCACGCGGTAGCTGATGGCGCGGTCGTTGTAGAGGCTGGCGAACACCTCCTTCATCTTGTGCAGCACCTGGTCGATGCCGACCACGTTCAGAAAAGTCTCCTGCTGGCCGGCGAACGAGGCATCGGGCAAGTCCTCGGCCGTGGCCGATGAGCGCACGGCGAAACTGGCCGCTTCGTTGCCGCCCTGCAGGCTGGCAAAGGCGGTGCGAATGGCTTGCTCCAGGTCGGCCGGAAAAGGCTGCGCCTCGACCCAGGCGCGGATTTCGGCGCCAGCGTCGGCCAGCGCGCGCACGTCCTCGATGTCCAGCGTCTTCAGTCGCGCGCTGATGCGCTGGGCCAGGCCGTCGTGCGCCAGGAACTGGCGAAACGCATGCGCGGTCGTGGCAAAGCCGGTGGGCACGCGCACGCCCTGCGGCAGTTGCGAGATCATTTCGCCGAGGCTGGCGTTCTTGCCGCCCACCAGTTCGACGTCGCTCATCCTCAATTGTTCAAACGGCACGACCAGGGCGGTCGGCTCAAAACGTGCAGACATGGCAAAGCTCCAAAGTTTGAAAAACGGGAGCGAACCCCACGGTTGACAGCGCGCAGGCGGTTATTGTTTTGCTTGTCAGGTACCGGCGCGGCACGGGTTCGCATAATCGGCACGATTGTATGTAGCGAGGCCCCCGCATGCCCGACCGCACCGTGTTCTTTGTTTCAGATGGCACCGGCATCACCGCCGAGACCTTCGGCAACGCCATCCTGGCGCAATTCGACTTCCAGCCGCGCCGCGTGCGCCTGCCCTTCATCGACACGCCCGACAAGGCGCATCAGGCGGTGCGGCAGATCAACCACGCCTTCGAGGTGGAGGGCAAGCGGCCGATCGTCTTCACCACCGTGGTGGACATCGAATCGCTGAGCATCCTGCGCGCCGGCTGCAAGGGCATGCTGCTGGACATGTTCGGCACTTTCGTGGCGCCCATCGAGCAGGAAATCGGCATCAAGAGCCACCACCGCGTGGGTCGGTTTTCGGACGTCAGCAAGTCGCAGGCTTATCACGACCGCATCGAGGCCATCAACTTCAGCCTGGCGCACGACGACGGCCAGAGCAACCGCGACCTGGAAGCAGCCGACGTGATCCTGGTGGGCGTCAGCCGCAGCGGCAAGACGCCCACCAGCTTGTACCTGGCCATGCAGCACGGCTTGAAGGCGGCCAACTACCCGTTGATCCCCGAAGACTTCGAGCGCCGCCAGCTGCCGCCGGCGCTGGTGCCGCACAAGAAAAAAATCTTTGGTCTGACCATCGCGCCCGAGCGGCTGGCCGAGATCCGCGCCGAGCGGCGCCCCCATTCGCGCTACGCCAGCATGGAAAACTGTCGCATGGAAGTCAACGAGGCCGAAGCCATGATGCGCCGCAGCGGCATCCGCTGGCTGTCGACCACCACCAAGAGCATCGAGGAAATCGCCACCACCATCCTGCAGGAAGTGCGGCCGGAACGGTTGAGCTATTGATTTGGCGCCGCGCGAGGCCTGATCCCATGCAACGCCGGCCAAGGCAGAGGGCATGAATTTTTGAAATGCGAATTTGATAGCAATAAACGCTTATGGGAATTGCGCTGGGCGGCAAAATTACCCCGAATCCGGCGCACAGTCCCAACGCCGCGCCGCGGTCGTTGTAGCGCGCCCAGACCGGCAATCCCTGTATTGCACGGAATTTTTTGCTCCGAGGGGTATCTACGTACAATGGACCGAACGACCGCGATGCCGCGGCCGCCGCCACACCACCACAGGAGAAATCACCGCATGACCGACCGCTCGCAAACCCTGACCTACGCCGACGCCGCGCATGGCGGCGTGGTATCCGCCGAGCAGCGCCATCGTGTGCTGCGCAACACCTACTGGCTGCTGGCGCTGAGCCTGCTGCCCACCGTGCTGGGCGCCTGGGTCGGCGTGTCGACCGGCATCACGCGCGGCCTCAGCGGCGGCGTGGGCCTGGCGGTGTTTCTGGCCGGTGCGTTCGGCTTCATGTTCGCCATCGAAAAGACCAAGAACTCGGCCGCCGGCGTGCCAGTGCTGCTGGCATTCACCTTCTTCATGGGCCTGATGCTGTCGCGCATGATCGCGATGGTGCTGGGCTTCAAGAACGGCTCTGAACTGGTGATGACCGCCATGGGCGGCACGGCGGGCGTTTTCTTCGTCATGGCCAGCCTGGCCAGCATGATCAAGCGTGACCTTTCAGGCATGGGCAAATGGCTGTTCGTCGGCGCGCTGGTGGTCTTCGTCGGCGCCATCGTCAACGTGTTCGTCGGCTCCACGGTCGGCATGATGGTCATCAGCACGCTGGTGGTTGGCGTGTTCAGCCTGTACATGCTGTATGACCTGAAGCGCATCATCGACGGCGGCGAAACCAACTACATCAGCGCCACGCTGGCGCTGTACCTGGACCTGTTCAACGTCTTCCAGGGCCTGCTCGCCCTGCTGGGTTTGGGCGGCAGCAACGACTGACAAGCGTTGCGATCCACGGCAAAGGGGCACAGGTTGCCCCTTTTTTGCTTTTGTGCGGCCGCTGCTGCGCACCAGAAGCACACGTCAGGATGGCTTATAATTGCAGGTTCTCGACGGTGGCTGTAGCTCAGTTGGTAGAGTCCAGGATTGTGATTCCTGTTGTCGTGGGTTCGAGTCCCATCAGCCACCCCAAGCTATTTAGCGAAGCCCGCTACGGATGACGTAGCGGGCTTTTTCTTTGCAGCCGGGGCGCGTCTTTTGGTGCTTGGGCAACAAAAAAGGCGCCCCACGAAGCGCCTTGTTTTTTGATGATTGGCGAGGCAATCAGCGCGATGCGGCGCGGGCAGGCGGGGCAGCCGCCGTGGCAGCTGGCGTGACAGGGTTGGGCGCCAGAATCTGGGCCTTGTAGCGCGCCTTGAGCAGCTCGTAATAGCTGCGCGCCTCGGCCACGCCCCACAATTGCTCGTAGCGCGCCCGCACCTGCTTGGTCAGCTCGGCCGTTTGTTCGGCGCGGGGCAGTACCTTGTCGACACGCGCCACGGCATAGCCGTCGTTGCCCAGATCGACGCCGACGAAGGCCGGCAGCTTGGTAGGGTCGGCGCGCAGCACGGCTTCGACCAAAGTCATGGGCTGACCCTGGGCTTCCTCGCGCGACAGCGCCAGGGGCGCGCCCAGCCCGGTGGCCGACGTGGGTTGCGCCGTCCAGTTCTTGAGGCGTTCCTGCCCTTGCTGCCGCGCCATCTCGGCGCCGCGCTGCTGAATGAAGGCGGAACGCACTTCATTTTTTACTTCGGCCAGCGGGCGCGCGTGCGCCGGGCTGTGCGACACGATGCGGCCCGAGACGATTTGATTGCCCCCCAGGTCGACGGCTTCGGTGTTGCGGCGCTTATCGATCGAGTCCGTGTTGAACAGCGCGGTCAGGAATTTCGCGTTGGCCAGCGGGCCGGTGGCGCCCTGCGCCGGCGTGCGAGCGACGTTATCGGCGCGAAGAACGGGCAGCTTCAGCTTCTCGGCCACGGGCTTGAGGCTGTCGGACTGCTCATAGACGCCGTTGCGGAATTCCTCGGCCATGTCGCTGAATTGCTTTTGCGCGGCCTGCGTGCGGAACTGGTCTTCGAGCTGAACGCGCAGTTTGTCGAACGGTGGCACCGCGGCGGGGTGAATGGCGGTGACCTGCACGATGTGGTAGCCGAATTGGCTTTCCACCACGTCGCTGATGTCGCCGACCTTGGCCAGGCCGAACGCGGCCTGCGCGATGACCGGGTCCACTCCCTTGGCACGCTGAAAGGTGCCCAGGTCGCCGCCGCTGGACGCGCTGACGTCGTCCTGCGACGATTTGCGGGCCACGTCGGCAAAGGTGGCGGGCGCCTGGCGCAGCTGGGCCAGCAAGGCGTTGGCGGTGGCCTTGGCCTTTTCGCGCTCGGCCGCTGGCGCCTCTTTGGGCGCGGTGATCAGGATGTGGCTGGCGCGGCGCTCTTCGGGGGTGCCCAGGGTGGCGGCGTTCTGGTCGTAGTAGGCGCGCAGATCCTGCTCGCTGACGTTGACGGATTTCTTGACGCTGTCCAGATCCAGCAGCAGATATTCGACGCTGGCCGATTCCGGCGCCTGATAGTGCGCCAGGTTGGCCTGGTAATAGGTCTGCAGGTCAGCGTCCGTGGGGTTGAGCCGGGCTGCAAAATCGGCCGGCGTGAAGCGCGCGATGCTGGCTTCCCGCCGCTCCAAAAAGGCATTCATGCCCACGTCGACCTGCGCGGGGCTGGCGAAACTGGTGGCGACGACGCCGTCCAGCACCTGGCGCGACGAGATGTCATGCCGGGCATTGGCCTCGAAACCCTCGGGCGTCAAGCCCTGCGCCGCCAGCAGCTGGCGGTAGCGGTCCATGTCGAGCGTACCGTCGGCGCGGCGCAGGCTGCTGATGGTCGGGTCGCGCTCCAGCTCGGCCGCCAGGCGCGCGTCGGTGGCCAGCAGGTGGTCGTCGGCCGCGGCGGCAGCCAGCACGCGTTCGCGCACCAGGCGTTCCAGCGTGGCGCGCTTGAGCGAGGGTGAATCGAGCAGCGCGACATCCAGCGCGGGGTTGCTGGCCCGCAGGCGGTCGGACTCCAGGCGGTGTGCATGGTCCCATTCGGCCTGGGTAATGGGCTTGCCGTTCACGGTGGCCACCGTGCCGGCGCTGTCATTGAAGCGGGTATAGCCTTCGATGCCGAACAGCACGAACGACGGGATGATCAGCAAAAACAGCACCCCCATGATGAGCTTGGTGTGCCGGCGGATGAATTCGAACATGCGGTGACTCTTGCTTTGTGCCGTGGCGCTAAAAATGAAAAAGGCGAACCGGGGTTCGCCTTTGCCGCAACTGGTAGGAGGTGTGGTGGGTGCTAACGGGGTCGAACCGCTGACCTACGCCTTGTAAGGGCGCCGCTCTACCAACTGAGCTAAGCACCCTCCTGATCTGGCAGCCGACAAATCAGTTCAGCGCGTCCTTCAGCGCCTTGCCGGGACGGAACTTGGGCACCTTGGCGGCCTTGATTTTAATCGTGGCGCCGGTGCGCGGGTTGCGACCCGAGCGAGCGGCGCGCTTGCCCACGGCGAAGGTGCCGAAGCCCACCAGCGACACGGTGCCGCCCTTGCGCAGCGTGGTCTTTACCGCGCCAATGGTGGCTTCCAGGGCGCGCGTGGCGGCTGCCTTGGAAATATCGGCGTTGTTGGCGATGTGCTCGATCAACTCGGTCTTGTTCACGTAAGTGCCCTCTCTCAGGAAGATTCAGGAATTCGGATGGTGACCTCGATCAAGGCTGGCAACTGTACAAGCTCTTGTCAGCATAAGCTGTGACAGCCCGGCTGGCGGCTGGATCGAAGCCCATGAAGCCCGGCCACGCCCGAAAACCAAGGTCAGCGAGCGATGCATTCTAGACGCAATCGTCCGCGGCCACGCCCGTATCTACCCTGCTTATGCGTCAGCGCAACAGCGGCGTGAATTTTTGGGCGGCAGCGGCGGCAAACGCCTCATGCGCGGCGCGGCGGCCGCACCACCAGCGCGACGCCAAAGGCCGTCAGGGCGATGCCGACCACGGTGGTCAGCGTGATGGGCTCGTTGAACAGCAGCCAGGCCATCACCGCCGTGGTGGGCGGCACCAGATACATCAGGCTGGTTACCGATGCCGCTGCGCCCCGCTGGATGAGCAGGTACAGCAACGAACTGCCGCCCAGCGTCAGGCCCAGCACCGACCAGGCCATGGCGCCGGCGGACTGCGCGTTCCAGCGGAAGGCTTCAGGCTCCAGCAGCGCCAGCGGCGCCGTGACCAGCGCCGCGGCCAGCAATTGCACCGTGTTGGCGGAGCGCACGTCGCACGGCTTGACGAAGCGCTTCTGGTACAGCGTGCCGGCGGTGATGCACAGCAGGGCGAACACCGCCCACGCCAGGTTGGTGGCCGTCACGTGATCGCCCGCCTGCCCTTGCATCAATTTGCGCCACACCACCAGCACCAGGCCGGCAAAGCCCAGCAGCAAACCCAGCCATTGGCGCGCGCTGACGCGGCTCATGGCCGTGCCGGTGACCGACAGCCACACCGCCGTCAGCACCGGTTGTATGCCGACGATCAGCGCCGACAGCCCCGACCCCATGCCGCCCTTGACCGCCGCCCACACGCCGCCCAGGTAACCGCCGTGCATCAGCGCGCCTGTCACCCCCAGGTGCAGCCATTCGACGCCCGTGCGCGGCCAGCGCACCCGTGCGATGGCGATCCAGACGCCAAAGCAGGCGATGGACAGCAGATAGCGGTACAGCAAAAAAGTGAACGGCGGCGCATGCGGCATGCCGTAGCGCGCCACGATGAAGCCGGTGGCCCAGATCAGCACGAACACCGCCGGCATCCAGCGAATCAGCCGCGCTTGACCATCCGAATCATCCGCCACGCCGCCCCTCCCCACAACCCTTGCTCAGGGCTGCGCAGCAAGCCAGTTCAAAAGGCCGCGGAGCAGGCCACGCCGGAACGCCGTGGAGCGGGCTTGGCCCGGCCACTGGCGTTGTCCCCCTGGGGGGAAGACGCCGCAGGTGGCTCAGGGAGGCCGTCATTTCACTCTCGCCCGAATCTCCGGCAACGCCTTTTGCAGGTAGTACACCATCGACCACACCGTCAACACCGCCGCCACCCAGATCAGCACATTGCCCCACCAGCGGGTGTCGATCACACCCAACACGCGCCCGTCGTACAGCAGAAAGGGGATGGCGACCATCTGCACCGTCGTCTTCAGCTTGCCCAGCATGTGCACCGCCACGCTCTTGCTGGCGCCGATCTTGGCCATCCATTCGCGCAGGGCCGAGATCGCGATTTCGCGCCCGATGATGATCAGCGCCACGAACACGTCGGTGCGCTGCAGATGCACCAGCACCAGCAGACTGGCACAGACCAGAAACTTGTCCGCCACCGGGTCCAGGAAGGCGCCGAACGACGAAGTCTGGTTCAGCTTGCGCGCCAGAAAGCCGTCCAGCCAGTCCGTCCACGCGAAGACGATGAACATCACCGTCGCCAGCAGGTTGGCGGTGGCCGGTTCCAGCTTCAGATAGAACACCCCCACGATCAGCGGAATCGCGACGATGCGCGTCCAGGTCAGCAGCGTGGGCAGGGTGAAGAACATGTCGGACATTGTGTCATGCGCGCCGGGCGTCATGGCGCGGCGGCGGCGCCCGCCGCCGGGCAGCGAACGGCTTGAAAACTCTTGTTTTGATAGCTATCTGCGCAGGCACAGCAAGCGCTGGGCACAAAAAACGCCTGCAATCTCGCTGCCACGCCGCCTGCGCCGCCGCGGCGCGCGCGGCCCTTCAGTGCAACGCGCGGTAGATTTCCTCGGCCAGCGCGCGCGATATGCCGTCCACCGTCGCCAGGTCTTCCACGCTGGCGGCTTCCACGCCGCGCACGCCACCAAAGCGCTGCAGCAGCCGCGCCCGCTTGCGGGGGCCCACGCCCGGGATTTCTTCCAGCCGGCTGCCGCCCACGCGCACCTTGGCGCGCTGCGCGCGCATGCCGGTGATGGCAAAGCGGTGCGCCTCGTCGCGGATCTGCGCGATCAACATCAGCGCCGCCGAATCCCGGCCCAGGTACACCTTCTCGCGCCCGTCGGCAAACACCAGCTCTTCCAGCCCCACCTTGCGGCACTCGCCTTTTTCGACGCCGACGATCAGCGACAGGTTCAGGCCCAGGCGCTCGAACACCTCGCGCGCCATCGCCACCTGCCCCTTGCCGCCGTCGACCAGCACCAGGTCGGGCATGCGCGCGGCACGGGTCAGCGCCTCGGCGTCGCCCTGCTCGTGCAGCGCCTCGGCGATCTTGCCGTAGCGGCGCTCCAGCACCTGGCGCATGGCGGCGTAGTCGTCACCGCCGGTAATGCCTTCGATCTTGTAGCGCCGGTACTCGCCGCTGGCCATGCGGTGGCCCTGAAACACCACGCAGCTGGCCTGCGTGGCTTCGCCCGCCGTGTGGCTAATGTCGAAGCATTCGATGCGCAGGTCGTCCAGGTTCTCGACCCCCAGGTCCAGCGCCTCGGCCAGCGCGCGGGTGCGCGCCTGCTGTGAGCCTTCCTCGGCCAGCAGGCGCGCCAGTTGCAGCGCGGCGTTCTGCGTGGCCATCTCCAGCCACACGCGGCGCTGGCCGCGCGGTGCGTGCGTGGCGGTGATCTTGCAGTCTTCCTTGTCGCACAGCGCCTTCAGCAGCGACGCGCTCACCGGCTCGCTGGCGATCAGCTGCGACGGCGCCGGCACGTTCAGGTAGTGCTGGGCGATGAAGGCGTCGAGCACCTGCGCCTCCACCGTGGGCAGCTCGTCGTCGCCGCGTTCGGCGGCGATGGCGTGCGCGTCTTCCACATGGCTCGGAAAATACGCGCGGTCGCCCAGGTGCCGCCCGCCGCGCACCATGGCCAGGTTGACGCAGGCGCGCCCGCCCTGCACCTTGACGGCGAGGATGTCGACGTCCGCGTCGCCGCCCACTTCCACCGCCTGCTGGTGCAGCACGCGCGACAGCGCTGCAATCTGGTTGCGGATGTCGGCCGCCTGCTCAAACTCCAGCGCCTCGGCATGCGCCATCATGCGCTGCTCCAGTTTGTGCAGCAGATCCTGCGTCTCGCCGCGCAGAAACTGCTCGGCGTGCGCCACGTCCGCGGCGTAGTCGGCTTCGCTGATCAGGCGCACGCACGGCCCGGTGCAGCGCTTGATCTGGTACAGCAGGCAGGGCCGCGTGCGGTTGGCGAACACGGTGTCTTCGCAGGTGCGCAGGCGAAACACCTTTTGCAGCAGATGAATGGTTTCCTTCACCGCCCACGCGCCGGGGTAAGGGCCAAAGTAGCGGTGCCGCTTGTCGGTGCTGCCGCGGTAGTACTGCATGCGGGCGTAGGCTTCGGGCCGCGGCGGGCCGTCGGCACTGTCGCGCGCGTGGCCGGTGCCGGTGATCTTCAAGTACGGATAGCTCTTGTCGTCACGAAAGAGGATGTTGTACTTAGGCGCCAGCTGCTTGATGAGGTTGTTCTCAAGAATCAGCGCCTCGGCTTCGGAGCGCACCACCGTCGTGTCCAGCCGCGCGATCTTGCCCACCATGTGGCCGATGCGCGTGCCGCCATGGTCGCGCGCAAAGTAGCTGGACACGCGCTTCTTCAGGTGCCGCGCCTTGCCCACGTACAGCACGTTGCCGCTCTCATCGTAATAGCGGTAAACGCCCGGCAGACCGGGCAGCGCAGCCACCTGGGCCAGCAGCTCGGCGCTGTGGCGCGGTGTGTCGGCCGTGGGCGGCACGGGGTCGGTCTGCGGGCCGGTCACGCCCCGGCCCTCCGGTCAGGTGCGGGCAGGCGCGCAATCTGCCGATCGTGCAGGCGGCTCAGCAGCGCCAGCGCCACCACGGCGCCCAGCAGGGCAAAGGCCATGTCCGATTGCGTGTCCCACGGGTCACCCTGCGTGCCCAGGAATTCGTCGGCGCCCTGGCCCAGCATCACCGCCGCAGCCCACTCGATCATCTCGTACGTCGCGCTGAACGCCAGCACCACGCACACCACCAGAAAAGCCAGCATCCTGCGCCCCTGCACATAGCCGCCGCGCCGCAGAATTTCGCGCGCCAGCAGCGCCGGCACGAAGCCCTGCATGAAGTGGCCCAGCTTGTCGTAGGGGTTGCGCTGCAGGCCAAAGGCGTCCTGCACCCAGAAGCCCGCCGGCACCCTGGCGTAGCTGTATTGCCCGCCCACCATCAGCACGACGCAGTGCCAGAAGATGAAGAAGTAGAGCAGGCTGGTCAGCGGATACCGGCGCTGCGTGGCCGCCATCAGCGGCAGCGCGACCCACACCGGAAAGGTCTCCAGCGCCCAGGTCAGGCGGTCGTGCGTGTGCGCGAACGTCCACGCCAGTACCGCCAGCAAGGCCAGCGCAGCGGCGGCGAGCCAGGGACGGCGCGGATCGGCAGTGGGTGTCGGCATGGCGTCGGGCGGTTCGATGAGCAGGCGCTTGGGCACAATCGGCGCGTGCCGGATCAGCCATCGCTCACGTGGGACATTTTCTGCCAAGTCGTCGACAACCATGGCGACCTGGGCGTGTGCTGGCGCCTGTCGCGCCAGTTGGCGTCGCGCGGTCACGCCGTGCGGCTGTGGGTCGACGACGCCAGCGCCCTCGCGTGGATGGCCCCGGGCGCCACGCAAGGCGCCGTGCCGGGCGTGCAGGTGCTGCCCTGGACGCAGCCCATCGACGCGGCAGTGCTGGCCGCGCTGCCGCCGGCCGACGTGTGGGTGGAGGCTTTCGGCTGCGCTATAGCTCCTGAATTCATAGCTGCACGCGCTCATCTGTCCAGCGCTGGCGGCCAGAATGGCTTGAAACCGCCGGTCTGGATCAACCTCGAATACCTCAGCGCCGAGCCGTACGTCGAGCGCATGCACGCCCTGCCCTCGCCCGTGCTGCACGGCCCGGCGGTGGGCTGGACCAAGTGGTTCTTCTACCCCGGCTTCACGCCCGCCACCGGTGGCCTGCTGCGCGAACACGACCTGCCCGCGCGCCAGGCGGCCTTCGACCGCGCTGACTGGCTGCGCGCGCACGGCATCGACTGGCGCGGCGAGCGGCTGGTGTCGATGTTCTGCTACGAGCCCCCCGCCCTGGGCACGCTGCTGCGACGCTGGGCCGAGGGCGACGAGCCCACGCGCCTGATCGTCACCGCGGGCCGCGCCGCGGCGGCCGTGCAGCACGCGTTGGCACATGAAATCGGCCTGCAGCGCGTGATGGACGGGCGCGGGCAGCTATCCATTTCATATCTGCCGCCGGTGCCCCAACCGGACTACGACGCGCTGCTGTGGACCTGCGACCTGAACTTCGTGCGCGGTGAGGACTCGCTGGTGCGCGCCCTGTGGGCCGGCGCGCCCTTCGTGTGGCACATCTACCCGCAGCCCGAGGACAACGCCCACCACGCCAAGCTCGACGCCTTTCTGCACTGGTTGAACGCCCCGCCCTCACTGCGCCAGTTTCACCGCGCCTGGAACGGCATCGGCGCCGACCCCCTGCCCGCGCCCGAAGCTGCCGCCTGGCAAGCCTGCGTGCATGCCGCACGCGCACGGCTACTGGCGCAGGACGACCTGGCCACCCAACTGGTCAGGTTTGCGGCGCAAAAGCGTTAGAATTCAAGGCTTTGCGAAAAATCGCCGGCCTTGGCGGCCACCTGCGTTTTTCGCCCCACGCCGCAGCGCGCCCTGTTGTTCCATCCCAGTGCACGAGCGGCCCCCGCTCACCCTCATCTGGAACCCACACCATGAAAATCGCACAGGAAATCCGCGCCGGCAACGTCATCATGCACGGCAAGGATCCGATGATCGTCCTTCGCACCGAATACGCCCGCGGCGGCCGCGGTGCCGCCACCGTGCGCATGAAGCTCAAGGCCCTGCTCAGCAACATGGGCACCGAAGTCGTCTTCAAGGCCGACGACAAGATGGACCAGGTCATCCTGGACCACAAGGAGTGCACCTACTCCTACTTCGCCGATCCCATGTACGTCTTCATGGACGGCGAGTACAACCAGTACGAAGTTGAATCCGAGAACATGGGCGACGCCCTGAACTACCTGGAAGACGGCATGGCCGTCGAAGTGGTGTTCTACGACGGCAAGGCCATCTCGGTCGAACTGCCCACCACCGTGGTGCGCGAAATCACCTGGACTGAGCCGGCCGTCAAGGGCGACACCTCGGGCAAGGTGCTCAAGCCCGCCAAGATCGCCACCAACTTCGAAGTCGCGGTGCCGCTGTTCGTCGCCCAGGGCGACAAGATCGAGATCGACACCCGCACGGGCGAATACAAAAAGCGCGTCTGATCCGACGCGCCGCTGGCGCCAGGTGTTGCAATCAAGCCCCGGGTTCGGGGCTTTTTTCTTGCGGGCGGGCGTGTATATTGCGCATGCAGCTTCAATAACCATAGCAGGCCATGTACAGCACCGAAGACATCAAGGAATCCAGCCGCTCGCCCCTGGCCGACGCCTGGGCCGAACTGCAGGCGCACGCCGACCACGGCGAGCCGTTGCAGCCCGACGCCTACCGGCTGGCCTTTGCCGACCCCGAATTTCTGCTGCGGCGCGAAACGCGCGGCATCCGCTTTCAGCTGGAACTGCTCAAGCCCGACCTGGGCCTGCAGGCCGCCGGCGTGCACAACACGGTGGTGGTCTACGGCGGCGCGCGTTTTGTCGCGCCCGACGTCGCCCAGGCGCGCCTGGTCGCGGCGCAGGCCGGTGGCGACACCCAGGCCATCGCCCTAGCCGAACGCGCCGCGCGCACCGCGCGCTATTACGCCGACGCGCGCGAATTCGGCCGTATCGTCGCCACCTACAGCCTGCGGCAGCCGCAGGAAGAAAAACTCTTCATCTGCACCGGCGGCGGCCCCGGCGTGATGGAAGCGGCCAACCGCGGCGCCCACGACGTCGGCGTGCCTTCGGTCGGCCTGAACATCGCGCTGCCGCACGAGCAGCAAACCAACCCCTACGTCACGCCGCGGCTGGCGTTCAAGTTTCACTACTTCGCGCTGCGCAAGATGCATTTCCTGATGCGCGCGCGCGCGCTGGTCGCCTTTCCGGGCGGCTTTGGCACCCTGGACGAACTGTTCGAAGTGCTGACTCTGGTGCAGACCCGCAAGGCCCAGCCTGTACCCATCGTGCTGTACGGCAGCGACTACTGGCGCCGCCTGCTCGACCTGCAGGTGCTGGTCGACGAAGGTGCGATTTCACCCGAGGATCTCGATCTCTATCAAATCGTCGACTCGCCCGAAGACGCCTGGAGCGTCATTCGGCGGTTCTACGGATTGTGAAAATCAAAACAAAGGCCACCAGGTGGATGTTCCTGGCGGCCTTTGTACAGAGGTATGGTGGGCTGGCGTCTACTGAATCATCTCCACAAGTCATTGATTTTAAATCAAATTGACAATGTGATTTTGCGATTTGTTCCCCGATTTGTTCCCCGATGTTGACCGCCATACCCCAATTTCGACGGCCGGATTCCTTGCTGGGGGCATCCAAGATCTGCGTTGCGCGTTGTTCGATGGAGTATTCGTCCAGCATCACGCCTCCCGACCAATGATCTCGATGTAGCCGATCAGTTCCGCCGAATAGCTGCCATCGCCATTCGCGGCCCCCTTGTGCTTCAGTTCCCGCTGCAGGGTCGGCTCGACGGCGTGGGTGAACAGGTCGTTCCGTTGCTCGGGCCGGAACAGCGGTGTGGCGGGCGGTGCTTGGAGGTACTTCTCGCACAGGCGCTCGACCGCTGGAACGCGCGTGCCGTCCTGCTTGACGGCGATGGGCTGCACCACCACGCGGCGCTCGCCCTTGCCAGCCGATGCTTCAACCATCCACAGCGACAGCAGCACCGGCTCGTCCACGTCGCCGGACACGGCGATCCCGACCTCTTCCGGTGGCACGCTGCGCCAGCGGCCCAACTCGTCCTGCACCAAGGGGTGATCCAAGCCCATCAGCTGCAGATCGTCCTGATTGGTCGCGGCTTCGCGGCTCAGGGTGAAGCGGGCGCGGCGCGCGCCTTCGACGGTGACGAGGTCGTAGGTCGCATCGTCCAACTTGACCAGTTTCTGCTGGCGATCAGCAACCGCCGCCGAAAGGAAGCTCACCAGTCGATCCAGGCTGGACGACACGTCCGAGAAGGGCTTGTAGTCGTCGAGACTGAATCCGTCGAGGTCTTGGAACAGGTCGAACACCACCTGCCGCGCCTCTCGGGAGTTCGACAGCGCCGCCTCCAGCTCCACCTGCGTGCGCTTCAGCTCCGGGTCGGACAGTGCCTCCTGGTAAAGGCGGTCGTAATTCAAGCGTTCCGACAACTGGCCCAGAATCTGCGCGCGCAGGTCTTCGGCCACATTGCCCTGTTCATCCACCTTGCCGACCGTGCGCGCGATCTCGGTCAGCTTCTCGTCGAGCAGCAGGAAGATGCGGCCTTCGATGGTGTCCGACAGTACGAGGTTGTAGACCTGCGCGGTATGGCTCTGGCCGTAGCGATGGATGCGCCCGATGCGCTGCTCCATGTCCATCGGATTCCACGGCAGGTCGAAATTGAACAAGACGCGCGCGAACTGCAGGTTGATGCCTTCGCGCCCCGCCGCCGTGCACACCAGCACGCGCGGGCCGTCCTTCAGGCGAAAGCGCCTCTCTGCCGCCACCTTTGCGCCGTGGTCGCCACCGCGCAGCACGGCAACGCCCTGACCGGGGAAGGTCTGCTCGATTTCGCGGGCGATCATGTCCACCGTGCCGAGGTAGGTAGCGAAGATCACGATCTTCTCGTTAGCGTTCTGCCGCCACAGCGTGCCCAAGCCGTCGAGCAGCTTTTGCATCTTGGTTTCGCGCTCTGCCGGGAACACGCGCAGCAGGTCGCCGATGCGCAGGCGCTCCTCCGGCAAATGTAGATCCACCACCGCCGACGCGGCTTCTTCCGCGTGCGAGGACGAATACTCGCTGCCGTAGGGGTCAGAGGCCATCTCCAGCGCCTCTTCGTCCAGCTTCTTGACCAGCCGGTACTTCAGATCGGCAAGCACGCGATCCACCTCACTGCGCCCGATGCTGTCGCGTGGTAGGCCAAACTCCTCGTGGATCAGCTCGCGCGCCTCCTCTGTCAGTCGCTCACGGCCTTCGATGTCCAGTTCCTTGTCGCGCAGCAACGCCTCGTGCAGTGTCAGCATCAGCAGGCGGCGCTTGAGCGTGCGGCGCACGGCAGCAAAGCTTGATGCCGCGATCTTCTGGAAGATCGCCATCAGGAAGCCCAGCGCACGCCCCTGGTTGCCTTGGCGGCGCGCGAGGTCGAAGCCGTCCTCCAGGTACTCGCGCAGCTTCTCGTAGAACAGCCGCTCGGCCTGGTTCATCACGAAGGATTCGGTGTGAACCCAGCGCCTCGCGAACAGCGGCGAGCCATCGGGCTGACAGGCGTCGGCCTTGGTGCGGCGGAACATCACCGTGTTGAGCCGATGCCGTTCCTCCAACATCTCCTCTGGGCTGCGGAACAAGGTCGGGTTCAGCAGTTGCGCCAGCATCCAGAACTGAAAGTGATTGCCCTGGTGCGGCGTGGCCGACAGCAGCACGAGATCGCGCGAGTGATCTTTCAGCGCCTCGGCCAGCTTGTAGTTTTCGGTCTTGCGCACCTTGCCGCCGGTTTTGTAGGCCGTGAGGTGATGCGCTTCGTCGAACACCACCAGATCCCAACGCGGCGCATCCAGCAGGCGCTTGATGCGCGCCGGGCGCTTCAGCGTGTCGATGCTGGCTATCAGCCGGTCGTGCTTGGCGAAAGCGTTGGTCTTGCGGTCGGTGATGTCGCCTTCGGAGCCGAACACCTCGAAGTCGAGGTTGAACACCTCGTTCAGCTCGCGGTGCCAGTTGTTCACGAGGCCCGCAGGCACCACCATCAGGGCACGGGTCAATTCGCCCCGGCTGGCCAGCTCGCGCAGGATCAGCGCCGTTTCGATGGTCTTGCCCAAGCCCACCTCGTCGGCGATCAGGTAGCGCCGGGGTGAGGCGGTGGCGATGCGGTGCGTCAGCACAACCTGATGCGGCAGCAGGTCGATCTTGGCCGAGGTCAGCGCCGACGCGCTTTCCATCACCGGCAGCGCGTGCGCCTCGTAGGACAGCCACGCCTTGCGCGACCGCTCCGCGCCGCCATCCACGGCGCGCAGGATGCGCTCGGTGCGCGTGAGTTCGCGCCGCAGCGATGCCACCGGCACCCGGCGTTCGCCGATGCCGAAGAACGCGCGCAAATAGCCGTCACGCGCCGGGTCGAGGACGACCCCTTGGCCGTACTCGGGGTGGGTGATGCGCTCGCCGGGTTGGAACTGAATCTCTGCCGTCACTCAGCCACCCTCAAGTAATCCGCAGGTGGAACAGGCCAGCGGGCCTGCCGCCGTCGCGCAGCAGAATCTCCTGCGGGTACTCGTTGGCTTGGCCCCATAAGATGCGGCCGAGGTCGATCTGATGCCCGTGGGGCGCGTGGCATAGCCAACCCACCTCATCGGTGGCGGTATTCGCCCTGACGCGGCTGTGACCGCCGGGCAGCCAGAAGACCAGCGCGCCATCGCTTCCCCACTCGTCTTGAAACGACAGGATGGCGGGCTTGATCGCGTCGCCGAGCCACGCTTCGGCATCGCCCGGCGTCAGCAGATCGAGGCTGCCATCCAGCCCGGCCACCACCAACGTCCTGCCGCCATTGCTGGGCAGGTCGTTCGGCCAGTTTCCCTTCGCACGGAGGAACTGGCGCAGGCTCCAGACCTCGCTGGCTGCGCAGATCTGGTTGCGGGCCTCTTCGTCCCACACCCAACTGGTGCCGCGCACCTGCCAGACTGGGTCGCGCAGTTGTCTCATTGTTCGTACTCCCCATCGTCATCGAACAAGGAACCCTGCGCGGGCTGGGGGGCCTGGCTCGCGTGCCATGCGTTGTGGATGGACACCGCGCGCGAGGCTGCGTTGCGGGTGGTCTGATCCGGGCCGTTGCGGTGCAGCCATTCCAGGAGCGGCTTCAGCGCGACGTGCGGCTTGAAGTTCTCGTTCTTCAGCGTGTCCGAGGCGTTGATGCCACTGCCGTCGAAGCACGCGCCGATCAGCACCAACGCCTGATCGAGATCGGAGGTCAGCTTGCGGCGATGCTTGCCCGACCATTCGCGTGCGAACTCCAGCGCGTCGGTGCGGGTGAACACCTTGTTCTTCTCCACGCACCAGCCCCGCTGCACGAACTCGTCCGGCGTGGTGATCGATCCCTTCAGGAACTTCTGCAACTGATCGCGCTGGAGATCGACCGCGCTGCCGAAGGTGCGGAGAAACTGGCGCGTAATCGGCTCGGCGTTGACCGGCGGCGGCTCCTTGCCCTTGTCGGCGTCCTCGTCGATGAGCTGATTGATGCCGACCAGCGCTTCCCTGACACCAATTGTGCGCTCCTCATCGACATAGACCTTGCCGTAGTGG
>JAKOYD010000049.1 GCA_029780695.1 Pseudomonadota bacterium
ACCGCACTGGCATGTCCGCTCATGACCGAGGCTGCCAGGTGCACCAGACTATCCCAATGCTTTTCGATCAAAGCGACGTCGACATTGGCTTCGCACACCGCAGCGATTTCTGCGGGCACTTTGGTGCCGCGTGGCACAAAGAGGTGGCGCTGTTTGAGTTCCTTCAACCGCGGGCAAAGATCAAAACCAAGCAAACGGGCACCATACCCGTTTACAAAGCGAACAGGAAAGTCAATGAAATCAACGGTCTACCAAGACCACCCCCGCGCCAGTGCTAGCTTTGCGTACCGTCACTTATTGCACTGAAAACGAGGAGACCCCAACAACACCGAGCTGGAGCGATCGCGCTGGCTCGTCGAGCAGATGTTGGGTGCCGAGACGACCGAGCGCGCCACGCGCTCGGTCACCCACCAGATGAACGCAGCGAAGTTCCCTGTGCACCGGGACCTTGCAGGGTTCGACTTCGACGTCTCGCCGGTCGACCGCAAGCTCGTGCTACAACTGGCCGAAATGGCCTTCACCGATGAGGCGCACAACGTTGTGCTGGTGGGTGGGCCGGGCACCGGCAAGAGCCACCTCGCGACCGCCATCGGCGTGGCGGGCATCACGCAGCATGGCAAGCGCGTGCGCTTCTACTCGACGGTCGACCTGGTCAATGCACTGGAACAGGAGAAGGCGCAAGGCAAGGCCGGGCGCATCGCCAGCAGCCTGCTGCGTCTGGACGCGGTGGTCCTGGACGAGATGGGGTATCTGCCCTTCAGCCAGGCCGGCGGGGCGCTGCTGTTCCACCTGCTCTCCAAACTGTACGAGCACACCAGCGTGGTGGTGACGACGAACCTGGACTTCGCCGAATGGAGCAGCGTGTTCGTGGATCCGAAGATGACCACTGCGTTGCTGGACCGGCTCACGCACCACTGCCACATCGTGGAGACGGGTAACGACAGTTACCGGATCACGCACGCCACGGCGAACTCGAAAAAGCGCATCAAGGCTCGTGAGCAGGAGGGAAAGGCGCCGGCCGGAAACGTTGGTTGAGCAACGCCGCATGCAGGGACAAGGCGCTGCGGGCTTCGCCCTCCGCGCCTTCTTCGTGCGAGCGAGAAGACATCAAAAAGGAAGGCAAGAAAGGACGAAGGCGGTAGAGTTATACACAGTCGGCATCCACGATGCCGGCTTCCATCCCCGGGTCAAAGTTCAACCGGCAGGGTGGGTCAAAGTTCGGCCGGCGCCGACACGCAGTGTTCGGCAGAGCACCAAGCCGGCCATCGTGGATCTGTACGAAGTCTTTTTGTGCAGCGCTGCACGTTCGCTGCCACCTCTACTGATGCCGTATGTTGAGTCATAGGGGCAGGTCAGCTGGATTCTCAGCCCACCATCGGCTCGCGCAGCGTCACGAACTCCTCGGCCGTGGTCGGGTGGATACCGATGGTGCTGTCGAACTGCGCCTTGGTCGCACCCGCGTTCATGGCCACGGCGAAGCCCTGCACGATCTCGCCCGCGTCGGCGCCCACCATGTGCAGGCCCACCACGCAGTCGCTCTTCGCGTCGACCACCAGCTTGATGAAGGTGCGCTCGTCGCGGCCCGACAGCGTGTGGCGCAGGGCCTTGAAGTCGGCTGCGAAGATGCGCACGCCCTTCTCGCCGAACTTCGCGCGCGCCGCGGCCTCCGTCAGGCCGCAGGTCGCCACGTTCGGGTGCGTGAACACGGCGGTGGGCACGTTGTCATAGCCCATGCGGCGCTGGCCGTCGCCGAAGAGCTGGTCCACCACCACCATCGCTTCGGCCAGCGCCACCGGTGTCAGCGCCAGTCGGCTGCTCACGTCGCCGATGGCCAGCACCGAGGGCACGCTGCTGCGGTACTGCGCATCGACCACCACGGCACCGCGCGCGTCCAGCTTCACGCCCGCCGCGTCCAGTCCCATGCCCGCCGTGTTGGGCTTGCGGCCGGTGGCCAGCAGCACGGTGTCGGCCTCGATCTGCTGGCCGCGCGAGAGCATCGCGACCAGGCCGTCGCCCTCGCGGCGCAGCGTTTCCACCTGCGCCGTCATGCGCAGGTCGATGCCCTGGCGGCCCATCTCGCGCGCCAGCGCCTCGCGCACGTCGTCGTCGAAGCCGTTGAGGATGTGGGCGCCGCGATTGACCAGCGTCACGTGCGCGCCCAGGCCGCGGAACAGCGAGGCGAATTCGCAGCCGATGTAGCCGCCGCCCATCACCAGCAGGCGCTTGGGGAAATCGGGCAGATCGAACATCGCGTCCGACACCACGGCCAGCTCGCGGCCCGGCATGTCGGGCGCGGCAGGCATGCCGCCGGTGGCGACCAGGATGTGGCGCGCGGTGTAGCGCGTGTCGCTCACGCTGACCGTGTGGCCGTCCACCAGTTGCGCCCAGCCGGTCAACGTCTTCACGCCCGCGCCGTCGAGCAGCTTCTGATACACGCCGTTCAGGCGCGTGATCTCCTGCGCGCGCTGGCGCTTGAGCGTGGCCCAGTCGAAGCGCGGGGCCTCGGGCAGCGTCCAGCCGTAGCCGGGGGCTTCCTCGAAGGCGGCGGCGTAGCCGGCGGCATAGCTGTAGAGCTTCTTGGGCACGCAGCCCACGTTGACGCAGGTGCCGCCCAGTTCGGCGCATTCGGCCAGCGCCACGCGCGCACCGCGCTGACCGGCCATGCGCGCGGCGCGCACGCCGCCGCTGCCGCCGCCGATGACGAAGAGGTCGAAGTCGTAGTGATGAATCATGGAATGTGTGTGATGGAAAACCAGGCTGGTGTCTGCGAGACGGTGATCAAGAACAAGCGTGATGCCGAGGCGATATCGAGTGCGCCTGCCTCAAAAAAGGTGCTTCCACTGCGCGCGCGGCATCGTCTGTGCCACGAGGCTATTATAGTGAATGATGATTCATTATGTTACGAAATACATGTGTTAGGGATGCCCTGAACAACTCGGATTTGTGAGTGCTACACGGCTCACATTTTTCAGATGATGCAATTGCGGCCATTTTGCTCGGCACTGCGCAATGTTCTCTACCCTTTTCGGGCCGTTTGCGCCGCTTTTTCGGCCTGCGCCCTGTTTTCAGGCGCACTTATCCCCGCTCCGCCAGCAATTGGTGGCGCACCATCCACAGGTTCGATAGCGCAAAAAGCGTAGTGAGCTGCAGCGTGTTCTTCATGAGCCCCCGGTAGCGCACCTTGGTGTAGCCAAACTGGCGTTTGATCACCCTGAAGGGGTGCTCCACTTTGGCGCGGATGCTGGCCTTGATCTTCTCCACCTGCTCTATCAGCGCAT
>JAKOYD010000068.1 GCA_029780695.1 Pseudomonadota bacterium
AACACGGCCGACGAGCCTGGCTTCCAGCTCGGCGATCGCCTCCCACGGGACGGCCTTCTCCGCGCCCTGCGCCGTACTGAGGGTCTCCCGGGAACGGAATTGCGCGATGCGCGCGTCCTTGGCAATGCGGGCAGGGCTTTTGCGATGGGCCATGGCGAACGATCCTCCGTGAATAAACGCGAAGTCCCGTATGTAGCGCAAGCCCGGCGGTTTGACCCGTGCGAAATGACCCGCGTTCAGGTGGACGAGAGGGCCAGGTCGCCGGTGTTGCGGCGCAGGCAGAATTTGCCGCCCTGCTTGCCGCTGTACATCGCGGCGTCGGCGAGCTTGAGCAGGCCCACCGCGTCGCTGCTGTCGTCGGGCGCGATGGCGTAGCCGATGGTCAGGCCCACCTCCACCTGCACCCGCCCAAGGGAGAAGGGCGAGCGGAAGGCCTCCAGCAGCTTGTGGCCCAGGTCCTGCGCCTGCTGCAGGCTGCTCAGGTGGCCCGCCATCACGACGAACTCGTCGCCGCCCAGGCGCGCCACCACGTCGCTCTGGCGCACGTGCCCCTGCAGGCGGCGGGTCACCGCGATCAGCAGTTCGTCGCCCACGTCGTGGCCGTGCTGGTCGTTCACGTGCTTGAAGCCGTCCAGGTCCATCACATAGACCGCGAGCATGTTGTCCGGCCCGCAGCGCGGCAGCGCCGCGGCCAGGGCGATGTTCAGGCCGCGCCGGTTGGGCAGGCCGGTCAGCGGGTCGGTGTGGGCCAGCGAGCGCATGGCGTCGCGTTCGCGGCTGGCGTCGAGGGCCTGCACGCGCAGTGCCTTGGTGCGCAGGCCCAGCACCCGCATGAAGAGCAGCATGTCCAGCGTCGCGCCGAACTGGAACGAGTGCAGCGTCCAGAAGTTCACCGGCACCCAGCCGCGGATCACGCCGATGACGGTGGCTGTGGCCACGAAGTAGACCAGCCAGGCCAGCAGCAGGCTGGCGCCGATGGGGTCGGCCTGGCGTGCTTTGCGGATGGAGCCCGGAATCCCCATGAGCGCGGGCACCAGCCCCAGGATGCTCACGATGCCCGCGATGGCGGCGGTGCTGAGGATGTCGAGCGCATGCATGACGCCCAGAACCGCGCACAGCACGGCGCCGCCGCGCATGGCGCGCAGCAGGCGGCTGCGGGGGCGGTCGCCGACCAGGGCCTGGCTGATGAAGAGAAACGATCCGCAGGTCGCGGTCAGCGCCGCGAGGCCGGCCGCATGGACCTCGAACCAGGGGTATTCCTGCCACAGGTACTGCGTCCCCAGGCCAAAGAGGTGCATGGAGAACAGCAGGCTGCCCGTGATCAGCAGGGCGTACTGGATGAAGAGCGCCTCGCGCAGGTTGATCCACTGCGCGAGGCTGTAGATGAGCAGGCACAGCGCCAGGCCCGTCTGGATGCCCTGCAGCATCTGTTTATCGATGGCCGTTTTGTGCCACGCCGTGGGCTTGCTCAGCGTGATGGGCAGCACCATGGCGCCGCGGGTCTCCACCCGCAGCAGCAGGTCGTAGTGGCGCCCCGGCTGCATCTGCAGGGCGAGCGCGTGCGAGCGGCTGCGCAGCGGCCGCTGCGAGAAGGCCTGCAGGTTGCCCAGCGTGGCTTGCTGGCTGACGTAGCCGCCGGTGGTGAGGTAAACCTCGACGCGGTTGAGCACCGGGTAGTCGATGTCCAGCACCCATATGCCGTCCGAAGTCGGCGCGGCCATGACTGGGATGCGCAGCCACACGGCGTCCTTGCGCACGCCCAGCGTGCCGCGTGTGCCGGCGTGGGGCTCGAACCGCGAGGCCTGGGCCAGGGCGTCCTGTACCGACAGCGTGCGCGAGGGGTCCGCCAGCACCGCCACG
>JAKOYD010000150.1 GCA_029780695.1 Pseudomonadota bacterium
ACGATGGTGGTGATCGGGGCCGTGATCGAGAGCACGATGATGATCAGCCAGACGTGCAAGGCAAGACTCGCACCCCGCGCGCTGAAGTGGACGATGGAGGCGAGGCTGACGATCCACGCTGCGAGCGTGGAGGCCAGGGCCGGCGCGTGCATACGCAGGAAGAAGTCGGGCAGCCGCCGCAGACCGAGCGCGGCCACCAGCACCACACCGCCGCTGCCCAGGAGCAGCACCGCCACCAGGATCTCGCTCAATGGTGGCATGACCGAGGGCATGATCAGATCACCTCGCCGCGCAGCAGGAACTTGGCCATCGCCACCGAGCCGACGAATCCGAACAGCACCATCAGCAGCGCACCTTCGAAGTACATCTCGCTGTCGTAGCGGATGGCCAGCACCAGCATGACCAGCATGCCGACGACGTAGATGAAGTCCATCGCCAGCACGCGGTCCTGCGCACTCGGGCCACCGAAGAGGCGCGCCAGCGCAATGCCCATCGCGACGGTGTACAGGATCAGCGTGGCGGTGATCGCCATCGACAGCAGTTCGCTCATTCGAAGATCTCCTTCAGCGGCCGTTCGTAGTCGCTCTTGTAGTGCTGGATGAATGCCGCCTCGTCGTCGAGGTCGAAGACATGGATGAGCAAGGCACTGCGATCGGGCGCCAGCTCCGCCCAGACCGTGCCCGGCACGACGGCCGTGATCATCGTCAGCGCGGCGAGGGCATGCACGTCGCGCAAATCGAGTGGCACGACGACGAAAGCACCGCGCGGCGGGTGCGCCTTCGCGCGCCAGACGCCGGCAGCCACCTGCGCGGCCGACCAGAGCACGTCGCGGCCGACGCGCAGGATCAGGCGAACGAGCACCACCCAGCGCCTCAGCGGGCCCGGACGCGGCCGCAATGGCGCCATCAGCAGCGGCATCACCACGGCGACCGAGACACCCAGCAGCACCTGGCCCAGACTGAAGCTGCGCGTGAGCAGCAGCCAGCCGCCAAGAAGTCCCAACGACAGCCAGGGCGAGGGCAGCAGGCGCTTCATGGTGCGGCCCCCGCGTTGCGTGCGACCGGGCGCGCACCCATCACGGCGTCGATGTAGAGGCGGGGCGTATGCAGGGAATCGGCGGCCGCACGGGTGTACGCGAGTCCGGCTTCGGCCTGCAGAACCAGCGTCATCGAGGTGGCCAGCAGGACCGCGATCGGCAGCGTCTCGATCACGCGCAGGCGCGGCGCAGGGCGATCCTGTGCGGTCCAGAAGTGGCGCATCCCCACCCGCATCAGCGCGATGGCGCCGAACAGGCCCGACACGATCAACAGCGCAAACAGCGTCCAGGCTTGCGGCGTCCGCTGCTCCAGCAGCGCCGACAGCATGGCCAGCTTGGCGACGAAGCCGGACAACGGCGGCAGGCCGGCCGTCACCAGCGCGCAGACCGTGAAGGCCACGCCCAGGAACGCCAATGCGGCCGGGATGGCGCGGCCGATGAGGGCCTCCTCGTTGTCGTCGAGGTTGATGCCGTCCGGGGGCTCGGCGTCCAGGAATGCGGGCAGCGCGTCGTTGCCGTCATCCAGCTGCGGCGGGCCCACCTCGACCTGGCGCGTCCGTTCCAGCAACTCGACCAGCAGGAACAGCGCGCAGCCGGCCAGGGTGGAACTGGCCAGGTAGAAGAGCGCGCCACCACTGAGCGCCGGGGCGTCGAAGCCGATCGCGGCGATCAGCGTGCCGGAGGAGGCGATCACGGAGTAGCCGGCCAGCCGCGCCAACTGCTGCGACGCCAGCATGCCGACCGAGCCGAATGCCAGCGTGGCGAGGCCACCCCAGACCAGCACGTCGCCCCCGAAGCCCGCCGATTCACCCGCTTCCGCCGGAAAGCACAGCGTCCACAGCCGCAGCACGGCATAGACGCCGACCTTGGTCAGGACGGCAAACACCGCAGCGGCCGGTGCGCTGGCTGCGGCATAAGCCGGCGGCAGCCAGAAGTTCAGCGGCCACAGCCCGGCCTTCGCCAGGAAGGCGATCGCCAGGATCGCCGCCCCGGCGTGCAACAGGCCGCGGTCGCTGGCCGGCACCGCGGGCAGCTTCTGTGCGATATCGGCCATGTTCAGCGTGCCGGTGACGCCGTACAGCACCGCCACGCCGATCAGGAACAGCAGCGACGCGACCAGGTTGATGGCGATGTAGTGCAGCCCCGCGCGCACCCGCTCGCCGCCACCGCCGTGCAGCAGCAGGCCGTAGCTGGCCGCCAGCAGCACCTCGAAGAAGACGAACAGGTTGAACAGGTCGGCGGTCAGGAAGGCGCCGTACAGGCCCATCAGTTGCAGCTGGAACAGCACGTGGAAGTAGACGCCCGCGTGCTGCCAGCGCGCCAGCGCGTAGAGCAGCGACGCCAGGCCGACGCAGCCGGTCAGCACCGCCATCAGCGCAGACAGCCGGTCGGCCACCAGCACGATGCCGAAGGGCACCGGCCAGTTGCCCGGCAGATAGACACCGAACGCCGCCGGCGCCTCACGCTGCGCCACGCCCACCAGCAGGCTCACGGCCAGCGCCAGGCCCAGGGTGGTCGACAGCACGTTGGCGATGGCCTTGAGGCGGCGCCGGCCCTCGCCCAGCAGCAGCATCAGCGCAGCGGTGGCCAGCGGCAGCAGGACGGGCGCCACCAGCAGGTGGTTCACCGCTGCCGTCATGGACGTTCCTCCTGCCCGTCCACGTGGTCGCCACCGGAAAGGCCGCGCAGCACCAGCAACACGACCAGGAACAACGCCGTCGTCGCGAAGCCGATGACGATGGCGGTCAACACCAGCGACTGCGGCAGCGGGTCGCTGTAGTTGACGAGGTCGGCCGCCACGCCCACCTTGACGATGGGTTCGCGTCCGATCGCCAGGCTGCCGACGCTGAAGATGAACAGGTTGACCGCGTACGACAGCAGTGTCAGGCCGATCAGCACCTGAAAGGTCCGCGGCCGCAGCACCAGCCACACGCCGGCACTGGCCATCACGCCGATCGCGATTGAGATCACCACTTCCATCAGCCGTGCCTCCCGTCAGCGGTTGGCAGGCCTTGCCGGCGGCGCGCGCGCAGCGACTGGTGGGCGATGGCGGTCAGCAGCAGCAGGGTCGAGCCCACCACCACCGCGAACACGCCCAGGTCGAAGATCGCCGCGGTGGGCAGGTGCACCTGGCCCACCAGCGGCCAGGTGACGTGGGCGGTGTGCGTGGTCAGGAAGGGGTGGCCCAGCGCCAGCGAGCCCAGCCCGGTGGCCAGCGCGATCAGCAGGCCGGTCGCGATCCAGCGCGTGGGAAGCAGGTGCATGCGCTCCTCGACCCAACGCGTCCCGCTGACCATGTATTGCGTGATGAAGGCGATGGCCACCACCAGACCGGCGACGAATCCGCCGCCCGGTTCGTTGTGGCCGCGCATGAAGAGGTGGAAGGCGAACAGGCCCGCCACCGGCAGCAGCAGCCGCACCAGCACGGCGGGCACCTCCAGGTAGGGGGGCAGGTGATCGTCACCGTCACCGTCGCGGTCGATCAGGTCGGCGCCGGCGCCGGCGGTGTCGGCGGAGGCCTGCTGCTGGGGCGTCGGCTCGGTCGTCTCCCGCGCCGGTCGGAAGCGCCGCAGCAGCGCGTACACCGTCAGGCCGACGATGCCCAGCACGGTGATCTCGCCGAGCGTGTCGAAGGCGCGGAAGTCGACCAGCATCACGTTGACCACGTTGGTGCCACCGCCTTCGGGCAGGGCCTTCTCGAGGAAGAAGGGCGAGATCGACAGCGGCGCATGGCGCGTCAGCAGCGCATACGACAGCGCCGACAGGCCAACGCCGATGGCCACCGCCAGCATCAGGTCGCGGCGCCGACGCCACCAGGCGCGTGCGCGCGTGCGCGGATCGTCCTGCTCGACGCGCTTGGGCATCCAGCGCAGCCCCAGCAGGAACAGCACGAGGGTGACGACCTCCACGGCCAGCTGCGTCAGCGCCAGGTCCGGCGCCGAGAACCACGCGAACGTGATGCACAGCGCCAGGCCGACGACGCTGAGCATGGCCAGCGCCACCAGGCGGTGGAACTTGGCCTGGTTGGCAGCGCCGATGGCGCAAGCGCCGGCGATGATCCACAGCAACACGAACTCGGGCGTGACCGGCACACGTGTGCGGTCGCCCCAGGTCAGCGGCACGATGAGCGCCGATCCCAGGCCGGCGAGCCCGGCGATCAGCAGCATCGCAAACAGCTGCGGCTGCAGCCGGCGCGTGCCCAGCCAGCGCACGAGCCGTCGCGCGGCGTCGGAGGCGCGCGCCAGCAGGTTCTCGAACGCGCGCTTGCCGTCCAGGCCTTGGAGCAGCGGGGCGCCGCGCCCGCGGCGCTGCTTGAAGCGGTCGGCGAAGCGCAGGTAGACCAGCACGCCACCAGCGGTGGCGATCAGGCTCATCACCAGCGGCGTGTTGAAGCCGTGCCAGACCGCCAGGCTGTACGCTGGTAGCGTGCTGCCGACCACTGGCTGCGCGGCCAGCGCGAGCACAGGCCCGATGGTCCAGGCCGGCAGTGTGCCGACGACCACGCAAGCCAGCACCAGCAGTTCCACGGGAACGCGCATCCAGTGCACCGGCTCGTGCGGCTGGCGCGGGCA
>JAKOYD010000090.1 GCA_029780695.1 Pseudomonadota bacterium
GCTGCCGCTGGCCACGCTGGAAGGCTTCTTCAAGGACCCGGCCAAGGCGCTGTTGAAGGAGCATCTGCAGCTGTCGCTGGATGCGCTGGACGACGACGTGCGGCTGGCGGAAGACGAGCCGATGGATGCGATTTCAAGGATCCACGCGGTGGCGCGCACGGTGTTCCTGCAGCAGGTGCTGCCGCGCAAATGCGGCGATCCGGCGTGGGCATGGGATCGCCAGCCGCCGGCGTGGGTGGGGCTGGGCGGGCTGTTGCCGCTGGGCGCGGCCGGTGAAGCCGCATGGGCGAAGGAAGCGGACGCAGTGGATGCGCTGTGGAGCCAGGCCGATGCCTGTGGCCGCTTCGATGCGCGCGGCGAGCACGGCGGCCAGGCGATAAGGATCGACGTGCCGCTGGTGCTGCCCGGCGACGCGATTGCCGGGGCAAGCGCACCGCAGCGCATGACCGGGTTGCTGCGCAATGTGTTCCCGCTTGCAGGAGCGGCGGACGGGCTGCAGGTGGTGTTTGCGTTCCCCAATCCGAAAAAGGATGACAAGAAGCACCTCAAGGCCCCGCAGGATCTCGGCTTCAAGGAGCGCGTCCCCGCTTTTCTGCAGTGGGCGCTGCTGCGCCTGCAGCACGCAAGCACCGACACGCCTGCGCCGGTGCGCCTGACCATGCTGGCGGCCGGCGAGCCGGATCTTGCCATGCAGGCGAATGACTGGGATGCGAGATACTGCGGCGCCGACACTGCGAAGCGTGCGGCCATGGAAGCCGACCTGCGCCGGCGCCTGCGCGCCTTGATCGAGCTGATGCGGATGGGCCGCGAGGGCACCTCCTGGTTCCATCCGAAGTCCGGGTGGGCCGCCTTGCAGGCACAGCAAGGCGTGCCGAAAAAAGCCAAGGGCAAACAGGGCGAGGCCGAGGCGGAGAAGGACGCCGACTGCGCAGACGAGCCTTCAGCGGAAGCAGCGGCGCAGCAGTCGCGTGAGGCCGCGATCGCCAAGGCGGTGCGCGGCAAGTGGGTGAGTGAGTCCGGCCAAGGCGTCGGCGAGCGCGACTACGCCCCTGGCTATGCGCAGTTGCTGGAAGGCGACCTGATCTTCGGCGATCCCGACACCGACCCGGACAGTCGCGCCCTGCACGCGCTGCTGCAGGACGCGCAGGCCATCCACGGCCTGATCCTGTTGGGTGACGGTGACGCCAGCCCTGCAAACGCCAGCGAGGAAGCCGCATGAGCCAGCCCATGGATTGGACCACCTTGCCCTTGCAGGACGGCGGCCGCAGCTTGGTGGAGGCCAGTGCCGGCACCGGCAAGACCTGGACGATTGCCGTGCTCTACCTGCGGCTGCTGCTGGAGCGGCAGCTCTCGCCGCGCCAGATCGTGGTCAGCACCTTCACCAATGCCGCCGCCGCCGAACTGGGCGAGCGCCTGCGCGGCAAGCTGCTGTGGGCGCTGGCCGAGGC
>JAKOYD010000099.1 GCA_029780695.1 Pseudomonadota bacterium
CGACCCCGCAGGGCTGCGCTCGGCCCTGTGCCGGGATTCGGTGAGAAATGGCTACGCACTGAGCCGCTGCGTGGCCCCGCGATGTCGAAAACCCACGCATGAACCCCCGATCTGTGCCCGATCTGTGCCCAAAGCGGCGCTTGCGCGGCCGCTTCCTACCCGCCAGACTCGCCAAAAAGGGCGGTTGAACTTCCTATACCCTGCCCGCGCTGCGACGAGCGGTTGCTGGCCGAACAGCAGGCGACCACCGTGTCGCCGACCACCGTCGATGCCCTGACATCCAAGGAGACACACGCATGAACAACAATCCACTCTCTGTCGCCACCGCTTCGCTGTGCGCCGGGGATCGCCAGCGCTGCGAAGTCTGGACGCGGGTGATGGGCTATCACCGCCCGGTGTCCAGCTTCAACATCGGCAAGCAGGGTGAGCACGCCGAGCGGCGCTTCTTCGCCGAGCGCACCGACGCCATCGCGGTGGCCGATGCCGCATGATCCGCGTGGCCGGAATGACACCGCTGACCACCATCGACTTTCCCGGTCGGCTGGCGGCGGTGTTGTTCCTGCAAGGTTGCCCGTGGCGCTGCAGCTACTGCCACAACCCCGAGCTGCTGCCGGCACGCGGTGCAGGCGGCCTCGAATGGAATGCAGTACTGGACTTCCTGCGACGCCGTCGCGGCCTGCTTGACGGCGTCGTGTTCTCCGGCGGAGAACCCACTTCCCAGGCGAGGTTGCCTGATGCCATGGCGCGGGTGAAAGCGATGGGTTTCCAGGTCGGCCTGCACACCGGCGGCATGTACCCGGCGCGGCTGCAACGGCTGTTGCCGTTGCTGGATTGGGTGGGGCTCGACATCAAGGGGCCGGCGGCGCACCACGACGCCATCACCGGCCGGTGCGGCAGCGCGGTACCGGTCGAACTGTCGCTGGGGCACCTGCTGGAAAGCGGCATTGCCTTCGAATGCCGCACTACCTGGCACTCGGACCTGTTCCCGACGCAGGCACTGTATCGACTGGCCGAACAATTGGCCGCACGCGGCGTCAGGCGCTGGGTGTTGCAGGAATGTCATGAGCCGGGCCGTAGTCGGCATCAGGGTGACCCGGCGGATCTGGCGCGCCTTGGCAGCCACTTCCAGTACTTCACCTTCCGCGGCGGATGAAGCCTTCCAAGATTTGGGGGATTCATGCCGCTGCGATTGGGTCGGGCCTGTTCTTTCGGCCACCTGAAATGCCTTCTCCCGACCTCTACGCCATCACGCGAACTGTCGGGCCTCGGCATACGCGCAACGAACAGGCCGGCTGCGCCATTTGCCCACTCCCGGCCTCCCTCGAACCCCAATGCAGGCTGTTGTCTGCTTTCGTCTGCCGTTGCCCCCGTCAAGTCCCCGAGCATGGCCCGGGATGCGGTCCTCTGAGCCGCATCCCGGGGACATTTCTCAGAATGCGGTGGACAGTCGCGTCATCCAGTCCGGCAGGTGGTCCAGGGCGAAGGCCTCGATCCGGCGGTCCCAGCCGCTGAGGATCAGGCCGCCGACCAGTAGCAGGAGGATGCCCAGCAGCTGTTTGCCGCGGCTGCCGGCGCCCATCAGCCGGCCACGCCAGCGGTCCAGGGCGCCGCGTGCGGCGAAGGCGATGACCAGCAGCACGCTGGCGATGCCCAGGCCGAACGCCGCCATCACCAGCAAGGCCGCGCCCAGGCTCTGGCCTGCCGCCGCCAGCGCGATGGCCGCCCCCAGCGTCGGGCCGACGCAGGGAGCCCACACCACGCCCAGCAGCATCCCGACCAGGGCCTGGCCCCACAGCCCTCCCCGCGCATCGAATGCAAGCTGGGTTCGGCCCGCCCAGTTCGCCAACGGCGTGGCGGCGCGGGTCAGCAGGCGCTGCAACGGCGGCAGCAGCAACACCAGTCCGGCCAGGCACAGGATCACCGCGCCCGCGGCGCGTACCGCCAGGGTGTCGATGCCCAGCGACTGCCCGAAGACCGCCACCACGAAGCCGGTGCCGGTGAACGCCAGCACCAGGCCGGCCGACAGCGCCAGCGGTGCCAGGCGGTGCCGCTGCGCCGCCGACGACAGCACGATCGGCACCAGCGGCAACACGCAGGGGGAAAGGATGGTCAAGGCACCGGCCACGTAGGCCAATGCCGGATTCAAACCCAGGCTCATGCGGTGGCGGCCTCAGGTACCGGGCAGGGTCGAGCGCAGCACCGGCGCGACCCGGGCCACGTCGCTCTCGTGCGCCACGCGGCCGGTTTCACGCTTGCCATGGAATCCGATCAGGGTCGACTGCATGGTCGCGCCGAACTTCTGCCACAGCGGCTTCTGGGTATCGAAATCGATGCGCAGCACCAGCAGGTCGCGATACGCCGGATCGGCGGTGATCTGCTTGATCGCCTTCTCCTGCTCGCGGCACACCGGGCACCACGGCGCGTGCACCCAGACCAGGATCGGCTGGTTGGCCGCCTGCGCCTGGTCGAATGTCATCTGGTCATAGGCCCGGATCGCCACGCTGGGCGTCATCGCCATGGCCATGGCCGGGGATGCGGCCGGCGGGTCGGCCGCCAGTGCGCTGGCGGCGGGAACGCCGGCAGTGGCGAGGACGGCGACGGCAAGCAGGGAACGGAAGCAATGCATTGGAATCTCCAGTGGGTAGGTGGATATCCATTCGCGCGATGCGTGCCGCTGGTTACACGCCACCGCAACTGCGCGCTCCTGCGTTCATGCCGTGCGCGCCGGCGGCCGGCGCCCCTCCAGCATCCGGCCGTTCCGGTCTGGCGACGGGTGGAACCAGCGAGCGCCGCGGCATCCGCCGGGCCAATGCCCTGCCGCTATCGAGGTGGGTCCGGCGCCGCCCCGGGCACGGCTCACCAGCGCAGCAGGCGCGGCCCCAGCAGTGCGCCGGCGGCGGTGGGCAGCGACAGTCCCAGCACGTACCACACCGCCCAGAACGGCGCGTCCATCTCCGGGCAGTGCAGGCAGTAGACGAGGGTTGCCGCGGCCCCCGCCAGCAGCCCCGCTGAGGCGCCGGCAAGCCGCAGCCGCGTCGGCGCCAGTCCACGCACCGCCCAGAACGTCGTGCCCATCAGCGGCAGCGAGAGCAAGGCGATGCTGAAGGCGCAACTGCGCCAACTGCGCCCCATGAGCATCGCCAGGCGTTCGTCGCCCGAGGCCAGCCACAGCACCGCCGCCGCCCCACCCCACAGCAGCAGCAGCGGGACCCCCAGCCCCGACCATGCCGCCGCGACCGCCTGCCCCGGGCGTGACAGCCGCAGCGTCACCCACAGCGCACCGCAGAACATCGCCAATGCAAATACCGCTTTGGCCCAGAACATGGGCTGGATGGACGCCTCCGCGAGGTCGGGGCGCAGCCCAAAGCCCACCAGCAGCAGGCCCAGCGACATCAACAGGCCCAATGGCAGGGCCAGGCCGAACCGGCGCGCGGCCGCATGCCGTTGCACCGGCATGGGATCACTGGCCAGCAGGTCGATCAGCTCATGGGTTTTCATGCTGCACTCCGTATCTTCAAAGCCAGCGCCTTCAGGCCGCGGTGGATGCCTACTTTCACCGCCGACTCGGACATGCCGGTCAGGCGTGCGGTTTCGCTGACCGACAGGCCGCCGAGCTTGACGTGCAGGATCGGCAGGCGATGCCGGTCCGGCAGCGCCTCCAGCAGCTGGCCGATATCGTGCCGGGCCTGGGTCGATTCGGTGTCGGCGGCCGCGAACACGTCCTGCGCCGCCTCCAGCGGCAGGTTCAGCGCTTCGCGCCGGTGGTGACTGCGATGGAAGTCCATGAGCTTGTAGCGGGCGATGGCATAGACCCACGCAGTCAGCGGCTGGCCGCTGCGGTAGGTGTGGCGGCTGTTGTGGATGGCCAGCAAGGTCTCCTGCAGGACATCCTCGGCGTCATCCGGCGACCCACCCAGCCGGCGCCGCAGGAAGGCACGCAGGCGTGCGCTCAGTTCATCCAGGAAGCACCGATAGGCGTCGGGATCGCCTCCCAGGCCGGCTTCGAACAGCACGCGCAGCGCAGACTCGACCGGATCGGCCATGGCTGCAGATCCGGCCCCCGTGGTGGAGATGGCGGCGGTCACCGTGTGCACTCCCCTGCGGCCGGTCACGCGCAGGCGCGCAGCGAGGATGCCATGGCGTCGCATCGCCCGGGGCATGCGCATGCACACGGCATGGCGGCGAGGGTGTTGTATGGCAAAGCGTCGGTCATCTTCATGATTTCGCTGCGCAGGCCACCCCGGTTACAACCATTGTGTTGCTGTTGGCCGCGGTTCATCCCTGCATCACGCACGACGAGCCGGTAACCCGCCGCGGTCACGTCAATCTGGTGGTCGCCGCTCTGGTGCAGGAAGATCTGGGTGCCGGCCAGGTTGGCGATGGCCAGATGGGCCTTGATGGTTTCTTGCATGTCCGTGCTGAGCGGCTCGCCGATCAGGGAAATGTCGATGGTGCGTTTGGCCGGGTCGATCTTGGCATCCACGACCTGGCTGTTGCGGAACACGAACTCGCG
>JAKOYD010000100.1 GCA_029780695.1 Pseudomonadota bacterium
GCTTCGCATTGGATGCACCGCCACTGTGCGTGCTCACCGAGCGCCAACTTTTCCCCGAACGCGCCAGCCAGCCGCGCCGCCGCAAGCGTGCCGGGCGCGAGCCCGAAGCCATCATCCGTGACCTGGGCGAGCTCTCGCTGGGCGCACCGATCGTGCACGAAGATCATGGCGTGGGCCGCTATCGTGGGCTGATCGCGATGGACGTCGGCGGCATGCCCGGCGAGTTTCTGGATATCGAATACGCCAAGGGCGACCGCCTGTACGTGCCGGTGGCGCAACTGGACCGCATCAGCCGCTATTCCGGGGCCAACCCCGACACCGCACCACTGCACAACCTGGGCGGCGAGCAGTGGGCCAAGGCGAAGAAAAAAGCCGCCGAGAAGGTCCGCGATGTGGCCGCCGAGTTGCTTGAAATCCAAGCCAAGCGCCACGCACGCCAGGGCCTGGCCATCGACGTGGACCGGGCGATGTACGAACCCTTCGCCGCCACCTTCCCGTTCGAGGAAACCCCCGACCAGCACGCCGCCATCGAGGCGGTGCTGCGCGACCTGGCCTCCTCGCAGCCAATGGATCGCGTGGTCTGCGGCGATGTCGGCTTCGGCAAGACCGAGGTGGCGGTGCGCGCCGCCTTCGCCGCCGCCAGCGCGGGCAAGCAGGTGGCGATCCTGGTGCCCACCACCCTGCTGGCCGAGCAGCATTACCAGAACCTGCGCGACCGCTTCGCCGACTGGCCGCTGCGGGTGGAAGTGCTGTCCCGCTTCAAGAGCAAGAAGGAAATCGAGGCGGAATTGCAGAAGCTGGCCGAGGGCAAGCTCGACGTGATCGTGGGCACCCATCGGCTGCTGCAGCCGGACGTGAAGTTCAGCGACCTGGGCCTGGTCATCGTCGACGAGGAGCAGCGCTTCGGCGTGCGCCAGAAGGAGGCGCTGAAGAAGCTGCGCGCCAACGTGCACCTGCTGACGCTGACCGCCACCCCGATTCCACGCACGCTGAACATGGCGATGAGTGGGCTGCGCGATTTGTCGATCATTGCGACCCCACCGGCCCACCGGCTGGCGGTGCAAACCTTTGTCCACGTCTGGGACGACGCGCTGCTCAAGGAAGCCTTCCTGCGCGAACTGTCACGCGGCGGGCAGGTGTATTTCCTGCATAACGATGTGGAAAGCATCGGCCGCATGCACGATGCGCTGCAAATCTTGGTGCCGGATGCGCGCATCGGCATTGCCCAC
>JAKOYD010000159.1 GCA_029780695.1 Pseudomonadota bacterium
CTGGAAGACCCGCGAGGCCGTCGAGCTTGCCACACTGACCTGGGTCTCCTGGTACAACAATCACCGCTTGATGGGACCACTGGGCTACATTCCGCCGGCCGAGGCTGAGGCAAACTACTACCGCCAACTCGCCGAGCAATCGACTGTGCCAGCCTGAGCACTTAAACCAACCAGCCTCCGCAATTCCCGGGGCGGTTCAACGCTCTCTCCGACGTCCTTGACCGGCGGGACTGCGTTTGCGGCCTATTCGCAAACACTCACGGCCAGTAGCGCCAATGGGGGTACCGCACCGTACACGTTTTCTGTCACGTCCGGCACGCTGCCCGCTGGTCTTTCTCTGACTGCAGCGGGCGCTCTGACCGGCACGCCATCGGCAGCCAACACTTCAAGTTTTACCGTGCAGGCGGTATCTGCAAACGGCTTCACTGGCACCCAAGCTTATTCGCTGACCATCGCCAAGGCCAACCAGACCATCACCTTTGGTGCGCAGCCTGGCCAGACCTATGCGCCCGGTGGCACGTTCACCATCAATCCGGTGGCCAGCGCCTCCAGCGGCCTGGCGGTCAGCTACGCCGTGAGCCCGAACACGGTGTGCACGCTGGGCTCTGGCACCACGGTCAACATCATCGGTGCCGGCACCTGCGCGATCACCGCCAGCCAGGCCGGCAACGCCAACTACAACGCTGCCACGTCGGTCACGCAGAACGTGACCATCGCCAAGGCCAACCAGACCATTACCTTTAATGCACAGCCTGGCCAGACCTACACGCCCGGTGGCACGTTCAGCATCAGTCCGGTGGCCACCGCCTCCAGCGGCCTGCCGGTCAGCTACGCTGTGAGCCCGAACACGGTGTGCACGCTGGGCTCTGGCACCACGGTCAACATCATCGGTGCCGGCACCTGCGCGATCACCGCCAGCCAGACCGGCAACGCCAACTACAACGCTGCCACGGCAGTCACGCAGAACGTGACCATCGCCAAGGCGGCGCAGACGCTCACGTTCCCTGCGCAGACCCGGGCGCGCCGGACGTTCGTGGACGGCGGCACGTTCAGCATCAACCCGGTGGCCACCAGTGCAAGCCCCAATTCGGGCAGCGCCATCACCTACAGTTCGCTCACGCCCCTTGTGTGCACTGTGAGCGGCACCACGGTCAGCATGCTGAAGCCCGGCACCTGCACGATCGCGGCCGATCAGGCGGGCAACAGCAACTATCTGGATGCCCCGCAGGTCACACAAGACGTGGTGATCGTGCCTGCGACCACGGCCATTCCGACGCTCAACGAGTGGGGCCTGATGCTGATGGGCCTGCTGGCGGCGGGGCTGGGCATGCGGCGCCTGCGGCGGTGGTGACGGGGCGCTGCCGGGTGGGTTATCTGACCCGGAATTGAGTCAAAACAGGCTGCCAGCGCAATCAGGGTAAGCGTTGGCAGCTATGGTTTTTGTATCAATTCAACCAGCGGGGCAGCCCGCCACCTGCCCTGACTTGAGCGCCTGGGCGCGCGCCACGGTATCGGGGTGGGTGCTGAACCAGTCGGCGCGGGGCTGGCGCGCCACTGGTTCGGCGGGGGCGCTGGCGGCGTTCGACTTGCCGGCGCTGCGCACCTTCTCTTCCATTTGGCGGTCGATGCCCAGCAGCAAGTCGGCCATGGGCGCCGTCGGTAGGCCAGCTTTCTTCATCATGGCGACGGCGTAGCAGTCGGATTCGGTTTCGTGCCCGCGCCGGTAGGCCAGGCTGGTGAGTAGCGAGGCGCCACTGGACACCAGCGTCGACACGTCGCCCAGTGCCAGGCCCAGGCCGATGTTGAGTACGCCCTGCTCGACCACCATGCGCGTGGTGTGTCGGTGCTGCACGTGGCCGATTTCGTGCGCCAGCACGCCCCACAGCGCGTCGTCGCCGGTGCCGGGGACCACACGCGCCTGCTCGACCATCGCATCGGTCATCACGATGGTGCCGCCGGGCAGGGCGAAGGCGTTGGGTGGCATGCCAGAGCGGAATTCGAGCTTGAGCGGCGGCCGGTAGCCGGGGTAGCGCTGCAGTCCGGGGCCGACCAGCGCGGCCAGCCGGTCGAAGCCGGCACGCAGCTCGGACTGGCGCTCGGGCGGCAGCTGGCTGGGCTTCAGGTGGCTGCCGTCCAGCTCTTGCAGGGCTTGCGCGGTCAGCGCCTGTTCCCAGGTCAGCGGCACGTGGCGCGTGATCTGCGTGGCGGCCCAGGGCGTGCCCCAGCGGTAAAAGGCCCACACGCCGATGCCGGCCAGCAGCAGCACGGCCAGCAGCACTTTCCACTGCGTCTGCATGCGTTCGGCCAGCGACGGGCGGTGGCCCGCCTGGGCCAGCGCGGCTTGCCAGCCGGCCACGTCGTCGACCTGCAGGCTGCCGTGCGCGCCCAGGTCGACCACCACGCGCGGCGGCGGCTGGCGCGTGCCCCAACGTTCGGGCCAACCGACCTGTTGCGGGGGTAGATCCAGCGCCTCGCCCGCGCCGTCGAGCGCGCGCAGCTGCAGCCGCGTGCCACCGGCGCCGGCCACCAGCCGCACCCGCGCCGGGCGCGCGCGCGAACTGCGGCCGTCAAACCATTGGGCGTCGAACGAAGGCGAGGGTGGCGGCGGATTCATGGGGGACGTGTGTCGTGGGTGTTGGCTATGCCATTGATAGCGCGATGCGCTTATTCAGCAAGCGCTGCAGGCCGATTTGTTTGATGCAAGAGGGGCGCCGAGTCGAGCGTCGCCGCGACCTCATCCGATCAGATCCAGCCCGAAGACATCGGCCGCCGCGTCGCCAAAGGCGCCTTGCTGCCGCACCAACTCGCCGGCCAGCTGGTCGGTGCCACCCTTGAGGTAGAGCGTGACCGACTCGACCTTGGCCGCGTATTCGCTCACCATGGCGAAAGGGCGGTAAAGGCCCAGCGTCAGCCAGGTCAGCAGCAGGTTCTTCAGGCGCAGCCACACGTAGGCGGCGGTGCGCAGGCGCGTCTTGCTGCGCGCGATGTGGCTGATGCCGACGTTGTTCCACACCAGCTGAAACATGCGCGCGTCGCGGTAGGCGCGCGCCGGCAGGCTGGCCACCACCAGCGCCAGCAGCCCGGCCAGCAGCGCCACCAGGGCCAGCACGATCATGCCGGCCACGCCGCCGCCGGCGGCGCCCGGCAGGTGGGGCCGCAGCGCCATCGAACCGCCCGTCAGCACCACCGCCGCCAGCGCCACCAGCAGCGCGCACAGCAGAAAGAAGCCCACCGTGGCCAGCCATACCCGCACGAAGTCGCGGTAGCGCGGCTTCCAGTGGCCGCCGTGGCCGCCGACGCGGGTGCGCGCCACCAGCAGGCGGCGGTAGTTGAATTCGAGCCGGATCACGCACAGCAGCGTCAGCACCGCGCCGCCGCCCAGCAGCGCCAGCGTGCGGCCGCCCCAGGCGGGCAGCCGGGTGACGCTGCCCGGCTGCTCGGCAATGCCGGTGGGCATGGCGGGCGACAGCGCGGCGGCGGCCAGAAAGGTGGCCGTCCACACGGCGGCAATGGCAAACACCGGCCAGCTGGCCGTGTACACCTCGCGCCACGACGCCGTAAAGGCCAGCCGGATGCCGCGCCAGCGCGTGGCCCCCAGCCGAAAGCGCATGGCGCTGGCCCACAAAAAGGGCGCCAGCAGCGCGAAGCCGAACATCAGCAGGCTGGTGGCCAGCTGCTGCCCCGTTTCGACGGCCAGCTGGTAGGCCAGGTACAGCCCGGCAAAGGCCAGAAAGCCCAGCACCATGCGCCGCTGCTCGGCCACGAATTCGAGCGGGCTGCCGGCCACCTGGGTGTGGCTGTAGAAGTACTGCGCCGTGCGGCGCCGTGCCCAGGGCGTGTACAGCCCCAGCGTGACGATGCCCAGCAACACGTTGACGATCCAGACGCGGAAATACTCGCGGCCCGAGCCGGTGAACTGGATTGGGTGCGCCTCGATGCCCGAGGGCAGCGACGAGGGCGGTGGCGCCCGGCTGACGGTGGTCGCCATGGTTGCGTGGGTGGTTGGTGCGTGGGCCTGGCTGCGCAGTGTAGCCACCGGCGGCGCGGTGCGCGCTGGGGCAGCCGGGCCGCCGCGGCGCGCCCGCCCGCAGGCCTTAATCGTTGCCGGGCTGCGCGGCCTGAAGCCGCTCCACATGCGCCAGCAATGATCGCTTGGCCACCGGCCAGATGCGCGGCGGCACGTCGTCGTAGGCCTTGGCGACCCAGTCGTCCAGCGTGCCGTCGGGCTGGGCGCGCATCACGGCCAGCACCTTGGCTTCGCGCGCCAGGCGGTGCTGGCGCAGCTGGGCGATGGTCTGGCGCGCGCTGCCCAGCACGTGGCCGTGCGCGGGCAGGATGAAGTGCGCGTCGTGCGCGGCGCAGGCGGCGTCGAGCCGGTCGAGCGAGTCGAGGTACGCCGTCATGTCGCCGTCGGGCGGGTCGATGACGGTGGTGCTGCCGTTCAGAATGTGGTCGCCGCTGAACAGCAGGCCGTCTTCTTGCAGCAGCAGGCACAGGTGGTTGGCGGCGTGGCCGGGCGTGTGCATGACGCGCAGTGTGTGAGTGATTGGCGCGTCTGGCGCTTGCCCAGTCAGCACAAGTAGCTCATCATTTTGTAGCGACCGATCGGGCGTGAAGGCGCTGTTGGCGCGCGCCGTGGGCGCCGAGGCCAGGCCCAGGATGGGCGGCAGGCCATGCGGCGCGCCGGCGCACAGGGCCTGCAGCGGCTTCGCGCCGGGCGAATGGTCGGCGTGCGAATGGGTGCAGACAATGGCGCGGATGTCGCCGCCCGCCGCGCGCCACAGCCGCTCGACGTGCGCGGCGTCGGCCGGGCCGGGATCGATGGCGATGTAGCCGGTGCGCGGGTCGCCCACCAGGTAGCTGTTGGTGCCGGGGCCGGTCATGAAGCCGGGGTTGCCGGCGGTCAGGCGCTGCACGTTCTTGAGCAGCGGCACCGGCTGCTCGCACTGCCAGTCGAGCGCGTGCTGCAGCTGGCCGTCGGGGCTGACCAGCTCCAGCTCGCCAAACGGCGCCTCGTGCTCCATGTAGCGCGCCTCGCGCCCGGCCAGCCAGCCGGCGCGCGGGCAGCTGGTCCACAGCGGCCGTTCGCTGGCGCAGGCGGCGATGACGGCGTCGACGCTGGGGTAGTCCTTCAGCCGCTGCAGCGTGCGGATGGTCGGGAAGATGATGAAGAACTGCCCCGCCTCGTGCCGCGCCAGCGCGTCGGCCGGGCGCACCCACACGGGTTCGAACTGCTCGGTCTCGTCGGCCACCGGCGTTTGGCCGGCGGGCATGCGGGCGACCAGAAAGGGCACGTCAAAGCGGCGCGGCAGGTCGCGGTCGGTGATCCAGTGCGCCAGCACATAGACGTCGGCGGCGGCCAGCGTGAGGCCGCGCGCGGTGCACTGCGGCGCCAGGGGCGCGTGGCGGTCGAGCGCGGCGACGTCGGCGGCGCTGGCGGGGGTGCCGTCGGCATGGCGCGCCAGCAGCACGCCCAGCTCTTCGAAGCTTTCGCGGATGGCCGCGATGGCTTGCGTCAGGTGATCGTCGCTTTGCGTGGGGCGGCGCGTGGCGTGCGCATGGGCTTGCGCATCGGCCGCGTCGATGCCGCCGCCCGGAAACACGTAGGCGCCGGGCGCGAAGCTGGCGGTGAGTGAGCGGCGCGTCATCAGCACCTCGATGCCGTCCGGCGCATCGCGCAGCAGCAGTACGGTGGCGGCAGGGCGCAGCGGCGCGGGCGCGCGCTGCGGGTGCAGAAGTTGGCTGGAACGGGGCATGGGCCGATTATCGGATCGGCGCGCCCCTGCCGGCTCGACGGCCGCAATGCTTCAAAAAAAAGAGCGCCTGGCGCTTGTTGAATAAGCGCCAGGCGCGAATGTTATGTGTAAGGCGGGCACGCATGCCCGCCTTACGTCCTCCCTGATACGCCTGGCCGCGCCCAGCGCGCGTGCCCGTGCGACAGCTTTCGTGATCAGCCCGCCAGTGTTCGATGGGCCACCGGCGTTTCGGGCACCGGGTAGCCGGCCGCGCCGAAGGTTTCGACGATGGCCTTGTTGGTGTCGAAATAGACTTGCCAGTAGTGGTCGGTGTGGGTGTAGGGACGCACCGCCAGCTTGGGGCCTTCGGCGGTGAATTCGAGGATGTTGATTTCGGGTGCCGGGCTTTGCGCCACGTTGGGGATGGCGGCGATCACCGGCTGAAGGCGCGCGATCGCGTCCATCGGGTTGACGCTGTTGGCCACCTTGGCCACGCAATCGACGCGGCGCACCGGCAGCGCGCTGTAGTTCTGGATGTTGTCGCCAAACACCTTGCCGTTGCCGACGATGGTGGTCACGTTGTCGGGCGTGACGATGGTGGTGCCAAACAGGCCCAGTTCCTTCACCGTGCCGGTCACGCCGCCGGCCTGGATGAAGTCGCCCACCTTGTACGGCCGCAGCACCTGCATGAACACGCCGGCGGCAAAGTTGCCCAGCATGCCGCTCCAGGCCGCGCCAATCGCCAGCCCAGCGCCGGCCAGCAGCGCCGCGAACGAGGTGGTGCGCACGCCGAACAGGTCCAGAATCGCCAGGATCAGGACGATGTTGAGCACCACCGCGATGATGGACTTGAGGTAGTTGGCCAGCGTGGCGTCGATCTTGCCGCCGCGCTCGAATGCCTTGCCGATCAGGCCCACGGCCAAGTTGATCAGCCAGCGCCCGACGATCCAGGCGACGATGGCCGTCAGCAGCTTGATGCCGAAGTCCACGCCCTGCGTGGTGACGAAATTCCAGATGTCCTGGGTGTTCATGGGGAGTCGCCCTCCGTGGCGCTAAATGTGAAGTAGCGCCGCGACTTTGCCACGCCAGCGCCGCCGTGCGCGCGCCGCGCCAGCGCGCGTGTGACTTTCATCACGCGAATGCGGTAAAAAAGTACTGATTCCGCCTCAACCGCGCGGCCCGGCGGCCCGAAAAATCGGGGTCAGATCAGAATATCTCGCCTCAGCCGCGCGGGGCATGGCTCCGGCGTCTGGACCGGATGGCCCATCCGCCGAACCCGCCCAGCGCCAGCATCAGTGCCATCATGCCCGTGGCACTGGTGGAGGGCACGGCAGCCGGCGGTTCCACGCAGTAAGCGTCGAAGGCGGCGGCGAAGCCGAGGTAGTTCTGCGCGTCCGGTCCGGCCCGGCGGCTACTTACGGGGAAGGTGAGCATGTTGTCGCCCTGCTGCAGCCCGCTCAGCACCACTTGCCCCGGCAAGGTGCCCGTGTGCGAGGTGTCGCGCGTGATCGGCGACGCCAGCAGGTTCCGCCCGTCGTGCAAACTGTTCAGAAAGACGCCGGTCAGTTGATCCTCGGCGCGGTATCGGACGACCACGCGCATTCGCTGCGCGTCCGCCGCTGTGGGGATATACCAGCCGCCGAAATAGGCAGTGATCCACGTGGTTTCGGCGGGATTGCTCGACGACGGCATCAGTTCATTGGCACCCCATTTGCTGACCCACTGGGCGCCGGTGGGCGGCGCGGCCCAGTCGGGATCGCGCTGATCCTTCGCCACGACCAGAAGGCCAGCGCCCTCAAGATCGAAGAAGCTGCCTGGCCACCACTGTCTTGGGTTGGTCGGGTCCTGCGGCTGGCTCATGACCCACTGCGGAAACTGCATGTCGGGGGCGTCCCAGCCCCAGATGCCACCTTGAATGCCGGGATTGTTGCCGGTGTTGAGTTGCGCCGCGCTGGCAGAGGCGTTGGCACAGGTGAGTGGAAAGCCGTACGGCGTTCCACCGTCCTGGGGAGGGCTGCCAAAAATGACGGTAGTGCCATCTTGCGCCCATGCCAGAACGGGCGTCAGGGCGATGGTGATGATCCAAGTCCTGAGCACCCGCGAGACGACTGCCCGGTGCATCGAACGGCGGCCAAGCCCATGGCCGCGGAGGTTCAGGATATTCATTGGACTTGCTCTCTGTCGAATGTATGGCTGTCTCGGATCTCCCGAGCGCGCACAGCGCTCGTCGGATCAGAACAACCCGCAAAGAAATGTTGCGTGAGTTGAACCGAAAAAAAGCAGGCTGCCAACGCGCGGATTTCACATTGAGCCACCCAAATACCAATTTTGTCACTAAAAAGTATTGCTGATGGCTGCTGATCTTCGCGCGGTCTGCGCGTTTGCGACCGGCCTGTCGACCGCATGAGAGTTCGTGCCCACTGCGCGCTACCATTTTGAAATGACTCGCCTTGCCCGCCTTGCCGTCCCCGGCTACCCGCACCACGTGCTCCAGCGCGGCAACAACCGCCAGCCCATCTTTGTTGATGCGGACGACCGCCGCCGCATGCTGGCCGAGCTGCGCGAGCAGGCGCAGGCCCACGGCGTGGCCGTGCACGCCTATGTGCTGATGGGCAACCACCTGCATTTGCTGGTCACGCCCGACGCCGCCGACAGCCTGCCGCTGATGATGCAAGGCGTGGGCCGCGCCTACGTGCGCTGGTTCAACCGCCGTCACGCGCGCAGCGGCACGTTGTGGGAAGGGCGCTACCGCAGTGCCTTGATCGAGGCCGAGCGCTATTTGCTGGCCTGCATGGCCTACATCGACCTGAACCCGGTGCGTGCCGGCATGGTGGCGGCGCCGGCCGACTATCCTTGGTCCAGCCACGCGCACCTGGTCGGCCTGCGGCACGACCCGCTGGTGACGCCGCATGCGCTGTACTGGCAACTGGGCAACACGCCCTTCGCCCGCGAACGTGCGTACGCCGACCTGGTGGCCGCGGGCCTGTCGCCCACCGCGCGCGATGCATTGGGCGGTGCCGCGCACAGCGGCTGGGCGCTGGGCGGTGACGCCTTCATCGCGGAGCTGCAAAAGCAGACCGAGCGTCGCGTGACCCGAGGGGCGGCCGGGCGGCCCGTGTCCAGGTCGGTAGAAGAAAAATCGGGCTGAAGCGCTGATTCAGTAAGCGGATCAAGCTATCAATTTAATGTGTCCCCAATTAATTTTGAAAAAAATATCTTGCCATTTAATTGTGATCTGACCCCGATTAAAGTGCTTGGCAAGCATGTTGCAGTGCACTATGCTTGCTGCTTTCCTGGATTGAATGGAATCGAGCGATGAGCACGCCTGTCGAACAACAGCACCTGCAACAACACGGCCTGTACAGCCCGGCGAACGAGCACGACGCTTGCGGCGTGGGTTTCGTGGCGCACATCAAGGGCGAAAAGAGCCACGCCATCGTCACCCAGGCGCTCAAGATTCTGGAAAACCTCGACCATCGCGGCGCCGTGGGGGCCGACAAGCTGATGGGCGATGGTGCCGGCATCCTGATCCAGATGCCCGACAAGCTGTACCGCGAGGAGATGGTCAAGCAGGGTGTGCAGCTGCCGCCGCCCGGCGAATACGGCGTCGGCATGATCTTTTTGCCGAAAGAGCACGCCAGCCGCCTGGCTTGCGAAGAAGAGCTTGAGCGCGCCATCAAGGCCGAAGGCCAAGTGCTGCTGGGCTGGCGCGACGTGCCGGTGAACCGCGACATGCCCATGTCGCCCACCGTGCGCGCCAAGGAGCCGATCATTCGCCAGGTCTTCATCGGCCGCGGCCACGACGTGATCGTGCAGGACGCGCTGGAGCGCAAGCTGTACGTCATCCGCAAGACGGCCAGCGCGCACATCCAGGCGCTGGGCCTGCGCTACAGCAAAGAGTATTACGTGCCGTCGATGAGCAGCCGCACGGTGATCTACAAGGGCTTGCTGCTGGCCGATCAGGTGGGTACGTACTACCGTGATCTGGAAGACGAGCGCTGCGTCTCGGCGCTGGGGTTAGTTCACCAGCGCTTTTCCACCAACACCTTCCCCGAGTGGCCGCTGGCGCACCCGTACCGTTACGTGGCGCACAACGGCGAGATCAACACCGTCAAGGGCAACTACAACTGGATGCGGGCGCGCGAAGGCGTCATGTCCTCGCCCGTGCTGGGCGCTGATTTGAAAAAGCTGTACCCCATCAGCTTTCCCGATCAGTCCGACACCGCCACGTTCGACAACTGCATCGAACTGCTGACCATGGCCGGCTACCCGCTGGCGCAGGCGGCCATGATGATGATCCCGGAGCCGTGGGAGCAGCACACCACCATGGACGAGCGCCGCCGCGCCTTCTATGAATACCACGCCAGCATGCTGGAGCCGTGGGACGGCCCGGCCTCCATCGTGTTCACCGACGGCCGCCAGATCGGCGCCACGCTCGACCGCAACGGCCTGCGCCCGGCGCGCTATTGCGTGACCGACGACGACATCGTCATCATGGGTTCCGAATCCGGCGTGCTGCCGATTCCAGAGCACAAGATCGTCAAGAAATGGCGCCTGCAGCCCGGCAAGATGTTCCTGATCGATCTGGAACAAGGCCGCATGATCGACGACGAAGAGGTCAAGGCCAGCCTGGCCAACGCCAAGCCCTACAAGCGCTGGATCGAGGACTTGCGCATTCGCCTGGACGACGTGGCCAAGCCCGTGGCGGGCCTGGACGCCGAGGAATTGCCCATCGCCGACACCGAGCCGCAGGCCGCGGGCGTCGAAAGCGCCCCGGCCGCCGTGCTCGATCTGCAGCAGGCCTTTGGCTACACGCAGGAAGACATCAAGTTCCTCATGAGCCCCATGGCCGCGCATGGCGAAGAGGCGATCGGCTCCATGGGCAACGACAGCCCGCTGGCGGTGCTGTCCGACCGCAGCAAGCCGCTGTACAACTACTTCAAGCAGCTGTTCGCGCAGGTGACCAACCCGCCGATCGACCCGATCCGCGAAGCCATCGTGATGTCGCTGGTGTCGTTCATCGGCCCCAAGCCCAACCTGCTCGACATCAACCAGGTGAACCCGCCGATGCGGCTGGAAGTCAGCCAGCCGGTGCTCGACTTTGCCGACATGGCCAAGCTGCGCGACATCGAAACCCAGACCCAGGGCAAGTTCCGCAGCTACACGCTGGACATCACCTACCCGTTGGACTGGGGCCACGAGGGCGTTGAGGCCAAGCTGGCATCGCTGTGCGCCGAAGCGGTGGATGCCATCCACAGCGGCAAGAACATCCTGATCATCAGCGACCGCTCGGTCAGCGCGACGCAGGTGGCGATTCCGGTGTTGCTGGCACTGTCGGCCATCCACCAGCACCTGGTGCGTGAAGGCCTGCGCACCACCGCCGGCCTGGTGGTTGAAACCGGCTCGGCACGCGAAGTCCATCATTTCGGTGTGCTGGCAGGTTATGGCGCCGAGGCCGTGCACCCCTACCTGGCCATGGAAACGCTGGCCTCTATCCACAAGAGCCTGCCCGGTGACCTGTCGGCCGAGAAGGCCATCTACAACTACGTGAAGGCCATCGGCAAGGGGCTGTCCAAACTCATGTCCAAGATGGGCGTGAGCACCTACCTGAGCTACTGCGGCGCGCAGCTGTTCGAAGCCATCGGCATCAACAGCGCGACCATTGAGAAATATTTCACCGGCACGGCCA
>JAKOYD010000155.1 GCA_029780695.1 Pseudomonadota bacterium
CGTACACCTGATCGGCGGGCGCGGCGGTGTATTCTGGCGCGATGCGGTCCATGAAGAAGCCGGGGCGGAACAGCAACGCTACCGACAGCGCCAGCAGCGCGAACTCCCACCACTTCAGCTTGATGCGGAACCAGCTCATCGTCAGCGCCGCGAACACCAGCATGGCGACCGAGCAAGCCGTGACGACCAGGATCAATTCGCCCCAGCCGTGCACGTCGATCAGCAGCAGTTGCGGGTTGAAGATCCAGATGAAGGGCAGGATCACCGTGCGCAGCGCGTACAGCGCGCCCTGTATGCCGGTGGCAATCGAATCCTCGCCCGAGATGGCCGAGGCGGCAAACGTGGCCAGCCCCACGGGCGGCGTGATGTCGCCCATGATGCCGTAATAAAACACGAACAGGTGCACCGCGATGAGCGGAATCACCAGCCCCGCCTGCGCGCCCAGCTCCACCGCCACCGGCGCCATCAGCGTGGCCACCAGCACGTAATTGGCCGTGGTCGGCACGCCCATGCCCAGCACCAGGCAGACGAAGGCGATGAACAGCAGCATCAGCATCACGTTGCCGTGGCTGACGAATTCGACGAACTCCGTCATGCGCAAACCCAGGCCCGTGAGCGTAATGGCGCCGACGATGATGCCCGCCGTCGCCGTGGCAATGCCGATGCCGATCATGTTGCGGGCGCCGTCGTTAAAGCCCTGCACCACCGAATCCCAGGCCTGCCCCCAGGCGCCGGGCGTCTTCACGCCGCGAAAGAAATCGATCAAGGGGCGCTGCGTCAGCATCAGCACGATCAGCGCCGTGACGGCCCAGAAGGCCGAGAGCGCGGGCGACATCTCTTCGACCATCAGACACCAGATCAGCACGCCGATGGGAATGATGAAGTGCAGCCCCGCGCGCACCGTGGGCCAGGTCTCCAGCGGCTTGGGGTTGTTGACGTCGATGTCTTCCGGCAGATCGGGGCAGCGCGCCGCCTCGCGCAGCGCATATAGGTACATCCCCAGCAGCGTGCCACCCACGGCCCAGGGCGCCGCCGCGCCCAGCGTGCTCTTGAAGAACTGCAATAAATAGTAGAGCACGCCGACCACCACGATGGAGCCGGTGATTCCGATCAGGTTGCGCAGCACGCGCTCGTGCCAGGTGCGCGGGGAACGCGCGGCGATGGGCTGCATACCCATCTTCAGCGCCTCCAGGTGCACGATGTAGAGCAGGCCCAGGTACGACAGCGACGCCGGCAAGAACGCGTGCTTGACGACTTCGGAATACGGAATGCCGACGTACTCCACCATCAGGAAGGCCGCGGCGCCCATCACCGGCGGCATGATCTGGCCGTTGACCGAACTCATGGTCTCGATGGCGCCGGCCTTAACGCCCCCATAGCCCGCCTTCTTCATCAGCGGAATGGTGAAGATGCCGCCGGACACCACATTGGAGACCGACGAGCCCGAAATCATGCCGTTGAGCGCCGACGACACCACCGCCACCTTGGCCGGCCCGCCGCGCATGTGCCCCAGCGCCGCGAAACTGACCTGCATCATGTAGTTGCCGCCGCCCGCACGATCGAGCAGCGCGCCGAACAGCACATAGACAAAGATGGTGCTGGCCGATACACCCAGCGCGATGCCGTACACGCCCTCCGTCGTCAGCCACATGTGCGAGAGCAGGCGATTGAGCGATGCGCCTTTGTGCGCCAGCACGTCGGGCAGATAAGGCCCGCCCATGCAATAGGCCAGGAACAGCAGCGCCAGCGCCGCCATCGGCCAGCCGACGGCGCGGCGCGTGGCTTCGAGCAGCAGCACCAGGCCAGTGGTGGCGACCACGATGTCCATCGTCGTCGGCTGCCCCGGGCGCGTGGCCAGCTCCCGATAGAAGAGCATCAAATACGCACCGGCAAAGGCGCCGACGAGGGCCAGCACCCAATCCAGCGCAGGCACGTGGCGCCGCGGCGACGAGCGGAACGCCGGCCAGGCCAGAAACGCCAGCGCGAACGAGAACGCCAGGTGAATCGCCCGCGCCTCGGTGTCGTTGAGGATGCCGAAGCCCAGGACAAAGGGCAGCGGCGATGCGTACCAGTACTGGAACAGCGCCCAGGCCAGCGCCAGAGCGAAGATCACCTTGGCCGTGGCGCCCGTCGGTTTGCGGCCGCCGGTGTCGGTCTCGGCAACCAGTTGCTGCAGCGCTTCGGGGGCTTTTTCGATGTCGGTGGCCATTTGGATACTATATTTTTTATAGCTGCTTGCGCTTGTACAGCGTGCGCTGGAGGCCTGAAACACTCATGAACTCCATCCCATGGAAAAAGGCGAAGTCGCCTTCGCCTTTTTCTGCGGATTCAGCAAGCGTTGCTTATTTGATCCAGCCTTTTTCCTTGTAGTAGCGCGCCGCCCCATCGTGCAGCGGCGCGGAGAGGCCGTTCTTGACCATGTCCTCCGGCTTCAGGTGCGCCAGCGCCGGGTGCAGCTTCTTGAATTCGTCGAAGTTGTCGAACACGGCCTTGGTCACGGCGTAAATGGTGTCGGCCGGCGTCTTGGCCGACGCCACGATGGTCGCCAGCACGCCGTAGGTGTTGGTGGCCTGCGGGTTGTTCGGGTACAGGCCGGCGGGGATGGTGACCTTGGCGTAGTAGGGCTTGTCCGCCACCAGCTTGTCGACGGCCGGGCCGGTGAGCGACACCAGCTTGGCGCCGCAGCTCGTGGTCGGGTCCTGGATGTTGGCGCTGGGGTGGCCCACGCCGTAGAAGAAGCCGTCGATCTTGCCATCGCACAGCGCCGGGCCGTGCTCGTCGGCTTTCAACTCGGAGGCGAGCGAAAAGTCGTTCAGCTTCCAGCCCATGGCGCCCAGCAGTTCTTCCATCGACGCGCGCGTACCCGAGCCGGGGTGGCCGACGTTGAAGCGCTTACCCGTGAAGTCCTCGAACTTGGCGATGTTGGCCTCTTTGCGCGCCACCACGGTGAACGGCTCGGGGTGAACGGCGAACACGGCGCGCAAATCGGCCACGGCGCCGCCGTCCTTGAACTGGTTCATGCCCTTGACGGCGTTGTACTGCACGTCGGACTGCGCAAAGCCCAAGTCCAACTCGCCGGCCTTGATGGTGTTGACGTTGAACACCGAGCCGCCGGTGGATTCGACGGAGCAGCGGATGCCGTGCTTGGCGCGGTCTTTGTTCACCAGGCGGCAGATGGCGCCGCCCGCGGCGTAATACACGCCCGTGACGCCACCCGTGCCGATGGTGACGAACTTCTGCTGCGCCTGCGCGGGCGCGGCCAGCAGCGCGGTGCTGGCGGCGGTGGCGAGGGCCAGTGATTTCAGAACCAGCTTGAACTTCATGGGTGCTTGTCTCCGGTTGAAAGTGCGATCAACCCTGCGCAATCGCCGCGTCCACCGCATCGGCCAGACGGTCAACGATCTGAACCAAATCGTCCTGCGATGAGATGAACGGCGGCGCCAGCAGGATATGGTCACCATAGCGGCCATCGACCGTGCCGCCCATGGGATAAACCAGCAATCCGCGCGCAAAAGCCGCTGCCTTGACCTTGGCGTGCAGCCGCCGTGCCGGGTCGAACGGCGCCTGGGTCGCACGGTCCTGCACCAGCTCGACACCCCAGAAGAAGCCCCGCCCGCGAATGTCGCCCACCTGCGGATGATTGTTGAACTTGTCGGCCAGCAGCGCTTGCAGGACGGGCGCGTCGCGCTGCACTTTTTGAAGCAATCCATCGCGCTCGATCACTTGCTGCACCGCCAGCGCCGCGGCGCAGGCCACCGCGTGGCCCAGGTAGGTGTGCCCGTGCTGAAAGAAGCCGCTGCCCTGCGAGAACGCGTCGACGATCTTCTTCTGCGCCAGCACCGCGCCAATCGGCTGGTAGCCGCCACCCAGGCCCTTGGCGATGGTCATCAGGTCGGGCACCACGCCCTCGGCCTCGCACGCGTGCAGCGTGCCGCAGCGGCCCATGCCGCACATCACCTCGTCCAGGATCAGCAGCACGCCGTGCCGGTCGCACACCTCGCGCACGGCCTTGAAGTAGCCGGGCACCGGCACCAGCACGCCAGCGGTGGCGCCGCCCACCGTTTCGGCGATGAAGGCCAGCACCTTGGCCGGCCCGACGCGCTGGATGGTCTCGTCCAGCTCCTGCGCCAGGCGCTGGCCGTACTGCTCAGGCGTTTCATCGGTGCGCTGGTCGCGGTAGGGGTAGCACGGCGCCACGTGCGTCACGTCCATCAGCAGCGGCGCGAACTGCGCGCGGCGCCACGCGTTGCCGCCCACCGCCAGCGCGCCCAGCGTGTTGCCGTGGTAGCTCTGGCGCCGGGCGATGAAGTGGCTGCGCTCGGGTTGGCCGATTTCCAGGTAGTACTGGCGCGCCATCTTCAGCGCCGCCTCGACCGCCTCCGATCCGCCGCTGACGAAGTAGGCGTGGCTCATCCCAGCCGGCGCAGTGCGCACCAGCTGGTCGGCGAGTTGCTCGGCCACCTCGGTGGTGAAGAAGCTGGTGTGCGCGTAGGCCAGGCGGTCGATCTGCGCGTGCATCGCCGCCAGCACGGCCGGGTGGCCATGCCCCAGGCACGACACCGCGGCGCCGCCCGAGGCGTCGATGTAGCGTTGGCCGGTGGCATCCTGCAGCCACACGCCCTCGCCCTTGACGGCGACGGGCGGCGTGGACAGAAGACTGCGGTGAAAAACGTGCGTGCGTGGCGTGCTGCTCATTCGACGGGCCTTCAGCGCCTGCGTCGCCGACCCCCGGGCGAACGCGTCAGACGCCAGGAAAGGCTAGCACGCCAAGGCTGATCCAGGCAGCCGCGAAAACACCCATGGCGGGCGGCAGGGCGCGTCAGTACCGGCGCGGCAGCGGCCGCTGCTCCACGTCGACGCGGCCGTCGGCCCATTCGGTGATCACGGTTTCCATCGGCCTGTGGCGACGGGCGGCCGACACCGGCGCGGCGCGGTCCGCCACGGGCGCGCGCTGCCACGCCTGCTCCGCATTGGCGGGGGCGACGACGGCAATGTCACGGCCGACCACCGCATACGGCGTGCGTGCGCTGGCGGCGATGTGCACATGGGTCAGCAGCGGCGCGGTTGACGGGGAACTCGTCGATGGCGTCACCTGCTCGGCGACCGTCACGCCGGTAGCGCAGCCGTCGGGGCTAAGGGTCACGCGGCCGCCGTCCGGCACCGTGAGGGCCTGCGCCGCGCTGGCCGGTGCCTGTTCGGCCCGGTGCACGATCTGGCCGTCGGCATTGTGGACGGTGTAGCACGCGGCGCCGGCCTGATTGGCACCCAGCACCAACGTGGCGATGAACAGCAGGCGGAATGCGGGCGGCAGTGTCATGGTCGGCTCCCTGGCGCGTCGTGGGTGGCAATCCGGTGAACAACGCGCCATGCCGCTCATGTTCGTCACGCTGCGCCGCTGCTGATGCCAGCCGCGTTTGCGGCAGCGTGTCGGCCGGCGCCGACAGTGGGCGAAAAAAAGCGCCGGCAGCTACTTGTTTTGTAGCTATCGACGCTTTATGGGCCTGCGCAACAGGCCGATTGGGTTTGAAATTTACTGCGCCGTCCACCCACCGTCGTTGGCCCACGCCTGGCCGCGCACGTTGGCGGCGGCATCGCTGCAGAAGAACACCGCCATGGCGCCCAACTGCTCGGGCGTGGTGAACTGCTGCGACGGCTCTTTTTCGCTCAGCAGTTCGCGCGTGGCCTGCTCCACGGTGATGGTGCGCTCGGCGGCGCGCGCGTCGATCTGCTTTTGCACCAGCGGCGTGAGCACCCAGCCGGGGCAGATGGCGTTGGCGGTGACGCCGGTGGTGGCCAGTTCCAGCGCGGTGACCTTGGTCAGGCCGACAATGCCGTGCTTGGCCGCCACGTAGGCCGACTTGTCTTTCGACGCCACCAGGCCGTGCACCGAGGCGATGTTGATGATGCGGCCCCAGTTCTTGTCCACCATGTGCGGGATTGCCAGCCGCGTGGTGTGGAAGGCCGACGTGAGGTTGATGGCGATGATGGCGTCCCAGCGCTCGGTCGGAAAGTCGCGGATGCTGGATGTGTGCTGAATGCCGGCGTTGTTGACCAGGATGTCGACGCCGCCAAACTTCTCAGCCGCGAACGCCATCATCGCCTCAATCTCGGCCGGCTTGCTCATGTCGGCGCCGTGGTATTCGGCCCGCACGCCGTGCGCGGTGATCTGCGACTTGGGGCCTTCGACGTCGCCAAAGCCGTTCATCAGCACATTGGCGCCCTGCTTGGCCAGTTCGATGGCTATCCCTAAGCCAATGCCGCTGGTGGAGCCGGTGACGAGGGCGGTTTTGCCTTTCAGATTCATGGGGTGCTCCAACAAGGAGAGAAAAAGAAGAAAACGAAAATTATGCCCGCGTGGCGGCAAGGCGGGTGCGTGAGGGGACGGGCCACGCCCGTCGCAGAGCCATGACGCTACTACAATATTTTTACATTTGGATAAAGGTGCAACGATCCAACTGCATGCGCCGCTTGGCTGGGCGTTTTGGCCTGCGGCGCTGGTCTGTCCTGTTCAACTTTAAAGTGCTTGACCCATGCGCGTCGACATGATTTCTGCCCGTAGAAGAGCGCTGTTGCGCGGCATGGGCGCGCTGCCATTTGCCGCCGCGCTGCCCGCCCTGGCGCGCGCGCCACGCCTGGCCGAGGCGCCCCTCGACAGCGCCCGCTTTGCCGGCTTGGTGCGGGCGCTGCCCGGTCGTGTGCTGTTGCCGGAAATGCCTGCTCACCTGTCGTTCGTCCAGACCTGGAACCTGCATCTGCGAGACGCACGGCCTCAGGCCGCCGCCGTCGTGCGGGCCCAGAACGCGCGCGACGTGCAAACCGCCGTGCGCTGGGCGGTGGCCAACGGCGTGCCGCTGGTGGCGCGCTCGGGCGGCCATTCGTACGCCGGGTATTCCAGCACCACCGGGCTGGTGATCGACGTGTCGTCGATGACGGCATTGGCCTACGATGCGCGCAGCAGGCGCGTGCGGGCCGGCGGTGGCGTACGCAATGCGCACCTGTTCGCCACGCTGCCGACCGTGGGGCGCACGCTGACGCACGGGCGCTGCCTGGATGTGGGCGCGGCGGGCCTGGTGCTGGGCGGCGGCGTGGGCTTCAACATGCGCCGCCTGGGCCTGACTTGCGATCAACTCACCGCCACCGAGATGGTGCTGCCCGACGGCCGCCTGGTGCCTGTCAGCGCAACCCAAAACCCCGACCTGTGGTGGGCCGTGCGCGGTGCCGGCGGTGGCAACTTCGGCATTCACACCAGCTTCACTTTTCGAACCTTCGACGCGCCACCGCTGACCGCTTTCAAACTGGTGTGGGATCAGCAGCTTGACCAGGTGTTACCGGCCATGCTGCGAACGCTTCATCAAGCGCCACGAGCGCTTGGCGTCAAGCTGTCGATCGAGTCCGCACCGCGCACAGGCCGGCTGTCGATGGTGTTGCTCGGCCAGTTCGTCGGCACGCCCGCGAAGCTGGCGCAAGTGCTTGCGCCTGTAGATGCCATTGCGCCGCCCAACATGGGCGAGAACGGCAGCCATGTGACGCCGTGCGACTATTGGTCTGGGCAGCAATTGCTGGCCGACCGCGGCGAACCGGAGTTCATGGTGGAACGGTCGAGATATCTCATTGAGCCGCCGAACGAGGGCATGGCGGCGGCTGTGCTGCAGCATCTGCGCAAAGCGCCTGTCACGGGCGCAGGCCTGCGCTGGAAGGGCTTTCTGACCGGTGGTGCGGTGCAGGACGTGGCCCCTCACCAAACCGCCTTCGTCCACCGGCGTGACTGGCTGCTGACCAGCATAGAAACCAATTGGCTTGCGACCGACCCATCGGCCCAGGTGGCCAGCGCGCTGGACTGGACGGATGCGTTTTACGCTGCCATGGCGGATTGGACGTCGGGCGAAAGCTATCAAAACTTCATCGACGACCGCGAGCCCCGTTGGGCCCGCGCGTATCACGGTGGCAATCTCGAACGCCTGGTCGCCATCAAGCGGCAAGTTGATCCGAACAACGTATTCAACTTCAGGCAAAGCATTCCACTGACCGTGCCTGCAAGCTGAGACGGGCCACGGCCACGTCGCGGCCGTACCCGTCAACGACGTCACTTCAGCAGCGGCACGCCGGTCTTGCTCTGCGCCTCTTCAAACGTCACGCCGTCGGCCAGCTCGGTCACCTTCAGCCCTTCGGGCGTGACGTCGAACACGCCCAGGTCGGTGATGATGCGGTCGACCACGCCCACGCCCGTGAGCGGCAGCGTGCATTGCGGCAGGATCTTCATGTCGGTGGTGCCGTCTTTCTTCTTGGCGACGTGTTCCATCAACACGATGACGCGCGCCACGCCGGCCACCAGGTCCATGGCGCCACCCATGCCCTTGACCATCTTGCCGGGGATCATCCAGTTGGCCAGGTCTCCCTTGTCGGTCACCTGCATGGCGCCCAGGATGCTCAGGTTGATCTTGCCGCCGCGGATCATGGCGAAGCTGTCGTGACTGCCGAAGATGCTGCTGCCCTTGATGGTGGTTACGGTCTGCTTGCCGGCATTGATCAGGTCGGCGTCCACCTCGTCCTCATACGGGAAGGGGCCGATGCCGAGCATGCCGTTTTCGGATTGCAGCCACACCTCGACGTGATCGGGCACGTGGTTGGCCACCAGCGTGGGAATGCCGATGCCCAGGTTGACGTAAAAGCCGTCCTGCAGTTCTTTCGCCGCGCGCGCGGCCATCTGGTCTTGGGTCCAGGCCATGATGAATCTCCTTATTTGCGGTCGCGGGTGGTGAGCTTTTCGATGCGCTTTTCAGGCGTCGGGTTGTGCACGATGCGGTGCACGTAGATGCCCGGCAGGTGCACGTCGTCGGGCGCGATTTCGCCGGTGGCGACGATGCGCTCTACTTCCACGATGCAGATCTTGCCGGCCATGGCGGCAGCGGGGTTGAAGTTGCGCGCCGTCAGGTTGAAGCGCAGGTTGCCGCTGCGGTCGGCCACGTCGGCCTTGACCAGCGCCACGTCGGCCACCAGCGAGCGCTCCATGACATAGGTTTCGCCGTCGAATTCGCGCAGTTCCTTGCCTTCGGCCACCAGCGTGCCGACGCCGGTCTTGGTGAAGAAGGCCGGAATGCCGGCGCCGCCGGCGCGCAGCTTCTCGGCCAGCGTGCCTTGGGGCGTGAATTCAAGCTCCAGCTCGCCCGCCAGGTACTGGCGCTCGAACTCCTTGTTCTCGCCCACGTAGCTGCTGATCATCTTCTTGATCTGGCGCGTTTCCAGCAGCTTGCCGAGGCCAAAGCCGTCCACGCCGGCGTTGTTGCTGATGGCGGTGAGGTTCTTCACGCCCGAATCGCGCAGCGCCTCGATCAGCGCCTCCGGGATGCCGCACAGGCCGAAGCCGCCGACGGCCAGCAGCTGGCCGTCCTTGACGACGCCTTTGAGCGCCTCGGCGGCCGAGGGATAAATCTTGTTCACAGGGTCTCTCCTGAAGGTCGGAAGGGTTCTTGGGGGGTCACGCAAACTACCACCCTCAACGATACTACTTATGCGACTACGTAGTATTTCGTAATGGACATCCCGCCCCGCGCCCGCCCCGACGCCGCACTGCCCGACTACCGCCTGGCTTTCCAGCTTGCGCCGGTGGGCCTGATCCTGTCGCGCGAGCGGCATATCGTCGACTGCAACGAACGCGTGTGCGCCATGTTTGGCGCCACGCCCCAACAGCTGATCGGCCAGAGCTTTCGCATCCTGTACCCCAGCGCCGACGAATACGAGCGCACCGGCGCTCGCATCGCGCCCATTCTGAACCGCGATGGCGTATACGCCGACAACCGCGTGATGAAGCGCGTGGACGGCGCCCGCGCGGGCGAAACCTTCTGGTGCCACGTCACCGGCCGCGCCATCGACCGCAGCGCGCCGCACGCGGCGGGCATCTGGACGTTTGAGGATTTGAGCGCGCAACGCCCGGTGACCGCCGTGCTGACGCCGCGTGAACGCGAAGTGGCGGCGCAGCTGACGCGCGGGCTCACCAGCAAGGAAATCGGCCGCGAGCTGGGCATGAGCCACCGCACGGCCGAAGTGCACCGCGCGCGCCTGATGCGCAAATACCAGGCCAGCACGGCGGCCGAACTGGTGCAGAAACTGATGGGTGGCTTATAAAAAAAAACAGCCTCACCAAGGCCGATCGCCAACCCCTCGCCCGTTGCCTGCTATGTTTTTTGTTGCGCCGCCGCCAGCGCCAGCGGGTTGGGCGTCGGCGCGGCGATCCTGGTCAGCACGTTGTGGTCGGTGTGCGAAAACGGCGCGACCTGGCCCGCGATCTGCATCGTCGTCGTCTCGTCGTACCACCAGGTGCCGTCGGCGTTGAAGCCTACCTTGACGCGGAATTCGGTGGTCTTGAACGCGTGGTCCAGAAACGGATTGGAGCAAATGCCGAAGGTCGGGCTGCCCAGCGTTGCCACCACCTCGAATTCGTTGGCGTCCGCTGCCGCCGTGCCGCCCGCCATCGCCGTCTGCCCGCGCGGAATCGTCAGCGTCTGGATCACGGTGCCCGTCGCCGGCTCCCACAGCCAGTAGCCCACCTGGTCGTGATAGGTCTTCACCTGATCGGGCTTGGTGATATGCATGTGATAACGCAAACCGTAGAACAGCTGCGGACCGTTGGTCTGCGGGTCAATCGGTTGCAGTTCAACGCGGCCAACGAAGGCCTGCAGCTTGGGCCCCTCAGCCTTGGGCTTGCGGTCCATGCCCTGCGCGCCGCGCCACACACCCGCCATGCGCGTGAGCGGGCCCAGGTTGGCCAGCGTGTTCGGATCGGCCTCGGGCTCGGTGTAGATGTCGGTGGGGAAAGGGTGAGCGGGGTTCACGGTATCGCCTCCTCGCGGCGTGGTTAACTATTGATTTAATAGCTGCTTGCGCTTGATGGGCAAGCGCTGGGGCCAAAAATCATTCAGAACATCAAGTCTTTGCGCCATCCACCACCTCGGCCGCGCTGCGAAACGCCTCCACCGCCGCCGGCACGCCGCAGTAGATGCTGGCGTGCAGCAGCACCTCCTGAATCTCTTCGGTCGTCGCGCCATTGTTCAGCGCGCCGCGCACATGGCCCTTCAATTCGTGCTGCTTGCCCAATGCGGTGAGCATGGCCACCGTGATCAGGCTGCGCGTTTTCAAATCCAGCCCCGGCCGCTGCCACACGTCGCCCCAGGCGTTGCGGGTGATGTAGTGCTGCATCGGCTCGGTAAACGGCGTCATGCCCGCGAGCGCGCGGTCGACGAAATCGTCGCCCATCACTTGGCGGCGGGTTTGCAGGCCGGCGTTGAAATCGGGGTCGTCGGGCAGGGTCATGGCGCTCTCCTTGCGTGAAAGCCGTCAGCATAATGACCCGATCACATCACCCTTCACAGGAGACACCATGAGCCGCTACCCCCTTGCCGACATCAACACGCTGCCCGACGACATCAAAGCCAAGGTGCTGGAGGTGCAGGCCAAGGCCGGCTTCGTGCCCAACGTCTTCCTGGCGCTGGCGCGCCGCCCGGCCGAATGGCGCGCCTTCTTCGCCTACCACGACGCGTTGATGGAGCCCGAAAGCGTGGGCCGCAGCAGCAACCTCACCAAGGGCGACCGCGAAATGATCGTCACCACGACCAGCGCCGCCAACCAATGCCTGTACTGCGTGGTCGCGCACGGCGCGCTGCTGCGCATCTACGAGAAAAAGCCGCTGGTGGCCGACCAGGTGGCCATCAACTACCGCAAGGCGCCCGACATCACCCCGCGCCAGCGCGCCGTGCTCGACTTTGCGATGAAGGTGTGCGAGCGCTCTTACGAAATCAACGACGACGACTTTGCCCCGCTGCACGCGCACGGCTTTGACGACGAGGACATCTGGGACATCGCCGCCATCACGGCGTTCTTCGGCCTGTCCAACCGCATTGCCAGCTTCAGCAGCATGCAGCCCAATCCCGAGTTTTATTTGATGGGGCGGGTGCCGAAGGAGAAAAAGTAAAACCCGGCAGGTTGCCCTGCCGGGTTTTGGGTACGGACGGGATCAAAGCGATCCCTCCTTATTGCAGCAACGGCTCTCACCCCGGATAACCACAATCAGGGCGAGTATAGCAACGGAGGTTTCATGGCGCAGTACATCTTTGGATTGGACATCGGCATCGCATCAGTCGGCTGGGCCGTGCTGAGTGAACAGCGAATCGTCGATCTGGGCGTGCGTTGTTTTGACCCTGGTGAAAACGAAAAGGGGCTACCTCACAACCAGAAACGCCGCAGTGCGCGGGTGGCACGCAATCGGCTCCATATGCGCCGCTGGCGGCTGCGCCAGCTGCTTCAGCTGTTTTGCGACGTGGGTATCATTGACCAACCCAACCCACAGCTGCTGGCAGCGCCGCCACGCGCAAAGGGCGAGCCGGAAGCAGGGCCTTGGCAGTTGCGCGCCAAAGGGCTGAACGTACCGCTTGAGCCGCTGGAATGGGCGCAGGTATTGTATCACCTGGTCAAGCACCGGGGGTTCGAGTTCTTTCGCAAGAGTGAAATCAAATCCTCGTCCAGTTCCGATGCCACATCGAAAGCCGCCGCAGAGCCTCAGTCTCCGCCAGCCGGGCTGGAGGAGGCCGACGTAGACAAGGAAAAGCAGAGACTCACCCAAGCGCTTGAAGACTCCAGCAGGCTGCTGGACAAATACCGCAAGGTTCTCGACAACCCGAATCTGACCATTGCAAGCTTGCTCATCTGGTTGGCACAGGACACCTACGTCCCGGGCGCACCAAGCCCCGACGAAAAAGACCGCATCCAGTCCTTTCGCAACAAGGCGGGCAGCTACCGGCACGCCTTCTACCGCGCGGTGCTGGGTCAAGAACTGCGCGCATTGTTCGGTGCGCAAATCAAGCATGGCAATGCTTACACGACCCTGCAACTGCCAAAAGATGGTCAATACCTGCGGCAGATGCTCGCCACTTACGGTGAGTCTGGCATCCCCGTTGGCGGAGCTTCGCGCAACGTTGGCCAAACTTTTCAGGAAGCGGTTTTCGACCTGTTCGAGCTACAGCATCCGCCGCTGTATGCAGAGCAAATCCGCGAAATGGTTGGTGAGTGCGAATTGGTTGAAGGCCAGCCGCGTGCCCCCAAGAACGCTTTTTCAGCGGAACGCGCTACTTGGCTCGAAAAACTCAATCACCTGAAAGTCCGCCGCAATGGCAAAGAAGATTTCCTGACCCCATCAGAACGCGCCTGTTTGATGCACCTGCCCTACGCGCATCGGGTGGTTACGCTCAAACTCGTTCGCGAAACCTTGATGGCGCACACAGACTTTCCGGCTTCCTGGAAAGAGGCCAGTTTCAAGGCTGCCAGTTACCAATCCAGACCGTCCAGTGGCGGCGCATGGATTTTTATTGCGTCTCTGGGCAAAGAGCCCCTCAGTCTTGCGAAATGGGCCGACAACAAGGAGAGGAAAGAGAGGCTCAAAAAAGCAAAGGAAATGTTGGCCGGAGGCGTTGTCACTTTTCAACAACTGCGCCAACAGCTTGGCCTGGAGGCTTCAGAGCGCTTTACCTGCAAGCTTCAAGAGACGACCGTCATTCCACGCGCCCAAGAGTCCACCGAGCACATCCCCTTTGCCCAAAAGGAGGAGGGCTTGCTCATACCCGGCCAGTCGTTCCGCTACATCCCCGCAGATGGAAAACCCAAAGCATTTCCCAAACCCAAAGCATGGGGATTGCTTGCCGCGCTGCGCTCACACGCCGCCCCGACCTTGGCCGATTGGCGAGCCGCCCTTGTTTTGCTGCCAAACATGCAAGGTTCGTGGCAGTTCGAACACTCGGTCCAAATCAACACTGCCGTTGAGCAAGACGCCGAAGCCCAAACGGTTGTTCCCCTGCAATTCGAAGATGCGCAAGCTGTTGAAAAAGACCACAAGCTTGTGGAGCTCAAGGGCTGGCACGCGTTGGCCAAGGCCTTGCCTGGCCGCCGGGAGCAATTTGAGTCCGCCTTCAAGGATCCTTGCAGCGAGGTGGGCAAAAAGGCAGCGAAAGATCTGGATCACATTGCCGCCACATTGACTGAATGCCAAACCGACCACGAAATCGCACTGAAGCTGACCAAACTTGGCTACACCCAGCTCGAGATAGAGGCCCTGCAAGAAGTGAGTTTCAGCACATTCCGCAATCTGAGCTTTGCTGCCATCGGCAAGATACTGCCGCACCTTGAAGAGGGCCATGTTTACAGCGAAGCCTGCAAATTGGCTGGCTTTTCTCACTCCGAAAAAAACATGACCAGGACGCGGCGGCTGCCTCCCCTGGAAACCTACATCTTCCAGCGTTACCGCCACGGCAAGCTCACGGGCCATGTGGAAAAGCGCTATAAGGAATTGCGCAATCCCGTCGTGGCCCGCTCCTTCAACCAGGCGCGGCTGGTGTTCAATGCCTTGGTCGCCAAACACGGTTCACCTGCTTATGTTCATGTGGAAACGGCGCGCGATTTGGCTCGCTCCAAAAAACTGCGCGACAAGATTTCGCGTGAACAAGAAACCAACCGAAAACGCACCGAGGTTTTACGCAGCGACCTGCGCAATTGGCTCGGACAAGAACCAAGCTCCACACACATTCTCAAGATGCGACTTTACAACGAACAGGGTGGAAAGTGCATCTACACAGGCCGGGATTTGAGCAGCGAGCAGATGTTGCGTGATGAAGAGTACGTGGAAATCGACCACATCTGGCCGCGCTCCAAAACCTTCGACAACAGCCTGGACAACCGGGTGCTTGTCATCGCCGGAGCCAACAGAAACAAAAGCGACAAGATTCCCTACGAATTTCTTGACGGTGCCAACGAAAGTGCGCAGTGGCGCATGTTTGAAAAGCGGGTGCTGGCCTGCAAAGGCATGAGCGCCGAGAAGCAGCGGCGGCTTTTGTCCAAGAGCCTGGAAGACGCAGACGAATTTCTGGCCCGCAACTTGGTGGACACCCGCTATGTCACCCGCCTGTTCTCCAACATGCTGCGCGAGCGGGTAATATTTTCTGAAGACGCAAAACCCGAGGAGCTGGAAGCGATTTCACCGGACGATGATGGCTCTGTGCGCTGGAGCCGCTACCAGCGTGCCCGCGTGCGCAGCCCGCAAGGACGATTGGTGGACTTTTTGCGCGGCAAATGGGGCTTGGCCCGAGTCAAGGACCGGGAAGCAAGTGACCTTCACCACGCCTTGGATGCCTGCATCATCGCCGCATGCACACCACGCGTAATCGGGTTGGTCAACCGCTATTTTGCTGAAGAAGAAATCGATCCAGGCCGGCATGGCTTCAAACGCAACGCGGACGGAACCTATACGCATCGCGCTACCGGAGAAATTCTCAGCAAGGCAGCAGCCAAGGAACGCGGCCTTTACCTGCCCGCCCCTTGGGACAGTTTCCATCGTGACCTGCTGAACGCATTGAACCAGGTCTTTGTTTCGCGCCGCCCCAAGCGCAAGCAGACGGACGAGTTGCACGACGCCAACCCCAAAAGCATCCGCTACATTCCTGTGCCCTTGGTCGATTTGACCGAAGACATGTTGTCGGATCAACGACTGCGTGGAGTTACTGGCCGCCGCCGAAAAAACTACGAAACGCTTCGCACAGCGCTGCAAGCTGCGAATGGTGATGCAATAGCCGCTTTTTCTCAAGGGCATGAAATCGACGGGGTGAACGGAAAAACCCAGCGTATCAGCAGCATTCCGCTTCCAGTATGGAGTCTGCCCAAGAGCTATTTAAAGAAATTGCCCAAAACCAACAGCAAGCACCCCAAGGGATCAGCTTCTGAAGAAAAGACCTCACGGAGATCTGTCGCGCTCACGGATCTGACAAAGAAAATGCTGACGGAATTCTATTTGGGTGCCACTTTCTACCATCGCAATCGTGAGTTAATCGAAAGCCTGAAGGCACATTTGGGCGACAAAGTCGCCAGGGACGCATTTGCCCAGCCCTTTCGCCCGCCAGGCGGCACCAAAAAAGGCGAGCCACGTCCCATCATCCGCTCCATCCGCCTGCCGGAAACCCAAGGCAGTGGCATGCTCGTTCGTGGCGGCGTGACCGGAATGGGCAACAGCATTGCTACCGAAGTCTATTGGGTAGAGGGCTCAGGCTACTTCTTCCGACAGCGGTATGCGGTGGATGAAGAAGCGACCTTTGGGCAGGAAAAACCGCCAGCCAATGCCCAACATTTTTTCAATCTGCGAATTGACGAGCCGGTTCAGGTTGTAATGAAAGACGGGACGACGTTTCCCGCGAGCCGCCCAGGCTATTTTGTCGGCTACGAAGCAGACAAGCGCATGACCATTCGAGTGCATGACCGGCCAGGGAAAGGCCGAAAGAAAAGCAAAGAAACAGGTGATGAAGTTAATGATGGTCAAGCAGAGGAGTCGCCAGCTTCAATCATCGACGGCGAAAAGAGCGGCAAGGACAGCACGCTTTTTCGGTTCAGTGTCAGCGGCATCAAAAAATTGAGGAAATTCAAAGTGGATGCCCTCGGCAACTACAGAGAATTGCACGCGCACCTTCATCATGGTCTGGCGTAGCGTCGTCATCAACCGGCCCGCTCGGCTCAAGCGCGAACACTTCGCGCTGGTGGTCGAACAGGAAGAATGCGCACGTGTTCCTTTCGAGGACATTGCCGTCATCGTGCTCAACCACCGCGAGATCACCTTGACCCACCCTGTGCTCTCGGCCTGTGCCGACTACGGCATTGGCCTGTACAGCACGGGCGACAACCATCAGCCCAACGGCGTG
>JAKOYD010000160.1 GCA_029780695.1 Pseudomonadota bacterium
CGCGCGTCGCCCGGCGGCTGCAGCGCCTGCTGGCCGATCTGGACCATGCGGTCGGTGTTGCTGACGGTGCCGGTCTTCTCGGGCCAGGCGCTGGCGGGCAGCACCACGTCGGCCAGCCAGGCGGTTTCGGTGAGGACGATGTCCTGCACCACCTGGTGCTGCAGGCTGGCCAGGGCGTGGCGGGCGTGGTGCAGGTCCGGGTCGCTCATGGCCGGGTTCTCGCCCATGACGTACATGCCGCGCACCTTGTGCGGGTCGGTCTCCGGCGCCAGCGCCTTGTGCATGATCTCGACCACGGTGTAGCCGGGCTGGGCGTCCAGCGGCTGGCCCCAGAAATCCTCGAACCAGGCCTGCGCGGCCGGGTCGGCCACGCGCTGGTAGTTGGGGTACATCATGGGGATCAGGCCGGCGTCGCTGGCGCCCTGCACGTTGTTCTGGCCGCGCAGCGGGTGCAGGCCGGTGCCGGGGCGGCCGATCTGGCCGGTGCAGGTGGCCAGCGCGATCAGGCAGCGCACGTTGTCGGTGCCGTGCACGTGCTGGCTCACGCCCATGCCCCACAGGATGATGCTGGACTTGGCCGTGGCGTAGGCGCGCGCCACCTCGCGCAAGGTCTCGGCCGCGATGCCGCAGATCGGCGCCATGGCCTCGGGCGAATAGCCCTGCACGTTTTCGACCAGCGCGGCGTAGTTGTCGGCGCGTTCGCGGATGAAATTCTGGTCGACCAGCCCCTCGGTCACGATCACATGCAGCAGCGCGTTCAGCATCGCCACGTCGGCGCCGGGCTTGAAGGGCAGCACGCGCCAGGCGTGGCGTGCAATGTCGGTCACGCGCGGGTCGGCCAGCACGATCCGCGCGCCGCGCTGGGCCGCGTTCTTCATCCACGTCGCCGCCACCGGGTGGTTGGCCGTGGGGTTGGAGCCGATGATGACAATGAGCTCGGCAAAGTCCACGTCCTTCACCGGGTTGCTGACCGCGCCCGAGCCCACGCCCTCCAGCAGCGCCGCCACGCTGGACGCATGGCACAGGCGCGTGCAGTGGTCGACGTTGTTGCTGCCAAAGCCGGTGCGCACCAGTTTCTGGAACAGGTAGGCCTCTTCGTTGCTGCCCTTGGCGCTGCCGAAGCCGGCCAGCGACTTGGGGCCGTGCTTCGTCTTCAAGTCCACCAGCTTGCCGGCGGCCAGCGCCAGCGCTTCGTCCCAAGTCGCCTCGCGGAACACGCTGCGCCAGTCGGGGTGCGTTTCGCAATGTTCGACGTTCTTGCGCGCATCGGCGCGGCGGATCAACGGTGTGGTGATGCGGTCCGGGCTGGCCACGTAGTCAAAGCCGAAGCGCCCCTTGACGCACAGCCGCCCTTCGTTGGCCGGGCCATGGCGGCCGCTGACGCTGACGATTTTTTCATCGCGCACGTGGTAGGTGATCTGGCAGCCGACGCCGCAAAAGGGGCAGACGGAATCGACGCTGCGGTCGACCGCCTGCGGTCCGATGTGCGTTTTCGGCATCAGCGCGCCGGTCGGGCAGGCCTGCACGCATTCGCCGCAGGCCACGCAGGTGCTGGCGCCCATCGGGTCGCCCAGATCGAACACGATGCGCGCGTGGCCGCCGCGGCCGGCGTAGCCAATCACGTCGTTGACCTGCGCCTCGCGGCAGGCGCGCACGCAGCGCGTGCACTGGATGCACGCAGACAGGTTGACGGCCATGGCCGGGTGGCTGAGGTCGGCAGCGGGCTGCTCGCGCTTTAGATTTTGTAGCGCCTCGCGCACGTGGATGGTGCGCTGGGTGGTCCATTGGGTCAGTTCGCCGTGCTGGCCGATGGATGCCACGCCCTCACCCCTGCCCTCTCCCGCCCGGCGGGAGAGGGAGTCATGCGTACCGCGGGATGCACCTTGACCGTGCGTTGCTGTTGCCCCCTCTCCCGCCTGCGGGAGAGGGCTGGGGTGAGGGCCGGCATCGTTCCACTTGAACCCCGCTGCCGGCATCTCTGCCAGCAACAGCTCCAGCACCATGTCCTGGCTCTTGCGCGCGCGTTCGCTGGTGGCTTTGACCTTCATGCCCGGCTGCACGGCGCGGCAGCAGCTGGGCGCCAGCACGCGCTCGCCCTCGATCTCGACCACGCAGGCGCGGCAGTTGCCGTCGGCACGCAGACCGTCGGTGAAGCACAAGCGCGGGATCTCGACGCCGTGCCGTTCGACCGCTTGCAGAATGGTTTCGCCCGCGCGGGCCTGCACGGCGCGCCCATCCAGTTCAAATTCGATAGCTGCCTGCGCTTTATCCGCAGGGGCTGGCGACTGATTTGGCTTCAAAACCGCGCTCATGCCGACACTCCTTCGACTTCATGCGGAAAGTACCGCTGCACACACAGCATCGGGTTGGGCGCGGCCTGCCCCAGGCCGCAGATGGACGCATCCACCATCACCGTGCTCAAGTCGCGCAGGGTCGGCGCATCCCACTGCGGCGCTTCCATCAACTGCGCCGCCTTGGCGGTGCCCACGCGGCACGGCGTGCACTGGCCGCAGCTCTCGTCGGCGAAGAAGCGCATCATGTTCAGTGCCGCGTCGCGTGCTTTGTCTTGGTGGCCCAGCACCATGACGGCCGCGCTGCCGATGAAGCCGCCGTGCGGCTGCAGCGTGTCGAAGTCCAGCGGCACATCGGCGAGCCGCGCAGGAAAGATGCCGCCACTCGCGCCGCCGGGCAGGTAGGCGTACAGCTCATGGCCCTCGGCCATTCCGCCGCAGTATTCATCGACCAGTTCGCGCAGCGTGATGCCTGCGGGCGCCAGCTTGACGCCGGGGTTCTTGACGCGCCCGCTGACGCTGAAGCTGCGCAGCCCCGTGCGACCATGCCGCCCGTGCGAGGCAAACCACTCCGGCCCGCGCTCCAGGATCTCGCGCACCCAATACAGCGTCTCGAAGTTGTGCTCCAGCGTCGGGCGGCCGAACAAGCCCTTCTCGGCGATGTAGGGCGGCCGCAGGCGCGGCTCGCCACGCTTGCCTTCGATCGACTCGATCATGGCCGACTCTTCGCCGCAGATGTAGGCGCCAGCGCCTCGGCGCAGCTCTATTTTTGGGAGCTGATCGCGCAAGTCTGGCGCGGCTTGCAGGTCAGCAATGGCCAGGGTCAGCAGCGCGCGGCACTCAGGATATTCGTCGCGCAGGTAGATGTAGACGGCCTCGCAGCCGACCACGTGCGCGGCAATCAGCATGCCTTCCAGAAAACGGTGCGGGTCGCGCTCCAGGTAGTACCGATCCTTGAAGGTGCCGGGCTCGCCCTCGTCGATGTTCACTGCCATCAAGCGTGGCCCCGCAAACCCGCGCACGATGCGCCATTTGCGCCCGGCCGGAAAGCCCGCGCCGCCCAGCCCGCGCAGGCCGGCGTGTTCCAGCGCGGCGATCACGCCCTCGGCGTCGCGTTCACCGCGCGCCACGGCCTGCGCCAGCGCATAACCGCCGGCCTCTCGATAGCGCTCGATCGCTATGTTTTCAGGAGCTTCTTGCGCTTTCTCCGCGTGCGTTGGCACCTGATTTGCCATGGAAACGATGGCTTGCGCCGTCGCCTGGCCCAGCGAGCGCTGTCCCACCAGCGCCGCCGGCGCCTGCTCGCAGCGGCCGATGCAGGGCGCAGGCACCACGGCCACGTCGGCGCCCAGCAAGGCCGGCAGCCGGGCCAGCAAATCCTCGGCGCCGGCCAGCTGGCAACTGAGCGACTGGCAGACGCGCACCGTCAGGCGCGGCGCCACCGCGTCGTCGCGCAGCACCTCGAAGTGGTGGTAGAAGCTCGCCACCTCGAACACCTCGGCCATGCCCAAGCGCATGTCGGCGGCCAGCGCCACCAGGTGGCGCTCGAACAGGCCGCCGTAGCGGTCGTTCAGCGCATGCAGGTGCTCAATCAGCAGGTCGCGCCGGTGGCCCTCGGGCGGCGGCGCGCCAATGAGCGCGCGCACCTCGGCGCGCGCGGCGTCGGTCGGCTGGCGGCCTTTCAACTGGTGGCGTGGGCGCCGGGGATGAATTTTTATGCTTGTCTCGGTGGGCATGGATTGCATTATTGTGCAGATTCGGGTGCTTTTGCGACCTTCACAACGGCATACTGCCCAGTTCCATCCATAACTTCAAGGAGACAAGCCATGACCTTTTCCACACCTTGCGCGCCGCCCTGCCCGTGCTCGCTTTCGGCGCCCTCGCCGCGCTCGGTTCCACGGCTGTGGCGCAAACCGCTGGCGGCACGCTGGACAAGATCCGCAGCAGCGGCAAGGCCGTGCTGGGCGTGCGCGAAGCCTCGCCGCCCATGGCCTATGCGCTGGGCGCCAACGCCAACTACACCGGCTACCACGTCGAGCTGTGCGAGCGCATCATCCGCAAGCTGGCGCCGCAGGCCAAGCTTGAATACTTCGCCATGACGCCGCAAAACACCATGGTGCTGGTGCAAAACGGCACGGTAGACATCGGCTGCGGCCCGGCCACCAACAACCTCACGCGCCAGCAGCAGGTGGCCTTCGGCATGACCACCTACCTGAGCCAGGTGCGCATGGCCGTGAAGGCCGATTCGGGCATCAGCGACTGGAAGCAACTCGACGGCAAGACGGTGGCCGTGACCACCGGCACCACCGCCGTGCAGTTGCTGCGCAAGCTGGAGCGCGATGCCGACATCAAGCTCACCATGATGCAGACCAAGGACAACCTGGAGAGCCTGCTGGCGGTGGAAACCGGCCGCGCCGCCGCCTTCGTGCTGGACGACAACCTGCTGGCCGGCGTGGTGGCCAACTCGCGCGAGCCCAAGCAGTTCAAGCTGGCGGGCACGTCGCTGCAGTCCGAGCCCATCGCCATCCTGTTCCGCAAGGACGACCCGGCGTTCAAGCAGGCGGTCGATGGCGAGCTGAAGGCCATGATGGCCTCAGGCGAAATGGCCAAGCACTACGACAAGTGGTTCATGCAGCCGATTCCGCCGCGCAACGTGGCGCTGAACCTGCCGCTGTCGGACGAGCTGAAGGCGCTGTTCGCCAAGCCGAACGACGAGCCGATCGAGAGCTACAACAAGCGCTGACGATACGATTTCTACAACCGCCGTTTTCGGCCCCCGCACAAGGAGCAACGCCATGAAGGGCGACCCCAAAGCCATCGAATTCCTGCAGGCACAGCTCAAGAACGAGCTGACCGCCATCAACCAGTACTACCTGCATTACCGCGCGCTCAAGCACTGGGGCTTCGACAAGCTGGCGAAGAAGGAATACGAAGAATCCATCGGCGAGATGAAGCACGCCGACCAGTTGATGGACCGCATCTTCATGCTCGACGGCCTGCCCAACCTGCAGGACCTGGGCAAGCTGATGGTGGGTGAGGACGTGCCCGAGGTCCTGGCCTGCGACCTGAAGATGGAGCAAGGCGCGCAAGCCACCATCAAGGACGGCATCGCCCATTGCGAAAGCGTGCGCGACTACGTCTCGCGCGATTTGCTGGAAAGCATCCTCGACGACACCGAGGAGCACATCGACTTTCTCGAAACGCAGATCGAGCTGATCGAAAAAGTGGGCCTGCAGAACTACCTGCAAAGCCAGATGGGTGAAGTCGGCAGCTGACGAACGCTGCCGCATCGCAACCGCGAGGGGCCGAAAGGCCCCTTTTTTGTGGGTAACCGTCCAAACCAACAGCCTTACGCGAAGGGCGCAAAGGATTCGCGAAGCACGCGAAAAAGACCAACTTCAAAAAATTTTTTGAACTCTTTCGCGTCCTTCGCGTGATCTTCGCGTGCTTCGCGTCCGGCTGGTTTTGGCGGCACTTCCCCCCACCTGTCTCGCCTTAGCCGCAACTTTAATGACAATCATTCTCATTTATAGATAGAATCCACGATTCCTTTATTGCACGCCAGCGAACGGCGCGCGGCGGTCTTTTCGCCCCGCAAGCGCCCAGGTAGCCAGCCGAAGTTCTTTCACCACTTTGCTGGGCTACGCCATGTCCGTTGACCGTGTTTTCAAGCCAAATCAGGCTGTAGCGCTTGATGATCAAGCGCAAGCAGCTCATTTTTATATAGCAAACACCAGCTCGGGCAACACCCCGCTGCTGCCGCTCGGCGCCCTGCTGCTGGCCGGTTCGCTCGGCAGCCCGGCACTGGCGCAGCCCGCGACAGGCGACGCCGCCGGCACGCTGCCCGCCGTCACCGTGCGCGATTCGGCGGCCAGCGATGGCGCCACCCACAGCAAGACGCAGCTGCGCGCCACCCGCACCGAGATCGGCAAGGGCGACCAGGCATTGCGCGACATCCCGCAAAGCGTGACGGTGATGACCGAAAAGCTGATGAGCGACCGCAACCTCGACGATTTCCGCGAGGTGCTGCGCACCACCGCCGGCGTCAGCTTTCAGGCCGGCGAGACGGGCGAGGAAGACGTGCGGCTGCGCGGCTTCTCGCTGGGCACGGCGGGCGACATCTACCGCGACGGCCTGCGCGACGCGCCGCTGATCGAGCGCGACACCTTCAACGACGACCGTGTCGAGATCATCAAGGGATCGGCCTCGATGCTGTTCGGCAAGGGCTCCACCGGCGGCGTGGTCAACCAGGTCAGTAAGCAGCCTTTTTTGATGACGCAGCACGAAGCCAGCGCGACCTTGGGCAACGGCAACGAAAAGCGCGTGCAGGGCGACTTCAACTGGCAGACCGGGCCCGACGCCGCCCTGCGCCTGAACCTGATGGCGCACGACGCCGACAACTGGGGCGCCCGGCAGCGCAAGCTGGGCATCGCGCCCACCGTGCGCTGGGGCATCGGCACGCGCGACGAATTTTCGGTCGGCTTCTACCATCTGCAAGTAGACGGCCGCGCCAACTACAACCACCCCTGGTTCATCCGCGACGGCCGCATCGTGCCGACGCTGCCCGCGCGCAATTTCTACGGCCTGGACAGCGACAAGCAGAACAGCACCTCCACCTACCTCACGCTGGGCCACACGCACCGCTTTGACGATGGCGGGCAGCTGAAGACGCAACTGCGCCACGGCCGCTACGAGCGCGACCTGTGGGCCAGCGCGATCCGCTTCGGCACCACGGGCGGGGCGCCCACCACGCTCGACAACTGGGGCCCCAGCACATTCTTGATTCGCACGCCCAAGGGCCGCATCGGCCAAAGCAACCTGACGCAGCTGCAAAGCGACTACAGCAACACCTTCCGCTGGGGCGGGCGCGAACACAAGCTGATCGCGGGCGTCGACCTCTACGTTGACGACGCCAGGCGCAACAACAACTTCGCCGGCCCGGCCAGCGGCCTGAACACCACCGTCGGCACGCCCCACAACGGCGACTGGCGCGCCGACACGCGCGGCGACCCGGTCTACAACACCTTCAACGCGCGCAACCTGGGCCTGTACGTGCAAGACACGGTGGCCATGACCGACGCCCTGAAGCTGGTGGCCGGCCTGCGGCTGGACCATTTCAAGGCCCGCTACGACACCGCGGCCAGCACGGCGGCCAACGGCGTGGTGACGCCGGGCTACCGCTTCGACAAGAGTGAATCGCTCTGGAGCCCGCGCGTCGGCCTGCTGTTTCAGCCAAGCGAGACGCAGTCGTACTACGTGTCGTATGGCACGTCGTACAACACCTCGGGCGACGCCTACCAGTTCACGCCCGCCAGCCCGGGCAACGCGCTGGCCAACACGCCGGCCGAGAAGAGCCGCAACCTCGAGATCGGCGGCAAGTGGGACGTGTTCGACCAACGCCTGTCGCTGGGCGCGGCACTGTTCTATTCCGAGAAATACAACGAGCGCAACCTCGACCCTGACAGCGCCGCGCAGCAATACCTGCTGTCGGGCAAGCGCCACGCCGCGGGCGTGGAGTTCAACGCCGCCGGGCGCATCACGCCCGCGTGGGAACTGTTCTGGAACCACACCTTCATCCCCAGCGCGCGCATCGACCAGAGCAACCAGGTGCTGGCCGCGGGCGGCGGCGGCGCGCAGGTGCAGGGCGACCGCCCGGGCCTGACGCCGCGCCACAGCGGCAGCCTGTGGACCACGTACCGCGTCAACCCTAAGCTGCGGCTGGGCCTGGGCGCCAATTACCGTGGCAGCCAGAACCCCGAGGGCAACCGAGCCGTCAAGGCGGCCGGTTTCGTCACGGTCGACGTCATGGCGGAATACACGCTGACCGAGATGACCACGCTCAAGCTCAACGTCAGCAACCTGACCGACAAGCTGTACGCCGACACGCTGTACCGCGGCTTCTACGGGCCGGGGCAGCCGCGCCGCGTGCAACTCACCCTCAAACACCTGTTTTGACCACGCCATGCCGCTGCACCTGAAAAACCTGCTCACCGCAAGCGAACTGGCGCAAGCGCGCACGCTGCTGCTGGCCGCCGACGCGCCGTGGACCGACGGCCGCCGCAGCGCGGGCGATCAGGCGGTGCAGGTCAAGCACAACCAGCAACTGGCGCAGGACAGCGACAGCGCCGCCACGCTGCGTGCGCTGGTGCTGGGCGCGCTCCAGCGCGACGCACTGCTGTTTTCGGCCGCGCTGCCGCGCAAGATATTCAACCCGCTGTTCAACCGCTACGGCGGGGACGCGAACCATTACGGCGCGCATGTCGATGGCGCCGTGCTGCATTCGCGCGCCACGGGCGAATGGGTGCGCACCGACCTGTCGTGCACCGTGTTCCTGAGCCACCCCGACGAATACGACGGCGGCGAGCTGTTGGTGCACGACCACTGCGGCCCGCAGCGCGTCAAGCTGCCGGCGGGCGACGCCGTGCTGTACCCCGGCACCCGCGTGCACGAGGTGCTGCCGGTGACGCGCGGCGTGCGCATCGCCAGCTTCCTGTGGATCGAGAGCATGGTGCGGTCGGACGAGCAGCGCCGCCTGCTGTTCGACATGGACATGGCACTGCTGGCGCTGCGCCAGCGCGAGAGCGAAAGCGCCGAGGCGACGCGGCTGACGGGCGTCTATCACAACCTGCTGCGGATGTGGGCAAATACCTGAACCCCCCTGTGGCGCTGCGCGACTTCCCCCAGGAGTCTGCGCGGCAGAAGGCGTCGAAGCGAAACGTGCGAAAAACGAAGGCAGCGTGGTAGTACCGACCAGCCCATAGCCAGCCTATGGGCGCCGGAGGTAGCGCCGCGATGGACCGTTTTCTCGCGCGTTGCAGCCGACGCCTTCTGCCGCGCAGACTCCAAAGGGACAACGCTGGCGGCGGGCGCAGGTCCGGCCACGGCGTTTCCGCCTGGCCTGCTCCGCGGCCATTCGGCAATTAGGGCTCTCCCGCCCGCCCTGCATGCGCAAGCAGCTATCAATTTTGAAGCAATATGTTTTCTTGGCTCACCTTGAACGATCTGGCTTTGACGGCCCAAGGCGCGCTCGACCCGGCCACGTGGGCCTACTTCAGCGGCGGCGCGGCAGACGAGATCACGCTGCGCGACAACGCGGCCGCGTGGCAGGCGCTGCGGCTATGGCCGCGGGTGTTGCGGCCGCTGGCGGGCGGACATACGCGCGCGCGCCTGGGCAGGCACGAGTTGACGCACCCGATCCTGCTGGCGCCGGTGGCGCACCAGCAACTGGCGCACCCGGATGGCGAATGGGCCAGCGCGATGGCCGCCGCCGCGCAGGGCGCGGGCTACGTGCTGTCCACGCAGTCCAGCGTGCCGATGGAACGCATCGCCCACGACGTGCTGGCCGACCCGGGGCGCGGCCCGCTGTGGTTTCAGCTGTACTGGCAAGCCGACCGCGGCTTCAACCGCGCGCTGTTGCAACGCGCCGAGGCGGCCGGCTTCGAAGCCATCGTGCTCACGGTCGACGCGCCCGTGCACGGCATGCGCGACCGCGAACGCCGTGCCGGCTTTGCCCTGCCACCCCACGTGCGCGCCGTGCACTTGCAAGCCACGCCGCCGGCGCCGCCCGCGCCCGACACCTATTGCGCCGGCCAGCCCGCCCATGCGCCCACCTGGGACGACGTGGCCTGGCTGCAGGCGCAGACGCGGCTTCCGGTGTGGCTCAAGGGCGTGCTGCACCCGCACGACGCGCGCCAGGCGCTGGCGCTGCGCGTGGCGGGGCTGATGGTCAGCAACCACGGCGGCCGCACGCTCGACACTGCGCCGCCCACGGCGCAGGCGCTGGCGCCGGTGCGCGCCGCCGTCGGCCGCAATTTGCCGCTGGTCGTCGACGGCGGCATCCGGCGCGGCACCGACGTGCTGAAGGCCATCGCGCTGGGCGCCGACGCGGTCATGATCGGCCGCCCGGTCGTGCATGCCCTGGCGACGGGCGGTGCGCTGGCCGTCGCCCGCATGATCCGCCTGCTGCGCGACGAGCTGGAAATGGCCATGGCACTGACCGGCTGCCGCACGCTGGCCGATGCCGAAGCGGCGCTGCTCGATGCGTCCGCCTCAACCCATCGCACCGCCGACGACTGACAAAAGCCCTAGGGCCGCGATGCCAATTGACAATGAGAATCAATCTCATTTAATATGCATTCCCGCCACAAGCCGTCTTGCAAAGGCCTCGCCCGTCCCATGATCGTCTGCGTCTGCCAACGCGTTTCCGACCGCGAAATCGTCCGCCATGCCCGTGCCGGCATGGGCTTTGACGACATTCAGCTCGAACTGGGCGTGGCCACTTGCTGCGGCCGCTGCGAAGGGTGCGCGCGCGACATCGTGGCGCAGTGCGCGGCCAGCCATCCGGTGGCAGCGCTGCACAACGCCGCCCGCATCGACGTGCCGCAAGGCGGCTGCGCCGCATGACCGCCGCAAGCGCCGCCGTGTGGGCCGTGCTGGGCAGCCTGGCTCTGGTGCTGGGGGGCTTGGCGTGGGTTTTTGGCGGCCTGATGGGCCGAGAACCACCGCGTTGACTCACCCTCCGCCGATGGCACGGCACCGCACGACCGGCAAGCCGGCCGTGCGCGCCCCGCGCCCGTATCATGTCAGCGATTTTGCTTTCCAGCCCCATCACAGTGCCAAACCTTGGCCGCAAAGCCACCATTGTTGGCAGCGTCGTGCTGCTGCACGGCGTGGCCTTGTGGGCGTTGCAGCAAGGGCTGGTGCGTCCGCTGCAGCCGGTGGTGGTGCCGGCGCGGATCGTGGCCGCGGTGATCGTGCCGGTCGTGCCGCCGCCCGCGCCCACCGTTGCAGCCGCGCCAGCGGCAGCGCCCGCCCCCGCGCCCCCCGCGCCGACGCCCGCCACGCCGCCGCCGGTCAAGCCCCGCGTCGCGCCGCCCCCGCCCAAGCCGCGGGCCGCGCCGCCGCAACCCGCGCCGACGGCGCAGGCGCGCCCCACCGCGCCCGCCGTCGCGCCCGTCCCGCCCGCTGCCGCGCCCGAACCCGCGCCCGCGCCCCTGGCCGCAGCGCCCACACCCGCGCCGGCCGCTGCGCCGCCCGTGCCCGCCAGTCCACCCGCGCCCGCCGCCCCGCCGGTGGTGGTGCAGCCGTCCACCCAGGCGGCTTATCTCAACAACCCGCGCCCCGACTACCCCGCCATGAGCCGGCGCCTGGGCGAGACAGGCCGCGTCATCGTGCGCGTGCTGATTGGCCCCGACGGGCGCGCGCGGGAAGCGCGCCTGCAGCGCTCCAGCGGCTTCGAACGGCTGGACCAGGTGGCACTGGAGACCGCGCGCGACCGCTGGCGCTACGTGCCCGGCACGCGCGACGGCGTGCCTGAAGCGATGTGGTTCAACGTGCCAATCAATTTTGTTCTCGAATAACTGATCGCCCTGCGCCGCTTGGCGCCTTCGCCAACGGCCCGGCCAGGTGCGCACCACGGCCTTCCGGTCGGCGCCCGAATCCCCCACGAAAGAAAACGCCCATGAGCAACCAATTCGGTCTTCTGCATGTCTGGTCGCAAGGCGACTGGGTAACCCGCGGGGTCTTCGCCGCCCTGATCCTGATGTCGCTGGCGTCCTGGATCGTCATCGCCATCAAGGCGCTGGACGTGGTGCGCGCCAAGCGCCAGGCCGCGCGCGTCGAAGGCTTCTGGCATTCGTCGGACATGGCCGAGGGGCTGTCGAAGCTCGGTGACGGCGACGCCAACCCGTTTCGCCAATTGGCCATCGGGGGGCGCGAAGCCGCCGCGCACCACCGCGCCACCCGCGCGCAACTGCACGACAGCCTGGACGTCAGCGACTGGATATCGCGCGCGCTGCGCAACCGTATGGATAGCACCACGGGCAAGCTGCAGGCGGGCCTGGCCATTCTGGCCTCGGTCGGTTCCACGGCGCCCTTCGTCGGGCTGTTTGGCACCGTCTGGGGCATCTACCACGCGCTGATGAAGATCGGCGCCGCGGGCCAGGCCGGCATCGACCAGGTGGCCGGGCCGATTGGCGAGGCGCTGATCATGACGGCACTGGGCCTGGCCGTGGCCATCCCTGCCGTGCTGGGCTACAACGCGCTGGTGCGCGGCAACAAGCACATTCTGGCTAAGCTGGGGCGCTTTGCGCACGAACTGCATGCGTATTACGTGACCGGCGCACGCGTCACGGCCGCCAGCGACGGCAACGTGGTGTCGCTGAAGCGGGGTTGAGCATGGCCGGATTCAACGCCGACGAGCACGACGAGGTGATGAGCGAGATCAACATGGTCCCGTTCATCGACGTCATGCTGGTGCTGCTGATCGTCTTCATCATCACCGTGCCGGTGATGAAGCACGCCGTCAACGTGGAACTGCCGCGCGCCGCCAACCAGCAGGAGCAGATCAAGCCCGAGACACTGAACCTGACGGTACAGGCCGATGGCAGCTATGTGCTGGGCGAGGCGCCGATCGCCGACGAGCAGTTGGCCCCCCGGCTACAGGCCGAGGCCGCCAGGCAGCCCCCGCCCGAG
>JAKOYD010000020.1 GCA_029780695.1 Pseudomonadota bacterium
CCACGCGGCACCACCGCCCAGGTGATGCACTCGGGGAGCTCCAGCGGCGCGTCGATCACCCGCAGGTCATCGTCTTCCCGCTCACCCACCGCCATTTCGGCCAGCAAGCCCGCACCCAGTCCGGTGCGTACGTAGGCCTTGATCAGGTTGGCATCACGCGCGGTCATCGCAATCTGGGGCTGCACGCCTACCGCCGCAAACGCACGCTGCAAGGAGGATTCCGGCAAGGTCGAAGATTCATACGAAATCAACGGATAGCGCGCCAATTCCAGCAAGGTGGGCACCCGCTTCCTGGTCGCCAACGGGTGTGTTTTTTGCACCAGCAACACGCGCCGCCAGCGGAACAACGGCACCGCTACGCCATTGGTTTGCGGGGTACTGCCGGCGGTGCTGATCAGGCCGAAATCGGCTTCGTCCAATTTCTCCAACACCTCGGCATCACCGGCGGCAAACAAGTCCACGCTGACGTGCGGGTAGCGGCGGGTGACGTCGGCAATCACCTTCGGCAACACATAGCGCGCTTGCGTGTGGGTGGTGGCCAGCAACAGGCGGCCGCGAAATTCGCCGCGCTCGTTGGACGCATAACTGCGGATATTGGCCGCCTCGGCGAGGATCTTGCGGGCGCTGTCGATGATCTTGACGCCCGCCGGAGCCACCCCTTCCAAGCTGCGGCCCTTGCGCAAAAACAATTGGAAACCCAACTCATCTTCCAGCTGCTTGAGCTGCTTGGACAGCCCCGGCTGGGTCGCGTGCACGCGCTCGGCCGCCTGGGTGATGTTGAAGTTGGAATCGGCGATGGCAACAAGGTAGCGAAGCTGGGTCAGGGTCATGGCACGGCTCTGTTTTATCGCTGTATTCGGATATAGAGATGAAGTATATCGAAGTCCACAAGCATTCCTAGTCAAGGCTTATGCCATAAGTGCATAAGTAAAATCCAGCCCGCTATTTCCATGTCTTCGCCAACAGGCCTAGCGTGACAGGATGCACCCCCCACCCCCGCCTCCCTTGTTTCCGCTGTTTCTCGACCTGCGCGGCCGCCGCGTGCTGGTGGTCGGTGGCGGTGCCGTTGCAGCCCGCAAAATCGCGGCCTTGCTGGAGGCGGGGGCCACCGTGCAGGTGGTGGCCAGTGCACTGGAACCGGGGCTGGCGGCGCTGGCCTCGCACCGGCACATCACTCACCTCGCCGCCACCTTCGCCCCCACGCAACTGGAGGGTGCATGGCTGGTGATCGCCGCCACCGACGATGCCGGTGTCAACCGCGCCGTGGCCGATGCTGCGCAGGCGCGGCAGATGTGGGCCAATGTGGTGGACGATGCCGCGTTGGCCAGCGCGCAGCTGCCGGCGCGGGTGCAACGCGGGCCGTTGCAGATTGCCATTTCCAGCGGCGGCGCATCGCCCATGTTGGCGCGTCATCTACGCGAGCAATTGGAGCTTCAATTTGATGATGCGGTGGGTGCACTGGCGCAATTGCTCAGCCAATTGCGCGGCCGCATTCGCAACCGCCTGCCGGATCTGTCCGCACGCCGCACATTCTTCCGGCGGGTATTGACTGGCCCGGCGCAGGCGTTGCTGCGGCGCGGCCAAGCAGCGGCGGCGCAGCACGTGATCGAGGCCGAGCTGGACGCTGGTGCAAGGCATGTGCAAGGCAGCGTGGCGCTGGTGGGTGCAGGTCCCGGCGACCCCGGCCTGCTGACACTGCGTGCGCTGCGGGTGTTGAATGATGCCGATGTCATCCTGCACGACCGCCTGGTCAGTGCCGAGGTACTGGCGTTGGCACGCCGCGATGCCGAGCGAATTGAAGTGGGCAAACACATTGGCGGCGATCACGATGCCACCCAGGCGCGCATCCACGCACTGATGATTGAATTGGCCAATGCCGGCAAGCGCGTGGTGCGTTTGAAAGGTGGCGATCCGTTCGTGTTCGGCCGCGGCGGCGAAGAACTGCAAGCCCTGCGCGCCGCAGGCATCGGCTATGAAGTGGTCCCCGGCATCACC
>JAKOYD010000021.1 GCA_029780695.1 Pseudomonadota bacterium
GCAGAGGACATCATCTGTGACAACCGGGAGTCGCCGGAACCGGCACTTCACCATCTTCTCACAGACCTTGCTGATAGGGGTATCGGGTGTGGTTACACGGACTGAGGAGGTCATGATGTCCTCAACCCTGCAGCGCGAGTGCTCGGTTGCGAGAACCATCATCACGTCGCGCTCGGTCACGATGCCCTTCAACTCTCCGTCGTTGTCGGTGATGGGTATACCGCCTATTTTGCGGTTGACAATTATATCGACCGCATCGGCGATGCTCCCTGTAGCCGGCATGGTGACCGGGTGTTCTGTCATGATCTCGCGAAGTTCCTCGTTGACGGCGGCAAGGAAATTTCCGCCGTGTTTGACCTGGACGAGGTTATACTTGTCGCCGCCGCCCATTAGGTCTATGATATCGCTGCCGGTAACTATCCCCCGAAGGCGGTGCGTCCCGGCATCGACGATCGGCAGCCTCCGAAACCCTTCCCGGGTCATGATCTCCACCGCCTGGATGATAGTTGTGGTCTGGTGCGCAACTACAACGTCCCTGGTGGCAATTGCCATAATCTCGCCTTCATGTTCGGCGATCCTGGTCTTGAAATCGATCGGGCCGCGGTCGTGCTTGCCCGGCATCTTGAGGAGTCTGTCGGCTGGTCTCTTCTCTGAATTATTGCGGTTCGGTTGCATGATATCCCCTCCTTTCTGGAGTTATTTCTTGAAATAGGTTATTTAGCCCGGGTGTAACCCAGGATATCGTGACGGTCGATGACACCGATAAGCCTCTTCTTCTCGTCAGCGACCGGCAGCATGCTGACGTCGTGCTCGACCATCAGCCGGCCCGCCGTTGCGAGTGAATCGTCCGGTGTCACGGTGATAACGGGTGTTGTCATAACCCGCTCCACGGTGGTGTCTGCCTGGTTCTTTACGGATGTGCGCACATTGCCGGCGCGCAGGAGATCCCGGCGGGATATGATGCCGATGACCCTATCTTTATGTACCACCGGGAACGAGTTAAAGCCGCTCGCGACGATGAGGGTGTATATGCGGTGCACCGGGTCGCCGGGTGAGCAGGTGATGGGGTGATGCGACATGGCATCCTTTACCCTGCCGTCGTTGACGCGGTGAGAGAGGAGGACTGGAAAGATCTCTGAGAATAGCACCCCCCCCAGGTAGGCAGCGTCTTTATCGACGACAGCTGCGCTGTTTGTGCGGGCGTTCAGTATGGCGTTGCTGACCTCTGTAAGCGGCGTGTCCGGGGTGACCTGCGCGGCCTCCCGGACAAACCCCTCGACAGTGATGTTTGACTTGGTGTCGACAACCCGCAGGACGTCGGAGATGTCGATGTAGCCCAGCAGTTTGTCTCTGTCGTCCACTATGTAAACCTCGCGAAAGACATCGTCCCGGAGTATGCTGCGCGCTTTCGTGACATGGTCATCGTAGCGCAACGCGGGTATCTCCACCATCAGGTCTGCGGCCACTCTCATAGCAACTGCTCCTCCTCACGGCAGGCGGGACAGAGCATGAGGTTGTCGACCCGTGATAGTGCGTCTGACATGTTGCCGCACCGGTCGCAGACGCCCATGGCATACACCTCTTCACGGTTAATTTCAATGAGATCGGCCAGCAGTTCGTTTACTTCTGTCGCGACGGTGAGTATGTCCCTCACGGTCACAATCCCGATGACCATCTGGTCTTCGACGACAGGGAGCCTGCGGACGCGGTGTTTTACCATCATTGCCGCGGCATCCTCGACCAGTTTGTCGGCACCGATTGTGATCAGCGGGGTGCTCATGACCTCGCTTACGCGGACCTCACCTGGTTTCAGGTTCTTTGCAACAACCTTGCATCATGGTGCCGATGTACATGAGCACATCGGCGTACAAGAAGTTTGCGCAGGACACCTTCACGCGCGAGAAGGCGCTGGTTGAGAAACTGGGCTTGGCCAAACCCACCTGAGGCCACGCCCTTCGGAGGGGGCAATGCGTTCCGTGTGATGATCCGCAGCATTGAACGGAACTCACACACGATATGGCATCCCCCTCCGACAGCATCAGCATGGCCCTGTTCTGCGACTTTGAAAACGTCGCCCTGGGCGTGCGCGATGCGCAGTACGAAAAGTTCGACATCAAGCCCATCCTGGAGCGCCTGCTGCTTAAGGGCTCCATCGTGGTCAAGAAGGCCTATTGCGACTGGGAGCGCTACAAGGGCTTCAAGGCCACCATGCATGAGGCGAACTTTGAGCTGATCGAAATCCCGCATGTGCGCCAGTCGGGCAAAAATTCGGCCGACATCCGTCTGGTGGTGGACGCGCTGGACCTCTGCTACACCAAGTCGCACGTCAACACCTTCGTCATCATCAGCGGTGACTCGGACTTTTCGCCGCTGGTGTCCAAGCTGCGCGAGAACAACAAGCAGGTAATCGGCGTGGGCGTGAAGCAGTCCACGTCCGACCTGTTGATCGCCAACTGCGACGAGTTCATTTTTTACGACGATCTGGTGCGCGAAAACCAGCGCGCCCAGGCCCGCCGCCAGAGCCCTGGCAGCAACCCGCCGCCTGCGCCCCGCCGCAGCCCCGAAGAAGAACGCAGCCGCAAGGAAAGCCAGGACGCGCGCCGCACCCAGGGCGTGGAGCTGGCCGCCGAAACCTTCGAGGCCCTGCTGCTGGAGCGGGGCGACACGGGCAAGATCTGGGCCTCGGTACTCAAGGAGGCCATCAAGCGCCGCAAGCCCGATTTCAGCGAAGGCCGTTATGGCTTCCGCACCTTTGGCAACCTGCTCGAAGAAGCACAGGCGCGTGGGCTGCTGGAGTTTGGGCGCGATGAAAAATCAGGCGCGTATGTGTACCGCAGCCATGGTGCGCCGAGCGCCCCAGCCGCATCTGCACGGCCCGAAGGCACCGGAGAGCGCACCAATGAGCGCACCAGCCAGGGCGGAGCGACACGGCACGACTTCCATGCGGTGGCGACGACGCCTGACCTGCGTTCTGAAGGTGGCGAAGGGCAGGGCGCGCCGGGTCGCAGCCGAGGGCGTCGTGGTGAGGGTGCAGACCGCGCAGACCGTGGAGACAATCGCCCTGCGCCGCGCAACGAACACTTTGAGGCCGAGCAGGCCGATGCTCCCGCTGAGCGCCCAGCCAGCCGCTATTTCAGCCAGCCCGTGGCTCTTGAGGCGGTGCCGCCAGAGCCGGTGATCGATACCACCGCGCCACAAGCGCTGCGCCCTGAAGTGGAAGAGGGCGCGGACACCCCGGAGGTCAGTGCATCCACCGAGGCCGATAGCTCAGAAGCGGCTACCCCTCGCCGCAGCCGTGCGCGCAGTGGAGACAGCGCAAAGCCTGCCGCCAGCCCACGCAAGGCCGCCACGCCCCGCGCACGCAGTGCGCGTGCTGCGGGTGAAGCAGCCGATGCCCCGGCCCCTGCGCCCGAGGACTCTCCCGCAGAGGCAGAAGGCACCACCTCCGCCAAGGCCCCTGCTGCCCGTCCCCGCAGCCGGGCCCGCAAACCGGCCGCCAAGCCCGCCGAGTAAAGGCTACCGGCCTGCGGCAGTCGCAGAGCGCCGCAGTGCCAGCCTTTCGCGCACTTCTTCGTAACGGGGGGGCGTGCAGCCCGCCCGCTCTACGCAATGGCTGGCACTCGCCAGCGCGTGGTGCAGCACGGTGCGCAGCCGGGCTTCCGTGATGGGCGCCGTGATGCCTCCCGCGCGCAGGGCTAGCGCTTCTTCTCCCCGTTCGGGTCCGCCCAACAAGGCGGTGATCAGCCCCGCCAGAAAACAGTCGCCCGCTCCCACCGTGTCCACCACCGTGATCGGCGCCTCTTCGCGCGCATTCACGGCCAGCCCATCGCGCTGCAGCAGCCAGGCGCCGTCTGGCCCGAGCGTGAGCGCAAGCCATTGCGCCTGTGTTTGCTGCTGCAAATAGTGGGCGCGCTCCAGCGCGGTGGCGCCCGGAACGGCCAGCGCGTCCAGGTCGTCGTCGCTCACCTTGATGAGGTGGGCGTGCTGCAGGGCGGCCATCACATTGGCGCGGTAGGCGTCAGCATCGTCCACGGCCGACAGGCGCAGGTTGGCATCGACCACCACCATGCGGCCCGCTGCGCGCTGCGCTGCCAGCCAGGGCAGATAGATGGCGGCGTCCTGCGCCACCAGCGCCAGGCAGCCGGTGGCCACCACCTGCAGGTCGGACAACGCGGCGCAAGCAGCCGTCAGCGCTGCGGCCGTCACCTGGCGGTCGGCCACGCCATCGCGGTAGAAGCTGTAGCTGGCCTTGCCCTCGGCGTCCAGCGCGGCCAGGGCCAGCGCACTGGGTGCACGCACTGGCGTGGGCGCGGCCAGGGCCACGCCCGCGTCGTGCAGACCACGCGCCAATTGCCGCCCCAGCATGTCGCCCGACAGCGGGTTGAGGTACTGCGTGCCCACGCCCTGCAGGCCCAGCGCGCGGGTGAGGTTGTAGACCGCGCCGCCCGCGCAGGGTTTCAGGCGGCCATCGGGCTCTTCGATCAGGTCGAACAAGGCCTCGCCCGCCGTGGCCACACGCAGCGGCGGTGCGGTGTGGACAGTGGCAGAACCGGCGGACTGGATAGGGAAAACCATAAGTAAATCCACTTGATTTATTAACTTGTCGGCCACTATAGTTCGATCCCATCCACCCGACAAGAGTGGTTCACCTGCCAGCCGCGCAGCACGGGGCCGACAGGAATCTGCCATCCCAAAAACCCGGAGACAACGCCATGCAACGCACCCCCGCTTTCGCGCTTTCTGCCCTTGCCCTCACCGGCGCCCTGGCCTCTGGCCTGGCCCAGGCACAGACGTCCGAGCCCGTCATCGGCCTCATCACCAAGACCGAGACCAACCCCTTCTTCGTGAAGATGAAAGAGGGCGCCACAGCCGAGGCCAAGAAGCTGGGCGCCAAGCTGGTGTCGGCCGCAGGCAAGACCGACGGCGACAACGCGGGCCAAGTCACGGCCATGGAGAACCTGATCGCCGCAGGCGCCAAGACCATCCTCATCACCCCCAGCGACGCCAAGGCCATCGTGCCCGCCATCAAGAAGGCGCAGGCGCGCGGTGTGTTGGTGATTGCACTCGACAGCCCCACCGAGCCCATGGATGCGACGGACGCGCTGTTTGCCACCGACAACTACAAGGCGGGCGAGCTGATCGGCCAGTACGCCAAGGCCGCCGCTGCGGGCAAGAAGCCCGTGATCGCCACGCTGGACCTGTTCCCCGGCCACCCTGTGGGCGCGCAGCGGCACAACGGTTTCTTGAAGGGCTTTGGCCTGCAGGCCAACGATGCCAAGAGCAATGAGCTGTCGCGCCCCGCCGAAGTGGTCTGCATGGCCGACAGCTTTGGCGACCGCGCCAAGGGCCAGACCGGCATGGAAAACTGCCTGCAGAAGAACCCTGACATCAACATCGTCTACACCATCAACGAGCCCGCCGCTGCTGGTGCCTACAACGCGCTCAAGGCCGCAGGCAAGGAGAAGAACGTGCTCATCGTCTCGGTGGACGGCGGCTGCGCAGGCATTGCCGATGTGGGCAAGGGTGTGATCGCCGCCACCAGCCAGCAGTACCCACTGCGCATGGCCGCCATGGGCGTGGCGGCAGGCGTGGAATACGCCAAGACCGGCAAGAAGGTCAGCGGCTACACCGACACCGGCGTGACGCTGATCGCTGCCAAGCCCATGGCGGGCGTGGACAGCAAGGATGTGAAGACCGGCACCGACCTGTGCTGGGGCGCCAAGTAAGAGCCGTTCGAAAAACTCTTCTGGCGTCGTTGCTCCGTCTTGTCGTACTACCGTACTGCCTGCGACGCAGCGCCTAGCCAGAACCGCTCCGCTGAGTTTTGCGATCGGCTCCCCACCGACAACTGCTTTTTCTGAGCGCCACCTTTGTCCACCCGCACGGAGTCGCCATGTCCTCGTCCGCTTTAAAACTACCGCCGCTGGCCACGCTGGGGCCGTTCATCGCGCTGATCCTGGCGTGCGCCTTCTTTGCCACGCAGAGCGAGCGTTTTCTGTCAGCGCAGAACTTCGCGCTCATCCTGCAGCAGGTCATGGTCGTGGCGGTCATTGCCATCGGCCAGACGCTGGTCATCCTCACGGCGGGCATTGATCTGTCGTGCGGCATGGTGATGGCGCTGGGCGGCATCGTGATGACCAAGATGGCGGCGGACTATGGCCTCTCGGCCCCCGTGGCGATTGCGTGCGGCATGGCGGTGACCATGCTGTTCGGCCTGGTCAACGGTCTGCTGGTCACCAAGATCAAGCTGCCGCCCTTCATCGTCACGCTGGGCACGCTCAACATTGCGTTTGCTGCCACGCAGCTGTATTCGGGCGCGCAGACCATCACCGACATTCCTGCGGGCATGACCGCGCTGGGCAACACCTTCCAGCTGGGCCAGACCGCCATCGTCTGGGGCGCGGTGCTGATGCTGGTGCTGTACCTCGTCACCTGGTTTGCGCTGCGCGAGACCGCACCGGGCCGCCATGTGTACGCCGTGGGCAACAGCCCCGAGGCCACGCGCCTCACCGGCATTGCGACCGACAAGGTGCTGCTGGGCGTGTATGTGTTGGCCGGTTTGTTCTACGGCATTGCGTCGCTGCTGTCGGTGGCGCGCACCGGCGCGGGCGACCCGAACGCGGGCCAGACCGAAAACCTCGACGCCATCAGCGCCGTGGTGCTGGGCGGCACCAGCCTGTTTGGCGGGCGCGGCGTCATCCTGGGCACGCTGGTGGGGGCGCTCATCGTGGGTGTGTTCCGCAACGGCCTCACGCTCATGGGCGTGTCGTCCGTCTACCAGATCCTGGTGACTGGCATCCTCGTGATCCTGGCCGTGGCCACCGACCAACTCTCGCGCAAGGGAGTGCGTTGATCATGACCAACTCCACCCACACAAACAACGCTCCGCTGGTCATGCAGGCCAAGGGCCTGGTCAAGCGCTACGGGCAGGTCACCGCGTTGGACGGCGCCGACTTTGAACTGCGCGCCGGTGAAATCCTGGCTGTGATCGGCGACAACGGCGCGGGCAAGTCCAGCCTCATCAAGGCGCTGTCCGGCGCCACCGTGCCGGACGAGGGCGAGATCCTGCTCGACGGACAGCGCATCCAGTTCAAAAGCCCCATCGACGCGCGCCGCGCGGGCATCGAAACCGTGTACCAGGACCTGGCCGTGGCCCCGGCCATGACCATTGCCGAAAACCTGTTCCTGGGCCGTGAGCTGCGCCGCCCAGGCCTCTTGGGCAGCGCGCTGCGCATGCTCGACAAAAAGAAGATGCTCGAAGAAAGCGTGGCCCGCATGGCCGAGCTGAAGGTGGGCATCCGCTCCATGACGCAGGCGGTGGAGACGCTCTCGGGCGGCCAGCGGCAGTGCGTGGCTGTGGCGCGTGCAGCGGCGTTTGCACGGCATGTCGTCATCATGGACGAGCCCACCGCCGCCCTGGGTGTGAAGGAGGGCAACATGGTGCTGGAGCTGATCCGCCGCGTGCGCGACAAGGGCCTGCCCGTGATCCTCATCAGCCACAACATGCCCCATGTGTTCGAGATTGCCGACCGCATCCACATCGCCCGCCTGGGCAAGCGTGCGGCCGTGGTCAACCCCAAGAAGATCAGCATGAGCGACACCGTGGCGGTGATGACGGGGGCCATGGCCGCGTCCGATTTGCCTGCTGAATGCCTTGCCTGAAACGCCTCTCATGCTGAAGAACATTGATCCCCTGCTGACCCCCGACCTGCTCAAGGTGCTGGCCGAAATGGGCCACGACGATGCCATCGTGCTGGCAGACGCCAACTTCACCGCCATGAGCCTTGGGGCTGGCAAGCCCGTGCTGCGCCTGCCGGGCATCGGCATGGCGCGTGCCGTGCAAGCGGTGGCCAGTGTGCTGCCCTTGGCGCAAGACGTGACGCACCCCGTGGCCTACATGCAGGTGGGTGGCACCGAGGTGCCGTACCGTTCAGCCCTGCAGCGCGAAACCATGGACGTGCTGGCACGCGAGGGCGTGGCCAGCGAGCAGGCCGAAGGCGTGGAGCGTTTTGCGTTCTACGAGCGCGTCAAAAAGGCCTATGCCATCGTGGTGACTGGCGAGCGTCAGCCCTGGGGTAACTTCCTGCTGCGCAAGGGCGTCATCGGCGACACTCTGAACGCCTGACCGTTTCATCACCATGCTGGACACCGACGCTTCTCCACCTGCCGTTGGCAACGCTGCCACCAGCCCCGCGCTGCTGCGCCAGCGCGGCTCCAACCATGTGGGGCTGCGCCAGTTCAACGAACGCGTGGTGCTGCAGGCGCTGCGCACCCACGGCAGCCTGGCCAAGGCCGAGATGGCGCGCGTCACGGGCCTCACGGCGCAGACCATCGGCCTCATCACCGCTCGGTTGGACGAAGATCAGCTGCTGCGCCGCGAAGCGCCTGTGCGTGGTCGTGTGGGCCAGCCCTCGGTGCCGATTGGCCTGAACCCTGACGGCGCGTTTGCCATCGGCATCAAGATCGGCCGCCGCAGCGCAGATTGGCTGCTGGTGGACTTCACCGGCCATGTGCGCGAGCGCATCGTGCTCGACTACGCCTTCCCTGACATCGACGTGCTGTTGCCCGCCATCCGCACGCACCTGAACCAGCTGCTCGACGGCCTGGGCCCGCTGCGCTCGCGCGT
>JAKOYD010000023.1 GCA_029780695.1 Pseudomonadota bacterium
TCGCCTGCCGGGGCGAGACCCGGCGCGGTGCAGCGAACGCTGCGAAGCATCCGCAAGACCAAGCAGGGCCAACCTCAAGGTCCGCAATGAGCCCGAACCGGACTCGGAACTACCGCGAATCACGCAGCGGCCTGAGTTCGAGCGTGTCCAGCATCAGCCCGTCGTCCGACGCCAGCGTGGCCCGGTTCCAGGGCTGGCGCGGGAAGAACAGCGCGGTCATCACCGACAGCCCGTCGTCGGCGAACAGTTCCACCGAGGTGGCGTCGAACCACAGTTGCAGGTCGGACTTGGCGGCGGTGGCCAGCCGCGCTGCCGTGGCGCGCTGGGCGAAGACCGGGTGGAAGCCGACGTCGCCGCTGGCGTTGCGGTCGATCCACCAGCAGCCGGCGGTCGCATCGAAGCCGATGCGCAGTACATCGCCCGCGGCATTGCCCAGCGTCAGCGTGAAGCCGCGCAGCGCGGCGGTCGACAGCTGCAGCACAAAGCGGCCCTGCGTGCCAGCCAGCGCGGCCGACAGGTCCAGCGCCGCGTCGCCCAGCGCCACGCCCTGCCGCGCCAGCGTGGCCGGCTGGCACAGCGTCGCCACCTCGCGCGCCGGCACGCTGGCCACGCGCAGGCCGTCGGGCGCGGTGCGCAGTTGCAGTTCGCGCGGCATCGTCATTGCGCTGCGCCAAGGCGCGGTGGGCACCTTGTCGGCGTATTGCCAGTTGCTCATCCAGCCGATGAACAGGGCGCGGTCGTCGACCTCGGCCCAGGTGACCCCGGCGTAGTTGTCGGGGCCGAAGTCCAGCCAGCGTGTGCGGGTGTCGTGTGGCGTGAACGTGCGGTCATCGAAGTCGCCGATGAAGTACTGCGTGGCCGATCCGCCGTTCGGTCCGCCGGGCGTCAGGCTGACCAGCAACACCCAATGTGTGCGGCCATCGGGCGCCGTCAGCGGGATCAGATCGGGGCATTCCCACACGCCGCCATGTGCACCGACGCCAGCGCCGCCGAAGCGGCTGTCCTCGGTCCAGCGTTTCAGGTCCGGCGAGCTGTAGAAGCGGATGTGGTCGCCGCAGGCCAGGGCCATGGTCCAGCACTGCCGCTGCGGCAGCCAGCGCAGCTTGGGGTCGCGCCAGTCCTGCACGCCGGGGTTGGGCATCACCGGGTTGCCGGCGTGGGTGGTCCAGGTGGCGCCGCCGTCCAGGCTGAAGGCCAGGCTCTGGTGCTGGCGGTCGATGCGGCCGGCCTGCTCGTCGGCCATGTCGTGGTGGGTGAACATCATCACCAGCGGCTGGCTGCCGGCCGGTCCCAGGCCGCTGCGATTGCCGGAGTCCAGCACCGCACTTCCCGAGAACACCATGCCCAGGTGGTCGGGCGCCAGCGCGATCGGCTGCTCCTGCCAGCGCAGCAGGTCGCCGCTGGTCGCGTGGCCCCAGTGCATCGGCCCCCAGGTTCTGCCGTGCGGGTGGTGTTGGAAGAACAGGTGCCAGGTGCCGCGGTGGAAGATCAGGCCGTTGGGGTCATTCATCCAGTGCGCGCGCGGGGTGAAGTGCCAGGCGGGGCGGGTTTCGGGCGTGTCGGCTGGCGGGTGGGCGGGGCGCATTGGTCGGCCGTGTGTGGTGTTGCGTGCATGCCGGGCCCCAAGCGGAAAACGGCGGCGCCCTTGCAGGCGCCGCCGTCTCGGCGGGGCTGGACGGGCCGCCCCAGCGGCCCGCTCGGCATCAGAAGGTGTACTTCACCGATGCCTTGACCGTGCGGCCGTTGATCGAGCGGGCAGCGTGGCCGTCGCCCTCAACCTCCGTGTAGCCGATGGTGTTGGTCAGGTTGTTGGCGCTGACCGACAGGCCCAGCTTGTCATTGACCTGGTAGTTCACGAAGGCGTTGAGCACAGTGAAGCCGGGCTGGGTGATGGTGTTCGCATCATCGCCCCAGCTCTTGCCGGTGCCGATCACGGCGGCACCCACTTCCACCGGACCGAAGCTGTACGACGGCGCCAGCTGGTACACGAGTTCGGCCTGGCGGCGCGGACGGTTGCCGACGGTCTTGGCGTCGTTCGAGGCCGTGATCTTGGCCTTGGTGAAGGTGCTGCCGGCGACCAGCTTGAAGTCGCCCAGCCGATAGCCCAGCTCCAGTTCCAGGCCGTTGGCCTTGTACTTGTTGGTGGTGAAGGTCTGGGTGGTGGCCTCGTAGTTGCTCTCGGCCGTGCGCGCCTCGAACAGCGTGGCGAACAAGCTGAAGCCGCCCGAGCGCCACTTCGCACCTCCTTCGACCTGCTTGACCTCATTGACGGCCACCGGCACCGAGCCGTTCAGCGGATTGCCGTACAGCAGCCGGTCCGCGCTGAAGGCCACGCCGTTGCTCATGCGGGCGAACCAGGCCAGGTCCCGCGTGAGCTGGTAGTTGCCGCCCAGCGAGTACGAGGTGTGGCTGAGCTTGTAGTCCACCGTCTGCTGCCCGGCCTTGTTCCAGGTCTTGGTGGTCGGGTTGTCTTCCTGGGCCCAGCCGGATGCCTTCTGCTGGTCGCGCCGCAGGCTCATGTCCAGCGTCAGCGGGCCGGCTTCCCAGTTCAGCGACGCATAGGGCGCCAGCGTGGTGTAGCTGACGTCGAAGTTGCGCACGCAGCAGCCGCCCCAGGTGTCCCAGCCGGCGGTGGCGAAGGTTGCAGCCGCGCCGGTGTTCTTCATGTCGACGGTGTACTGGTTCCAGTACCAGGTCAGCGCAACGTCCTGCTTGCCGTAGAACAGGCCGGCATTGACGGTGGCCTTGCCGCCACCCATGGCGAAGCCCTTGCTGACCTTCAGGTCGTTGAAGGTGTTGTCCAGACTGTTGATCGAGGTGTTGAACAGCGTGGCGGTGAACTTGGAGGCGCCGGCCGCGGGCGTGCCGTTGTCTGCCGGGAACATGGCCATGAAGCGGCCGCTGTTGTCCGCCGTGCGGAACTTGTCGGTCAGCGTCCAGCCATCGGCCAGGCGAAGCTGGCCTTCCAGGCCGAAGGCCGTGCTCTTGACCTTCAGGCCATCGCGCGGATTGGTGCTGACCATGCCGCCCGACGGGCCGAACACGGAATCCTGCGGCGTGGTCTTGCTGATGAAGAACGCGGTGCGCGGGTCGATGCCCGGGATGGCGTTGATCTTGCCGTTGGTGGTGATCACCGGCACGGGCATGAACGAGGGCGTGCGATCGTCCAGTGCCTTCAGCGTGGCGCGCAGATAGCCGTTGCTGAAGTTGTGGGTGAGGCTGGCCTTGATCTGGCCGCCATTGGCCGCAGTGAAGCCGGTGGGCCGGTCGCCTTCGCCGGTGCGCTGGAAGCCACCGATGTGGAAGGTCGTGCCCTTGCCCAGGCTGCCCCCATAGTCGGCATCCACGCGGGTCTGGCGGCCGCCGTCGAGGCCGAAGGTCAGGCCCACGGCGCCGCCAGCCTCGTCACCGGTCTTGCTGATGAAGTTGATGATGCCGCCGGGGGAGTTGCTCGCCAGCGTGCTCGCCGAGCCGCCGCGGATGACTTCCAGGTGGCTCAGGTTGAAGTCGGTGCGCAGGAACTGGTCTGCCGTGCCGAAGGCGATGTCGCCGAACAGCAGAATCGGCAGGCCGTCCTCCTGGAACTGCACGTAGCGCGCGCCTCCGGCAGAGATCGGCAGGCCGCGCACGGTCAGGTTGGCGTTGCCTTCGCCACCCGACGATTCCGAACGGATGCCAGGAATGGCGCGCAGCACTTCGGCCGCATTGGTCGGAGACAGCTTCAGGATCTGTTCGGATTCCAGCGTGCTGATCGACACGCTCTGCTTCATCTTGCTGGCGCTCTGGGTGGTACCGGTGACGACGATGCGTTCCAGGTTCAGCGTGTCATCCTTGGACGCGGGTTGTGCCTGGGCAATGGCCAGGGCGGGCAGCAGGGTCAGCGCGGCGGCCAGGGCGACAGGACGCAGAGCGCCCTGATGCAGAGGGAAGTTGCGGGTCATGGTGTCTCCTTCGGGGGCAGTTGGGGCGCATGCCCCGTCAAAAAATTCTGCGACAAATGCAATCGATTGCGTTGAAGGGTTAACCAGAGTGTTGCGTGACTGCAGCACTCGGTCGACCCGGCCCGTCAGCGGGTCGTCAGGGGATGGGCGCTTCGGCCATCGGCTCCGTGCTGCCAATGGCCACGCGCAGGGACAGCTGCTCGGCCGATGCGGCATCGCGCAGCGTGATGCTGCCGTTGCGGCCCGCCAGGTCGACCTGCAGTGTGGCGGCATGATGGCCGTGCTGCCAGTGCAGCACGAGCTTGCGCGTATCGCTGTCGCCCAGCGAGAAGCTGCCGTTGAACGCCGGATGCGCATTGCGCAGCCGGATCAGCCGCAGCAGGGCTTGCACCACGGGCCGCTGCAGTTGCTGGTCGATCTCGGCGGTGCTGTAGTGGTGGCGGTTGATGTCGCGGCCCACGCCGCTGGCCTTCAGCAGCGCCATGTCGTTCTCGCCGGCCAGCAGGCCGACGTAGTAGACCTGCGGCACGCCGGGCAGGAAGAACTGGATCGCGCGGGCGATCAGGTAGGCGTCGTCGTCGCGGCCCAGCGCGTCGTAGAACGTGCAGTTGACCTGGTACAGGTCCAGGTTGCTGGCGGCCGCGCCGGTGGCCTCGCGGCTCTGCCCGCCGCTGTTGGCGTGGATGGTCTCGACCAGGGCGTCCAGTTCAGCCGCCGGGACCAGGCCGGGGCGGTTCTTGCGATCGGTTGCATCGGCGCCAATGTCGATGATGCCGATGCCGTCGTGGGTGTCGAGCACGGTGATCGCGTTGGCCGGCCGCTGGCGCGTCCAGGCCTTCAGCGGCTCGGCCGTGCCGTTGAACAGGGCATGCAGCACCAGCGGCGGCAGCGCGAAGTCGTAGACCCAGTCGACCTTCTGCGCGATCTCGATCTGCTTGCGGTAGTAGCTGTGCACCTCGACCAGCACCTCCAGCCCCAGGCCGCGGGCGATGTTGGCGAATTCGTCGATGAAGGCAAAGGTCTCGGCCATCATGAAGCAGCTGTCGCCCGGCTTCTTGATCGCGTAGCCCACCGCGTCGCAGCGGATCATGGTCACGCCCGAATCGGCCAGCCGCTGCAGGATGGCCAGCAGGTAGGCCCGGCCCTGCGGGTGGTTCACGTCGATGTCCACCTGCTTGGCGGTGAAGGTGGTCCACAGGATGCGCCGCTCGCCGTTGGCCAGCGTGACGAAGGTGAACGGTGCGCCCGGACGGGGGCGGTAGATCGCCAGCAGGTCTTTCTCCGTCGCGCCCTGCGGGAACACCGCGTCCATGGTCAGGAACAGGCCGTCGTAGGCCGAGGCCCGGCCCTTGGCGGCGAAGTCCTGGAACTGCGGTGAGTCGGACGACATGTGGTTGACGATCACGTCGGCCATCACGTCCACATGCTGGGTCAGGCGCTTCACGTCGCTCCAGTCGCCCAGGCGGGGGTCGACGCGGGTGTGGTCGATGGGGTCGAAGCCGGCATCGGCGCCGTCGATGGCGTGGAAGAAGGGCAGCAGGTGCACGCCGCCGAACACGCCGTGCAGCGGGCCGGTCAGCAGCGATTGCAGGTCGGCCAGGCCGCCGCCGCCGAAGCGGTCGACGTAGGTGATGAGTTGGACTTGGTTCTTCATGGTGCGGTCACAGGAACTGCTCGTTGCCGACGAGGCCGATCTTGGTGACGCCCAGGCGCTGGGCGCTGGCCATGACCATGGCGACGACCTTGTAGCTGACCAGCTTGTTCGGGCGCAGGTGCACCTCGGGCTGGTCGGGCAGGGCGGCGACCTGGGCGAGCTTGTTTTCCAGCGTCGCGCGGTCGGCCACGATCTCGCCGTTCCAGCCGATCGTGCCGTCGAAGTCGACGTCGATGCGGATGATCTCCGGCGGCTTGGGCGGCGCGCTGCTCGGCCCCACCGGCATGTTCATCTTCACCGCATGCGTCTGGATCGGGATCGTGATGATCAGCATGATGATCAGCACCAGCATCACGTCGATCAGCGGCGTGGTGTTCATCTCGACCATCACGTCGTCTTCACCGCCGCCTGAGCCTACGCTCATTCCCATGGTGGGCTCCTCTTACTGGTTCGGTGGGGCTTCGGTGATGAAGCCCACTTTGGCGATGCCGGCGCGCTGACAGGCGACGACAAGCCGGCCCACCGCCTCGTAGCGCGCTTCCTCGTCGCCGCGGATGTGCACCTCGGGCTGCGGATCCTTCACCGCCTCCTTCTTCAGGTCCGCCACCAGGCTCTCGATGTCGGGCACCTTGCGCGTGTTCCAGTAGATGTCGCCGTCCTTGCTGACGGCCAGCAGCACGTTCTCCGGCTTGGTCTGCGTGGGAACGTTGCGCTCCTTGGGCAGTTGCAGGTTGATGCTCTGCGTGACCACCGGGATCGTGATCAGGAAGATGATCAGCAGCACCAGCATCACGTCCACCAGGGGCGTGGTGTTGATGGCCGAGTTCATCTGCTCTTCGCCGTCGTCGTCCGGCGAGCCGACGCTCATCGCCATGGCTGCTTACCTTTTGCCCGCGAGCAGGACGTTGTGCACGTCGCCCGAGAAGGCGCGCACGCGCTCCATCACGGTCTTGTTGCGGCGGATCAGCCAGTTGTAGCCCATCACCGCGGGCACGGCGACGGCCAGGCCGAAGGCGGTCATGATCAGCGCCTCGCCCACCGGGCCGGCGACCTTGTCGATGCTGGCCTGGCCGGCGATGCCGATGGCGGTCAGCGCGTGG
>JAKOYD010000071.1 GCA_029780695.1 Pseudomonadota bacterium
TCATCAGCGTGCCAGCGGCGGGCCCTTCGGGCTATCGCAAGAACCGCCCATCGCGTCCCACCAGCGTGAGCTCCACAAAGCGCGAGGCGTTGCGGTCCGGCGTGCTGGCGCTGATCTCGAACCCGCCCAGGTCCCACTTTTTCAGGTTCCAGGTGGCGTCGATGAAGGCTGCGCGGGTGGGGTTGCGGCCTGCGCGCTGCAAAGCCTCGGTAAACACGCGGGCGTTGATGTAGCCCTCCAGCGCCAGGTGTGAGGGCTCGGCCGTGGCGCCCGAGGCCTTCCAGGCGGCCTGGAACTCGCGCACCACGGGCATCACCACGTTGGAGGGCAGGGGCACCACCTGCGAAATCGCCATGCCCGTGGCGTCCGCACCCAGGGCCTTGACGGTGGCCGGGGTGCCCATGACCGACAGCGCGTACAGCGTCACGCCCCGCTTGAGCGCGCGGAACGCCTTCACAAACTCCAGCGTGGGCTTTCCTGCGAGGCCAATCACGATGGCCTCCAGGTTGCCGCCGGCCAGCTTGGCGGCGGCGCTGCCCGCGTCCGAGGCATTGTTCTCCACGGTCACCGTGACGGCTTCGGGCAGCTTGAGCCGGTCCATCGACTGTTTGGCGGCGTTGAACACCTCTTTGCCGAACGAGTTGTTCTGGTAGACGATGCCAATGCGCTGGATGCCGATGGTGGACAGGTGCTGCACCAGCTTCTCGGCCTCGTCGGCATAGCTGGCGCGGATGTTGAACACGTTGCGGGCGTTCTTGGTGCGGCTGAGCTGCGCGCCGGTGAAGGGCGCGAAAAACGGGATACCGCTTTCGATCACCTTGGGCAGCATGGCGTCGATCATGGGTGTGCCCATGCAGTTGAACAGAGCAAAGTACCCAGGGTCGGCCAGAAACTGCTCCACATTGGCCAGCGCCTTGGGCACGTCGTAGGTGTCGTCCTGGGTGACGAGTTCAATGGCCTTGCCGTGCACGCCGCCCCGCGCATTGATGCCCGCAAACGCGGCCTTGGCGCCCTGGTGCATGGCCGATCCCAGATCGCCCAGCGGGCCGGTGAGGGCGGTGGACTGTGCGATCTTGATCGCGCCCTCCTGCGCGCGGGCCGCGCCGCTCCAGCCCAGCCCAGGCACGCCCACGGCCGCTGCGGTGGCGGCAGCGGCAGCAAGCACCTGGCGGCGGGCTAGGGGGCGCGGCGTGGTGGGCGCGGGGTGGAGGGGGCGTGCGGTGGTGGAAGATGGTTGGGTCATGGTGCTGGTCTCCTCGGGGCTCCCTCCGCAGGTGGCAGGGGCGCGAGGCGACATCATCCCGTCACGATTGGCATTTTTTTGTCGGTCTGACGACAATTGGGGTCGTGGTATTCCCGCATGCCCAGGCGGCTGCAGGGCGCCCTTTTTCGTGAGAACCTTTGCGCCATGGACCCACGCACCCACCAGGACTTGTCGCTGCACCAGCGGCGCCGTTCGCCCACGCCGCAGGAGCTGGAAGGCATTCCCTGGCTCCCTCTGCTGCTGCCCGCCGAGCGGGAGCGCGCGGTGGCCTCCCTGCTGGTGGGGGATGCCAAACCGGGCGACTACGTGTGCCG
>JAKOYD010000085.1 GCA_029780695.1 Pseudomonadota bacterium
CGCCGACAGTGCGATGCGGTAGCCCTCACCTTCCTGACCGATCAGGTTTTCGGCCGGAATGCGGCAGTTGTCCAGGTTGATCTGCGCGGTGTCGGAGCTGTGCTGCCCGAGCTTGTCTTCCAGCCGCGCCACCGCATAGCCTGGCGCATCGGTCGGCACCATGAACGCGCTCATGCCCTTCTTGCCGGCGCCCTTGTCGGTGACGGCGATGACGATGGCCAGCTGGCCGTTCTTGCCGCTGGTGATGAACTGCTTGACGCCGTTGAGCACGTAGCTGTCGCCGTCTTTCACTGCAGTCGTCCGCAGCGCCGAGGCGTCCGAGCCGACGTGCGGCTCGGTCAGGCAGAAAGCGCCCAGCATCCGGCCCTGCGCCAGCGGCACCAGCCACTGCTGCTTCTGGGCTTCGCTGCCGTAACGCATCAGGATGGCGTTGACCGGGCAGTTGGTCACCGAGATGGCGGTGCTGGTGCCCCCGTCGCCGGCGGCGATTTCTTCCAGCACCAGCGCCAGCGTCAGGTAGTCCAGATTGGCGCCGCCATAGGCTTCGGGCACACAGATGCCGTAGGCGCCCAGTGCCGCCAGCCCCTGATGGGCTTCCTTCGGGAAGGTGTGCTCCTTGTCCCAGCGCGGCGCATGGGGCCACAACTGCTCGGTGGCAAAGGCGCGCACCGCGTCGCGAATCATTTCCTGGTCTTGTGTCAGCAGCATGTTGTCTCCGTTATTCGGGCGGGGCGCCGGCTTACCAGCTGTCGAAAGGCGTGCCGTCGTAATTCAGGAAGCGGCCACGGTCGGACGGTGTCAGCGCGGCCAGCGTGGCACGCAGGCCGGCTGCGCTGTCGGTCAGCGTCACCGGGGCCGACGCGCCGCCCATGTCGGTCTGCACCCAGCCGGGATGCAGCGCCACCATCGTGACGCCGGCGTAGCAGGGCTGGGCCGAAGCCACAGCCATGTTCAGCGCCGCCTTGCTGACACGGTACAGCCAGGCGTTGCCGGCAGCCACACCGCCGATGCGGCCCATCACGCTGGAGATGAAGCCGAAGCGCCCGCCGCCGGGCTGGTCGGACGCCGCCACCAGCGGCGCCACCTGCGGAATCACCTGCATCGCGCCCAGCACGTTGGCGTGCATCACGCGGTCGAACTCGGGCTGCGTCGGCGGCTCGGTCGCGTCGGCGCGGTTCATGACGCCGGCCACGTACAGCGCGGTGTCGATCTTCTCGCCATCGAGCTGCCAGGCCAGACCGCTGACGCTGGCCGGGTTGGCCACGTCCACCGTCAGCACCTGTGCGCCCAGCGCCGCCAGCCGCTCGCGCCCGGCGTCGTCGCGCGCCGTGGCAATCACCCGTTCACCCGCCTGCAGCGACTGCCGCACGAACTCGAACCCGATGCCGCGCGACGCGCCGATGACCAGTACCGTTGTCATGTCGATTTTCCTGCCAAAAAGTGGCTCAATCCAGCGTCAATCCGTCAGTTGTTGCTCTGAAATTCAAAGCAACTCCAGCGCCACGGCGGTCGCTTCGCCGCCGCCGATGCACAGCGTGGCCAGACCGCGCTTCTTGCCGCGTGCCTTCAGTGCGTGCAGCAGCGTGACCATGATGCGGGCGCCGCTGGCGCCGATCGGGTGGCCCAGCGCGCAGGCGCCGCCGTTGACGTTGACGATGTCGTGCGACAGACCCAGATCCTTCATCAGCGCCATCGGCACCACGGCAAAAGCCTCGTTCACTTCCCACAGGTCGACGTCCGCCACGCTCCAGCCGGCCTTTTGCAGGGCCTTCTGCGTCGCGCCGACCGGGGCGGTGGCAAACCACTCGGGCTCCTGCGCGTGTACCGCGTGGCTGACGATGCGCGCCAGCGGCTTGCAGCCCAGTTTTTCAGCGGTCGAAGCCCGCATCATCACCATCGCGGCCGCGCCGTCGTTGATGCTGGAGCTGCTGGCAGCGGTGATGGTGCCGTCTTTCCGGAAAGCCGGTTTGAGGGAGGCGATCTTGTCGAGCTTCACGCGCCCCGGTCCTTCGTCGATGCTGATGACCGTCTCGCCGGCGCGGGTCTTCACGGTCACCGGCGTGATCTCGGCAGCAAAACCGCCCGACTCGGTGGCCGCTTTTGCGCGCTGCACGCTGGCGGTGGCAAAGGCGTCCTGCTCGGCGCGGGTGAAACCGTATTTGGCGGCGCAGTCCTCGCCGAAGGTGCCCATCGAGCGGCCCGGCTCGTAGGCGTCTTCCAGGCCGTCGAGCATCATGTGATCGAAGATGCGGTCGTGCCCGAGCCGGTAGCCGCCGCGCCCTTTTTGCAGCAGGTAGGGCGCGTTGGTCATGCTCTCCATGCCGCCGGCCACCAGCACGTCGTGCGTGCCCGCCACCAGCATGTCGTGCGCGAACATCGCCGCGCGCATGCCCGAGCCGCACATCTTGCTGAGCGTGACCGCGCCCGCGCTCTTGGGCAAGCCGCCCTTGAACGCCGCCTGCCGCGCCGGCGCCTGGCCCTGGCCGGCCATCAGGCAGTTGCCGAAGATGACTTCGGTGACCAGTTCCGGTTTAATGCCGGCGCGCTCGACGGCGGCCTTGATCGCCGCGCCGCCCAGGTCGTGCGCGGCCAGCGGCGTGAAGTCGCCCTGGAAACTGCCCATGGGGGTGCGGGCGGCGGAAACGATGACGATGGGGTCGGACATGAAAGTAGCTCCTTAAGCAGACGTGAAAAATCAGGACTCAAAAATCAATGCACAACCGGCTCGTGCAACACGCCAAAACGCTCGGCCAGGCCGGCCAGGCGCTTGTCCAGTGTCCATAGCTGCGCGCCAGAAGTCATCCGCGTCGAGGCCAGCAGCAGGATGTCGACCAGCCCGCAACCCAGGCCGAACAGGCGCTCGCGCTCGATGAACTGCAGGGCCTCGCCGACGCTGGCTTGCTGGGCGGGACGCAGGCAAGCGAGATCGGACAGGGTCTGGCTGCGCGCGGGCGGCGAGCCGCAGGCGATTTCGCCCACCACGAGGGGATGCGTCAGCACCTGATCGGTCGTCAGCAGCGCCGTCAAGGCGTCATTGCCATGGCGGAAGTGATCGACCCACACGGAGGTGTCCACCAGCACGGCGCTCATGCGGCAGCATCGCCCGGGCGGCGGCGCGCCACGTCGGTCATCTTGGGCGCGGCCGCGCCCAGCGTGGCGAGGCGCTTGGCAGCCTGGACGCGGACGAAGGTCTTGACCGCCTCTCGAAACAGATCGGCCTTGTCCATGGTCGGATCGGCCACTTCAAGTGCCTTTTCATACAGCGCATCGTCGATGGTGACAGTCGTTCGCATGGAAATCCTCAATATTGATGTCAAATTACATCATAATTGATGCTCAATCACTCCGAAGGTTCCGCAACCGTGGCCGGCGACGATGTGTCCGGCTGGTCCGCTGGCGTTTCGGCGAACGCCGCCGCTGGGTCCGCCAATTCAGACGCGCCCTTCACGCCCCCATTCACTTCAAACCGCCGGTGGACCCCATACGGAAAGAAATCAATCACCTCCCCGCTCTTGATCCGCTCCTTGGTCTGCTGCCAAAACTCCGGCTCCAGCAATTCCGCGTGATGCCGCATGAAGACCTCGCGCACGCGCGGGTTGCCCAGCAGAAAAGGGCCGAAGGTTTCGGGGAACACATCCCCCTTGGCGACGTGGTACCAGATCTCGCCGCTCATCTCGTCTTCTTCGTTGCGCGGCGGGGGCACGCGGCGGAAGTTGCAGTCGGTGAGGTACTCGATCTCGTCGTAGTCGTAGAACACCACCTTGCCGTGGCGCGTGACGCCGAAGTTCTTCCACAGCATGTCGCCGGGGAAGATGTTGGCGGCCACCAGGTCCTTGATGGCATTGCCGTATTCGATGACGGCGTGTTCCATCTGCGCGCGGGCTGCGGCGTCGTCGGGGCCGGCGTCAAAGGCTTCCTGCAGGTAGATGTTGAGGGGAATCATGCGCCGCTCGATGTAGGCGTGGGCAATGATGACCTCGGTCTGGCCGTCGCCATCGCGGTCTGAAATCTCGATCTGGCTGAGGGCAAACTTCTCGATCTCGGCGATCAGCTCGTCCTCGAAGCGGTCGCGTGGAAAGGCGATGAGCGAGAACTCCATCGTGTCGGCCATGCGGCCCACGCGGTCGTGCTGCTTGACGAGCTGGTACTTGCCGCGAATCTGCTCGCGCGTGGTCTCCTTGGGCGCCGGGTACCAGTCCTTGATGACCTTGAACACGTAGGGAAAGCTGGGCAGGTCGAACACGAGCATGACCATGCCCTTGATGCCAGGCGCGATGCGGAACTGGTCGGTGCTGTGCCGCAGGTGCCAGAGAAAGTCGCGGTAGAACAGGTTCTTGCCCTGCTTGGCCAGGCCCAGCGCGTTGTAGATTTCGGCGCGCGGCTTGCGCGGCATGAGGCTGCGCAGAAACTGCACGTAGGCCGACGGAATTTCCATGTCGACCATGAAGTAGGCGCGCGAGAAGCTGAACAGAATCAGCATGTCCTCCTCGCCGAACAGCGCCGCATCGACATACACGGTGCCCGGCGTGCGGTGCAGGATGGGCAGCGCAAACGGCAGTTCGCGAAAGCCGTTGATGACCTTGCCGACCAGGTAGGCGCCCTTGTTGCGGTAGAACAGGCTGGAGAGCACCTGCACCTGGAAGTTGGGGCGCGGCTTGTCGGCACCCAGCTCGCGCCGCATGGCATCGGCAACACGCTGCGTGTCGCGCGGCAGGTCTTCAAAGTCGCAGTAGAGATCGAACGACGCCAGCACGGCGCGCACCGTGTCTTCGAGCTGGTTGGCGCCGGGGTAGAAGGCTTGGTAGGTGGTTCTGGCCTTGGGGTCGTCGGTCTCCAGGTACTCCGTGCTGATGGCCGGGCGCACAAAGATGAAATCGTTGTGAAAGTAGCTGCGGTGCAGGATGCGCGTGCTGACTGAGTTGAAGAAGGTCTCAGCCAGTTCGGGCTGCTTGTGCGCCACCAGCATGCCGATGTAGTGCAGCTTGACCTGCTGCCATGTCTCCATCGGTTGTTCGCCGGCCTTGAACTCGCGCTCCAGGCGCTTCTGGCATTCGCGCACGCGCAGGTCGTAGAACTCGATGCGCTCGCGCTGCGCGCGCTGCTGGCCGTGCCAGTCGCAGGTTTCAAAGCGGTGCTTGGCGCGCGCGCTTTCAGTGCGGAACAGCCGGTAATGGCGGTTGAACCCGTCGATCATGGCCTGCGCGATGTCGCGCGCCAGCGGGGAATCGAGGGTTTGCGGCTGCATGGCGCGCGGCGCTACAGGGGGAAGTCGCTGGAACCCGGCTTGGCGTCCGGGTCGCGCGGGTAGCGCTTGATGGCGCCGCGGAACACGTCCACCACCTCGTCGGGCTTGGTCATGGTCACGCCCAGGTCCTTCACCAGCCCGTCCTTCAGGCCGTAGCACCAGCCATGCACCGCCAGCGGCTGGCCGCGCTTCCAGGCGTCCTGCACCACGTTGGACTGCGCCACGTTGCCGACCTGTTCGATCACGTTCATCTCGCACAGCGTGTCTTCTTGCGCGGTGCCGCACAGGTGCATCAGGCGGCCGCGGTGGCGCATCTTCACGTCGTGCACGTGGCGCAGCCAGTTGTCGGCCAGGCCGACGCGCTTGTCGTGCAGGGCCGCCAGCACGCCGCCGCAGCCGTAATGGCCAACGACCATGATGTGCTCCACCTTCAGCACGTCGACGGCGAACTGGATGACCGACAGCGCATTCAAATCCGAGTGCACCACCACGTTGGCCACGTTGCGGTGCACGAACACCTCGCCCGGCGCCAGGCCAATCACCTGGTTGGCCGGCACGCGGCTATCGGAGCAGCCGATCCACAGGTACTTGGGCGACTGCTGCGCCGACAGCTCCTTGAAGAAGCCGGGCTGTTGTCGCTCAACGCGCTCGGCCCAGGCGCGGTTGTTGTCGATAAGGTGCCGCAGGGGAGTGGACATTTACAAGCCAAATCAGCCGCCAGCGCATGTCTGACAAGCGCCAGCAGCTATAAAAATCGATGCAAACCGTGCATCCGCCCAAGAAGCTTACATCGTCTCGGCAAACAGCTCGCGACCAATCAGCATGCGGCGAATCTCCGACGTGCCGGCGCCGATCTCGTACAGCTTGGCATCACGCCACAGGCGGCCCAGCGGGTATTCGTTGATGTAGCCGTTGCCGCCAAACAGCTGGATGCCGTCGCCGGCCATCTTGGTGGCCATTTCGGCCGTCCACAGGATGACGCTGGCGCAGTCCTTGCGCACCTGGCGCACGTGCGCGGCGCCCAGCGCGTCCAGGTTCTTGCCGATGGTGTAGAGAAAGGCGCGGCCGGCTTGCAGCACGGTGTACATGTCGGCCACCTTGCCCTGCACCAGCTGGAATTCGCCAATGCTCTGGCCGAACTGCTTGCGATCGTGGATGTAAGGCACCACGTTGTCCATCACCGCCTGCATGATGCCGACTGGGCCGCCGGCGAGCACGGCACGCTCGTAGTCGAGGCCGCTCATCAGCACCTTGGCGCCCTGGTTCAGGCCGCCCAGGATGTTGGCCTCGGGCACTTCGACGTTGTCAAACACCATCTCGCCCGTGTGGCTGCCGCGCATGCCGAGCTTGTCGAGCTTTTGCGCGGTGCTGAAGCCCTTCATGCCTTTTTCAACGATGAACGCGGTGACGCCGCGCGCGCCCAACTCGGGCTCGGTCTTGGCGTAGACCACCATGGTGTCGGCATCCGGCCCGTTGGTGATCCACATCTTGGTGCCATTCAGCAGGTAGTAGCCGCCCTTGTCTTCGGCGCGCAGCTTCATGCTGATGACGTCGCTGCCCGCACCCGGCTCGCTCATGGCGAGCGCGCCGACGTGCTGTCCGCTGACCAGCTTGGGCAGGTACTTGGCCTTTTGCGCGTCGTTGCCGTTGCGCTTGATCTGGTTCACGCACAGGTTGCTGTGCGCGCCGTAGCTGAGGCCAATCGACGCGCTGGCGCGGCTGATCTCTTCCATGGCGATCATGTGCGCCAGGTAGCCCATGTTGCTGCCGCCGTATTCCTCGGGCACGGTGATGCCCAGCACGCCCAACTCGCCCATCTTGGGCCACAGATCCATGGGGAACTGGTCGGTCTTGTCGACCTCGGCGGCGCGCGGGGCAATCTCGGCCTGCGCAAAATCGCGCACGGCGTCGCGCAGCGCATCGATGTCTTCGCCAAGCTGGAAGTTCAGGCCGGGCAGGTTGCTCATGTTCTTGTCTCCTAATAAAAAGTCAAATATTTGATCGGTCAAGCGGCCGCGGAGCAGGCCATGCCAGTGAACGCCGTGCACGGACCTGCGCCGGGCACTGGCGTTGTCCCCCATGCGCAGCAAAGGGGGGAAGGCGCGAAGCGACTCAGGGGGGTCATTTTCTCAATACGTTTTGGGTACCGGCACCAGGGTCTGCTGCATCAGCGCGCACGGCCCTTCCTTGCCCTCATCGTCCACATGCGTGACTTCGGCGGTGGTGACGATCAGGCGCTTGCCGGGCTTGACCACGCGGCCAATGGCACGGAGCGCGCCGCCCTGGTAGCTGCCCAGAAAGTTGATCTTGTATTCGGCGGTGACCACTTCCATTCCCTCGGGGGCGAGGGTCAGCCCCGCGTAGCCGCCCGCGATGTCGGCCACCGCGCCCATGGCGCCGCCGTGAAAGCCGTCCTGTTGCTGCGTCACCTTGTCGGAATAGGGCAGCCAGATCTCGACCAAGCCGGGCTCGACGCGGCGCAATTGCGCGCCCAGGTGCTGCATCATCCCCTGGCGGGCAAAGCTGTCGGCCACGCGCGCGTGCAGGGCTTGGGGGTCGGCGGGCTTGTTCATGGCTGAACCCTGGATTGTGATTGACGTTTACGTAAACGTCAATTGGACTTTGACTTTTTGGCCGCCGGGCGGTTGACACGCGCCAGCAAGGTGCGCGCTTCCTTCTCATGCTCGCTGATCTCGCTCAGCGTCGCCTGCAGCTCGGCCAGTTGCGCCTCCAGCTGGGCGCGGTGCTGGCTCAGCACTTCAAGAAACTTGCGCAGCTGCGGCCCGGTGTCACGCGGGCTGTCGTACATGTCGATCAGCTCTTTGGCCTCGGTCAGCGACAGGCCCAGGCGCTTGGCGCGCAGGGTGAGTTTCAGGCGCGTGCGGTCGCGGTTGCTGTACACCCGCTGGCGCCCGCCGGGGCCGCTGCGCGCGGGCTGCAACAGACCCATGTCTTCATAAAAGCGCATGGCGCGCGGCGTCAGGTCGAATTCGCGCGCCAGGTCGCTGATGGAATAGGTGATGGCCATGATGGGCTGTCGCGCACGCGCGGCGGGATGCGCCGTTCCTCCATAGAATGATTTGATTGACGTTCACGTCAACTTCCCGTCATCCTAACCCAGCGCCCGCCACTGCACCATGTCCGTTGCCGCCGAACTCGAACGCGCCCTGCGCTATCCCCTGGCCGACCAACTGCCGCCGCGCGGGGGCGCCATCACGCTGGCCCCGGGCGTGAAATGGCTGCGCATGGCACTGCCGTTCGCGCTGGACCACATCAACCTCTGGCTGCTGCGCGACCACATCGACGGTCGCGAGGGCTGGACGGTCATCGACACCTGCATCGACCACCCTGAGGCACGCGCCGCGTGGGAAGACGTGTTTGCCACCGCGCTGGAAGGCCTGCCGATTCTGCGCGTTTTGGTCACCCACATGCACCCGGACCACGTGGGCCTGGCGCACTGGCTGTGCGAGCGCTGGTCCGCCCCGCTGTGGATGAGCGGCACCGACTACATGGCCGCGCGTTACGCCTGCCAGGTCGTCAACAGCTTTGGCGGCGACCGGCTGGCGGACTACTTTTTCAGCCACGGCATGACGGATGCTGGCGATCTGGACCAGATCCGCCACCGCAAAAGTTATTACCGCAACCTGGTCCCCGCCATGCCGCCCAGCTACGCGCGGCTGCGCGACGGGCAGACGCTGACCATCGGCGGCCAGGCCTGGCGCTGCATCGCCGGCCATGGCCACGCGCCCGAACACATGGCGCTGTATTGCGAGGCGGCAGGCATCCTCATCAGCGGCGACATGGTGCTGCCGCGCATCTCGACCAACGTGAGCGTGTACGAAATGGAACCCGAGGCCGACGCGCTGACCCTGTTCCTCGATTCCATCGACCGCTTTCTGCCGCTGCCCGCCGACACACTGGCGCTGCCTTCGCACGGCAAGCCCTTCACCGGCCTGCACACGCGCATCCAGCAGTTGCACGACCACCACCGCGACCGCCTGGCCGAGGTGATGGAGGCGGCGCAAGCAAGGCCCGTCAGCGCCTACGACGTGCTGCCCGTGCTGTTCAAGCGCCCGCTCGATTTGCACCAGACCACCTTCGCGCTGGGCGAGGCGGTGGCCCATCTGCACCGACTGTGGTTTGCCGGCCGGCTGCGCCGCGCGCGCGATGCGCAGGGCATCTGGCGCTTTGCGGTCGCCTGATTTCAAGACAAATCCGGCGCTGGCGCTTGCAGTACAAGCACATACAGCTATCAAAATTATAGAAGGAGAGTTTTCCGATGATCGACTTGCAGCCGCTGTTCTCCCTTCAAGGCCGCAGCGCCCTCATCACCGGCGGCTCGCGCGGCATCGGCCGCATGATCGCCGAGGGCTTTCTGCGCGCCGGCGCGCGCGTCTACATCTCGGCGCGCAAGGCCGACGCCTGCGACGCCACGGCGCGCGAGCTGTCGGCCATCGGCCCCTGCGTATCGCTGCCGGCCGACGTGTCGACGCTGGAAGGAATGCAGCAACTGGTGGCCGCGTACCAGCAGCATGAAAAGTCGCTCGACATCCTGGTCAACAACGCCGGTGCGGCCTGGGGCGCGGCGTACGACGAGTTCCCCGAAAGCGGCTGGGACAAGGTAGTTGACCTGAACATGAAGACGCCCTTCTTCCTGACGCAGGCGCTGACGCCCCTGCTCAAGGCCGCCGCCACCGACCACCTGGCCAAGGTGATCAACATCGCGTCGATCGACGGTGTGTCGAACAACCCGCAGGAAACCTATTCGTACCAGGCCAGCAAGGCCGGCCTGATTCACCTAACGCGCCGCATGGCGCTCAAGCTGGCGCCCGAGCGTATCGGCGTCAGCGCCATCGCGCCCGGCGCCTTTGCCTCGACCATGAACAAGGACGCGCGCGACCACGCCGACGAAGTGGCGCAGCGCATTCCGGCCGGCCGCATCGGCACGCCCGAGGACATGGCCGGCGCAGCCATCTACCTGGCGTCGCGCGCGGGCGACTACGTGACGGGCGCGACGCTGGTGGTGGACGGCGGCGTGACCTGGGCGCGGGGGTGAACGCACCCACTTTTACATATCGGCGGTCGAATGTTTAGAAGCCCCTCGCACTGAGCCATTCGACATGGCTCAGAGCGAACGGGTTCTGACCACACGCGCCAAGCGCCCTCAATCGCCCGCCAGGCTCACCATCTGCCCCACGCGCGGGTCCATGCGCCCGCCCAGAACCTGCGCGTAGGCGGCCTGCGCGGCGGCCGTGCCTTGGGCATGGGCCGGCTGCACCCAGCCGTGGTTTTGGGCCGCGTCCAGAAAGCCCTTCCACGCGCCGACCATGCGCTCGGCCAGCACAGCGCGGCCCCATTCGGTCGACCGCTTCTTGCTCTGCGCCGGGGCAAAGAACAGCGTGGCGCGCGGGCCGGGCAAGTCCTTGGCGCCGCCCAGTTCGGTGACGTGCGCGCCGCCCACCGAGCAGCTGTAGCGCAGCGCCTGGAAGTGTTCGTGCACGCGCCGGCGCAGCGCGGCGTTGCCGGCAAAGTCGATGTAGACGCAGGGCGTCGCCGGGTCCAGCGATGCCAGCGCGTCATACGTCAGCACGCGGTGGTAGCTGCCGAGCGACTGGCAGAACGGCGCGTTGGCCGGCGAGGTGAGACCGATCACCTCGATGCCCGCGCGCTGCGACAGGCACCATGCCGTGGCAAACGCCGTCTTGCTGGACGCGCTGGACAGCAGCAGCGTGCGTGCGCCAAAAAAGTCGTTGTCGGCCATGAAGTCGTCGATCAGCCACGACGTGGCGAACAGCGGGCGCAGCAGCGCCTGCAGGTCTTCGGTGTCGGCGCGGTAAAACGGGTCGGCGCCGGTGCGCTCGTACTGGTTGTAGACGGCGGGCAGCGGCGCGCGGTGCGGGGCGCCATCGGTCCAGCCGGCGGGCGTGACGCGCGTGGGCGTGAGCACCGCATGGCTGGCCATGGGCCAGTAGCCGTACAGGCGCTCGCCCACCGGCACGTCGGCACAGCCCGATTCCACAACCGTGCCGAAGCCCCACACCGGCACCGTGCCCCAGTCCGCACCGTCGCCCTGCACGGGGTAGAAGTCCCAGTAGTGCATGGCGTCGCCAAAGGCGGCGTAGGTGATGTTGTTGGCCGTGAGCGCAAAGCGGTCGACCCGCACACGCACCTGGCCGGGTGCCAGCGGCGCGTCGGGCAGTTCGCGCACGCGCGTGGTGGCCAGCTGGTTTTTATGGACGAGCAGTTCGGTGGTGGGCATGGCAGGCAGGTTGGATGCGCGCGAGGCAGGACTGCGGGGGATTCTGATCGAAGGTCGCGCACGAGCCTGTCACCTTGGAACCAGCCAAGAGGGCCGTCGCACCGCCACGCATCGTCATTCCCGCAAAGAGCCTGCCCTCGCGAAGGCGGGGGCGGGAAGCCAAGGGCGCTCACGAGAAGGGCGGCTGACCACGGACGCATGGACGCCCGCCTTCGCGGGAATGACGACCCAAATGGCACGCACGCAGCGCCGCCGTCGCGCCGTCTCACCAGCGCGGCACCGCCTCGTCGCGCAACTGGCCGCGCCGCTCGGCGTAGTCGGGCAGCACGCTTTCCACGTGCTGCCAGAAGCGCGGGCTGTGGTTCATCTCGCGCAGGTGGGCCAGCTCGTGCACCACCACATAATCGATCACCGATTCACGAAAGTGGATCAGCCGCCAATTCAGGCGGATCGAGCCATCGGCGCTGGCGCTGCCCCAGCGCGTGCCGGCGGATGACAGGCTCATGCGCTGCCAGCTCACCCCCAGCTGCGGCGCAAAGTTGTCCAGCCGCGCGGTGAACACGCGGCGCGCCTGGCGCATCAGCCAGGCCTGCGTGGTGTCGCGCCACTGCTCGGGCGTGGCGGTGTGCGGCAGGCCGACGTGCAGTGCCAGCCGCGGCGCGTCGGGCGCGTCGGCATCGGATTCGACCAGCACCGCGCCGCCGCGGCCGTGGCGCTGGCGCGGGTCCAGCACCAGGGTCACCGACTGCCCCAGAAAGGGCAGCGTGGCGCCGGCCTTCCACTCGATGCGGTTGGACTCGATGCGCGCATGCCGGTCACGGGCCTCGCCCAGCTTGGCCACGATCCACCGCTCTTTCTCGCGCAGCGCGGCTTCGACTTCGTGCACCGGCGTCCAGCGTGGCGCACGCACGCTCAAGCCCTCGGCACCGACCGTAAAACCGATGGTGCGCCGCTGGCCGCGCCGAAACTCGTAGTGCACCCGCGCATGCGCGAAGTGGATGGCGCGGTTGGCGCGCGGGTGGGCAAAATGGGCTGGCGCGAGCGCATCGTCGAGCGTGATGGCGGACTCGTTCGCTACAATTTTCAGAGCTGTTTGCGCTGATCCCGCAAGCGCTGGAGGCGTTTTTTCTTCAGAGGGACGGGCTGCCGGCGCGACGCCGAACAGGTCCAGCACCAGCTGCCGCATGGCCATGCGCGGCCTCAGTCCTCGCCGGGCTTCAGGCGCGACAGCCGCGCCTGGCCGGTGGGGTAGGCCTCGGGGTCCAGGCGCAGCATCTCGGCCTCGATCCAGGCTTCGACTTCGCGCATCAGTTCATCCGGCTTGCGGCCCACGCTGGGGATGGCGGGGCCGATGGAGATGTCGACGATGCCCGGCTGCTTGACGAACGCCTTGCGCGGCCAGCATTTGGCGCTGGTGACGGCGATGGGGATCACCGGCGCGCCGCATTCGATGGCCAGCCGCGTGCCGCCCGAGCGGTACTTGCCCTTTTCGCCGCGCGGGATGCGCGTGCCTTCGGGGAACATGATGATCCACACGCCCTCGGCCAGCAGGCGCCGGCCCTGGCTGACGACCTTGGCGAAGGCCTCGCTGCGCTTGCTGCGGTCGATGTGGATCATGTCGAGCCGCGCCATGGCCCAGCCGAAGAACGGGATGTAGAGCAGCTCGCGCTTGAAGACGTAGGCCAGCGGGTGCGGCATGAGCGCGGGCATGCTGAACGTTTCCCACGTGGACTGGTGCTTGACCAGCAGCACGGCCGGCGCCTTCTCGCCGACGGGCAGGTTTTCCATGCCGGTGACCCGGTTGCGGATGCCCAGGATCCAGCCGCCCGCCCACACCGCGCAGCGCAGCCAGCCGGCGCACATCCAGTACAGCCGCGTGCTGCTGACGAACGGCGAGGCGATCAGCACCGCCAGCGCCCACGGCACGACGGTGACGGCCATCCACAGCAAGTGCAGCACCGAGCGAATCAGGTTCATGGTGGTTTCGGCTTCGAGCGCCTGCGGGGCAAGCGTCAACAGCTACATATTCTATAGCTTCAGGCGGGTGGTCAAGGCGCGGCTGGCAGCGCCGCGTCGGGTTCGGCGCGGCCGCCGGCCGGCTGCGCGGCGGCCTCGGCGTCGGCGATGAAGGCGGTGGCAAAGGCGGCCAGATCGTCGTGCACGCGCGTGCCGGGCGGGTAGTCGGGCGGCAGCGCGCCGAGCGGTGGCGCGCCCTTGCCGGTGCGCACCAGGTGCGGGATGCAGCCGGCGGCGGCCGCGGCCTGCGCGTCGCGCACGCTGTCGCCCACGGCATGCACCTGGCGCAGATCGACCTTGTAGCGCTCGCCAATCTGCTGGAACAGGCCGGGCAGCGGCTTGCGGCAGGTGCAGCCGTCGTCGGGTGTGTGGGGGCAGTAGAAGATCGCCTCGACCCGCCCGCCGACCGCCGCCAGTTGCTTGTTCATGCGCGCGTGGATGGCGTTGAGCGTGGCCGTGTCGAACAGCCCGCGCCCCAGCCCCGGCAGGTTGGCCGCGATCACCACGTGGTAGCCCGCGTGGTTGAGCCGGGCAATGGCGTCCAGCGCGCCGGGCAGCGCCTCCCACTCGTCGGGCGACTGGATGTAGCCTTCGCGCTCGACGCAGAGTGTGCCGTCGCGGTCGACGATGACGAGTTTCATGCGGACATTATCGGCCTGGCGCCGGGCCGGGCGCGGCGTCGGCGCGCGGCGCGGCCGGCGCGTCAGAGCCGGTCACCACCTCGCCCCACAGGCGCCCGCGCGCGCGTTGCAGCGTCAGCACGTGGCCGCGCGGCAGCGCCCGCGCGTCGGCGCCTTCGAGCAGCACGCGGCGTGGCGTGTCGTCGCCCTGCAGTTGCAGCAGCGCCAGCGCGCCGCCCGGGCCGCGCTCGCTGCTGGGCTGGGGGCGCGCCTCCAGCACGCGCGCGCTGACCGGCGGCAGCGGCGTGCGCAGCGCGCCGTTGGCATGGCGCAGCAGCAGGCCCACGGCCAGCCCGGCCCACAGGCCGATCCACAGCGCGCGCGCCCACGGCCTGACGCGCGCCCAGCCCAGGCGCCGGACCAGCCACCGCGCCAGCAAGGCGCCGCCAACGACCACCCCCAGCGCGGCCAGCACCGGCCAGCTGGCCTGCCAGATCAGCGCCTGGACGGCCGCATCGGCATCGGCCGCGCCTGCGCCGCCCACGCGCGCCGCCACCAGCGGCTGCGCGGACGGCCAGCGCTCGGCCAGCGCGGTCAGCATGACGTGCAGCGCCGTCACGATGAACGGCGGCGCGAACAGCAGCCAGGCGCTGCGGGTGGTGGCGTTGGCGCTCATGTTCTTGGGGCCATGGCGCCGCCGCGCGCCACCCACGGCCGCGCCGCAGGCCATTCCCGCGGCCGCCGTGGAACGGGCTTGGCCCGGCCACGGGCGGCGTCCCCCGGGGGGGGAGCCGCGCAGCGGCTCAGGGGGGGCGTCATGCAGCGAGCCGCGACAGGTCGGCCACGCGGTTCATCGCCTGGTGCAGCGTCTTCAGCAGGCCCAGGCGGTTGAGCCGCACGTCGGTCTGCTCGGCGTTGACCATGACGTCGTCGAAGAAGGCGTCGACCGGCGCGCGCAGGGCGCTCAGCGTCTGCAGCGACGCGGTGTAGTCACCGGCGTCGAACTGCGCGTTGGCGCCGGGCACGGTCTGCTGCATGGCGTCGTACAGCGCGCGCTCGGCGCCGTCGGTCAGCAGGGCGGGGTTGACGTGGGCGTCCACCGCGCCTTCGGCCTCGGCCTTTTTCAGGATGTTGCCGATGCGCTTGTTGGCCGCCGCCAGCGCGGGCGCTTCGGGCAGCTGGGCAAAGGCGCGCACGGCGTCGAGCGCCTTGGGCATTTCGCCCCACATCGGGCGCGCGGCGATCACGGCGTCGGCTTCCTGCGCGCTGTAGCCCTGGTCGCGCAGGTACGTGGCCACGCGCTCGTGGATGAAGGTCAGCAACTGTTCGTTGCTCTTGGCCGCATCGGGCAGCAGCGCGCCAAAACGCTGCGCCGCCGAGCCCAGCAGTTCGGTCAGGTTCAGCGGCAGCTTCTTTTCGACCAGCATGCGGATCACGCCCAGCGCGTGGCGACGCAGCGCAAACGGGTCCTTGTCGCCCGTCGGCAGGTTGCCGATGCCGAACATGCCGACCAGCGTTTCCAGCTTGTCGGCCAGCGCCACCACGGTGCCGACTTGCCCACGCGGCAACTCGTCGCCGGCAAAGCGCGGCTTGTAGTGGTCTTCGATGGCGAAGGCGATGTCTTCGGTCAGGCCGTCGTGGCGCGCGTAGTACCCGCCCATTACGCCTTGCAGTTCAGGAAATTCGCCCACCATGTCGGTCAGCAGGTCGGCCTTGGCCAGTGCCGCCGCCTGGTCGGCCTTGTCGGCCAGCAGGGCGTCTTTCAGCTGATCGCCAATGGCGCGCGCGATGGCGCGCACGCGCTCGGTGCGCTCGCCTTGCGTGCCCAGCTTGTTGTGATAGACCACCTTGGCCAGTTGCGGCACGCGCGATTCGAGCGTCTTCTTGCGGTCCTGGTCGAAGAAGAACTTGGCGTCGGCCAGGCGCGGGCGCACCACGCGCTCGTTGCCTTCGATAACCGCGCTGGCGTCCTTGGGGCTGATGTTGCTGACGATGAGGAACTGGTGGGTCAGCTTGCCGGCAGCGTCGAGCAGCGGAAAGTACTTCTGGTTGGCCTTCATGGTGAGGATCAGGCACTCTTGCGGCACGGCCAGAAACTCGGGCTCGAACTGGCACACCATCACGTTGGGCCGTTCGACCAGGGCCGTCACTTCATCCAGCAGCGCTTCATCTTCGATAGCGCACAGCCCTTGTCCAGCCTGCGCAGCCGCTGATTCAAGCTGCGAAACGATGGCGGCGCGCCGCTCGTCGAAGCTGGCGATGACGGCGCCTTTGTCGCGCAGCGTGTCGGCGTAGCGGTCGGCGTCGACGATGGCGATGGGATCGGCCACGGCCTCGAAGCGGTGGCCGTGCGTGGCGCGGCCGGCCTGCAGGCCCAGCGCCGTCACCGGCACCACGTTGCTGCCGTGCAGCGCCACCAGCCCGTGCGCCGGGCGCACGAACTGCACGCTGTCCCAGCCGGGCAGCGGCGTGCCTTCCTGCAGCTGGTAGGTCATGACCTTGGGGATGGGCAGCTTGCCGATTGCCTCGTTCAAAGCCTTTTGCAGGCCGGTGTCCAGCGTCGCGCCGGTGATCAGCGTGTCGAGAAACAGCGCCTCGGCCTTGCCGTCCATGGCGCGTTGAAGCTGCGGCACCACCGACGGGTCGGCCCCCACGGCCTGCAGCTTCTTCAGCAGCGCGGGCGTGGGCTGGCCGGCGGCGTCCAGCGCCACGCTCACGGGCATCAGCTTTTGCTGTACCGACTTGTCGGCCGCCTTGGCCGCCACCCGCGTGATGTGCGCGGCCAGCCGGCGCGGGCTGGCGTAGGGCGCGACGACCGAATCGGCGGCCGTCAGGCCCTGGGCCTTGAGCTGCTCGAACAGCGTGCCGGCAAAGGCCTCGCCCAGCTTTTTCAGCGCCTTGGGGGGGAGTTCTTCGACGAAGAGTTCGACAAGGAGGTTGGGGGTGGTCATGCGATCTTGAATCCGAAATCCACGGGATAAACGCCCAGGCCGCGTGCGGCATCCTGCATCACCCCATCCAGTGTGGCGATTTCGGTGCAACCCAGGCGACGCGCGGCGGCCAGATGCAAGGCATCGGGACCGCGCAATTTGCTGTCGGCCTGCGCGCACAGATCGGCGGCCAGGTCGAAGTCTTCGGTCAGCAGCGGTTCGGCGTAGGCAGTCAACAACAGGCGGCGCCCGGTGTGCAGCGCCACCGAGGCTTCCTGCGCGTTCAACTGGCGGCTGCGCTGCTTGATTGAAATGGCGTTGGCCAACTCGGTACGAACCCAGGGTGTGACGATGAGTCGTTGGTGCGCACCGGTGCGATACCAGCCCAGGAGGCATTCTGTTTCCGGCTCTGGACAAATCAGCGCCATCAAAACGCTGGTATCGAGGTAAATGTGGGCCACGGTCGCTACGGCTTCTTCAATAGCCTTGATCGCGCATGAAGCGCACCACCGAACGGCCCATCGGCAGGTTGCGGTGCAGCGCTTCCAGCTCGGCCACCATCTGCTCGCGCGTAGGCGCGGGCGGCCCGGCATCGGCGGGCGACAGTTCCAGTCGCCCGGCCTCGGACACGCGCGCTTGCAAGGCGCTGCCTTCTTCCACGCCCAGTCGGCGCGCCAATTCCGCCGGCAACCGCACCGCCAGGCTGTTGCCCCAGCGGCCGACGCTCAGCTCCAGCCTGGTCAGGTCGTTCGCGCCCATAGTGTGATCCTTGATGTAGATACGCGTATCTACATTATGCGCTCAGGCCGCTTTTTTCTCCATCTGCGCCACCCATTCGGCCGGCGCCATCGGAAAGCCCAGGCGCTCGCGCGATTCGTAATAGCTCTGCGCCACGGCGCGCGCCAGGTTGCGGATGCGGCCGATGTAGGCGGCGCGTTCGGTCACGCTGATGGACCCGCGCGCGTCCAGCAGGTTGAAGGTGTGCGCGGCCTTCAGCACCTGCTCGTAGGCGGGCAGGGCCAGTTGCTGCTCGATCAGGTGCTTGGCCTGCTTTTCGTGCGCGTTGAAGGCGGTGAACAGGAAGTCGGCGTCGGAATGCTCGAAGTTATAGGCGCTCTGTTCCTGCTCGTTCTGCAGGTACACGTCGCCATAGGTCAGCCCTTCGGTCCAGGTCAGGTTGTAGACGTTGTCCACGCCCTGCAGGTACATGGCCAGGCGCTCCAGGCCATAGGTGATTTCGCCGGTGGCGGGTCGGCAGTCGATGCCACCGACCTGCTGGAAGTAGGTGAACTGCGTGACTTCCATGCCGTTGAGCCACACCTCCCAGCCCAGGCCCCAAGCGCCGAGCGTGGGGTTCTCCCAGTCGTCCTCGACGAAGCGGATGTCGTTCTTTTTCAGGTCGAAGCCGAGTGCTTCCAGGCTGCCCAGGTACAGCTCCAGGATGTTGGCCGGCGCGGGTTTCAGCACCACTTGGTACTGGTAATAGTGCTGCAGGCGGTTGGGGTTCTCGCCATACCGGCCGTCCTTGGGGCGGCGGCTGGGCTGCACGTAGGCGGCCTTCCACGGCTCGGGGCCGATCGCGCGCAGAAAGGTGGCGGTGTGCGAGGTGCCGGCGCCCACTTCCATGTCGTATGGCTGCAGAAGCGCGCAGCCCTGCGCGTCCCAGTACTGCTGGAGCTTGAGGATGATTTGCTGGAAGGTGAGCATGTCGGCGCGCCGGAATCAGGGGCAATCCGGCATTTTAAGCGTCAAAAACGCCGCCAGCGCTTGTCTGACAAGCGCAAGCAGCTATGAATTCAGGAGTCGAAGCGGCGCAACACCAGGCTGGCGTTGGTGCCGCCAAAGCCGAAGCTGTTGGACAACACGGTGCGCAGCTTGGCATCGCGCGTCTGCGTCACCAGCGGCATGCCGCCCAGCGCCGGGTCGGGCGTGTCGACGTTGACCGAGCCGGCGATGAAGCCCTTTTGCAGCATGATGAGGCAGTAGATCGCCTCCTGCACGCCGGTGGCGCCCAGCGAATGGCCGGTGAGCGACTTGGTGGACGAGAACGGCGGCACCTTATCGCCAAACAGCGCCTGCATGGCGCGCACTTCCTGCATGTCGCCCACGGGGGTCGACGTGCCGTGCGTGTTGATGTAGTCGACGCCGCCCTCGATGCCCTCCAGCGCCTGCTTCATGCACGCGATGGCGCCGTCGCCCGAGGGCGCGACCATGTCCTCGCCGTCGCTGGTGGCGCCAAAGCCCACCACCTCGGCCAGGATGGTGGCACCGCGCGCCTGGGCGTGGGCCAGCGATTCGAGCACCACCGCGCCGCCACCGCCGGCGATGACGAAGCCGTCGCGGTGGGCGTCGTAGGCGCGCGAGGCTTTTTCGGGCGTCTCGTTGTACTTGGCCGACATGGCGCCCATGCCGTCGAACAGCAGCGCCATGCCCCAGCTCAATTCCTCGCCGCCGCCGGCAAACATCACGTCCTGGATGCCCCAGGCGATCTGCTGCGCCGCCGCGCCGATGCAGTGCGCCGACGTGCTGCACGCCGAGGTGATCGAATAGTTGATGCCGCGCACCTTGAAGTTGGTCGCCAGGCAGGCCGACACCGTGCTGCTCATGCAGCGCGTGACCTGGTACGGGCCGACGCGGCGGATGCCTTTTTCGCGCAGCGTGTCGGCGGCCTCGATCTGGTTGGCCGGCGAGCCGCCGCCCGATCCCATGATGAGGCCGGTGCGCGGGTGGCTGACTTGTTCGGGCGTCAGGCCCGATTGCTTGATCGCGTCTTCCAGCGCGATCTGCGCGTAGGCCGCCGCATCGCCCATGAAGCGCAGCTGCTTGCGGTCGATGCGCGATTCGATGTCGATGTCGGGCTGGCCGCCGACCTGGCTGCGCAGGCCCAGCTGCGTGAATTCGGGGATGGCGCGAATGCCGCTGCGCCCTTCGCGCAGCGACTGCTCCACCGTCTGCAGGTCGTTGCCGATGCACGAGACGATGCCCGCGCCGGTGATCACCACACGTTGCCGGGTCATGCTGCGCTTCCCTGGCCGTCGCCTTCGCGCAGGAACAGGCCCACGCGCAGGTCGTTGGCCACGTAGATCTCCTTGCCGTCGGCCAGCAGGCGCGCGTCGCCAATGGCCATGTTCAGCTTGCGCTTGATGACGCGCTTGATGTCGATTTCGTAGCGCACCCGCTTCACGTCGGGGCCGACCTCGCCGGTGAACTTCACCTCGCCCGCGCCCAGCGCGCGCCCGCGCCCGGGCAGGCGCAGCCAGGTCAGGTAAAAGCCGATCAGCTGCCACATGGCGTCCAGCCCCAGGCAGCCGGGCATCACCGGGTCGCCCTGGAAGTGGCAGGCAAAGAACCACAGGTCGGGTTTCACGTCCAGCTCGGCCTCGATGCGGCCCAGGCCGTGGGCGCCGCCATCGCCGTCGATGTGCGTGATGCGGTCGAACATCAGCATCGGCGGCAGCGGCAGGCGGCCCGCGTCGGGGCCGAACAGGCGTCCTTCGCCCGAGGCAATGAGTTGGTCGTAGGAAAAGGATTCGGCCATGGGGCCGATTGTGCCTGAGCGCCTGTCAGGCCCGGCGCCGCAGCGCCACGCACAGCAGCACCAGCAGCGCGCAGCCGCCCCACAGCGGCCACAGCCCGGCCACCGCCGCCCAGCGCGCAAACGGCGTCATGTGCGTGCGGCCTTCAAACTGGCCTTGCAGCACGCCGCGCGTCAGTCGCGGCAACCGGTGCGTCACCTGGCCGCGGTGGTCGATGATGGCGGTGGCACCCGTGTTGGTGGCGCGCAGCATGGGTCGCTCGAACTCCAGCGCGCGCATGCGGCTGATGGCCAGGTGCTGGTCGATGGCCACGCTGTCGCCAAACCAGCCGATGTTGCTGACGTTGACGAAGGCCGTGGGCGCCGTGGCCGGGTCGGCAAAACGGGCGGCCAGTTCTTCGCCAAACAAGTCTTCGTAGCACACGTTGGGCGCCAGCCGCTGGCCTTGCCATTCAAACGAGGGCTGGCCGATGCCGCCGCGCGCGAAGTCGCCCAGCGGGATGTTCATCATCTGCGTGAACCACTTGAAAAACGGCGGGATGAATTCACCAAACGGCACCAGGTGGTGCTTGTCGTAGCGGTAGGGCGCGGCCTGGCCTGCCTTCAGGCCAACCACCGAATTGGTGTAGCCCGACTCGAAGTCGCCCAACGGCACGCCCAGCAGCGCCGCCTGGCCAGGCTGGGCAAAGCGTTCGATCAACGCCTGCCAATAGCCCTCGGGCAGCTGGCGCGGCAGCAGGGGAATCGCGGTTTCCGGCCCCACGATGAGCGGCGCGCGGTTGGCCTGCAGCTGCTCGCCGTACCAAGTGAGCGAATCGACCACGCCGGCGCCGGGTACGAACTTCTCGTCCTGCGGGATATTGCCCTGCATCAGCGCCACCTGCGTCACCCGTGGACGGTGGCCCGACGGCGGCGTGTAGCACAGGTTGACGTCGCAAAAGCGCCAGCCCCACAAGCCCGCGCCCACGGCCAGCAGCAGCACGGCGGCCGCCCACGTGCGTGCGCGACCCCAGCGCACATGGGACGCCAGGGCGATCAGCCCCGCCAGCGCCGCCGCCGCGAAGCCGATGCCGTACACACCGACATAGCGCGCCAGAAAGGCCAGCACGCCATCCACGTGCGCGTAGCCGCCCGCGCCCCACGGAAAGCCCGTCAACCACTGCCCGCGCGCCATTTCGGCCAGCGTCCACAGCGCGGCAAACAGCAACGCCGCCAAACCGGGTTGCTGCTGCAGCACCCGCGCCGGCGCCAAGGCCACGAAGGCGGCTGCCGCCACCGCGCAGTACAGCGCCAGAAAGCCCGCCAGCCCCAGCACGGCAGCCGCGGCCAGCGCCGCGTTCAGGCCGCCGTAGGTGTGCATCGAGATGAACAACCACCAAAAGGTGCCCGCCAACCAGCCCAGCCCAAACAACCAGCCTTGCAGCAGCGCGCGCCGCCAGGGTTTGCCGGCCGCGCACGGGCGTGCCCATGTGCTGGCGCTCCATGAGTTTTGGCGCTCGGCCCGGTGCGCCAGTTGCCACACCAGCCAGGCCAGGCTGAGCAGCTGCAGCCACCCGTGGGTCCGCCCCGTCCACGGGTCGCCCATCGACAGCGCCTGCAAACCGCCGGCCACCCACGCCATGGGCAAAGAGGCCAGCGCGTGAATCGGTCGCATGCGCAAACTCTAATCTACGGCGGCGGCAGCTGGTTCGGCGGTTGAATCAGACGGCCGCGGAGCAGGCACTGCGGGAGCGCTTCGACCGTGATCGCCCCCGGCCGGTGTGCCCCCGGCATGGCGCCGCAGGCGCTCAGGCGGGGTCAACGCGTTCCACCTTGAACCAGCGCACCGCGCCGCCCTTGGTGTGCAGCACGTGAAAGTCCAGCCCTCCCAGGCTGAAGCGCTCGCCGCGCTTGGGCACATGGCCCATTTCGTGCGCGATCAGGCCGCCGATGGTGTCGAAGTCCACGTCCAGATCGCCATCCGGGTTGGCGCCCAGCGCCACGCCGAAGGATTCGTTGACGCGGGCCAAAGGCGTGTCGCCCGCCACGCGCCAGGTGTTGTCGGCCAGGGCAAAGATGTCGCCCTCGTCGGCGTCGATGTCGAATTCGTCCTCGATCTCGCCGACGATCTGCTCGAGCACGTCCTCGATGGTGATCAGCCCCGCCGTGCGGCCAAACTCGTCGACCACCATCGCCAGGTGGTTGCGGTTGACGCGAAACGAGCGCAGCAGATCGTTCAGGCCCTTGCTTTCAGGCACGAACATGGGCGGGCGCAGCAGCGTGCGAATGTTCAGCTGCGGCGCGCGCTGCAGCTTGAGCAAGTCCTTGGCCAGCAGAATGCCGACGATGTTTTCGCGCTCGCCCTGGTACACCGGAAAGCGCGAATGCGCGGTGCGGATCACCTCCAGCAGCATGTCCTCGTAGGGCGCGTCGATGTCCAGCAAGTCCATGCGCGGGGCCGCCACCATGGCGTCGCCCGCGCTCATGTCGGCCAGGCGCAGCACGCCTTCCAGCATGACGCGGCTTTCGGCGTCGATGACCTCGTTGTCCTCGGCGTCGGCCAGCGCGTCAATCAGCTCGTCGGTGGAATCGGGGCCCGGGCGAATGAATTCGACCAGCTTTTGAAACAGGCTGCGCTTGTCTTCGCGCTCGCCGGAGCGCGCGGGGTGGGGGTCAGCCACGGTCTGGGGTGCAGGACGTGCGGTGGTTACGAAGGCGACAAGGATAGCCCAACCGCACGCGCCGCCGCGTCGGACAGCGCCCCGGCCGCGGCCTCAGCTGCCCGAGCGGCGGCGGCCGTCGCGCACCGCCTCGCGCACTTCCTGCGCCGTGGCCAGCAGCTGGCGCATCACGCCGGCCTCGCTCTTGAGCCAGTAATCGACCTGCCCCATTTGGTCGGCCACCAGCTCGCCCACACGGGAGGAAAAGCTGGCCTCGGGCAGCGTCAGGCGCGCCTCGCTCTCGCTGCCGGCGCGCTCGACCACCGCGCCGGCCTGGCGCGCAATGCGCAGCATGGCGGTGTTTTCGCTCAGCGCGTGGACGTACAGCGTCTTGACGCCGTCGTTGACCGCGTGCATGGCCGCGCGCTCGAACAGCCGCGCGCCGTAGCCGCGGCCACGCGCATGGCGCGCCACCGACACGCCAAATTCGGCAAAGCCGGCCGCGGCCATGTCCACCGGGTAGGCCAGGTGGGCCATGGCAATCAGCTCCAGCCGGCGGTTGAAGATGCCAAACAGCTGATCGCGCCCGAAGTCGATCCGCTCGACGTACTGGCGAATCTGGCGGTCGTTGGCGGCGTAGCCGAAGCGCAGGTAACGGTCATGCGCGTCCAGCGCGATCAGGTGGCGCGCGACCTGTTCGCGGTAGCGCGCGCCGATCTCGCGGATCGGGACGATGGACGAATGCCGGGGCGAACGCACCGGCCGTCGCGGCCCGGCCGCTGGGCCGGTCGCAGGGGTTTGGGTAGGCGTTTCCATGCATCCCATGGTAGGGCCGCCACGCTAGAGAAAAAACTCCAAAATGGCAAAAATTGCTGCATTGCGGCAACGTCCTACGAAATAGTTCACGCTGCACGCCACGGCGACGCCCTGGTGCCGCCGGCGGCGCGCCGTGCGGGCCAACCCCTAAAGCTATGTTTTTTATAGCTTTATAGGCTTACCCAGAAAGCGCTCATGGCCAAAATGATGCTTAAACGGGCAACGCGGTCGTGGTCTTGACGTGGTCGATGACGAAACTGCTCTTGCAGTCTTGCACCGACGGGTGGCGCAGCAACACGTCCATCATGAAACGTGAGTACGCACTCATGTCATAGACCAGTAGGCGCAACAAAAAATCCATTTCTCCGGTCAAGGCCACGCAATCCACCACCTCGGGCCAGGTTTGCACGCTGGCGCGAAATTCGTCCATCGGGTTGCGCTTGGCGTGCTCGGCGCGCTTTTCCAGCCGGACGTTGACGTAGGCGGTCAGCTCCAGCCCGACGGCACGCGCGTTCAGCAGGGCCACGTAGCGCTCGATGACGCCCGCTTCTTCCAGTTTTTTGATGCGCCGCAACACGGCGCTGGCCGACAGGCCGATGCGGGCGCCGATGGCTTCGTGCGACTCGTGCGCGTCGGTCTGCAGGCCAGCCAGGATGGCGCGGTCCAGGCGGTCGAGGGGCGGGGTGGTCATGCGGTCGCAGCATAGCAGGCGCGCATTCGCGCGGCTACGCATAAAAATTGCGCTGAAGCACCCATTTCATCAGAAATTCGTTGCCAAACCCCGCCTGACGCCTGCAAAACGCCGTGAAACGCCGCGCCATGCGGCCTACAGTGAAGGGTTTTCGGCCCGCGCGGCCAGCCATAACCACCGGAGACAACGCATGACCAGCACCATCGCCCGCCCCGGCACCACGTGGGACAACCCCATGGGCACCGACGGCTTCGAGTTCATCGAATACGCCGCGCCCGACCCCGCCGCCATGGGCGCGCTGTTCGAGCGCATGGGCTTCACGGCCGTGGCCAGGCACCGCCGCAAGAACGTGACGCTGTATCGCCAGGGTGAGATCAACTTCATCATCAACGCCGAACCCGACAGCTTTGCGCAGCGCTTTGCGCGCCTGCACGGCCCCAGCATCTGCGCCATCGCCTTTCGCGTGCGGGACGCCAAGGCGGCGTACGAACGCGCCATCGACCTGGGCGCCTGGGGTTTTGCCAACGCCGCCGCGCCGGGCGAGCTGAACATTCCGGCCATCAAGGGCATCGGCGACTCGATCATCTACCTGATCGACCGCTGGCGCGGCAAGGACGGCGCTTCGGCGGGCGACATTGGCAACATCGGCTTTTACGACGTGGACTTCGAGCCGCTGCCAGGCGTCGAAGGCGGCGGCGCCATCAGCCCCGAAGGCTATGGCATGACGGTGATCGACCACCTGACGCACAACGTGCACAAGGGCCGCATGGACGAATGGTCGGGCTTTTACGAGCGCCTGTTCAACTTCCGCGAAGTGCGCTACTTCGACATCGAGGGCCAGGCCACCGGCGTCAAATCGAAGGCCATGACCAGCCCGTGCGGCAAGATCCGCATCCCGATCAACGAAGAGGGCAACGACCAGAAGGGCCAGATCCAGGAATACCTGGACAGCTACGCGGGCGAGGGCGTGCAGCACATCGCGCTGGCCACGAAGAACATCTACGACGCCGTGGACCAGCTGCAGATGGCCGGCGTCAAGCTGCTGAACACCAGCGAGACGTACTACGAGCTGCTGCCCAAGCGCATTCCTGGCCTGCAAGAGCCGATGGGCGAGCTGCAGTCGCGCAACATCCTGGTCGACGGCCAGCCGGGCGAGTTGCTGCTGCAGATCTTCAGCGAGAACCAGTTGGGGCCCATCTTCTTCGAATTCATCCAGCGCAAGGGCAACGAAGGCTTTGGCGAAGGCAACTTCAAGGCGCTGTTCGAAACCATGGAGCTGGACCAGATGCGCCGCGGTGTGCTGCAGGCGCCGACGCCCGAGGCGGCCAAGAAATAGACCCCCTACGGCCAGCTTGACGGTGCAACCGGCGCCTGCCGGCTTCAAGTTGACACGACCGTAAAACTTATGATTAACTGCACATAAGTGCATGTGACGGGAGTGGGATCATGGCCGGGTGGGCTCAATGGCGCGCCGCGCCACACGCGGCGGTGCTGGTTCTGGGTGTGCTTGGCTTCGGGTGCGCGGCGCCCGCGCTGGCGCAAGATGGCACCACCGCGCCGTACACCTGCGCACAGTTCAACACAGCGCTGGCCGGCCAGCAGATTCCGTTTGGCACGGCTGCGCCCTACAACGGCGGCCCGGCCGAAGACCAATTCAGCGTTGCCCTGCAGACGGTGCCGGGTGATCGCTTCACCTTCACGCTGTCGTCTGGCGTCGTGCCAGGCAGCTACCCACCGGGCCAGACAGCCGCCACCTTCATCGACTGGCACCTTGAGATGCTGGACCCGAGCCAGCAGCCGCCCACGGCGACCCCCGTGGCGACGGGCGGCACGCTGAACAGCACGCTGACCTACGCGCACACCACCACGGCCCAGCTGGTGATGCTGCGTGGCGCCATCGACCGCGGCGACGGCTTTGGCACGCTGACCGCGCGTTGCACGCACGTGGACCCGTCCCTACTGACACCAACGGCGGTGCCGACACTGGGTGAAATGGCCTTGGGCGCGCTGGCGTTGCTGATGGCCGTGGCAACCTGGCGCCGCGGCGCCCCACGTCAGCGCTGACGCTTCAGCGCGCCGACGGCGCCAACGCCCCGCACGCGATGAGCGTGACAGCGCCGCACCCACCACAGCGCAGCGCGGCGCGGCTTGATTGACCCCCCATCTTGCTGGTGGCCCAAGACTGGCGCGGGCCTGCTACTCTTTATTTTGTAGCGAACCGGCAGCGCTGCCAGCCGGCAAACCGAACGCCAGCGCCCCCATCGCCCCTTGCGCCAACTGGTACAGGCCGTAGACCACGCCCACGCCCACCGCCGCCGGCGCCGCCACGCCGAAGGGAGCCAGCGCGGCCACGGCGGCGGCTTCGCGCGTGCCCCAGCCGCCCACGCTGACGGGCAGCGCCGCCATCAAGAACACCGGCGCAACGGCAAACGCCCAGGCCCATGGCGACAAGTGCACGCCCAGCGCCAGGCCGCCGCCGGCCAGCGCCGCCGCCGACAGCCCCTGCACCGCCGCCGAGGCCAGCGCCTGCCAGCGCAATTGGCGGTCGAAGTCGGGCCGCGCTGCCGCCGCACGCAGCGGCGCCAGCCAGCCTTGTCCGCCGCGCCGCAGCAACCGCGGCAGCGCCCACGGCAGTGCCAGCCACAACAGGGTGCCGGCGATCATCAGGGCAGCGAAGGCGGCCGGCGGCAACCGCAGCCAAGGCGCCAGCACGTCGGCGCACAGCGCGGCGCCCAGCCCGCCGATGGCGCACAGCATCCACAGGCCGCTCAGCCGGTCCAGCAGCACCGACCAGCTGGACGCGGCCGTGTCCTGACCCGCCCGCCGCAGCACCACGGCGCGGTAGACGTCGCCGCCCACCACGGCGCCCGGCAGCAAGGCGTTGAGGCCGATGGCCTGGAAGTACCAGCGCGTGGCGTCGCGCGCGCTGACCTCGGCGCCCAGCCAGCGCGCCAGCGCGCGCCAGCGCAGGGCCGACACGACGTTGGACGCGATGGCCGCCACCAGCCCCGCCGCCAGCCAGCCGGGGTGCGCCTGCCGCAGCTGCGCCAGCACACGCGCCGGGTCGGCCAGGGCGATCACGCCGGCCAGCAGCGCCAGGCCCAGCAGGGCGCGCAACAGGGCCTTGCGTGTGCGCTTCACGCTATTGTTTCAGTAGCTGCCTGCGCTGTTGGGGCGGGCGCTGGGGCCATTGTTGACCCCTCATCCGGCACATATTCCTCGGCATGGAACTGCGCCGCGCCGCCGGCCTCGTGGTAGATGCGGGTCAGCAGCTCGCCGATCAGCCCGGCCACGATCATCTGCGCGCCCATCAGCACCAGCATCACCCCCACCAGCAGCAGCGGCCGCCCGCCGATGTCGTGTCCGAGCAGCTTGACGATGAGCAGCCACAGCAGGATCAGCCCGCCCGGCGCCGCCAGCCACAACCCCAGCCCGCCAAACGCGTGCAGCGGGCGCTGGCGGTAGCGCATGAAGAACACGATCAGGATCAGGTCAAGAATGACGCGAAAGGTGCGGTCGATGCCGTATTTGCTGACGCCGCGGGTGCGCGCGTGGTGGCGCACCGGCACCTCGGCGATGCGCGCGCCCGCTTCCTTGGCCAGCGAGGGGATGAAGCGGTGCAGCTCGCCATACAGGCGGATGCGGTCGATGATGGGGCGGCGATAGGCCTTGAGCGCGCAGCCGTAGTCGTGCAGATGCACGCCGGTGGCGTTGGAAATCAGCTTGTTGGCGATGCGCGAGGGCAGCTTGCGCGAGATTTCGGCGTCCTGCCGGTCCTTGCGCCAGCCGCTGACCATGTCGACGTCGGGGTCGGTCTCCAGCCGCTGCAGCAGCAGGGGAATGTCGTCCGGCTCGTTCTGCAAGTCGGCGTCCAGCGTGACCACGTAGCGCCCGCGCACGCGGTCAAAGCCGGCCTGCAGCGCGCTGGACTGGCCGTAGTTGCGCGCCAGCAGCACCGGGCGCAGCCAGGGCCGGGTGGCGGCCAGTTCGCGCAGGCGGGCGCGGCTGCCGTCGGTCGACCCGTCGTCCACCGCCAACAGCTCGAAGCTGAGGGGCTGCGCCGCCATGGCCTGCGCGATGCGCTTCACCAGGTCGGGCAGGTTGTCGACCTCGTTGTAGATCGGCACGACGATGGAGACATCGGGCGTCGCGGTGCGGGCGAGTGGCATGAACAGGGTTTTGGCGCGGCGGGATAATGGCCCGGATTGTGCCCTGCGGGGTCGGGCGGCCGTGGCACGCGCGATGCCGCCCGGGCCGGAGCCGTCCATGAACACCGCCACCGCGTCCGCCCCACCTTTGTCACGCTCGCCCATCGACCCCCCGCTGTTCTGGCTGCTGGCGATGACGCTGGCGCACGTGGCCGTGCGCGTGGCCGTGTCGCCCGCGCTGAAGTGGGACGAGGCCGAGCAGATGCTGTGGTCGCAGCAGCTGGCGCTGGGCTACGGCGCGCAGCCGCCTCTCTACACCTGGCTGCAATGGGGCGTCAACGTGCTGGTGGGGCCTTCGGTGCTGGCGCTGGCGCTGCTCAAGCAGGCGCTGCTGGCGCTGGCCTACGTGTTCATGTACCTGGCGGGGCGCGAACTGCTGGGCCCGCGCGGCGCGTTCTGGGCGTCGGCCAGCATGTTGCTGCTGCCGCCGCTGGGCTGGTATTCGATCCGCGACCAGACGCACACGGTGCTCGTCACCGCCATGGCCTGCGCCGCCTGGTGGCTGCTGCTGCGCATCGTGCGGCGGCCGCGCGCGGCCGACTTTGCATGGCTAGGGCTGGTCTGCGGTTGCGGGCTGCTGGCCAAGTACAGCTTTGCGCTGGTGATGGCGGCCATGCTGGCGGCCGCGCTGTCGATACCGGAAAGCCGCCGCGCGCTGCTGTCGCGCGGCGGGTGGTGGGCGCCGCTGGTGTGCGTGCTGGTGGTGCTGCCGCACGCGTGGTGGTTGCTGGGGCATGTGCACGAGGCCACGGGCGAAACGGTCGGCAAGCTGCAGATCAGCGCCGAGCGCGCGCCCGTGCAGGGTGTGGCCCGGCTGATCGAGGGCGTGGCCGGCACGCTGGTGCTGTGGGCGGCCGTCGCGCTGTGGGCGTTTCGCGGTGACGCGTGGCGCGGCGGGGCGGCGCCGGCGTCGCCCTGGGCGCAGCGCGTGTTCGTGCGCTACCTGGCTGGGGTGGCGCTGGCGCTGACCGGCATGGTGCTGGTGGCGGGTGTCAGCGGCCTCAAGGGCCGGTGGCTGCTGCCGCTGCTGTGCATGGTGCCGCTGGCCGCCTTTGCGGCCCGACCGGCGCTGCAGCAGCACCCGCGCGGGCGGCGCTACACCGCCGCCATCGCGGTGGTGGCCGTGACGATCCTGATCGCGGCGGGCATCCGCCCCTGGTTCAGCGGGCTGCGCGGCGAAGTCGATGAGCTGAACCACCCGGCTGTCGAGCTGGCACAGGCGCTGCGCGCGGCGGGCTACGACGGTGTCAGCCCCATCATTGCCGCCGACCACATGATGGCCGGCCTGCTGCGCACGCGTTTCCCGCAGGCGGCGGTGGACGCCTGCACGTCCGAAGAAGAAGACGTGCGCGCCTGCGTCAAGGCCGACGTGGCGCGGGCGCAGGCCGCCGGGCGCGGCTGGCTGCTGATCTCGCGCGCCGACCGGGTCGAGCCCGGCTGGTGGGACAAGGCCGCGCTGGCGCCCGCCGGCCCGCCGCAGACGCTCATGCTGCCGCTGCACATGGTGCGCGAAGGCACGGCCCCCGCCCAGTACCACTACCGCTGGCACGCAGCCGGCGCGCCGTCATGAGCACCCTTCTGGTCACCGGCTGCGCCGGCTTCATCGGCATGCATTGCACCGAGGCGCTGCTGGCGCGCGGCGACACCGTGGTCGGCATCGACAACCTCAACGCCTACTACGACCCGGCGCTGAAGCAGGCGCGCCTGGCGCGGCTGCAGGCGCACCCGCGCTTCACGTTCGAGCGCGCTGACGTGGCCGACCGCGCCGCCCTGCGCACGCTGTTCGCGCGCGTGCGGCCGCAGCGCGTGCTGCACCTGGCCGCGCAGGCCGGCGTGCGCCATTCCATTGACCAGCCGGCCGACTACACCGACAGCAACCTGCTCGGCTTCGCCCACGTGCTGGAAGGCTGCCGCGCCGCGCAGGTCGCGCACCTGGTGTTCGCCAGTTCGTCCAGCGTGTACGGCGGCAACGCCCGGCTGCCGTATGCCGAGCGCGATGCGGTGGACCACCCCATCAGCTACTACGCCGCCACCAAGAAAGCCAACGAGGTGATGGCGCACAGCTACGCGCACCTGTACGGCCTTCCGACCACCGGCCTGCGCTTCTTCACCGTGTACGGTCCCTGGGGCCGGCCCGACATGGCGCTGTTCAAGTTCACCCGCGCCATGCTGGCCGGCGAGCCGATCGACGTCTACGGCAACGGCCAGCTGGTGCGCGACTTCACCTACATCGACGACATCGTGCAGGGCGTGCTGCGCGTGCTGGACAAGCCCGCCACGCCCGACGCCGCCTTCGACCCGCTGGCGCCCGACCCTTCCACCGCGCGCGCGCCCTACCGCATCTTCAACATCGGCAACGCCCAGCCGACCGTGCTGATGGACTACATCGGCGCGCTCGAAGCCGCGCTCGGCACCCCCGCGCGCAAGCGCCTGCTGCCCATGCAGCCCGGCGACGTGCACAGCACCGCGGCGGACACGTCGGCGCTGCGCGCGTGGGTGGGATTTGCACCGTCAACGCCCGTTCACGAGGGCGTGGCACGCTTTGTGGCGTGGTACCGCGAGTTTTATGAAGCCAACAGCCGGATGCAGAGGACGCGAAGATGACGCGAAGGACGCGAAAGAACAGCCCAAAAAATCTTGGTTTTCTTTTTCGCGTCCTTCGCGAATCCTTTGCGTCCTTCGCGTCCGGCTGTTTTCAAACTTTTCCAAGCCTGAATTGACATGAAAGTCACCGTTTTCGGCACCGGCTACGTCGGCCTCGTCCAGGGCGCCGTGCTGGCCGACGTGGGGCACGACGTGGTGTGCGTGGACATCGACGCCGCCAAGGTCGCCGCGCTGCAGGCCGGCCGCATTCCGATTCACGAACCAGGGCTGGAGCCGCTGGTGCACGCCAACCTAGCGGCCAGTCGGCTGCGCTTTACCACCGACGCCGCGCTGGGCGTGGCGCACGGCGACCTGCTGTTCCTGGCCGTCGGCACGCCGCCCGACGAGGACGGCAGCGCCGATCTGCAGCACGTGCTGGCGGTGGCGCGCACCATCGCCACCCACATGCAGGCGCCGCGCACCCTCGTCAACAAATCCACCGTGCCGGTGGGCACCGCCGACCGCGTGGCCGACGCCGTGCGCGCCGTGCTGGCCGAGCGCGGCGCGAGCATCGCGTTCGAGGTCGTCTCCAACCCCGAATTCCTGAAGGAAGGCGCGGCCGTGGCCGACTGCATGCGGCCCGACCGCATCGTCGTCGGCACGGCCAGCGCCGCGGCCGAGCGCCAGTTGCGCGAGCTGTACGCGCCCTTCAACCGCAACCACGACCGCATGGTGGTGATGGACGTGAAGAGCGCCGAGCTGACCAAGTACGCCGCCAACGCCATGCTGGCCACCAAGATCAGCTTCATCAACGAAATGGCGGGCCTGGCCGAGCGCCTGGGCGCCGACATCGAGGCGGTGCGCCGCGGCATCGGCAGCGACCCGCGCATCGGCTACCACTTCATCTACCCCGGCGCGGGCTATGGCGGCAGCTGCTTCCCCAAGGACGTCAAGGCGCTCATCCACACCGCGCAGTCGGTCGGCTTCGAGCCGCAGGTGCTGCAGGCCGTCGAGCGCCGCAACGACGCCCAGCGCCGCGTGCTGCCCGAGCGCATCGTGGCGCACTACGGCGGCAGCCTGGCCGGGCGCACCATCGCCGTGTGGGGGCTGGCCTTCAAGCCCGACACCGACGACATGCGCGAAGCGCCCAGCCGCGACCTGCTGCAGGGCCTGTGGGCCGCGGGCGCGCAGGTGCGGGCGCACGACCCGGTCGCCATGGAGGAAGCGCGCCGCGTCTTCGGCGCGCGGGCTGACCTGGTGCTGTGCGACACGCCCATGCAGGCACTGCAAGGCGCCGACGCGCTGGCCATCGTCACCGAATGGAAGGCCTTCCGCGTGCCCGACTTCGCGCAGATGGCGCGCCTGCTGAAGGACCGCATCGTGTTCGACGGGCGCAACCTGTACGAGCCGGCGGTGCTGGCGCGGCACGGCCTGGCCTACCACGCCATCGGCCGGCCGGCAGTGCTGCACAGCGCTTGATGCTACAAATAAGATAGCTGTTTGCGCTTTTACAGCAAGCGCTGCGCCCGTTTTTCATTGAGATTTCCATGCCCCGCTTCGCCGCCAACCTGAGCCTGATGTATCCCGAGCTGCCGTTCCTCGACCGCTTCGAGGCGGCGGCGCGCGATGGCTTCGAGGCGGTGGAATACCTGTTTCCGTACGCCTTCGACGCCGCCGAGATCGTGGCCCGCCTGAAGGCCCACCGCCTGCAGCAGGTGCTGTTCAACGCGCCGCCCGGCGGCACCGATGCGGCGTCCATCGACGCCGCCTGGGCCGCTGGTGCACGCGGCACCGCCAGCGTGCCGGGGCGCGAGGCCGAGTTCCGCGCCGGCGTGCAACTGGCGCTGCGCTATGCCGACGCGCTGGATTGCCCGCGCATCCACTGCATGGCGGGTTTGCTGGATGAATCGGCCGCTGGCGCACGCCAGACAAGCGCAGCACGCTCTGTTTATGTGAGCAACCTGCGCTGGGCTGCGGCCGAAGCGGCCAAGTCCGGCCGCGCCATCCTGATCGAGCCGATCAACCCGCGCGACATGCCGGGCTACTTTCTCAACCGCCAGGACGAGGCGCACGCCATCGTGCAGGAAGTCGGTGCGCCCAATCTTCAGGTGCAGATGGACCTGTACCACTGCCAGATCGTCGAGGGCGACGTGGCGATGAAGATCCGCCAGTACCTGCCCACCGGCCGCGTCGGTCACCTCCAGATCGCCGGTGTGCCCGAGCGGCAGGAGCCGGACGTGGGCGAACTGAACTACGGCTACCTGTTCGATGTGATCGACGACGTGAGCGCGCAGTGCGGCTGGGCCGGCTGGCTGGGCTGCGAGTACCGGCCGCGCTGGGGCGGCGAGCCTCAGGGCACCTCGCGCGGGCTGGACTGGCTGCGCCGGCGGGCCGGTTGACGTCGCCTGATCGCCGGTCATCATCCGCGCCCATGGTGTAACTCGACGAAACCGCTGTTTTTGGGCGGTGTCGGCGCGCGCTTGTCCTACGTCGCCATCGGGCGCGGCTGGATAACTTGGGGCCAAGCCACTTGGCCGCTGTTGAAGGCGGCGCCGACTCGGCACTGCGAATGCGACCTCCCTTGAACTGACGCCTCGGAGTCCCCATGACCTTTCACACTCTTGCCCTGGCGCGCAACGCACGCGTGCTGATCGCGGTGGCCGTGGCCGCGCTGGGCGCGGGCAGCGCGCTGGCGGAAAAGCCGCCCTGGGCCGGTGGCGAAGGCAAAGGCCGGGGCGACGCGCCGCCCGGCCAGATGAAACACCGCAACGACGACGCGCCGGGCCGCATGAAGCACGACGACGCCCGGCGCGACCGCTGGCAGCACGAGGAGCCGCGCCGGGCACGCGCGGACCGCGACCGGCGCGCGCCACCGGGTGCCGTGCACCCTGGTAGCCATTTCAATGACACGCAGCGGCGCCAGGTTCGCCAGTGGTACGGCGACCAGTACCGCGCCGGCCACTGTCCACCCGGCCTGGCGAAAAAGCACAACGGCTGCATGCCCCCGGGTCAGGCCAAGAAATGGCGCGTCGGCCATGTGTTGCCGGCCAGCGTGACCTACTACGCCGTGCCGCAGCCGGTGCTGGTGCAACTCGGTCCGCCGCCGGCGGGCTACCGCTATGTGCGCGTGGCCGACGACATCCTGTTGCTGTCCCTCGGCACGCGCATGGTGATCGATGCCATCACCAACCTGGGTGGGTTTTAAGCCGTGGGCGGGATGACGTCGGATTGGCGTGGATGCCGCCGCGCCATGACGGAGAATGACGCCACCATGACCCCACTGAACCGCCGCCACTGCCACCAACTGCTCGGCGCCGCCGCCCTGGGCGCCCTGTTTCCCGGCCTCACGGCCTGCGCGGCGGGCGGGGGCGGCATGCCGGGGTACACCGTGTCGCAGCAGCGGCTGAACGAGCTGGTGGCACGCAGCTTTCCCGTCACGCGCCCGCTGGTCGGCGGCCTGGCCGACCTGACCCTGTCGTCGCCCCGCCTGGGCCTGCTGCCGGCGTCCAACCGCATCGCCACGGCATTCGACCTGGCGCTGGCCGAGCGCATTGCCGGCACACGCTACAGCGGCGGCATCGACCTGGATTACGGCCTGCGCTTTGACATGCAGGAAGGCGCTGTGCGCATGGCCGACGTGCGCGTCAACCGGCTGGCCATCGACCAGCTGCCGCGCGCCCAGCAGCAACTGGTGTCGCGCTACGCCCCCGGCATTGCCGAGCAGCTGCTGCAGAACATGGTGCTGTACCGCCTGCCGCCCGAGCAGATGGCGCTGGCGCGCAACCTGGGCTGGACGGGCGCCGCGCTGCGCGTGCTGCCCGACGGCCTGCGCATCGACATGGGGCCGGGCGGCGTTCGCTGATTTCGACTGAAATCAGGCTGCAGCGCCCGACCACCGGGCGCAAGCAGCTATCAAAAACGCAGCGATGGCGCTGCGCCGTTCAGGCCAGCTTGCAGCCGGCGCCGGAATCGGAGAGCGCCTTGGCGGCCACGCCGATCACCTTGTTCTCGCCCTTTTCCACCCGGCGCAGGTAGAAGTCCTGCACCGGGTTGTGGGCGCGGCTCATGGTCCAGCGACCGCGCGGGCTGTCGATGACGGCCGACTCCATCGCCTTGTACAGCGCGGGCTTGGCCGACAGGTCGCCGCCCACCGCCTTGGCGCCCGCCAGCAGCAGCAGGCCGGCGTCGTAGCCCTGCACCGAATACACGTCGGGCTGGGCCTTGAAGGCCTTGGCGTATTCGGTGCGGAAGTGCTTGTTGCGCGGCGTGTCCAGCGAATCGCTGTAGTGCATGGTGGTCATCACACCGTCGGCGGCGGCGCCCGCGGCATCCAGCACGCCTTCGGTCAGAAAGCCCGAACCCCACAGCGGAATCTTGCCCTGCAGGCCGGCGGCGGCGTAGTCCTTCATGAATTTGCCGGCGGCGGCGCCCGCGAACATGCAGGCCACGGCGTCGGGCTTCAGGCTGGCAATCTCGGTCAGCAGGGCCTGGAACTCGACGTTGGGGAAGGGCAGCCACAAGTCCTTGACGATGGTGCCGCCGGCCTTGGTGTAGCTGTCCTTGAAGCCTTCGAAGGCTTCTTCGCCGGCGGCGTATTTCCAGCTCAGCCACACGGCCTTCTTCAAGCCCTTGTCCATCATCGGCTTGCCCAGCGCCAGCGTGGGCTGGCTGTTGCTGAAGCTGGTGCGGAACACGTTGGGCGCGCACAGCGCGCGCGTGGCGGCGTGCACGCCGGCGTTGGGGATGAGCGACAGCACGCCGGTTTCGCGCGCCACCTTCTGGATGCCCATCTGCACGCCCGAGTGCACTGTGCCGACGATGACGTCGACCTTGTCGCGCTGGGCCAGCTTCTGCGCGTTCTCGACGCCCTTGGACGGCTCGGATTCGTCGTCCACCTTGAACCACTGCACCTCGCGCCCGGCCAGCTTGCCGCCCTGCTCGGCCAGCGCCATGCGAAAGCCGTTCTCGATGGCGATGCCGATCTGCGCGAAGGTGCCCGTGTACGGCAGCATGAAGCCGACGCGCACCGGCGCGCCCTGCGCGCGCGCCAGACGCGGCACGCCGACTGCGGCCGCGCCGCCCAGCAACAGGCCGCTGCCTGCGAGCAGGCGGCGGCGCGACAGCGCCATCGACACAGGGGGTTGCGATGCACGCACGGTCATGACCAGACTCCTGAAAAATAACGGGGCAGACAAACGCCCAATCGTGCCGTCCCAACGGGCGCTTGCCCAGTGGGGTTGACGAGCTAGGGGTTAGCCCGAAGGTGGTTCAGATCCCTTTGCGGCCTTGCCAAAACGGCGCTTTCAGAACGTTCTTCTGGATCTTGCCGATCGGCGTCTTGGGAAAGCCGTCGACGAACTTCACCAGGCGCGGGCGCTTCAGGCGCGCCAGCCGGGCTTCGCATTGCGCCACGACGTCGGCCTCGGTCAGCGTGGCGCCGGGCTTGAGCTGGATGTAGGCCGCCGGCACTTCGCCGAACTTGTCGTCGGGGATGCCGAACACCGCCACTTCGGCCACCGCGTCCAGGCCGTAGATGGCGTCTTCGATCTCCTTGGGGTAGACGTTCTCGCCGCCCGAAATCAGCATGTCCTTGGCGCGGTCGACCAGCGTGATGCAGCCGTCGGCGTCAATCGTCGCCACGTCGCCCGACAGGCCCCAGCCGCCGCCCGCCTGGAAGAAGGCCGCCGTCTGCTCGGGCTCGTTGTAGTAGCCGATCATCACGTTGTCGCCGCGCGTGGCGACTTCGCCGATTTCGCCCACGCCCACTGGCGTGCCGTCGGGCCGCAGCACGGCCAGGTCGACGTTGAACGGCTGGCGCCCCACGCTGCCCAGCTTGGCCGGCAGCAGGTGGTGCGGCAGCGCGGCGATCACGCCCATCTCGCTCTGGCCGTAGATCTGCGTCAGCTGCAGTTGCGGCAGCTTAGCCATCAACTCCAATTGCACCCAGTCCGGCATGGGCGCGCCGGCAAACGACAGCTTGCGCCACCGGTGCAGGCGCTCGGCGTCGAACGCCGGGTGCGTCACCAGCGTGTTGGCCTGCGTGGGCACCATGAAGGCGGCGGTGATGCCTTCGGCCTCGCAGGCGTCGATGAAGCCGGTGGGCGACCAGGGCGTGACGAACACGCTGGTGGCGCCGATCAGCACCGCCGGCTGAAACATGATGTTGAGCGCCGCCACGTGGAACAGCGGTGTGACGATGGCGACCACGTCCTCGGGCACCAATCGTTCTTCGACCACCACGGTGTGCGCCGTGACGTCGCGCGCGCGGTGGCTGACCAGCACGCCCTTGGGCCGGCCGGTGGTGCCGCCGGTGTAGGTCATGCAGAACGGGTCGCGCTCATTCAGCGCCAGGTCGGGCGGCGTGGTCGGCTGGCCGGCGATGAATGCTTCAAAATCAATAGCTATGTCCGCTGTATCAGCCAGCGCCGGCGCCGCATCAGGCACCGAACCGATGACCACCACATGGCGCAGCCGCGGGCAGTGCGCGCGCACGTGCGGCAGCCGGTCGGCAAAGGCGGCGTCGATGATCAGCGCCTCGCTGTCGCTCTTGTTCAGCACCCAGGCCAGCTCGTCCGCCGCGTACAGGATGGACACGTTGTTGAGCACCAGCCCCGTGCGCGCCACGCCGAAGAACACGACCCCGTATTCGGGCAGGTTGCGCGACAGCATCGACACCTTGGCGCCTTGCGGCAGCCCCAGCGCCAGCAGCGCGTGCGCCAGCTGGTTGGCGCGCGCGTCCAGCGCGCGGTAGGGGACGACGCGGCGCGATGCCGCGTCGGCGCCGCGGAACACGATGGCGGGTTTGTCAGGAAAGCGCGCGGCAGAGCGGCGCAGCATGTCTCCGGTCAGCATGGGCGGCCACAGGACTCGAACAGGCGCCCATCATCCCAGCCCTGCGCGCGCGCCGCCATCCGGGCAAACGCCGTGTGCGCCCTGCCGCACGGCAGATGCGGCTTTGCGCCACGAGCGCTGTCGGCGCTGTCCGGCACGCCCGGCGGCGAGTGGCGGCGACGATCAAGCTTCTGTCCAACCCCCCACACAAGGAACCCCATGGCCGACATGGATAACCAACCCCGCCAAGACCTGGGCGGCGCCGCCGCCGGCAAGAAGATCAAGGACATCGCGGGCGACGCGCGCACCTGCATGTTCTCCACCGACGTGACGCAGTTTCCGGGCGACACGCGCCCGATGGCGATTCAGGAAGTCGATGATGACGGCACGATCTGGTTCATCAGCTCCAGCGAGAGCGAGAAGAACCGCGACATCGCCAAAGACCCGTGCGTCATCCTCAGCTTCCAGAACGACGACAAGTCGAGCTACCTGAGCCTGTCGGGCCAGGCCAGCATCCACACCGACAAGGCCACCATCGACAAGTACTGGACGGCCTTCGCCAAGGCGTGGTTCGACGGCAAGGACGACCCGCGCGTGACCATCATCAGCGTCAAGCCCGAGCGCGGCCACTACTGGGAAACCAAGTCCGGAAAGGTCATCGCCATGGCCAAGATGACGCTCAGCGCCATCAGCGGCAGCAAGATGGACGATGGGGGCGTGGATGGGGAGCTGACGCTGTAAATCAGGCCCGGGCGGCGGCGCGGGCTCGCCGGTGTCGACTTCGTATGATGGCTGGATAAAGCCACCACCGTCGAACAGAAGGAGACACCATGCCCAACACCCACCTCGTCATCGGCCAAGGCCCGCACAAGGTTATCGCGCTGCACGGCTGGTTCGGCCACGCGCGGGGCTGGGGGCCGTTCGCGCAGCACCTGAACGGCCAGGACTTCAGCTACGCCTTCATGGACCAGCGCGGCTACGGCGGCATGAAGGGTTCGGGCGGACCGTACACCATGGCGCAGATCGCGCAGGACGCGCTGGCGCTGGCCGATTCGCTGGGCTGGAACCGCTTTTCGCTCATCGGCCATTCGATGGGCGGCATGGCCATCCAGCAGGTGCTGGCCGACGCGCCGGATCGCGTGCGCGCGCTGGTCGGCATCACCCCCGTGCCCGCTGGCGGCGTGCCGTTCGACGAGCAGGGCTGGGCCTTTTTCAGCAGCGCGGCTAAGGACCCCGGCGCGCGCCGCGGCATCCTGGACATCACCACCGGCAACCGCCTCAGCGGCACCTGGCTGGATGCCATGGTGCAAAGCACGCTGGCCCATTCCGACGAGGCCGCCGTGGCGGATTACCTCGTCGCCTGGGCTAAGACCGACATCCTGAGCCGCGTGCAGGGCCAGCCGCTGCCCGTGCTGGTGCTGCCGGGCGAACACGACCCGGCGCTCGGCGAGGCCACCTGCCGCGCCACCTGGATGGCGCACTACCCGAACGCCCAGTTGGACGTGCTGCGCAACGCCGGCCACTACCCGATGGACGAAACGCCCATCTGGCTGGCGACCGTGATCGAGAAGTTCCTGGCCGGCGTACCGAGCTGAACGCCTGCCCGGTCAGCCCGCCAGCGCCGCGTGCGCGGCCAGCGTCTGCGCCACCGCGCGCGCCGCTTCCGCACCCTTGGCCACAAAGTGCTGCGTGAAGAAGTCGCGGTGCGTGGCGTGTTCGTGAAAGTCCTTCGGCGTCAGCACCACCGAGAACACGGGCACGCCGGTGTCGAGTTGCACGCGCATCAGGCCGTCGATGACGGCGTGGGCGACGAAGTCGTGGCGGTAGATGCCGCCATCGACCACCAGCGCGCAGGCCACGATGGCGTCGTGCTGGCCGCGCCGCGCCAGGGTTTGCGCGAGCAGCGGAATCTCGAACGCGCCGGGCAGTTCATGCACGTCGATGGCGGGCGGATCGCCCGGCCACAGGCGCGTGCATTCGGCCGCGAAGCCGGCCTGCGCCTGCTGCACGATGTCGGCATGCCAGCCGGCGCGCACGAACGCAATCCTTGAAGGATTTTGGCCGTCAGCGCTTGCTGGGAAAGCGTTAGTAGCTATGGAAAGTGTAGTATTCGACTGATTCATGGAAAAAGCTCCGTCGTGGCGTAGTTGCCAAAAATCAGGGCGCACGCGGCACGAACGACGCGGCCACGCGCGGCGCCGGCGCGGCCCTGGGCAGGCCACGCCCACGCCGCCACGCGGACTCCTTGCGCACCGCACGCTCTCTTTCATCCGGACTGTGACCGTCGGCCCTGGCATCGCACCAGGTCTGCTGACCTCCGGCCGCCTGACGGCCGCCGGAGCGCTCGCGGGCTGCTGCCTTCATCGCTGACGACAGATACCGCCGGTGGGGACTTTCACCCCGCCCTGAGAACGCGGCGCCAGCGCGGTGTGGTGCGCTGTCGCGGTGCCCATCGTAGCGGGGGTGCGAACGGCACAAAAAAACCACCGCGGGGCGGTGGTTTTTGGGGCCAAGGCGCCGCAGCGATCACTTGGTGGCGGCGCGGGCGGCGTTGCGCATCTTGGCGGCGTGGCGTTTGGCCTTGCGCTTGTGCTGTTGGGCCTTGGCCTTGTGCACGCTGCTCTTGGGTTGGGCGGTCACCGCGCCGGCGACGGTCTCGCCCGCCTGCTTGGTGCGTTCGACGGCGGCGCTGCCCGCTTCCTTGACCGTGGTGCCGACTTGGGCATGGGCGCCAAAAGCCAGGGCGAGGGCGCTGGCGACAAGCAGTTTTTTCATGGGGTATCTCCTGGGTGTGGATGAGGTGGACCGCAACATCGCGGCTGGGAAGGGCATGATGCGCGCCGCATTCGGGCGCCGCGATGGCCCGCACGCGCGTTCTGCCGTAGGACAGCGGCGATGGCGCGGCGCGGGCGGCCTCAGCCCTTGAGCCGAGCGATCAGGCCCAGCGCCGCGGCCGGGTTGCGTGCCTTGGCGGCGGCGATGAAGTAGAGGTAGACATCGCGCGGCTGGGCAGGCGGCGCAGCGTCGATCAGCGGCAGGTCGGCCGGCGATTCACCCCGCGCCCAGGCTTGGGCACGCGCGGCCCAGGCGTCGAGTTCGCCGGGCGCGTAGCCGGCTGGCTCGTCGGCTTGCGCACGCATCAGCCGCGCATACACAAAGTCGGCCGTGACATCGGCAATGTGCGGGTAGTCGGGCGAATCGGTGAACACGGTGGCCACGGTGGCCACGCGGTAATCGCGCGCCAGGCGCACGTAGTCGGCGCAGGCAAAGCTGGCGTGGCGCGGCTCCAGCACGTGGCGCAGCGGCAGGCCGTTCAATGTGTCGGGCAGCAGGGCAAAGAAGTGTTCGACGTCGTCGGCATCGAAGCGGCGGTACGGCGGCAATTGCCACACGATGGGGCCGAGCTTGTCGCCCAGTTCGGCGATGCCGCTTTCGAGGAAATGCACCACGCTCTCGGCGCCTTCGCTCAAGGTCTTGCGCTGCGTGGCAAAGCGGTGCGCCTTGACGGCGAACTGAAAGCCCTCGGGCGTTTCGTCGCGCCAGCGCGCATAGGTGGCGGCCTTTTGCGTGGCGTAGAAGGTGGCGTTGATCTCGATGCTGGTGAGCTGCTGGCTGGCAAAGTGCAATTCTTGCGCGGCGGGCAGCCCAGCCGGGTAGAACACGCCGCCGCGCCATTCGGCAAAGTTCCAGCCGCCGATGCCGACGCGGATGCGGTGATCGGCCATGGTTGCTATTACATCAATAGCTGCACGCGCTGAATGGGAGAGCGCCAGCGGCCGATTTCATTCAGATTCACGCCGCCGGTATCTGCAACCCGCGCTGCACCGCCGGGCGCGCCACGAAGGCGTCAAGCACGCGCTGCACGTGGGCAAAGCGGTCAAATTGCACCAGTTCGCCGGCGCCGTAAAAGCCGACCAGGTTGCGCACCCACGGGAAGATGGCGATGTCGGCGATGCTGTAGTCGTCGCCCGCCATCCAGGCGCGGCCGTTCAGGTGGCCGTCCAGTACGCCGAGCAGGCGCGCGCTCTCGGCCACGTAGCGGTCGCGCGGGCGCTTGTCTTCGTAGTCCTTGCCGGCAAATTTGTGGAAGAAGCCGAGCTGGCCAAACATCGGCCCGACGCCGCCCATCTGGAACATCAGCCACTGCAGCGCGTGGTAGCGCGCGGCCGGATCCTTGGGCAGCAGCTGGCCGGTCTTTTCGGCCAGGTAGATCAGGATGGCGCCCGATTCGAACAGCGCCAGCGGCTGGCCGCCCGGGCCGTTCGGGTCCAGGATGGCGGGGATCTTGTTGTTGGGGTTGAGGCTGAGGAATTCGGGCGAGGTCTGGTCGTTGCTGCCAAAGTCCACGCGGTGCGCCTCGTAGGGCAGGCCGGTTTCCTCCAGCATGATCGACACCTTGACGCCGTTGGGCGTGGGCAGCGAATACAGCTGCAACCGATCGGGGTGGCGCGCGGGCCACTTGCGGGTGATGGGAAAGGCGTCAAGGGATGCAGGCATGCGGCCAATATACGCCGCCCCGCACAACCGCGCAGCGCGTGCGGCCACCGGGCGCGGCGGGTGGCGGCGCGGCCCGCAAGCGCGTACAGTGCCGGCATCCCCGCTTGATTTGATTGCCCGCCCGCCGGGCCTGCTGCCATGAACGCACCCCTGCACCGTGAAATGCCCGGCGCGCCCGCGCTGGACGCCGCCGCCGCGCTGAGCCAGATCGGCCGCCAATGGGACGACGACATCGTGCGACGCCTGTCGGACTACATTGCCGTGCCGGCCAAGTCGCCGGGCTTTGACCTCGACTGGGCGGCGCACGGCTTCATCGACCGCGTGGTGCGCGACGCGGCCGACTGGGTGCTGGCGCAGAAGGTGCCGGGCCTGACGCTGGAAGTGGTGCGCATCGACGGGCGCACGCCGGTGATCTTTTTCGAGATCGCGGGCACCAAGGCCCATGCGACGCAAACCGTGGTCATGTACGGCCACCTGGACAAGCAGCCCGAATTCACCGGCTGGCGCAGCGACCTGGGGCCGTGGACGCCGAAATACGAAGACGGCAAGTTGTACGGCCGCGGCGGCGCCGACGACGGCTACGCGGTGTACGCGGCCATTGCCGCCGTGCAGGCGCTCAAGAGCCAGAACGTGCCGCACCCGCGCATCGTCGGCCTGATCGAGACCAGCGAGGAAAGCGGCTCGCCCGACCTGCTGCCCTACATCGACGCGCTGCGCCCGCGCTTAGGAAGCGTCGGCCTGGTGGTGTGCCTGGATTCGGGCGCCGGCAACTACGACCAGCTGTGGCTGACCACCAGCCTGCGCGGCATGACCGGCGGCACGCTGAAGGTGGAGGTGCTGACCGAAGGCGTGCACTCGGGCGATGCATCGGGGCTGGTGCCGTCGTCCTTCCGCATCATGCGGCAGGTGCTCGACCGGCTGGAAGACTCGGCCACCGGCCGCCTGCTGCCGGCCAGCTTTCACTGCGAGATTCCGGCCGAGCGCGTGGCGCAGGCGCGGCAGACCGCCGCCATCCTGGGCGACGACCTGTTCAAGCGCTACCCGTGGGTGCATTACGACTGCAATGGCGAATCGCGCAGCGTGCTGCCGATGACGGGCGACCCGGTCGACGCGCTGCTGGCGCGCACCTGGCGCCCCACGCTCAGCGTGATCGGCGCCGAGGGCTTTCCGGCGCCGCGCGATGCCGGCAACGTGCTGCGGCCCTACACCGCCTTCAAACTGAGCCTGCGCCTGCCGCCGCCGGTCGACGCCGTGCAGGCGGCGCAGGAGATGAAGCGCCTGCTGGAAGACAACGCGCCGTACCAGGCGCGCGTCACCTTCGACCCCAACGAAGGCGCCGCCACCGGCTGGAACGCGCCGGCGTCGGCCCCGTGGTTCGCGCAGGCGCTGGACGCCGCCTCGCAGGCCCACTTTGGCGCGCCCTGCGGCTACATCGGCCAGGGCGGCACCATCCCGCTGATGAACCAGCTGAGCGAAGGCTTTCCGACCTCACAGATGATGGTCTGCGGCGTGCTGGGCCCCAAGAGCAATGCGCACGGGCCCAATGAATTCCTGCACGTGCCCTATGCGAAGAAGCTCACGGCCGCCGTGGCCGAGGTGATCGCGCGCATGCCGTGAGCGACGGCGGCTGACGGCTGCGTGAAAGGCACCCGCGTGCCGTGGATGGCACGCCTCAGCCTGCGCGCCGGTTCCGCATCCCCGCGCCCGTCCCCAGCCACAGCAGCACCGCCGCCACCACCACCAGCGGCACCAGCGAGCCGAGGTTGAGCCAGTTCCAGCCGCGCGTGGTGACCAGAGCGCCCGAGGCGAACGAGGTCAGCGCCATGGTGGCGAAGACGCAGAAGTTGATCGCCGCCTGCGCGCGGTCGCGCTCTTCGGGGCGGTAGGCGGTCAGCGCCAGCGTGGTGCTGCCGGTGAACAGGAAGTTCCAGCCCACGCCCAGCGCGAACAGCGCGATCAAAAACTGCTGCAAATCCACGCCCGACAGCGCCACCGCCACGCAGACAAAGTTCAGCCCCACGCCGGCGCCCATGACGGGCAGCACGCCAAAGCGCTTGATGAGGTGGCCGGTGAAGAAGCCGGGCGCGAACATGCCGATGACGTGCCACTGCAGCACCTGCGCGGTGGCGCCAAAGTCGAAGCCGCACACCTGCATGGCCAGCGGCGTGGCAGCCATCAGCAGGTTCATCACGCCATAGCCCAGCGCGGCGGCGACGATGGCGACGACGAACACCGGCTGCCGCACGATTTCGCCCAGCGGGCGCCCCGCCGCCGCGCCCGCGGCCTTGGCCGGCGCGGGTGGAAAGTCGATGCCCGCGATCACCGCCATGCCCAGCAGCGCCACCACGGCCAGCGCCAGGTAGGCGCCGACGAAGGGCACCGGCAGCAGGGTGCGTGTCCACGCCGCCAGGTTGGGCCCGACGATGGCGCCCAGCAGCCCGCCGGCCAGCACCAGCGACACGGCTTTTTCGCGCCAGTCGGGCGCCGCCAGTTCGGCGGCGGCAAAGCGGTACAGCTGGCCGTTGGCGCTGTAGTAGCCGGCGATCATGGTGGCCGCCACCAGCAGCCAGAACTGGCGCGTCGACGCCGCAAAGGCGGCCAGCAGCGCCGAGCCCAGCGCGACCAGCAGCCCGATCTGGAACGAGCGCTTGCGCCCCAGCCGCGCCTGCGCGCGCGCCACCAGCGGCGTGGCCAGCGCGCCGCCCACCACGTAGCCCATCACCGGCAGCGTCGCCATCCAGCCGAAGGGGGCCAGCTGCAGGCCGACCAGCCCGTTGATGGCGATGAAGGTGACGTTGTTGGTCAGGAAAAGGCCCTGGCACAGCGTGAGCAGCAGAAGGTGTCGGTTCATGGCAGCGTCAGCAGGGACAGCGCCGCCAGCGGCGCGGTTTCGGCGCGCAGCACGCGCGCGCCCAAATCGAGCGGCAGCCAGCCGGCGGCGCGCGCGGCGGCGTCTTCGTCGGGCGACAGGCCGCCTTCGGGGCCGGACAGCAAGGTAACGGCGGCGCCGGACAGCAGCGCCGCCAGGCGCGCGCTCGCGGTCTGCGCCTGGGGCGCCAGGGACAGCAGCCAGCGCGCGCCGGCCGCCGCGCCGGGCAGCGCCAGATACTCCTGAAACGATAGCTGATCGCGCACGTCCAGCAAGCGGTTGCGGCCGCTTTGTTCACAAGCGGCGACGGCCACGGCCTGCCAGTGCGCGCGCTTCCTGGCCGCGCGCTCGCCCGACAGGCGCAGGCTGCTGCGCGCCATCAGCAGCGGCGTCAGGCTGGCAGCGCCCAACTCGGTCGCTTTTTCGACCAGCCAGTCCATGCGCTCGGCCGCCATCAGGCCCACGGCCAGGTGCACCGGGCGGGCGCATTCGCGCTCCAACGCCTGGTGCGTGCCGACGCGCACGTGCACGTCGCTGCGGCCCATGCGGGTGATGGCGGCGTCCCATTCGCCGCCGCGCCCGTCGAACAGCGTGACCGCGCTGCCCGGCTGCAGCCGCAGCACCTGCGCATGGCGCGCGGCGCCCGGCGGCAGGGCCATTTCGGCGCCCGCGGCGAGGGGGATGGAAACGTGAAAGCGCGGCATGTCAGGCAGGCGTGGTGACCGACCGATGGTAAGCCCCGCGCCCGGCCGCGTTAGCATCGGTGCATGACCGCCCTCGAACTCACGCTGCTGTATTTGACGGCCGCCGTGCTGGGCGTGGCGGTCTGCCGCTGGCTGCGGCTGCCGGCCATCCTGGGCTACCTGGCCGCTGGCGTGCTGATGGAGCCGCACACGCTGGGCCTGGCCTTCGGGCAGGACGCGGAAAGCATCAAGTACCTGGCCGAATTCGGCGTGGTGTTCCTGATGTTCGTGATCGGGCTGGAATTCAACCTGCCCAAGCTGCGCGCCATGCGCCGCCACGTGTTCGGGTTGGGGCTGGCGCAGGTGATGCTGACCATCGTGATCGCCACCGCCGGCTCGCTGCTGCTGGCGTGGGCCTGGCCGGCGCACTGGCCGATCGGCTGGCAGACGGCGCTGGCGCTGTCGGGCGCGCTGGCCATGAGCAGCACCGCCATCGTGGTGAAGATGATGGCCGACCGGCTGGAGCTGGAATCCGAGCACGGCCAGCGCGTGATGGGCGTGCTGCTGCTGCAGGACCTGGCGGTGGTGCCGCTGCTGGTGCTGATCCCGGCGCTGGGTTCGCCGCCCGAGCAGTTGCTGCGCGCGCTGGCGCTGGCGGCGCTGAAGGCGGCGTTGCTGATCGCGCTGCTGCTGTGGGGCGGCCAGCGCGTGATGCGCTGGTGGCTGACGCTGGTGGCGCGGCGCAAGAGCCAGGAGTTGTTCGTCCTCAACCTGCTGCTGATGGCGCTGGGCCTGGCGTGGCTGACCGAGCACGCGGGCCTGTCGCTGGCGCTGGGCGCCTTCATCTGCGGCGTGCTGATTTCCGAGACCGAGTACCGCGTGCAGGTGGAGGCCGAGATCCGCCCCTTTCACGACGTGCTGCTGGGCCTGTTCTTCATCACCATCGGCATGCTGTTGGACTGGCGCCAGGTGGCGCTGCAGTGGCCGCTGGTGCTGGCGCTGCTGACGCTGCCGGTGCTGTTCAAGCTGGGGCTGATCGCGCTGCTGGCGCGGCTGCTGGGCGCCGGCAGCGGCGTGGCGCTGCGCACCGGGCTGTACCTGGCGCAGGCGGGCGAATTCGGCTTTGTGCTGCTCACGCTGAGCCGGCGCGAAGGCCTGCTGCCGCCCGAGCTGTTCAACCCCGTGCTGGCGGCGATGGTGCTGTCGATGCTGGCCACGCCCTTCATCATCATGGCCAGCAACCGCATCGTGATGCGGCTGGTGGCCAGCGACTGGATGCAGCAGTCGCTGCAGATGACCAGCATCGCGCGGCAGTCGATCAACACGCGCGGCCACGTGCTGATCTGCGGCTATGGCCGATCCGGCCAGGCGGTGGCGCGCGTGCTGGAGCAGGAAGGCATGCCCTACATCGCGCTCGACCTCGACCCCGACCGCGTGCGGCAGGCGCGCGCGGCGGGCCAGTCGGTGGCGTTCGGCGACGCGGCCAAGGCGCAGGCGCTGCTGGCCGCCGGCCTGAACCGCGCCAGCGCCGTCGCCATCACCTATCTGGACACGCACAGCGTGCTGCAGGTGCTGTCGACCATCCGCGCGTTGGCGCCGCAGCTGCCCATCGTGGTGCGCACGCAGACCGACCGCGACCTGGACCGCCTGCGCATGGCCGGCGCGACCGAGGTGGTGCCCGAATCGATGGAAGGCTCGCTGATGCTGGCCGGCCACGCGATGGCGCTGCTGGGCGTGCCGATGCGGCGCGTGATCCGCGTGCTGCGCGAGCAGCGCGAGCAGCGCTACGGCCTGCTGCGCGGCTGGTTCCACGGCGCCGACGACGCCAGCGACGACGAAATGGCCGAGGAGCGCCTGGCCAGCTTCACCCTGCCCGACGCCGTGGCCGGCCGCCGCCTGAACGATCTGCTGGCCGAGCTGCTGACCGGCACCAGCGCGCTGCGCGCCATCGCCCTGCGCAGCCGCGCCGGCGCGCCCGCGCCCATCGGCGACGACACCGTGCTGCAGGGCGGCGAGACGCTGGTGCTGTCGGGCAAGGCCGATGCGCTGGCGCATGCCGAACACGTGCTGGCAGCCTAGGCAACGCTGAACAAGCCGCTCGCGGCGCTGGCATCTGCGGATTTGCAAAGCCTCGCGGTACCACCCGCGTATGAACGCTGTTGCTGGCCATGCGAACCTGCTCGAAAAACCGCCACTCGTCGTTGCACGCACGGCGCAGACGCTGACGCGCCGTGCGTGCACAATGCACGCGTCATGACCGCCGCCTTCTCCGTCTCCGACTACCTGCGCGACCACATCCGCACCGTGCCCGACTGGCCGGCGCCGGGCGTGCAGTTTCGCGACATCACGCCGCTGCTGCAGAACCCGCGCGTGTTCCGCGTGCTGATCGACGCCTTCGTGCACCGCTACATGGCGCCCGAATTGCGCCCCGACGTGGTGGCCGGGCTGGACGCGCGCGGCTTCATCCTGGGCAGCGTGGTCGCATACGAGCTGAACGTGGGCTTCGTGCCGATCCGCAAGAAGGGCAAGCTGCCGTTCAAGACGGTGGAAGAAACCTACGAGCTGGAATACGGCAGCGCCACGGTGGAGCTGCACACCGACGCCGTGCACGCCGGCCAGCGCGTGCTGCTGATCGACGACCTGATCGCCACCGGCGGCACCATGATGGCCGGCTGGCGCCTGCTGGAAAAGCTGGGCGCCACCGTGACCGAAGGTGCCGCCATCGTCGACCTGCCCGAGCTGGGCGGCTCCGCGCGCCTGCAATCCGCCGGGTTGCCGTTGTTCACGCTGGTGGAATTCGCGGGGCACTGAGCGCTTCATTGCCAAAGCCACCAACCTACCCGCCCCCCCCGCCCCGACCCCCCCACCCCCGCACCCCCCCACCCCCGCAACCCCCCCCCCCCGCAACCCCGCAACCCCGCAACCCCCAACCCCGCAACCCCCAACCCCGCACCCCCCCAACCCCGCACCCCCCCAACCCCGCACCCCCCCAACCCCGTTCGTCCTGAGCTTGTCGAAGGACAGGGTGTGTAAGCCAGGTTTCGGCAGGCCTGTCATGAGCCCGTCGAATGACTCAGCCCGATGGATGACGGGTCGCCGGACTATTCACCAGTCCAGTTTTACTATCGTATTGATAGCTATCAGCGCTTGACGGGCGAGCGCAAGAGCCTGTTTTTTGCCCAACAGACCGACTGGCCCGGACGCCCTACTTGCCGATGCAGAAGCGCGCAAAGATGACCCCCAGCAGGTCGTCGGCGCTGAATTCACCCGTGATCTCGCCGAGCGCGTTCTGCGCCAGCCGCAGTTCCTCGGCCAGCAGGTCGAGCAGGGGAGCCGCGCCCGCCAGGTGCGCGTCGGCGGCCTGCAGGTGCGCGGCGGCGCGCGCCAGCGCCTGCAGGTGACGCGCGCGCGCGATGAACACGCCGTCGCCCGCGCCGGCTTGCCAGCCCACCACCTGCAGCAGGCGCTGGCGCAACGCGTCGATGCCTTCGCCGGTGCGCGCCGACAGGGCGATGCCGTTGGGCGGCACGGGCGCGCCGGGTGCGGCGTCGTGCTTGTTCCAGATGGGGATCACCGGCACCGACGGCAGCAGCCGGGACGCCATGGTGGCCATGATGCGTTCGTCCTCGGCCAGGTAGCCTGGTGCATCCGCGCGCGTCAGGTCGTGCACCAACAGCACGGCGTCGGCGTCTTCGATGTGCGCCCAGGCGCGTTCGATGCCGATGCGCTCGACCTCGTCGTCGCTGTCGCGCAGACCGGCGGTGTCCAGCACGTGCAGCGGCACGCCTTCGATCTGGATGGTCTGCCGCACCACGTCGCGCGTGGTGCCGGCAATGGGCGTGACGATGGCCAGCTCGGCCCCCGCCAGCGCGTTCAGCAGGCTGCTCTTGCCCGCGTTCGGCTGGCCGGCGATGACCACCTGCATGCCTTCGCGCAGCAGCGCGCCCTGGTGCGCACGCGCCTGCACACCCGCCAGCGATTGCTGCAAGTTTGATAGCTGTCCACGCACGTCCTGACTGCGCAGGACATCGATTTCTTCTTCAGGAAAGTCGAGCGTCGCCTCGATCAGCATGCGCAGGTGGATCAACCCATCGGTCAGCGCATGGATCTGCCGCGAGAACGCGCCCGCCAGCGAGCGGCTGGCCGAACGCGCGGCGCTTTCAGTGCTGGCGTCGATCAGGTCCATCACCGCTTCGGCCTGCGCCAGGTCGAGCTTGCCGTTGAGGAAGGCGCGCTCGGTGAATTCGCCCGGCCGCGCCAGGCGCAGGCGCGGCAGGCGCGTGCCGCCGCTGGCCGCATCGACCTCGGCCGCTGTCTGCAGGCAACGCTGCAGCAGCAGTTGCAGCACCACGGGACCGCCGTGCGCCTGCAGTTCCAGCACGTCTTCGCCGGTGTACGAATGCGGCGCCGGAAAATGCAGCGCCAGGCCGTGGTCGATGGGGCTGCCGTCGACGTCGCTGAAGGGCCCGTAGGTGGCCACGCGCGGCGCCAGGTCGCGCCCCGTGATGGCGCGCGCCAGCGACGCCAGCCCGCGCCCCGACACGCGCACGATGCCCACGGCGCCGCGGCCGGGCGCGGTGGCAATGGCAACGATGGGGTCGGCGTTTTGAGGCAGCATGGCATGATTGTCCGCGACCCTTCCCACGCCCGCCGCACCATGAGCCTGACCCTGTTCAAGAACGTCCACGTGCTCGACGTGCGCGCCGGGCGGCTGCTGGAAGACCACCAGGTGCTGGTCGAAGGCGACACGATCCGCGAGTTGTCGGACCGCCCCCTCACCGCCCGCAGCGCGCGCGTCATCGACGGCGGCGGCCGCACGCTGATGCCGGGGCTGATCGACTGCCACGTACACGTGACCTTCTCGCAAACCAACCTGGGCCTGCTGGCGCAGACGCCCCACACCACGTTGGCACTGCGCGCACTGCCCATCCTGCGCGGCATACTGCGGCGCGGCTTCACCACCGTGCGCGACGCGGGCGGCGCCGATTGGGCGCTGAAGCAAGCGGTCGAAGACGGCCTGGACGGCACCGTCATCGGCCCGCGCCTGTTCGTCAGCGGCCCGGCGCTCAGCCCCACCGGCGGCCACGGCGACTTCCGCCCGCGCAGCGACCGGCTCCAGCCCATCGGCTGTGGCTGCCAGCGGCTGGCCAGCACGCGCGTGGTCGATGGCGTGGATGCCGTGCGCCTGGCGGTGCGCGAGCTGCTGCAGATGGGCGCCGACCAGATCAAGATGATGTCCAGCGGCGGCGTGGCATCGCCCACCGACCCGGTGAACGCGCTCGGCTATTCGCTGGAAGAAACGCGCGCCATCGTCGACGAAGCCGCGGCGCGCCACACCTACGTGCTGGCGCACGCCTACACGCCCGAGGCGATTCGCCGCGCGGTGGAATGCGGCGTGCGCAGCATCGAGCACGGCAACCTGATCGACGCGCCCACCGCCGCGCTGATGGCCGAACGCGGCGCGTTTGCCGTGCCGACGCTCATCACCTACGAGGCGCTGGCCCGCGACGGCGAGCGACTGGGCCTGGGCGCCGACAGCGTCGCCAAGATCGCGCAGGTGCGCGAAGCCGGCCTGCGTTCGCTGCAAATCCTGAAGGATGCGGGCGTCAAGACGGCCTTCGGCACCGACCTGCTGGGCGCCTCGCACGCGCTGCAGAGCGAAGAATTCCTGATTCGCGCGCAGGTGCAGTCGAACCTGGAAGTGCTGCAGAGCGCCACGCTCGTCGGCGCCCAACTGCTTAACCAGTCGGGCGCCATCGGCGAGATCGCCCCCGGCGCCCGCGCCGACCTGCTGCTGGTCGACGGCAACCCGCTGCAAGACCTGGCCTGCCTCACGGGGCAGGGCGAGCGCATCGCGCTGGTGATGCAGGCCGGCACGGTGCGAGTCGACGCGCGGCCCTCGACGTCCGCCGGTTGATCGTTTCGCTGGGCGCTAAGGACGCGCCGCGCCCTGCTTCACGCCCACCACAAGCGCCGCTGCCGCTGGCCTCGGCAAGCCATGGAACTTTCGCGGCACAAAACGCGGATGCGCGCGTGGGAATGAGTGCTTGCTGAAAGTTTCACGCGCTGACTGGTTCGCGTCCGCGCGTCGGGCATTAAACCCATCATTCAAAATGAAATAGAAAAAGTAATTCTCGGAATCTGTAGCAAAAATGCCTATTCTCCTGACGCGTCGTGGCTTTTATGACGAGGCACCGCAATTCGGACCGGACTTATATCAACCCGTCACTATCCACATAAATAGCATCAAAGTTTTCATTTTTTCCAGCCGTGCAGACCATGAATATGTGGCGCATGAACCAATTCACAAGTCTGCTGGGTTTTATTATCATCAAGGACCAAGAAGTGAGCAGCATCCGCTATGCTCACAAAAAGCGACGCATTCAGCGTGTCACCCGCACCCAAGCCTGTCACGATGAACGATACCACTCTTGCCGAGTTTTCGTATTTTATTGAAAACTTTGGTAGCAATAATTCAGCCCCAGCGGAGAGGCGCTGCAAGATATTGCTGTCCACCTCGGGCGATCAAGTGTTGAGTCGCATGTACGCCGCGCGTGGCTACAGCTTGGGCGACTCGGGTTGCTCGGCAGACCGCACCACGCTGGCGGTGCAGATCGACGGCCAAGCCATGGGCACACTGTCGCTGCACATGGACGACGGACACCTGGCAGCCGAGGAACAATACCCCGAGTTTATCTCCCACCTCAGGAGTCGAGGCACTCGAATCTGCGAACTTGGCAAATTCGCCATCGACCCCGCCGTCCGCTCCAAACGCGTCTTGGGCGCGATATTTCATATGTCCTGGATTGCTGCCTTTCGGGCGCGCGGCGCCACCGATCTTATTATCGAGGTGAATCCACGCCATGTGGGTTTTTATCGGCAAGCCCTTCATTTTGAGCAAGTTGGCGAAGAGCGGCATTGCGCGCGCGTTGGCGCACCCGGCGTGCTGCTGCATCTGGATAATCACAAAATGAACCGATTGGTGGCCGAACTCAGAGGCCGGCGCAGCACATCGCAGCGCGACAACAGCTTTTTGTCGTATTGCTTCTCGGCAGACGAAGAGGAAATCATTCTGGCCAGATTTTTCGAAAATGAGGCCAACGCGTCGCACAGGCGCTGCTGGGCGCCTGTGCCTGCCCTACGCCGAAGGGTTCAGATTCAGGGCGGTGGCGGTGCGGTCAGCACGCTGACCGGAGGCTCGTCGGTGCCTGCCTGCCCCACGCTCCACCATGGCCAGCGGCCAGACGCATTCAATACTCCATGAAATGGCCCTCGCCATTCCTATCCATGTTCGATTATGAAAAGGCGTTTGCCCGAAATCTTGGTTGGGTGACGCAGCAAGAGCAGCAGCGCCTGCGAACCAAAAAAATCGCCATCGCCGGCTTGGGCGGTGTCGGGGGTCAATACATGATGACGCTGGCGCGCATGGGCATCGGCGCATTTTCGATTTCCGACTTTGACCGCTTCGATTGGGCCAACTTCAACCGGCAGGCCGGTGCATTCGTGTCCACGGTGGGCCGGCCGAAGTTGGACGTGATGCGCGAGTCCGTGCTCGACATCAATCCCGAAATCGCGCTCAGCGCGTTTCCGGCTGGTATTGATCGGTCGAACCTCGATCAGTTCCTGTCGGGTGTCGACCTTTATGTGGACAGCCTGGATTTTTTTGCGCTCGATATTCGCCAGGCGGTTTTCAAGGCCTGCCGCGAGCGCGGCATTCCCGCCATCACGGCGGCGCCCTTGGGGATGGGCACGGCATTCCTGGCGTTTCTACCGGGCGGCATGTCGTTCGATGACTATTTTGGGCTTGCAGGCCAGCCAGCCGCCGAGCAGGCTCTGCGATTCCTGGTCGGCCTGGCGCCCAGCGGGCTGCACGCCGGCTATCTGGTCGACAAAAGTCGCGTCAACCTGCAAGCCCAGGAGGGGCCGTCCACCGCCATGGCGATCCAGCTTTGCGCGGGCGTGGCCAGCGTTCAGGCCATCAAGCTGCTGCTGGGCCGTGGCCACGTCGACGCGGCGCCGTGGGGCATGCACTTCGATGCCTACACCGGCCGCCTGAAGCGAACCTGGTTGCCCGGCGGGCACCGAAACCCACTGCAAAAATTGCGGCTGGCGGTCGTGCGGCGCATGATCCGCTCGCAAGCGCCCGCATCTCAGGCATGAACGCGGGCTGCCTGATCGAAGCTGTCATGGCCCCCAGCGACGCCCTGCCTCGCGCGCTCGCCGGGCCAGCGTTGGGCGAGCCGCTGCGGGCGATTCTGGACGGCGGCCGTTGGGCACCCAGTGGCGACAACGTTCAGCCGTGGCGCTTCCACGTTCTGGACGGCGAACGCGTGGACGTGACCTTGCATGGCGATGACAGCTTCTACGAAACATTGTGGAACGCCAAGGGCATTTTTCTGGCCGCCGGCGGGCTGCTGGAAACACTGCGCATCGTGGCCAGCCAGCATGGGCGCCGGCTCGATTGGCAGCTTGCGTCGGGCACCGGCAACAAGCGGATCCGGCTCAGGTTCACGTCAGACGTGGCCGTCGCCAGTGACCCGCTTCAGCACGTTGTCGCGGCGCGATCGGTGCAGCGCCACGCTTATCGGTTGACCCCGCTCACGCCCGCGCAGCGCGAGCGGCTGGAGCGCAGCGTGGGTACCGGTTTTGAATTGGCCTGGAACGAAACGCCTGGCAGCCGCTGGCAGGCCGCTCGCTTGAACATGAAGGCGGCCGACATTCGCTTTCGGCTGCCGCAAACGTTCGAGACCAACCAGCACATTCTGGACTGGGATCAGAACTTCAGCCCCGACCGTATCCCGGTCAAGGCCATTGCCGTGGACGCGCTGACCCGCCGACTGATGAAGCTGCTGCTGAAGCGATGGCGCTGGCTCGACTTCATGAACCGCTACCTGGGCGCAACCCTCCTGCCGTCCATCGAGATGGACCTGGTGCCAGGCCTGGCGTGCGCGGCGCATTTCGTGCTCCGGTTTTCCGCTGATGCGGCCGACACCACGTCGCCCCAAGCCACGATTCGCGCGGGCCAGGCGATGCAGCGGCTGTGGTTGCAGGCGACGGCCGAGGGCCTGGCCTTGCAGCCCAGCATGGCCCCCGCGCTGATGGCCGGTTACCACCGGCACCCGGACGCGCAGCCGCGTTTCATGGCGGCGTCGCGCCACGTGGCCGAGTCGCTGGCCGACTACGCGCGCGCACCGCCGCATCGGATTGCGTTCATGGGCCGCATCGGAACGCCGCGCAGTTCGCACGTCAAGGCACGATCGGTGCGCAAATCGCTCGACGAGTTGGCGTCAAAACCAGACCGGCCGGCCTGACGCGGCATGCACGCCGGCACGCCAACCCACTGGCGACATCAACGAGCCAGGGCCAAAACTTACATCAAATTGGCCGCCAGCGCTTGACAGCAAATCGCAAGCCGCTATTAATTTTGAAGCGCTGTCGACCTGGTCACCGATGAGCAGACCAGGCCGGCAACGCCGTGGCCGGACCGGCGCCGGCCGCTGGCGTTGCCCCTCTCCCGCGCAGCGCAGCGAGAAAAGGGGGGCGGCGCGTCAGCACCTTTAGAGGGAGGTCACTTCAACGTCGTCCACTGCGGCATCGGCCGGTCGTCGGCGCGGTGCAGCGTGGTCACGCCCTTGCGCATGGCCCAGGGGCGGATCTGGTCGTGCAGCGGCAGGTAGTTGTAGTCGTCCTTGACGATCTGCAGCACCTCGTGGATCAGGCCGTTGCGCTTTTTCTCGTCCATCTCGGTCTTGATCTGCTGGATCAGGTTGTCCACCGTGGGGTTGCTCATGCGGCCGCAGTTGAAGTTGCCGGCCGCGCCGCCCTTCGGGTCGACGCTGCTGATGAGCGAGTCGAGCGAGTACAGCGCGTCGAAAGTGGCCACGCCCCAGCCCAGCATGTAGGCACTGACGTCGAACTTCTGGATCTTGGCCGAGTGGATCGACATGGGGTTGGTTTGCAGCTTGGTCTTGACGCCGATCTTGGTCCACATGGCCGTCACGGCCTGGCAGATGGCTTCGTCGTTGACGTAGCGGTCGTTGGGGCAGTCCAGCGTCAGCTCGAAGCCGTTGGGGTAGCCGGCGTCGGCCAGCAGCTTCTTGGCGGCATTGATGTCGAACTTGGCGGCGCGCGTGCCCAGCTCTTTCGTCCAGCCGTTGACCATGGGCGCGACCATGGTGCCGGTGGGCTTGCCCAGGCCGCGCATCACGTTGCGCTCGATGGCGGCCATGTCCACCGCCTGGTACAGCGCCTGGCGCACGCGCTTGTCCTTCAGCGGGTTCTTGCCCTTGACGTCGGAGCCCATCAGCTCGTCGCGGTGCTGATCGAAGCCGAAGAAAATGGTGCGGTTCTCGGCGCCTTCGACGATCTTGATGTTGGGGTCGCGCTTGATGCGTTCCAGGTCCTGCACCGGCGGGTCGACGACGAAATCGACCTGGCCCGAGATGAGCGCGGCCGAGCGCGTGGCGGCCGACTTGATGGGCGTGAACACCACTTCGTCGATGTTGCCCTTGGGCTTGTCCCACCAGTGGGGGTTCTTCTTGAGCGTGGTCTTGGTGTCGGGCTGCCAGGCCACCAGCATGAAAGGGCCGGTGCCGTTGGCGTTGCGCGAGGCAAAGTTTTCTTCCTTGGCCTTGTAGTCCTGCGCCTTGACGGCGTTGTTCTTCTCGGCCCAGGCCTTGTTCATGATGCGCGCTTCGCTGATCTCGCGCAGCACCACCGGGCTCGGGCCCTTGAGGATCAGGTCGACCGTGTGGTCGTCGACCTTCTTGACTTCCTTCACGCTCTGCGCGGCTGACGTGAGGTTGGACGGCGGCGTCATGGTGCGGGTGATGGAGAACACCACGTCGTCGGCCGTGAAGGGCGCGCCGTCGTGGAATTTGACGCCCTTGCGCAGCTCGAAGCGCAGTTGCGTCGGCGTGACGAAGGTCCACTTGGTGGCCAGCGCCGGCACGATCTGGAATTTTTCGTCGTAGCGCACCAGGCCTTCGTACACCATCTGCTGGTAAGCCAGCGTGGTCTGGTGGTTCTGGCCCTGCGGGTCAAAGGTGAGGATGTCGTTGGCGCCGGCGATGCGCAGGGTGGCGGCCTGCGATCCGCCAGCCAGCGCCAGAACAGCCAGCGCCAGCGCGCCGCGGACAAGGGAAGAACGTGCCATCAGAGGACCCATTTCCTGAAGTTGCAAAGCACCCATGCTACCCAACTTCCCCGCTGCGGCTACGCGGTTTTCCCCCTATGCCGCGCAGGGCCAAAAGGGCAACGATGCACCTAAATTGATAGCTGCTTGCGCACGATAGGCAAGCGCCGCAGCCTTATTGAAGTGAAAGACATGCAGCGCAGTGCCGACCCAGAAATACGAAAGCCCGCAAGCGCGGGCTTTCGTGTTCGAGGGCACCCGCGGAAGGGCTTGGCCCGCCCGCTGGGTGCGTCCCCCTTGGGGGGAAGGCGCGTCAGCGCCTCAGGGGGACGTCAAAATTTTGGCATGTTGAACTTCGGCGGCACACCCATGCGCGTGTTGATCAGCCACTGCTGTGCGATGGTCAGCACGTTGTTGGTGATCCAGTACAACACCAGGCCGGCCGGGAAGAAGAAGAACATCACGCTGAAGATCAGCGGCATGAACCACATCAGCTTGGCCTGCACCGGATCGGGCGGCGTCGGGTTCAGCCAGGTCTGGAACATGGTGCTGGCCGTCATCAGCAGCGGCAGGATGAAGAACGGGTCTTTCGTCGACAGGTCGGTGATCCAGCCGATCCACGGCGCACCGCGCATTTCCACGCTCGACAGCAGCACCCAGTACAGCGCGATGAAGAACGGCATCTGCACGACGATCGGCAGGCAGCCGCCCAGCGGGTTGATCTTCTCCTCGCGGTAGATGCGCATCATCTCCTGCTGCATCTGCTGCGGCTTGTCCTTGTAGCGCTCGCGCATCTCCATCACCTTGGGGTTGATGGCCTTCATCTTGCCCATGGACTTGTAGGCGTGGGCATTGAGCCCGTAGAACGCGATCTTCAGCAGCACCACCAGGGCGACGATGGCCCAGCCCCAGTTGCCCAGCATCTGGTGCAGCTTGTCCAGCAGCCAGAACAGCGGCTTGCTCAGGATGGTGAGCCAGCCGTAGTCCTTCACCAGTTCCAGCCCGGGGGCCAGGGCTTCGAGCTTCTTCTCTTCCTGCGGGCCGGCAAACAGGGTGGCCGCGTGGTCCTTGCTGGCGCCCGGGGCCACCTCGCCCAGCGGCACCACCATGGCGATGGAGTAGAAGTTGTTGCTCACCTTCGCGGTGCGGAACTCGCGCTGGGCGTTGTCGGGCAGCAGCCAGGCGCTGGCGAAGTAGTGCTGCACCATGCCCACCCAGCCGTTGTCGGCCGCCTTGTCATGGTCGGCGTTGCCCTTCTCGATGTCCTTGAACTCGATCTTCTTGAACTTGCTGGCGTCGGTGTACATCGCCGGGCCGGTGAAGGTGAAGTAGAAGCTCGATTCACCGGCCGGCGGGTTGCCGTCACGTGCCAGCTGCAGGTACAGCTGCGGGCTGACCGGCGCCGCGGCGCTGTTCTTCACCGCATGCTTCACCGCCACCGGGTACTCGCCACGGCGGAAGGTGTAAGTCTTGACCAGCTGCACGCCGCCGATCTCGGGCGATTCGAAGCTGATGCTCAATTCCTTCTGGCCATCGGCCAGCGTGCGTTCGCCAGGCAGCGCCCGCATCACGGTGAAGTGGTTGGGCAGGCTCACGCCGGGCTGGGTGGTGACCAGGCCGGTCTGCGCCAGATACACCCGCTGGGCGGTCTGGTCGAACAGCACTGCGTTCTGCTGGGGGTCGACGGCGTCGTTGAACTTCAGCAGCTCCAGGCGGATGAGATCGCCGCCCTTGGTGTCGAAGGTGGCCTTCACCACGTCGGTGGTGATGGTCACCTTCTCGCTGGACACCGGCACGGCCGCGCCGGCCGCAGGCGTGGCGGCGGTGGGCGTGG
>JAKOYD010000088.1 GCA_029780695.1 Pseudomonadota bacterium
TGCCAGCCCACCCGCACCCGAGGCGATGGTGTCGCCCTCCCAATCCCCCAGGCGCGCTCGCTTGTCCACGATGGCGGGGCGCTGTGCGATACCCACGCGATCGCGCAGTTGCCCCGCACCCGTGTGTGCCTTGCGCCGGTGCTGGCCGCAACGCAGGCGCGGTGCACCCTGTCCCATGCGGCGCAGCCGGTTGTAGATGCACGTGTGGCTGATGCGCAGGCGCTTTTCCAGCCCCAGGCGGGCGGCAGCCTGCTGAGGTGACAGATCCAGCTGCAGATACGACAGCACCAGCTCCCACTGGGCATCGTCAAAGCGCTGAGCGTTGGTCTGGCCGCTTTGGCGAGAGAGAGCCTGTTGATGGGCGTTGTGGGCTTGGTAGGCTGTGCTGGCGTCGTTGTTGCGCCGGATCTCGCGGGCAATGGTGCTGCGGTGGCGTCCCAGGCGCAGGGCTGTCTGTGTGATCGACAGCCCCAGGTCGCGCAGGCATTGGATTTGGTAACGTTCGCTTTGGCTCAGATGGGTGTAGTTCATGGTGCACTTGGGTTGACTGGCAGGTCGCACAAGTCATCTTCACTTACTTGTCTGGGCCTACATTTTGGCAATGTGCACTTCGTTGTTTAAACCGCCGCTTAAAAACACCGCATGACACCCCTGCGCCTGCTGGCCGACATCGGCGGCACCAACATTCGCCTGGCCTGGCAAGACCAACCCCATGGCCCCCTGCACGACACCCGTGTGCTGCCCTGTGCTCAGTTCCCCACGGTGGATGCTGCCCTGTCGGCCTACCTGGCTGAGGAGAACATCGCCACGCCCCGCGAGGCGGCGTTTGGCATCGCCAACCCGGTCACAGGCGACGCCATCCGCATGACCAACCACAGCTGGAGCTTTTCGCAACGCGCCGTGCGCGAGGCGTTTGGGTTTGAGCGGCTGGTGGTCATCAACGACTTCACTGCACTCGCGCTGGCGCTGCCGCTGCTCACGCCCGAGCAGCTGCGCCCCGTGGGCGGTGGCGAGGCGGTGCCGGGTGCCGCGATTGCGCTGCTGGGCCCGGGCACGGGCCTGGGCGTGTCGGGCCTGGTGTTTCCGCCGAGGTCCAGCCTGGGCGTGCCGCTGTCGGGTGAGGGCGGCCATGTCACGCTGGCCGCGCAGACCCAGCGCGAATTCGATGTGCTGGCCATCCTGCAAGAGCGCTACGGCCACGTGTCGGCCGAACGTGCCGTGTGTGGCGCCGGGCTGGTGGACCTGTACCACGCGCTGCGCCGGCTGGCCCAGCGCGGCGGCAAGGAAGTCAGCTCCGCCGCGCAGGTGACCGAGCTGGCCCTGCAAGCCAACGACCCGCTCGCGCTGGAGGCGCTGGAGCTGTTCTGCGGCTTCTTGGGCAGCGTGGCGGGCAATCTTGCG
>JAKOYD010000106.1 GCA_029780695.1 Pseudomonadota bacterium
CCTTCACCCGCTCCACCACGCAAATTCACGCGCGCGGTCAGGCGCCGTCTCCGCGTGGGTCCTCGCGCTTGGGTCGTCGTGCACGCTGGTGGCCCAGCCCACCGCACCGGCGTCAGGCCCGGTCAGCCATTCATCCGCGCCCCTGGGCCGCCTGCTTCCATGCGGCGGCGGCCTGTGCTTCGTCGCCCCGTTGTTCCGCCAACCTGGCCAGGGCGCGCCAGGCGCTTCGGCGCAGGCTGTCGTCGGTCAGCGCGCGCGCGGCCTGCGCCAGCAGCAGTTGCGCGCGACCCCACAGTCCGCGGTGCAGGCAGGCCATGCCGGCCAGGTATTGCAGGGTGGCGTCGCGCGGATTGGCTTGGGCCGCGGCTTCGACGCGGGCCAGCCACTCCTGGTCGGACGGCTCGCCCGTGGCGACCATGCCGGCCTCCAGCACATCCGCCAGGCGCACACGGTGCGTGGCGCTGAAGGATTCGGGCAACGCCAGCATTTCGTCCCACACCGGCCGCAGCCACTGCCGCGCCAGCGCGTGGTCGCCACCCACGGCCAGCAGACGCTGCGCGGCGCGTAAGGCCAGCTCGGGCATGGTGCGTTCGGCCGGGTCGAGCGAATGCCACACGGTCTGCAGTTGCGCCGGGTCGTGCGCCTGGGCGATCAGTTCGGCGGCCAGGCCACGCATCAGGCTGCGCGCGGCGGCGGGCGAAAACGCGCCGTGCTTGGCCAGCAGGCGGGCGGTGTCCAGCGCCTCGGCCACGCGGCCGGCCTGGCGCGCGGCCTTGAGCTTGATGCGCAGCGCCGCCGTGCGGCGCGTGGCGCCCGCGGGCAACTGTTCCAGCCGGGCCAGCGCGCCGGCCGGGTCGTGCTGGTTGAGCGCCCAGCGCGCGGCGCGCAGCAGCACGCCTTCGCGCAGTTCGGGCGCGGCGCCGGCGCGCGTGGCGGCGTCCAGCGCATGCTCCAGATGCGCATCGCGCGTGGCATGGTCTTGCAGGGCGTGGGCGCTTTCGGCGACGGTGATGTGCGCCAGCGTTCGCAGCGGCAGGGCGTGCGGCAGCGTGCCGGCGCCTTCGCCTAGGGCTTGCTCGCGCGCCAGCGCACCCTCGGCGGCCTTGCGCGCGCGCAAAAAGCGCCCGGCGCCGAGTTGCGTCATGGCGTCCAGCAGCAGGGCGTGGGTGGCGCGTTCGCGCTGCAGCGCCCGCCAGCGGCGCGCCTGGCGCGGCAGTTCCAGCGCGGCGGACAGCGCCCGCAGCGCCAGATGCAGCAGCACGAACAGGCCGACCAGCAGCAGCAGCGCCAGGTTGATCGATACGTCGATGCGGTGCGGCGGCCAGAAAACCGTGAGCGTGCCCTGGTTGTGGCCGGTGAACAGCGCCAGCGCCACCGCCGCGGCGAACAGGCCAACCAGCCACAACGCGGCGCGCATGCGGCTACCGGCCTCCCGCCGATTCCAGCGTGCCGGTCGCGCTGGCGGCGGCCATGACGTTGCCCAGCGCGGTGAGCGTGTCGTCGATGCGCGGCAGGTCGGCCGACTTGGTGCCGGCCTGGATTTGCTGCAACGTGGTGGCGGCCGACTGGGTGCGGCGCGAAGCGGGGTCGAACCAGGTGCCCAACAGGGTAGAAGCGGCGGACAAGTCGGCGCGCACCGCTTCGTACTGCCGCGCCAGCAGCGCCAGGCGCGCGCCATGCAGGCGCAGCTTGAAGTTTTCGCGCACGAAAAACGCCTGCTCGGGGCTGAGCATGCTGGCTTCGGGCCGCTCGACCCGGCTGACGCGCAGCAGCCCGTGCGCCTGGTCCAGCGCGCTGTGCCACAGCCGCGCCCAGGCGCTTTCAGGCGTGGGCGCGACAGCGCCGCCACGCGGTGCCTGCCCTGGCCGGTCGCGGCCGACGTCGTTGGCCACCGGCAATTCGTCCGCCTGCCGCAGCAGCAGGTCGATGCGCGCCAGTAGACCGGCGGTGTCGGCAATGCTGGCGCGCTTGACCGCCTCCAGCTCGCGGGTGACGGCACGCGCCACCGGCGCCAGGCGCGGGTCGCTCGACCGCGACAGGCGCCGCTCGGCCGTGCGCAGCGCTGCCAGCAACGGCTCGACGCTGCCGGTCAGCTGGGTCTGATCCTGCGCCACGCGCAGCGCCGCGTCCAGATCGACGGCCAGGTTTTCGTCGCGCGCGCGCGCCACGCTTTGCACCAGCGCGTCCAGCTGCGTGCGGTAGGCGGCCATGTCGGCGACCTTGGTTTCAAGCGTGGCCACCTTGCCAGACAGGCTGCGCGCGTTTTCCTCGGCCTGGCGCGCCAGCGTGCGGGCTTCGACCGACTGCGTGCCGGCGTCGGCGCTCTGGCGTGCCAGCTGCTCCTGCATGCCGGCGACCTTTTGCCACAGCAGCGCGCTGACCACCAGCCCGATGGCGGCCAGCAGCCACGCCACCACCAGGCCCGGCTGCAGCCCGGCAGGCCGTGGCGTCGCGTCCAGGCGCGCTGCCGACGTGGCGCTGTTGGCGGGCTCGGCCCCGGCGTCCGGCGCCGGCGGCGCGGGGTGCGCAGACGGCAACGCGGGGGTCGGCTCGGGCATCATCAAAGCGATTCTATCGACGCGGCCACCGCCTCCAGCGTGGGCCGGGTGTCGTACACCGCGCCAAAACCGGCGGCGCGCGCCGCCTCGCCAATGCGGGTGTGCGTGACCAGCGCGCGCGCGCCGCGCCAGTCCGCGCCCGGCTGGCATTCCAGCAGGTTGGCGATGGCCTCCGAACTGCTGAACAGCCACAGCGTGCCATCGCCCGCCGCCGTGAGTGCGCGCGCGGCTTGCACGGCATCCAGCACCGGCGCCAGCCGTCGGTAGGCCGCCACCTGGTCGACCACGGCGCCCGCCGCCGCCAGCTGCGCCACCAGCCAGTCGCGGCCCGCGGCCACGCCGTCCGCCGCCGAGCCGCGCACGATCAGCACCCGCGTGCCATGCACGGCCTGCGACGAGACGCGCGCCCACAGCGATTCCGAATCAAACTGCGGTGCGTCGGGCGCAGGCGCGTCGATGCGGTCGGCGGGCCAACCCGCCTTCATCAACGCCGCCGTGGTGCCGGGGCCGGGCGACCAAGCTCTTGTTTCAATAGCGTCCAGCGCAGGCACAGCAAGCGCTACCGCCTGATTCGATGCCAAAAACCCCAGCACCGCATTGCCGCTGACGAACATCGCGGCGTGGTAGTCGGCCAGCCGCTGGCGCGCGCGCAGCAAGTCGCCCTGCAGGGGCGCCGGCACGATGTCAATCAGCGGCAGGGCTTCGGCGTGGATGCCGCGCGCGCCCAGCTCACGCGCCCAGCGCTGCGCCTCGGGCGCCGGGCGGGTCACCAGCACGCGCGGCACCGTCAATGCGCCCCGCCGGCGCGCAGCTCGGCCGCCACGCGCTGGCCCAGCGCCTCGGCGTCGGCCCCTTCGGCCACGTCGGCCTGGCCCGACGCGGTGACCAGGCGCGGCGCGCCTTCGGGGTCGCCCCAGGCGGCATCCAGCTGCAGCCGTGCCCCGTCCAGCGTGGCGTGGGCGGCCAGCGGCATCGAGCAACTGCCGCCCATGGCGCGGCTGACGGCGCGCTCGGCCGCCACGGCCAGCCAGGTGGCGCGGTCGGCCAGCGGCGCCAGCGCGGCCAGCAGGTCGGCGCGGCCCGACCGCACCTCGATGCCCAGCGCACCCTGCCCGGCGGCCGGCAGCATGTCATCGGCACTAAAGATGTGGCGAATGCGCTCGCCCAGCCCCAGCCGCTTGAGCCCCGCCGCCGCCAGCACGATGGCGGCGTACTGGCCCTCGTCCAGCTTGCGAAGACGGGTGTCCAGGTTGCCGCGCAGCGGCTCGATGCGGATGTCGCTGCGATTCATTTTTGATAGCATGCTGCGCAGCAATACCGTGCGCCTCAGGCTGGAAGTGCCGATGACCGCGCCCGCAGGCAGGTCGGCCGGTGTGGCGCAGCTGGCCGACACCCAGGCATCGCGCGGGTCTTCGCGCGCCATCACGCAGGCCAGTTCAAAGCCGGGCGGCAGTTCCATCGGCACGTCCTTCAGCGAATGCACGGCGATGTCGGCACGGCCTTCTTCCAGCGCGGTCTCCAGCTCTTTCACGAACAGGCCCTTGCCGCCCACCTTGCTCAAGGTGCGGTCCAGGATCTGGTCGCCGCGCGTGGTCATGCCCAGCAGGGTGACGGCGTGGCCGCGTTGTTCGAGCAGCGCCTTGACGTGTTCGGCCTGCCACAGGGCCAGGCGGCTTTCGCGGGTGGCGATGGTGATCTTCATGGACATGGGCGCCGATGCTACACGGGCGCTGCCGAAGGGCCGCGCGGGCACACGTGACCGCCCTACTCGCCCAACGCCTCGCGCACCGCCGCCACCTGCCGGCGCGAGACCATCAACAGCTCGTCGATGCCGGCCAGCCGCACGGCCCAGCCTTCCCCCTCGTCCGCGTCGTGGTGGCGCACCAGCGCGCGGACGGCATTGCGGGCCACCAGCGCGTTGCGGTGGATGCGCAGGAAGCGCCCCGCAAAGCGCTCTTCCAGCTGGCTCAGGCTGCCGTCCAGCAAGTGGCTGGCGTCGGCGGTGCGGACGGTGACGTACTTCAGCTCGGCCTTCAGGTACAGCACCTCGGACAGCGGCACGCGCAGCGTGCGGCCGCGCTCGGTGATCAGCAGCCAGTCGGGTACCGAAGGGGCCGCCAGCCCCTGCTTCAACTGCGCCAGCAGCTGCGTTTTTTGTAGCGCCGCCTGCAGGCGCGCCAGGCGCACGGGCTTGGTCAGGTAATCGACGGCGTCCAAGTCGAACGCCGCCACCGCGTGTTCGGCGTGGGCCGTCACAAACACCACCAGCGGCGCCTGCGGCGCCTGGCGCAGCGCCGTCGCCAGCTGCAGGCCGTCGGCGCCGGGCATGTGGATGTCGAGCAGCGCCACATCGAAGCGCTGGCGCGACACCAGTTCCATGGCCTGCGCGGCGCTGCCCGCCTCGCCCGCGGCGATGGCTTCGGGCTGGCTGCAGTCGCCCAGCAGGGTGCGCAGGCGCGCACGGGCCAGCGGCTCGTCGTCGACGATCAGCACGCGCAGCGCCGTCATGGTGACAGGGGCACTTCGATGCGTGCCTGGTACACGTCGTTGACCAGCGCCGTGCGAAAGCCGCCCTGCAGGTCGTGCAGCAGGCGCAGGCGGTCGCGCACGTTGTTCAGCGCGATGCCGTGGCCGGCCTCGCCCTGCCCGGCCGGCACGGTGTTGGTGACCTTGATGAGCGCCATCTGCCCGCGCGCCCGGGTGGATATGCGCACCTGAGCGCCTTGCGCGCTGGGCTCGACGCCGTGCTTGACGGCGTTTTCGACCAGCGGTTGCAGGATCAGCGGCGGCAGGCGCGCCCCGTCGGCACGCTCGTCCAGCGACCATTCGACGCGCAGACGCTTGCCAAAGCGCACCTGCTCGATCTCGAGGTAGCGGCGCGCCAGTTCGATTTCCTGCCGCAGCGTGGCGCTGTCCTGCCGGTCGGCCAGCGCGTGGCGGAACAGGTCAGACAGGTCTTCCAGCACCGCCTCGGCCTTGGCCGGCTCGTCACGCACCAGGGCGATGGCGCTGTTGAGCGTGTTGAAAAGAAAGTGCGGCCGGATACGGGACTGCAGTTCGGCCAGCCGTGCGGTGGTGGCGGCCGGGGTGCGCCCGCGCACACGCCACATCAGCCCCGCCACCAGCCCGGTGGCCAACAGCGCGCCGGTGCAGGCGCAGGCCAGCCAGGGCGGGCGGTCGGCCGCGCCCAGCAGCGCCAGCGTGCCGCAGGCGTACACGCCGGCCAGCGCCCCCAGCACCACGCCGGCGCCCATCTGCGCCGGCCAGGCCAGGCGCGCCAGGCGCTGCTTCAGCCCGCAGCCCACCACCAGCCACAGCAGCGTGGCCGGCAGCGCACCAGCGGTGACCAGCGCCGCGCGCCAGAGCCAATCGACCGGCGTGACGGCCACGTACATCAGCCCGACGGCGATCACCGCCTCCACATACAGCACGGCGCGCAGGATCACGCCGGCCTGGCAGGCGTCGAACACCAGCACCGGCGCCGGCTGGCGCGGCACGCGCGGCGCCCGGCGCTCGGCGAAGGTCGATAGAATTTGCGAGTCTTTCACGCCCCTCCCTGAATCGCCTTCGGCGCCTTCCTCCTCCAGGGGGACAACGCTGGTGTCCGGGGGAACCGAGTCCACGGCGTTCGCTCAGGGCTTGCGCCGCGGCCTTTCGTCGGTGTGCGTTTCATGCTTGGCGGGTCGTGATGAAATCCGGTGCAGTTTAGACCGGCAGTCGGCACGCTCGTCCGTCCTGCGGCGCCGTCCGTCGCGGCGGCGTCCCATTATTCTCTTTTGCCATGTCCTCCAACCAACTCGACAAGAAATCCGAAGCCTGGTCGGCGCTGTTCAGCGAGCCGATGAGCGAGCTGGTGCAGCGCTACACCGCCAGCGTGTTCTTCGACAAGCGCCTGGCCGCCGCCGACATCCAAGGCAGTCTGGCGCACGCCGACATGCTGGCCGCGCAGGGCATCATCTCCGGCGACGATCTGGCCGCCATCCAGCGCGGCATGGCGCAGATCAGCGCCGAAATCGAGAGCGGCGCGTTCGACTGGCAACTGGCGCTGGAAGACGTGCACCTGAACATCGAGGCGCGTCTGACGCAGCTGGTGGGCGACGCCGGCAAGCGCCTGCACACCGGCCGCAGCCGCAACGACCAGGTGGCCACCGACATCCGCCTGTGGCTGCGCGGCGAGATTGACCTGATCACCGAGTTGCTGCGCGAGCTGCAGGGCGCGCTGGTCGATGTGGCCGAAAAAAACGTGGACGTGATCCTGCCCGGCTTCACGCATCTGCAGGTGGCGCAGCCGGTGAGCTTTGCGCACCACCTGCTGGCGTATGTCGAGATGTTTGCGCGCGACGAGTCGCGGATGAACGACGTGCGCCGCCGTGTCAACCAGTTGCCGCTGGGCAGCGCCGCCTTGGCCGGCACCACCTACCCGCTGGATCGTGAACGCGTCGCCAAGACCCTCGGCATGGAAGGCGTCTGCCAGAACAGCCTGGACGCCGTGAGCGACCGCGACTTCGCCATCGAATTTGCCGCCGCTGCGTCGCTGGTGATGGTGCACATCAGCCGCCTCTCCGAAGAGCTGATCTTGTGGATGAGCCAGAACTTCGGCTTCATCAAGATTGCCGACCGCTTCACCACCGGCTCGTCGATCATGCCGCAGAAGAAAAACCCCGACGTGCCCGAACTGGCGCGCGGCAAGACCGGACGCGTGGTCGGCTCGCTTGTGGGCCTGATCACGCTGATGAAGGGCCAGCCGCTGGCCTACAACAAGGACAACCAGGAAGACAAGGAGCCGCTGTTCGACACCGTGGACACGCTGCGCGACACGCTGCGCATCTTTGTCGAGATGATCGGCGGGCAGGTGAACCCGCAGACCGGCGCCAAGGAAGGCGGCATCACGGTCAACGCACAAGCCATGGAAGCGGCGGCGCAAAAGGGCTATGCCACCGCCACCGACCTGGCCGACTACCTGGTGAAGAAGGGCCTGCCCTTCCGCGATGCGCACGAAACGGTGGCGCACGCCGTCAAGGCAGCGCAGTCGCACTCTTGCGACCTGTCCGAGTTGCCGCTCAAGGTGCTGCAGGAATTCCACCCCGCCATCGAAAAAGACGTGTTCGATTGTTTGAGCCTGCGCGGCAGCCTGAACGCCCGCCACACGCTGGGCGGCACCGCGCCGGCGCAGGTCAAGGCGCAGATGGCGCGGCATCGGGCACGGCTGGGCGGTACCTGATTTGCTTCTTTATTAATAGCGCGATGCGCTGATGGGTCAAGCGCCAGGCGCGTTTTTTATTGAATCTGACGCCTTGTGCGCTGAGCGATATGCGCACGGAGCACGAAGGCACGCAGCCACGCGGCACGCCACCCCCTTGCGACGAGGACGCCTGAGTCCGCCCCACCCAGGCCGCGCCTGCGGGTTACGGGCGCTGAGTCATCCGTTTGATACCCTCGCAGCACAGCCGACGCTGCCCGCGCAAGCGGCGGCCGCGGCGCCTTTGTCTGGAGTTTGCATGCCTCTGGCGTTTTCCGGCGTAAGCACCTGGCTGCGCCGTCCTGCCCCATTCATCCGCCTTGGCGCGCTGGCGGGCCTGTGGCTGGCCGCGCCCCTGGCGCAGGCCGTCACGGTCGCCAGCTTCAGCCCGCAAGGCGAAGTCAGCCGCGTGCGGCAAATCACCGCCCAGTTCAGCGAAGCCATGGTGGCCTTCGGCGACGCCAAGGCCCCGGCCCCGCTCACCGTGAGCTGCGACAACGCCGCCGCATCGCGCGGCCAGGGCCGCTGGACCAGCGCGCGCGAGTGGGTGTACGACTTCGAGGCCGACCTGCCGCCCGGCGTGCGCTGCCGGGCCGACGCGGTGGCGGGCTTCAAGTCGGCCAGCGGCGGCGCCTGGGCGGGGCCGACCAGCCACGCCTTTCAGACTGGCGGACCGTTCGTGCAGCGCATCGCGCCAGACACCTCTCAGCCCATCGAGGAAGAACAGGCCTTCGCGATCCGCCTGAACGGCGATGCCACGCCCGAGAGCCTGGCGGCCCACCTGTGGTGCGCGGTCGACGGCCTGGGCGAGCGCGTGCCGGTGCGGCCGCTGGCCGCCGACGTGCGCGCCGCGCTGTTCAAGCACCTGGGCTGGACCAAGGACGCCGAGCGCGCGCCACTGCGGCACGCCGCCTTCCAGTGCAACCGCCGCCTCACGGCAGGCAGCCGCGTGCAGGTGGTCTATGGCGCGGGCGTGGCTACGCCCAGCGGCGTGGCCAACCGCGTCGAGCGGCGCTTCGCCTTCTCCGTGCGCGAGCCGTTTACCGCCAGCCTGGGCTGCGAGCGTGAGACCGCGCAGGCCGGCTGCATGCCGATTCGCCCGGTCGAATTGCGTTTCAGCGCACCGGTGCCGCGCCGGCTGGCGGCGCTGGTGCGGCTGCGTGGCGACAAGGTCGAGCACGAGCCGGTGTTCGACGATGGCGCCGACGCCGACGCGCTGGTCGAGCGCGTTCGGTTTCCGCACCCGCTGCCCGAGCGCAGCGCCTTCACGCTGACGCTGCCGCCCGACCTGAAGGACGCCAGTGGCCGCCCGCTGACCAACGCCGCGAGCTTTCCGATGCGCGTGGCCACGGGGCCGATGCCGCCGCTGGCCAAGTTCGCCGCCGCGCCGTTCGGCATCGTCGAGCGCTTTGCCGAAGGGCCGGGCGGCCCGGCGCTGCTGCCGTTGACGCTGCGCTATGTCGAGCCCACGCTGAAGGCCCAGACGCTGCCCATCCGCCATCTGCAGCCGCAAAGTGACGCCGACATCATTGCCTGGTTCACCCGCGTGCAGCGCTACGACCAGGCCCTGCTGCCGCGCGCCTGGGCGGCGAAAGATCTGAAGCGCCCGCTGCCGGCGCCGGTGAGCGACGAAACCAAGGACATGGTCGAATCGCGCACGCTGTCGCTGCTGCAGGATCGCGCGGACGCCAAGGCCATCGACGTGCCCCCGCCAGCGCGCCAGGGCGGCGGCAGCGCCGAGCGGCCGTTCGAGGTGGTGGGTATTCCGCTGCCGCCGGGCTTTCATGTGCTGGAGCTGCAGTCGCCGCGCCTCGGGCAGTCGCTGCTGAACGAAAAATACGGCGCCCAGCGCGCCATGGTGGTGCGCACCTCGGCGCTGGTCACCAACCTGGGCGTGCATTTCAAGCTGGGGCGCGGCGACGCGCTGGCCTGGGTCACCACGCTCGACACCGGCCGCCCGGTGGAAGGCGCGCGCGTGCAGGTGTCGGACTGCCACGGCAAGCCGCTGGCCCAGGCCAGCACCGACGCGCAGGGCATCGCGCGCTTCAAGGGCCTATCGCCCGAGCCGCCGCGCTGCTCGCAGGGCGAGGACTTCTACGCCGACTTTCAGCAGGCGTATTTCGTCAGCGCGCGCGCCGACAGCCGTGGCGCGCCCGACATGGCCTTCACCTGGTCGTCGTGGCAGCGCGGCATCGAGCCGTGGCGCTTCAACGTGCCCACCAGCAGCGATGCCCGGCCCGACGTGCGCGCGCACAGCGTGCTTGACCGCGTGCTGCTGCGCGCCGGCGAAACGGTGTCGATGAAGCACCTGCTGCGCACCGAAACGCCCGGCGGCTTTGGCCTGCCGGCGGCCAACCCGGCCACGCTGGTCATCACCCACGTCGGCAGCGGGCAGGAATTCACCCAGCCGCTGGCTTGGCGCGCCACCGCCAGCGGCGGGCGCAGCGCCGAAAGCAGCTTCGCCATCCCGACCGCGGCGCGCCTGGGCGTCTACCAGGTGTCGATGCGGCTGCCGCGCCGCGCCAGTGCGGCCGGCGGCGAAGAAGGCGGCGAAACGGTGCAGACCGGCCAGTTCCGCGTCGAGGAATTCCGCCTGCCGGTCTACAAAGGCAGCATCGCCCCGCAGTCGCAAGAGCCGCTGGTGGCGGCCGCCAGCGTGCCGCTGCAGCTGCAGGTGGGCTACGTGGCGGGCGGGCCGGCAGCCAGCCTGCCGGTGCGCGTGTCGGCGCTGACGCGCGCCCGGGTACCGCGCTTCGACAGCTATGACGAATTCAGCTTCGAGCCGCCGCGCGCGCGCGCCGAAGCGCAGACCGGCACCGAGGGCGAGGAAGAAGCCGCCGCCCGCCAGGACCAGCGCGTGGTGGCCGACAAGCTGCCCGTCACGCTCGACCGCCAAGGCCAGGGCCAAGTGACGGTGCCCGATCTGCCCGCCGCCGCGCGCCCGCGCGACCTGGTGCTCGAAGCCACCTACGCCGACCCCAACGGCGAGCTGCAAACGCTGCGCGGCAACGCCACGCTGTGGCCGGCCGCGGTCATCGCGGGCGTGCGCGCCGAAGGCTGGGTGTCGGCCAGCCAGTCGATGCAGTTGCAGGCGCTGGCGCTCGACCTGAACGGCAAGCCGCAGGCTGGCGTGCCCCTGGACGTGAAGGCCGTTGCCCGCATCACCACCACCAGCCGCAAGCGCATGGTGGGCGGCTTCTACACCTATGACAACCGCACCGAAACCAAGGACCTGGGCACCGTGTGCACCGGCACCAGCGACGCGCGCGGCCTGCTGGTGTGCAACGCCAAGCTCAGCCAGCCGGGCGAGGTCGAGCTGGTGGTGAGCGCGCGCGACGCGCAAGGCCGCGTGGCGCAGGCGGCCACGTCGGTGTGGGTCACGCGCCAGGGCGAGCTGTGGTTCGGCGGTGACAACCACGACCGCATGGACGTGCTGCCCGAGAAGAAGCAATACGCCGTGGGCGACACCGTGCGCCTGCAGGTGCGCATGCCGTTCCGCCGCGCGACGGCGCTGGTGGCGGTCGAGCGCGAAGGCATCGTCGAGACGCAGGTGGTGGAGCTACGCGGCGACGACCCGACCGTGAGCCTGAAGGTCGGCGCCGACTGGTCGCCCAACGTCTACATCAGCGTGCTGGCGCTGCGCGGGCGGCTGATCGACGTGCCGTGGTACAGCTTCTTCACCTGGGGCTACCAGCGCCCGCGCGAATGGTGGGACGCGTTCTGGAACGACCGCAAGGAGTACGTGGCGCCGACACCGATGGTCGACCTGAGCAAGCCGGCGTTCCGGCTCGGCATGGCCGAGATCCGCGTCGGCAGCGAGGCGCACCGCATCGACGTCGCCGTGAAGGCCGACAAGGACAGCTACCCCGTGCGCGCCACCGCGCATGTGACCATCGAGGCCAGGCTGCCCGACGGCCAGCCCGCCGCCCACGCCGAAGTCGCCGTGGCGGCGGTGGATGAGGCGCTGCTGGAGCTGATGCCCAACCGCAGCTGGGACGTGCTGGAGGCCATGCTGCAACGCCGCGCCTGGGGCGTGCAGACGGCCACGGCGCAGATGGAAATCGTTGGCCGCCGCCACTACGGGCGCAAGGCGGTGCCCGCGGGCGGCGACGGCGGCGGTGGCGCGCCCACGCGCGAGTTGCTGGACACCCTGCTGCTGTGGAACCCGCGCGTCGCGCTGGACGCGCAGGGCCGCGCGCGCGTGGACGTGCCGCTGAACGACGCGTTGACCACCTTCCGCGTCGTCGCCATCGCCGACAGCGGCACCGGCCTGTTCGGCACCGGCCGCGCCAGCCTGCGCGCCACGCAGGACTTGCAGATCATCAGCGGCCTGCCGCCGCTGGTGCGCGGCGGCGACGCCTTCCGCGCGCTGCTGACGGTGCGCAACACCACCCAGAAGCCGATGAAGGTGCAGCTGGCCCCGCGCACCCCGCTGCTGACGCTGCAGCCGCAGACCGTCGACGTGCCCGCCGGCGAGGCGCGCGAACTGGCCTGGGACGTGACCGCGCCGCCCGAGCTGGCGGCGCTGCGCGCCGGGCAAATGCTGTGGCAAATCGAGGCGCGCGACGACGCCAGCGGCGCGCGCGATGCGCTCAAGGTCAGCCAGCGCGTGCTGCCCGCCGTGCCGGTCACGGTGCGGCAGGCCACGCTGGTGCAGCTCAACGGCCCGTTCGCGCAAGACGTGGCGGCACCGGCCGGCGCCCTGCCTGGGCGCGGCGGCGTGCGGCTGGCGCTGCAGCCCAAACTGTCCGACGGTCTGCCGGGCGTGCGCGACTGGTTTGCGCGCTACCCCTATTCGTGCCTCGAACAAAAGGCCAGCGTCGCCATCGGCCTGCGTGACGAGAAGCTGTGGCAGCAGACCACCGCCCAGTTGCCGGCCTACCTGGACGGCGACGGCCTGGCCTACTACTTCCCGCCCCGCGCGGGCGATGACAACCGCGGCAGCGACATCCTCACCGCCGCGCTGCTGTCGTCCACGCACGAAGCGGCGCGGCTAAACCCGGCCTTTGCCCTGCCCGACAGCGCCCGCGCGCAGATGATCGCGGGGCTGACCGCCTTCGTCGAAGGGCGCATCGAGCGCAAGTTCTGGTCGCCGCAAGCCGACCTGGACGTGCGCAAGATCGCCGCGCTGGAAGCGCTGTCGCGCCACGGCGCGGCGCGCGCGGCCATGCTGGGCAGCATCACGGTGGCGCCCAACCAGTGGCCGACCAGCGCGGTGATTGACTGGATCGGCGTGCTCAAGCGCGTGCCCGGCGTGCCCGAGCAGCGCGCCAGACTGCAGCAGGCCGAGCAGGTGCTGCGCGCGCGCCTGTCCTACCAGGGCACGCGCCTGGCCTTCAGCACCGAAGCGCAGGACCACTGGTGGTGGCTGATGGCCGGCGGCGACGTCAACGGCGCGCGCCTGCTGCTCACCGTGCTGGACGACCCGGCCTGGAAGGACGAGCTGCCGCGCATTGCCAACGGCTTCATCGCACGCCAGCAGGGCGGCGCCTGGGACACCACCGCCGCCAACCTGTGGGGCGGCCTGGCGCTGCAGGCCTTTGGCCGCGCGCGCGAGTCAGAGCCCGTGGCCGGCACCACCCGGGCCACGCTGGGCGACGCCAAGGAGCAAATCCACTGGTCGCAGGTCGCGCGCGCCAAGCCCGCCGACCCGCAGGGCGCGGCCACCGCCGATCCGCGCTTCGGCGCGCCAGGCCAATACGTCAACAACACCCTGCTGCTGCCCTGGCCCGCCGGCCCCGCGCCGCTGACGGTGGCACACGAAGGCAGCGGCAAGCCCTGGCTCACGCTGCAGTCGCTGGCCGCCGTGCCGCTGACGGCGCCGCTGGCGGCCGGCTACCAGATCAAGAAGACGGTGACCCCCGTCGAGCAGGCCGACAAGAGCCTGCCACCCGGCCAGTATTCGCGCGGCGACGTGCTGCGCGTGACGCTGGACGTGACCGCCAGCAGCGACATGACCTGGGTCGCCATCACCGACCCGGTGCCGGGCGGCGCCACCATTCTGGGCAGCGGGCTGGGGCGCGACTCGCTGGTCGCCGCGTTGGGCGAGCGGCTTGAAGGGCGCGGCTGGCCAGCCTATGAAGAGCGCAGCTTCGAGGCTTTTCGCAGCTATTACGAGTACCTGCCCAAGGGCAGCGTCAAGATGGAATACACGGTGCGGCTGAACAACCCCGGCCACTTTCAGTTGCCACCCAGCCGCGTCGAAGCCTTGTACGCGCCCGACATGCATGGCGAGGCGCCCAACGCGCCGGTGCGCGTGAAATGACGACTTCTACAAAAACAATAGCATCGTGCGCTTGCCAGTCAAGCGCCGGCGCCGTTTTTACCGGCTGGTTTGCGCCCGCGCGCCCAGCAACAGCGCGGTTTGCCGCGCCAGCAGCTGCAGGGTACGCAACTGCACCGGCGTGAAGTCGCGCGGCTGACGGTCGGCCACCCACAAGGTGCCAATGCCCACGCCTTGCGCAGTGGTCAGCGGAACCGCCGCGTAAGAGCGGATGCCCTCGCGCGCCAGCGCCGGCACCGGGGTGCTGAAGCGCGGGTCGTGCACCACGTCGCGCAGCACCGTCATGCGGGCGCGCGGCTGGGCGATGTCGTCGCAGGCCAACGCCAGCGCCGTGGCGCGCTCGGCGCTGACGCCCACGCCGGCCTCCAGCCGCAGCTCGCCGCCGCCAAACAGGGTGATCGCGGCAATCGGCGTCTGGCAAATGCGCACGGCGGCTTCGGCCACGTATTGGTAGGCCGCGTCGCCATGGGCGTCCAGCGCGGCCACGCGGCGCTGCTCGGCCTCGGCGCTGTCGGCCAAGGCGGACGTGGGCGTGGGCGCGGCGGCAGGCCGGGCGTCGTGCGGCGCCCACTGGCAGGCGGCTGGCGTGGGTTGGGCCTCAGCCAAGGGCGAATCGGCGGCCTCGGGCGCATCTGTGAGATGCAGCGGCAGCGTGTCCTGCCATGCGTCGGGCTCTTGCGCGGCGGCGGGGTCGACACCGACGGCCGCGCCCACCGGCACGCGCGCCTCGGACGATGCGTTTCGCTTCCTGCCAAACCAGCCCAACATGCTCCAGATACACCCTGTATGTAACTATCTGTATGGGATTATGAGCCTAATTAAGCGTTTTGTCTTGCTTCTGCCATCAAAATGGCTGCCAGAATGCCGCCCATGATGATGCGGCAGGCTCGTGGCGGCGTCGCCGCGCTGGCACTGTGCGCGGCTTGGGCGGCGCATGCGACGCCCGGCTTTGCCGAGGTTCGCGCCCACTGGCAGCCGTCCGACACGGTGCTGCTCGACCGCGCCGGCCAGCCGATTCACCGCCTGCGCAGCGACGACCGCGCGCGGCGCGGCGCCTGGGTGGCGCTGGTCGACGTGTCGCCCGCGCTGCGCCAGGCGGTGCTGTTTTCGGAAGACCGGCGCTTTTACGAACACAGCGGCGTCGACTGGCGCGCCGTGTCGGCCGCCGCCTGGGCCAACCTGTGGAACACCCGCACGCGCGGCGCCAGCACGCTGACGATGCAACTGGCCGGGTTGCTGGACGACGACCTGCGGCAATCCGCCAGCGGCCGCAGCCTGGGCCAGAAAGCGCGCCAGGCCGTGCTGGCCACGCGACTGGAAGGCAGCTGGCGCAAAGACCAGATCCTGGAGGCCTACCTGAACCTGGTGCCATTTCGTGGCGAGCTGGTGGGCATCGACGCGCTGTCGCGCACGCTGTTCGACAAGGCGCCGCACGGCCTGCAAGAAAGCGAAGCAGCCATCGCCGCCGCCTTGCTGCGCGCGCCCAACGCGCGCGCGCCGGCGGTGGCGCGGCGCGCATGCGGCGTGCTGCGCACCCTGCGCGGCGACGCCGGCGCCGACTGCGTAGCGCTGGACATGCAGGTCGAAGCCGTCCTGGGCCGCCGCGCGTTCGCCGCCAGCGAAGGCGTTGCGCCACACGCCGCGCGCCGCCTGCTGGCCGCCGCGCCCGCTGCCGGCGCGCCCGCCACGCTGCACAGCACGATCGACGGCGCGCTGCAGCGCCTGGCGCTGCAGACGCTGCAACGCCAGGTGCGCGAACTGCACGGCCGCAACGTGGCCGATGGCGCCGTGGTGGTGCTGGACAACGCCAGCGGCGACGTGCTGGCCTGGGTCGGCTCGACCGGCCCGCTGAGCGCGGCGGCCGAAGTGGACGGCGTCACCGCGCCGCGCCAGGCCGGCAGCACGCTCAAGCCCTTCTTGTACGCGCAGGCGATTGCCGAACGGCGCCTGACCGCCGCCAGCCTGCTGGACGATTCGCCCGAGCAGTTGCAAACCGCCAGCGGCCTCTACATTCCGCAAAACTACGACCGCCAGTTCAAGGGCCACGTGTCGGTGCGCGTGGCGCTGGCCGCGTCGCTCAACGTGCCGGCGGTGCGCACGCTGGTCATGGTGTCGCCCGACGCCTTCGCGCGCCAGCTCAACGCGCTGGGCATCGCCCTGAAGCACGGCGGCGACCACTACGGCTACAGCCTGGCGCTGGGCAGCGCCGAAGTCAGCCTGCTGCAGCTGACGAACGCGTTTCGCGCGCTGGCCAATGGCGGGCAGCTGTGCCCGGTGCGCTTGCAGGCAACGTCGCTCCCTCCCTCGCTGCGGCAGGGCCGGGGTGGGGGCCGCGCGGCGTCCGATTCCAGTGACGGCCCGCCCACCCCAGCCCTCTCCCCAGAGGGACGAGAAAGCAAGCCCCCGGCGCAGGCGGGGGCGAGCACCTGCACGCCCGCCATCGACCCCGCCGCCGCCTTCATCGTGGGCGACATCCTGAGCGACCCGAACGCCCGTTCGCGCACCTTCGGCACCGACTCGGTGCTGGCCACGCGCGCGTGGACCGCCGTCAAGACCGGCACCAGCAAGGACATGCGCGACAACTGGGCGGTGGGCTACAGCCAGCGCTACACCGTCGGCGTGTGGCTGGGCAACGCCAGCGGCGCCGCCATGTGGGACGTCAGCGGCACCAGCGGCGCAGCGCCGGTCTGGGCCACGCTGATGCGTCACCTGCACGCACACGCGCCGTCGCGCCCGCCCGCGCCGCCCGCGGGCGTCGTGCGCCGTGCGGTGCGCTTCGGCGACCCGCTGGAAGCGGCGCGCGACGAATGGTTTCTGCCGGGCACCGAGCAGGCGTTGTTTGCTATTGATTCAGAAGCTGCTGGCGCGCGCCCGGCCAGCGCTGCAGCCCGAATCGAACCCAAATCCGTCAACCAGCCGGCGGTGCCGGCCCGCATCACCGCGCCGGCCGACGGCACCATCCTGGCGCTCGACCCCGACATCCCGCCCGCGCGGCAGCGCCTGACGCTGCTGGCCGACGCCGGTGGCGCCGCGCCGGCCAGCCTGCGCTGGTGGATCGGCGCGCGCGCCATCGGCCACGGCCCGCGCGCGCAATGGCTGCCCTGGCCCGGCCGCCACGTGGTGCAGCTGCGCGACGCCTCGGGCCGCGTGCACGACGAGCGGCGCCTTGAAGTGCGCGGCGCCGCCGTCAAGCCCGCCGCCGCGCGCACGCCGCGCTGAACCGCCACCGCGCCGAATGGCCTTGCCTTCGCCGGGCGCGCGCAGCTTGCCTACACTCGGCACCACCCCCTTGAATACATCAGCGACGACACACATGGCAGAACACGACTTCGACCTTTTCGTGATTGGCGGCGGCTCCGGCGGCGTGCGGGCGGCGCGCGTGGCGGCGCAGCGCGGCGTGCGGGTGGGCATGGCCGAAAGCGGGCGCATGGGCGGCACCTGCGTCAACGTCGGCTGCATCCCCAAGAAGCTCTACAGCTACGCCGCGCACTACGCCGAAGCCTTTGTCGAAGCGCGCGGCTTCGGCTGGGAACTGGCGCACGCGCCCTCGCTCGACTGGCCGACGCTGAAGGCGAACCGCGCGCGTGAGATCGAGCGGCTGAACGGCATCTACGACGGCCTGATGGTCAACGCCGGCGTGCAGCGCCTGCAGGGCCGCGGGCGCATCGTGGACGCGCACACGGTGGAGGTGACGGCCGAAGACGGCGGCACCACGCGCCACACGGCCCAGCACATCCTCATCGCCACCGGCGGGCGGCCGCACGTGCCCGCCATCGAGGGTGCCGACCTGGCCGTCACGTCGGACGACATGTTCGACCTGCCCGTGTTTCCGCAACGCCTGGTGGTGGTGGGCGGCGGCTACATCGGCTGCGAAATGGCCAGCATCTTTCACGGCCTGGGCGCGCAGGTCACCCTGCTGTACCGCGGCGAGCAAATCCTGCGCGGTTTTGACGACGAGGTGCGCAACTTCACCGCCGACGAAATGCGCAAGGCCGGCGTGGACGTGCGCGTGCACTGCGACGTGGCCCGCATCGAGCCTGGCGCGGGCGGCGCCCGCCGCGTGGTGCTGAGCGACGGCACGCGCGTCGACGCCGATGTGGTGCTGTACGCCACCGGCCGGCGCCCCAACGTCGATGGCCTGGGCCTGCAGGACGTGGGCGTGACACAGGCCGACAACGGCGCCGTGGTGGTCGATGCGCACTTCACCACGCAGGTGCGCAGCATTCACGCGCTGGGCGACGTGGTGGGCCGGCTGGAGCTGACGCCCGTGGCGCTAGCCGAGGCCATGGCGCTGGTCGACCACCTATTCGGCCCGGCGCCGGGCAAGCCGGCGCGCACCATGGACTACGACAACATCCCCACCGCCGTGTTCACCCATCCACCCATCGGCACCGTGGGCTTGACCGAGGCCGCGGCGCGCGCGAAATGCGGCGCCATCCAGGTCTTTCGCGGCGACTTCAAGCCGCTCAAGCACACGCTGTCGGGCAGCGGCGAGCGCACGCTGGTCAAGCTCATCGTCGACGCCGCCAGCGACCGCGTGGTGGGCCTGCACATGGTCGGCGCCGACGCCGGCGAAATCGTGCAGGGCTTTGCCGTGGCGCTGAAGTGTGGCGCCACCAAGGCGCAGTTCGACGCCACCATCGGCATCCACCCCACCAGCGCCGAAGAATTCGTGACGCTGCGCGAGGTGGCGCGGACCTGAGATTGCTTCCGTTTTCATAGCTGCTGGCGATTGCCAGACAAGCGCCAGCGGCCAGAATAGCGTGAATCAGGTGGGTCTTGTGCCCGCACGGCAGCCACGTGGTCGGCGACGGGGCTTCGCGACCACGGCGCTTCCTCACTCGTCATTCCCGCGCAGGCGGGATCCATGTATCGATCACCGCTGTTGCTGGAACTGCCGGATGGATCCCCGCCTGCGCGCACTGACGGCGGAATGTGAAAGCTTGCGCCGGCAGCGTTTGACCACGGAAACCCAAGCCCCCCATCGGTCACCCCATCAAGCGCCCGAATTCCGCTCCTCATTGCCTTCGGCCGCGCGCCGCACCCGCCCCCGCCAGCCGCGCCACGCCGCCAGGCCCAGCGCCAGCGCCAGCAGCGCACCCAGCACCCAGCCCTGTACTTCGTGCACGTCTGCCAGCATGGCCTGGGCGGCGGCGCCGAACATCCAGCCGGCGCCCGCGGCCAGAAAACCCCACAGCGACGCGCCCACCAGGTTGAAGGCCAGAAAGCGCGGCCACGGCATGTCGGACATGCCCAGCAGGATCGGCCCCGCCCAGCGCATGCCGTACATGAAGCGCATGCCGATCACCACCAGCATGCCCCAGCGCGCCACCAGCCGGTTGAATTGCTCGCGGTAGCGCAGCACCTGCGGCCAGCGCGCCAGCACCTGCGGCCCGCGCCAGCGCCCCACGCTAAACAGCAGCACGTCGCTGGCCGCGCCCATGAACGCGCCGACCGCCATCACCGCCGGCAGGTCCAGGTGGCCCAGCCGCGCCGCAAAGCCGGCCAGGATCAGCAGCGTCTCGCCTTCTACCAGGCCGCCGAGCACCACCGCCCAGTAGCCGTACTGCGTCACAAATTGCCAAAGGGTATCCATGCATGCCCTGTCAAGATGGGGCTGCATTCTGCCGTGGATCAGCAGCCCGGATGTTTCATCGTGGCGACGCCCAGCGCGCCCGGCCGCGGGATGCATGTGTGTGCGGCGTGGCGCAGCAGGGGCCGGGTGCCCCTGCAAGACAGGCCGTGCACCCAGGCGCCCGCCGCCGGGATGCGATGGACGTCGAGTGTTTTTGCCAACGAAATGGATTCGACCATTTCACCCACTTTTCAATGCGAAAAGGCCGGCAAAAACACGGCCACGGTGAAATATCCGGGCTAGCATCCGTGTCAGAGGAGACGCCCCATGACCGACCTTTCCAAGATCTGCTGCATCGAAGACCTGCGCCTGCTGGCCAAGCAACGCGTGCCGCGCATGTTCTACGACTACGCCGACAGCGGCAGCTGGACCGAGAGCACCTACCGCGCCAACCAGGACGACTTCCAGAAAATCCTGCTACGCCAGCGCGTGGCCGTCAACATGGAAGGCCGCAGCACCGCCACCACCATGATCGGCCAGCCGGTCAGCATGCCCGTGGCCATTGCGCCCACGGGCCTGACCGGCATGCAGCACGCCGACGGCGAAATCGCCGCCGCGCGCGCCGCACGCAAGTTCGGCATCCCGTTCACCCTGTCCACCATGAGCATCTGCTCGATCGAGGACGTGGCCGAACACGCCGGCAAGGGCTTCTGGTTTCAGCTGTACGTGATGCGCGACCGCGACTTCATCGAGCGCCTGATCGACCGCGCCAAGGCCGCCGGCTGCGGCGCGCTGGTCATCACGCTGGACCTGCAGATCCTGGGCCAGCGCCACAAGGACATCCGCAACGGCCTGTCCACCCCGCCCAAGCCCACGCTGGCCAACCTGATCAACCTGGCCACCAAGCCGCGCTGGATCATGGGCATGGCCGGCACGCCGCGCCGCAAGTTCGGCAATATCCACGGCCACGTCAAGGGCGTGACCGACATGAGCAACCTCGGCGCCTGGACGGCCGACCAGTTTGACCCCAGCCTGAATTGGGGCGACGTCGAATGGATCAAGAAGCGCTGGGGCGGCAAGATCATCATCAAGGGCATCATGGAGCCTGAAGACGCGCGCCTGGCCGTCGACAGCGGCGCCGACGCGCTGGTGGTCAGCAACCACGGCGGCCGCCAGCTGGACGGCGCGCCCTCCGCCATCGCCGCCCTGCCCGGCATCGTCGACGCCGTGGGCAGTCAGATTGAAGTCCACATGGACAGCGGTATCCGCAGCGGCCAGGACGTGCTGAAAGCCTGGGCCCTGGGCGCGCGCGGCACCTACATCGGCCGCGCCTTCCTGTGGGGCTTGGGCGCCGCGGGTGAAGCCGGCGTGACCAAAGCGCTGCAGATCATCCACAAGGAACTCGACCTGACCATGGCGTTCTGCGGGCACACGCGGATCGAGACGGTGGATACGGGCATCTTCAGGCCGGGAACGCATCCGGTGGCGTAAACGACACGACAGTCAAAACGACATAGCCTGTGCGGAGGCTCGAATTGGCATAGGGACAGTCACTGTAGCTATCTAGCCTAATGTTCCGGGTGATGCCAGAGGGGCTGGTGGCATTGGCCGGAAGATTTATGGCTTGTGCAGAATTTTTATCTGACCAATTTTCTTGCAAATGAGGAAGGTCAGCAGCCCGGCTTTCGGCGGTAGTAGCCTCGCACGTGAGTGCCGTTGTCGCGGTAGTACCCATTCACCCACACCAATGCGCAGCTTGTGGGCTGGGTAGGCGCGACAGTCGGCGGGGCCGGGGCCGGTGTGGCTGGAGGGGTTGACGATCCGACGAGCGGCGCAGACGGCGTGGACGACCATGTGGGCAGGGTGGAACTGCAGGCGGGTATTGCCGGCTCAACCCCATTTCGGTACACCCAGGGCGCAGTTGCCGTGTAGGCCCACAGCCCTCGGTCGGCTGCCTGGGCGGCAGCCTGCGCTGCGGCGTACTCATTGCGTGCAGAGGCGCTGATTTCGCACTGGTACGCTTGGTAGTACCACGCAGAGCCTGATCGCACTTGCTCCAGGTTGATCAGCGTGCAGTCCGAGAACACGGAGCCGACGACACGCCCGTACCTGTCTTTCTTGGCGTAGTAGACGGTGACGAACTTGTTCAAGGCGAGGCCTTGCAACGCCGACTTTGATTGGCTGCCATAGGTCTGCGAGATCTCCGGCGCGTCGATGCTATCAAGCCGCACCGCGGTTCCGGCAACCGTCAGAGTGTCTCCGTCTGCCACCGCTGAAACGACGCCGGTCAGCGAGTTACGCCCCACTGATCGCCCGCAGTGCGTAGTGGCCAGCGTCGAGTAGGAGGTGACGGATCCTGTGAGCGGCAGCAGGTCGTCGTTGGGCGCCAGCGGCGTCAACGAAATCTCTGGTTCTGGCTCTGGGGTTGTGGGGGCCGGCTCTGACGCGACGGGGGCAGGAGTTGACGCGGCTGGGGCGGGTGTACTTGGCACGGCCGCAGCGGGTGGCGGAGGTTCGGTATCGCCTCCTCCACCGCACGCCGAGAGGGTGACGACGAGCGCCAGCGCTGCAATTTTTAGTTTCATAGTCCTACCCGCTGTTAATGGTGGGCAGTTTAGCGCCTGCGTTTGACGCCCTCCTGCCGCCTGTACAGCGGCTTCATGGCCTCCTCCACCACTCCGGCGTACTGGTGGTGCTCCTGGTCAAACGGAAACGGCTGAAACAGCGGATTCAGCGGCACCAGCCACTCTGCCCCCTCGCGTTGCACGACCTTCTTGAACGTGGTGGTCGAGTCTCGAGAGTCGAAAACCACGGCGAAGTCCCCGGACATCGGGGCTACGTTCGGGTTAATGAGGGCCTTCGTGCCCTCCGGGAAATCTACGGAAGCGGTCCCGTCCGTCATGGACTCGCCGCGCACTTCCAGAACATAGGGCTCCCCCCGCTCGCCAGGGTCTAACTCGGTGGCGGAGTAGTAGAACTCATCGGAAACACCGCCGGGCACCAAGTGATCGGAGCCGTTGAACAGCCCGGCCTGAACCTTGCCATACACCGGGTACAAGCGAACCATCCTGCTGCCCCGCTTGGCTCTGTTCCTCAGCCTATCTGGCACCAGATCCGGGCTGAACGCCTCAACGTAACTGATCAGCCTGGACAGTTGAGACTGCTTGATGCCGGCACGCTGCGCCACGCTTGTTAGCGTCTCAGTGTCGCGCAGCGCCTCGTTCACAGGACGGTAAGCGAGGAGCTGCTCCAGCGTCCACGGCTTGTTGCTGGGCTTTTGAGGCGGCTCGTCGACCAGATCCACCTTGTCCAACAGTGATATCACACTATCTTTTTTCATACTTTCACTATATCTAGTGCTGAAGAATAACGCAAGCAAAAGTTTGAAAAATGTAGCGCGTGGCGATGGGGTCAGATCACCATTGAAGGGCAACTAAACCCACCGCCGCACCCTCGCCGCATACCGTACATATTCCGCCCCAAACCGCTCGCGCAGAACTCGTTCTTCGGCCTTGATCTGCAGGTTATTCAGCAGCCACACGAACACCGGCAGCGCCAGCCACGCCGCCGCGTTGCCCAGATAGACGCCCCAGCCAACGAGCACCAGCAGCATGCCCAGGTACATGGGGTTGCGGGTGAAGCGGTAGATGCCGGTGGTCACCAAGGCGCTGGCGCGGTGGGGCGACAGGGGGTTGACGGTGGTGCGGGCGCGGCGGAAGGCCAGCGCCCCGGCCAGCGCGAACCCGCCGCCGGCCAGCGCGATGGACAGGCCCACCACCGTGGCGACGGACCATGGCTGCGCGGGCCAGAGTTGCGCCGACGGGACGCCGCGTGCCAGCGCCCACATGAGCGCGCCGACGGCGAAGTCGATGACCGGCGGCGGGATCTTGTGTTCGTACCAGCGGGATGAGGGGTTGGGGCTGGCGGGCATGTTCCCCCTTATCTTAGAGAAGCCGCGGCTACATGCGCGTCGCTGGCCGTCACCCCCGCGCCCCGCCTTCGCGGGGCCACGCTCTCTCCCGGGGGTAGCGGGAGTTTCCAGCGGGAATGAATCGCTGCTCGCCCTGCCGAAAATGCTTCAGAAAAGATAGCTGCCTGCGCTGTTCCAGCGCTGGCTGCGGGCTGAATTGATCTTGAATCGCACCGCCGTCCGGGGCGCATGGACGCCTTCATCGCCGGCTGATGCGCGCGGCACGGCCATCGCGCTGCCGCCCGTGCCGCGTTCTCAACGAGCGGGCGCTGGGCGGCGCGACCTCACTTGCGCATGAGCACCTTCAGCGCATTCTGGAGGCGGCGCGCGGTGGCTTCGTCGTGCGCGGTGGCCAGGACCTTGCCGGCGTCCTGCGCCCAGGTGTCGGCGGGGGACGGGTCGTTGCGGCGGGTCAGCAACTGCAGCTGCAGGGCGCGGCGGGCGTCAAGGTGCTCGGCGGGGGTGGGCACTTCGGCGGCCATTTCTAGGCGCAGCAGCGACTCGTTGGCGCTGCCTTGCGGGGCAGCCTGCAGGGCCTGTGCCCAGGCGCCGCGGGTGCCGCCGCTGACGCCGCGGCCCAGATCTTGCGCGCTGGGCAGTTGGTCGGGCTGGCGGTCGGCCCAGGCGCCGAGCAGCTGGGTCAGCGTTTCGCCGTGGGCCTGCGCGGCCAGCTTGCGCAGCTGGGCCTGGGCGGCTTCGACGGCGTCGCGCTGGGCGCGGAAGGCGGCGTCGCCCAGGCGCGGGCCGCGCGGCTCGCGGTCGTCGCGCGGCGGGCGGTCGCCAAAGCGGCCACCGCCGGGGCGGTCACCGAAGCGGCCGCCCCGGTCGCCACCGGGGCCGCCGCGCGCGTCGCGGCCACCTGGGCGATTGCCTGGCCGGTCGCCGAACTTGCCGCCGCGGCCGGCAGGCGCGGATTCGGCACGCTTGGCGCCGGGCCGGTCGTCGCCACGCATGGCGATGAGCGGTTTGGCGGGCTTGGGGGCGGGCGCCGGCGCAGCGGCCTCGGCGGCAGCGGCGTCACCGCCCTCGCCTTCGGGCGCCGGGCTTGCTTCGGTTTCAGTAGCGGCGGGCGCGGTATCGGCGGGCGCTGCGGCGGGTTTTGCGGCCGATGCCGGTGCGGGCGCGGCGGCAGCGGCCGCCTGGCCACGCGTGGCGGCTTCGAGCTGCGCCATGGCGGCGCGGATCTGCTGCGCGTCGCCGCTGGCGTTGGCGGCTTCCAGCGCCTTGGCGGCTTCGAGCACGGCGCGGTCGTGCGCGCTTAGGGCGGCGGCGTGCTGTTCGCGCTCGGCGCTCTTGCGGTTGAAGGCGTCGTCGATGGGCTTGCGGAAGGCGTCCCACAGTTTCTGTTCGTGCTTGCGGTCGAGCGGCACGGCCTGCGCCTCGGCCTGCCAGCGCTGCTGCAGGGCGCGCACGGCGTCGATGCGCAGCTGCGGCGCGGCGCCCAGGGCTTCGGCTTCCTGGATCAGCGCCTGGCGGCGCGCGGTGCTTTGCTTCTGCGCGGCTTCCAGCGGCTGCGCGGCGGCGTGGATGGCTTCCTTCCACTGCGGCTGCAGTTCGGCAAACTGCTTTTCAGACAGGTGGCCGGCGTTGCGCCAGCGGTCGGAAAACTGGTGGATGCGGCGGTTGATGGCCTTCCAGTCGGTGCCTTCGCCGGTGTGGGCCTGGGCCGCAATGCCAAAGGCCTTGACCTCTTCGATCAGCGCCAGGCGCTGGGCGCGGTGTTCGGCGGCTTCGGCGCGCACCTTGGCCAGCCATTCGTCGACGTGCTTGTGCGCGGTGTTGACGGCGCGGTCAAAGCGCTTCCACAGCGCATGGTTGGGCGCGCCGCCCTGGTCGGCGGCCTTCCATTCCTCGCGCAGCTTGCGGATGGTTTCCTGCAGCTTGCGGCCGCCCATGGCGGGCGCCCATTCCTCGTCGGGCGCCAGGGTGCGCGCGGGCGGGGTTTTGGCGACCGCCGCAGGGTCTTTTGCGGGCTGGTCGCCCGTGCTGTCTGCGGAAGATGCTACGGTTTCTGCAGCAGGCTCGACGGCGGCATCGGCGAGCGGTGTGGCCACAGCGGCGCTGTCGGCCGCGGGATCGTCGGCCGCGGCAGCCGGGGCGGCCGGGGCGTCAGCGTGCGTAGTGGCGGCAGCGGGCTCGGTCACGGGGGCAACAGCCTCGTGCGCGGGCGCGGCGGCTGCGGCCACCGGCTCAATGGTTTCGACCAGGGGCGCGGCGGCGTCGGCCGGGGCTTCAGCCGGCGCCTGTGCCGCCGTATCGGCGCTGGGCGCTTCGGCCACCGCATCGCTGGGCGCTGGGGCCGCCGCGGGCGTTTCGGCCGCCAGCGCCGCCTGGTCGCGCGCGCCCGGCTCGGCTACCCCGTCTTTCTTTTTGCGCTTGACCAGCAACGCCTCGGCGCGCGCCACCAGTTGCTCGCGCAGCTTGTCGGCGCTCCAGCGCTGCCAGCCTTCGAGTTCGCCCGCGCTGACCAGCGCGGCGTGCACGCGCGCTTCCAGCGCGTCGTCGATCAGCCGACCATGGGCCTTGAGCGACTGGCGCAGCGCCTGCGTGGCGCTGTTCATGTTCTTGGTGTGCCCGGCGGCGACGGCCTGCTCCAGCAGCATGGCGCCGGTTTCGACGGCCTTCTGCGCGGCGGCGCGCTGTTCGGGGTCGATCTTGGGGCGCGCGGGCTTGGCGGACTCGGCGGCGGCGGCCGGCGCTTCGCCGCGCGCGGCGCGCAGCTCGTCGGCCCACACGGGCACTGGCGGCAGCGGCGCGGCGGGGTCCTGCGCGGCGGCGGTGGCCTGCGCCAGCACGGCGCCAAAGGCGTCCCACACGGCGGTCAGCTGGCCTTGTGCCGACTCCAGCTGCGGCGCATGGCGCGCGTCGACGCTGGGCCATTGCGGGTCGGCCAGCAGCTGGGCGGCGTGGCCGCGCCACTGCTCGACGTCGGTCTGCAGGCCGGTCTGTTGGGCCTGGGCGTCGGCCAGCGGCTTGGTGGACAGCAATTCGATGCGCTGGGCCAGCAGCAGCGCGGCTTCGCGCTGCACCATCACCTGCTGCTGCAGGTCTTCGACTTTCTTGATGCGTTCGACCAGCTGCGCGCGCAGGCTGCTGAGTGGCTCGCGCGACAGCGGCGCGCCGGCCTTGGCGGCGTCGCGCTGCCAGGCCATGGCGTCGGCGATGTTCAGGCGCGCCGACTGCAGCAGCGCGTCGGCCTTGGCCTGCCATTCGGCGGCGACGGCTTCCTGGCCCTTGGCGCGGCGCAGGTCGTCCAGCCGCTCGCGCAGCGCCTTGGCAGCGCCCTTGTCCTTGGCGGACAGATCCTTGTAGACCTCCTGCATCTGCTCGGGGCTGGGGTCGGTGGCCAGCCAGTCGCGCACGCGCTGGGCACGTTCGCCCGAGGTCGCGGCCGAGAAGACGCCGCCGGTCACGGCGTCGAGCGGGTGCGCTTCGGGCGCCGCCTTGGGCGCAGCGGCCGGAGTCTCGGGCTGCGGGTCTTGTTTGTCGCGTGAAAAGGGGAACATGCTGTGCTGCAAAGGTCAGAGGGTCGCGCGCGGCAGGCCGCGCGTGGGCAGAAAGACGTATTTTCGCCGGGATTTGGGGTCAGCCCCTGTCAGCCGGCCACTTGCCTGCGCACGGGCGTGCAAACCGGGCGCCGGGGCGGCCTCCCAACAGCGTGGCACGACCGGCGATCAGCGCGCGGCCAGCGTCAGTTCGGCACGCGGCGACCAAGCGGCGGGCGCGGCGCCGCTGGCGGCATCGGCGGGTGCGCTGGCGGCATCGCCGGCGCGCGGCGCGCCCAGAAACAGGCGCTCGGCCGGCAGCTTGCGCGCCGCCAGGTAGTCCTTCACCGCCACGCCGCGCGCCAGCGCCAGTTGGCGCATGGCGTCTTCGCCGACGTCGATCTGCGCCATCAGCAGCGATTCCATCTCGGGCACGCCGATGTCGCGCTGCACGCCAACGGCGTTGCGCGGCTTGCCCGGCAGGTCGGCGCGGCGGTACAGGCGGCGCAGCAGTTGCGGGTATTCGGCGGCGGACACGGTGGCCTGCGCGTCGGGCGCGGCGTCGGCCACGGCGGTTGCGGGCGCCGCATCAGACGCGCTGGCCGCTGGCGCCGACGCAGCGCCGGCCGGCCCGGCGGCCGCGCCACCGGCGCGCCGCTCGGCGGCCACCATGGCCTTCAGGCGTTCGCGCCGGTAGCCGTCGCGCTCGGCCGCCAGCCGCGCGCTGCCCACCACCGTCAGCTTGAGCTGCGGGCGGTCGGCCAGCGCCTTGGCAATCTTGTCGAGCTGTTCGCGCGCCTTCGGCTGCAGTTGGGCGCTGCCGGGCGCGAAGGCAATGCTGCTCATGTCGTCGCCCGCGCTGCCGCCCAGCGCGCGCGCCAGCAGCGTGAAGGGCGCGGTAATGGCCTTGCCGATGAGGTTGACGATGGCCTTGACGATGATCGGGCCGACCGAGAACTGCGGGTCGTTCAGCGATCCGCTGATGGGCAGGTCAAGGTCGATCACGCCGCGGCTGTCGGCCAGCAGCGCGGTGGCCAGCTTGACCGGCAGGCTGGCCGGCGCGCCGGGCACCGGCTCGCCAAATTCGAGCTGGTTCAGCACCAGCTTGTTGCTGGCCGTCAGGCGGCCGTCGGGCTGCACGACGTAGGCCACGTCCATGCTGAGCTTGCCGCGCTCGATGCCGTGGCCGGCGTACTTCACCGAATAGGGCGACAGCGGCGGCAGTTCCAGATCGGTCACCTTGGCCTGAATGTCGAGCGCCAGCGGCTTGGCCAGCGGGTTGAGCTTGCCTGTGACGGCCAGCGCGGCGGTGCCTTCGGCGCGGCCGGTCAGGTTCAGTTCGGCCATCTGCGGCGCACCGGCCGGGGCGACGGAGCTGAAGGCGCCCAGGCTGCCGTTCAGCTCGGTCAGGTCGGCCGAATAGTTGGGGCGGATGAAGCGGTCGGAAAACGCCACGCGCCCGTTGGCCAGCCGCACCGGTCCGAAGCGGATGACGGGTGCGTTGGGGTCGGCAGGGGTGACGTTTTGGGCGCTGGGCGCTGTGGCCACGGCGTTGCTTGCTATCGAAGCAGAAGCACCCTCGCCGCTCGATTCGCCCGCGGCGGGCATGGTGGATGGTGCTGCGCGGGCCACCGGCGCGGGCGCGGCAGCGGCGGCCGGCGCATCGCCGCCCTTCGACTTGACCACGTCCTGCAGGTTGATGCGTCCGCTGGGGTGGATGATGAGCCGCGCGTAGAAGTCCGACAGCGCGGTGTCCTTCACGTCCACCTGCGTGGGCTTGCCGGGTTCCAGTTGCACGTCCAGCCCGGCCAGGCGCAGCAGCTTCCAGCTCAGCAGTTCTTCGCCCAGGCCGCCGGGGCGGCGCGCCGCGGCGGCGTCGGGCGCGATGGGCGCCTGCGAACTGGCGCCGCGCACGCTGGCGGGCAGCGGGCGCGCGGGCGCGGCGGCGGTGGCCACGGTGGTGCCGTCGGGCGCGCGGCGCACGCTGGGCGCGGACGTGGGACTGGCAGCAGCCGACGCCGCCGTCTGCGTGTTTTCGTCGGCCGCGGTGCCGGGGCGGCTGTGGGTGCGCAGGTCGTGCACGCTGGCGTCGCCGGTGACGCGGGCGCGCGGGCCCTGCGCGGTCTGTGTAAAGGCCAGTTGCCCCTTGAAGCTGGTGTCGGCGCGCAGGATGTCGATGTTGAGCGCGTCGCCAAAGTACGGCTCGAACGCGTGCACCGGCAGGCGCTCGGCCTCCAGCTGGCCCTGCGCGGCCAGCGCGGGCTGCAGGCCGACGGTGCCGCGCCACGCCACGCGGCCTGGGTCGGTGCGGCCGGCGCCCAGACGCGCCGACAGGTTGACCGGCATCGGCGTGCGGCTGTCCAGGTCGATGCGCTGGGCATGGACCTGCAGTTGCGTCAATTCGGCCTGCGCTGGGCGCGGCGTGGCGGCGTCGCGCCAGCCGACGGTGCCGCCGGTCAGGCCGAATTCGTTCAGCACCACCTTCCAGGGGAAGTCGGTGCGCGGGCCGCTGCGCGGACGCGGTTTCGCGTCGGCGGCCTTGTCGGGCGCGGGGGCGGCGCTGTCCTGGCGCAGCCAGTCCTGCGGGCTCAGGCGGCCGTCGGCGCGGCGCTCGACGGCCACGCGCGGCGCCTGCACGCCCAGCTTGCCCACGGTGACGGCGCGCGTGCGCCAGTCGAGCAGCACGTCGGCCACGTCGATGCGGTCGATGCTGGCCAGCGGCCCTTCGGCACGGCGCGGGGTGGCCGCGCCCTTGGCGGGCACGGCGGCGGCCGGCGCGTCGGCGAGCATCAGCTGCCGCAGCGCCAGCGTTTCGACGGCCAGCTTGAATTCGGGCGCCAGGTCGCGCACGGGCGCCGGCGCCCACTGCAAGCCGACGTGCGCGTCCAGGTCACCCGTCAGGTGCGGCACCAGGTGCGGCGTCAGGTAAGGCGCGGCCAGCGCCAGCGGCACGCCGGCGATGCGGGCGTTCAGCTCGGCCGCCTGGCTGCCCAGGTTGCCCTGGAATTCGATGGACGGCACCGACTCGCGCGCCGACGCAGCGGCGGCCGACGCGGCGGCCAGCCGCGAAGGCGCGGCAGGTGGGGCGGCGCGGGCCGCCCGGCGCGGCGGCGCGGTTTCGGGGATGGGCGGCGTCAGCCCTTCGGTGCCGACCAGCGCGGCCGAGCCGGAAAAATGCACCGGTTTGGCCAGCGGGTAGCCCAGCGTCTGCGCGTTCAGGTCGACTTCGTTCAGCCGCACGCGGGCCGCCGGCACATCGCCCTGCGCCGTCGTGTCGTCGGTGAAGTCCACCGTGCCGCCGCGCAGCGCCAGCTTGTCCACCGTGACCTGCCACGGCGCAGCGGCCGCCGCCGGCGCGGCGGGGTGCGAGGCCGCGGGCGCGGGCGCCGATGCAGGCTTCAATGTGGCCTCAGCGCCCTTCCCTCCTGCGCTGGATGCTCCTGAATTAGAAGCATCTGCGTTCACTTCGACCGGCAGCAGGTTGATGCGCCCGTCCTTGTCGCGGTGCACCACCAGTTGCGGGCCAACCAGTTCGACCGAGGCGAGGTGCACCTGGCGTTCCAGTGGGCGGACGTCGCCCAGGGCGATCTTCAGCGCGTCCCACGCCAGCGCGTCGGCGCCGCGGCCGTCCACCGACTTCAGCCCCTGCAGCGCCAGCGTGCCGGCCAGCCGCAGCGACGGCCGGCCCTGCGACTGCACAAAGCCCAGGCGCACGTCGGCGTCCACCTTGCCGCCCTGCAGCTTGATCGGCAGGCCGGCCGGCACATAGCCCAGGTAGGGCGCCAGATCCAGCCCCGACAGGCGCAGCACGGCGTCGGTCTGGCGCGAGGCGTCGAACGGCAACGCCTGCGCCTGCGAGTCGAACGCGGTGCCGTTGGCGACGAAGGCCAGGCGCGGCTGCACCTTGATCTGGCGTTCGGACGGCAGGTTGCTGATGAAGGGCAGCGCCAGCCGCACATCGCGCACCTGGTGCTGGCGCCCGACCACGCGGTCGTCAAAGTCGATGCTGCCGCCGTCCAGGCTGATGTTGTAGAGCGCAAAGCGGGCCGGCTCGCCGGTGTCGGGCGCGGCCGGGCGGGCCGCCAGGCGGGCCAGGATGTCGTCGATGTCGTAGCGCCCGTCGCCCAGGTGCGACAGGCGCACGGCGGGCGATTCGATGCGGATCGCGTCGATCACCGGCGCCAGGCGCAGCACCGACTGCAGTTCGGCGTCGACATAGGCGCGCTTGACCGCCAGTTGCGCCGGCGCGCCGGGCAGGCCGTCGATCGACACGTCGTCGAGCGTGAGTTCCAGCGTCCAGGGCTTGAAATCCACCCGGCCGATGTGCACAGCGCGGCCCAGTTGCGCGCTGGCGATCTTCTCGCCCTGCCATTTGAGCAGCGGCGGCACCGCCAGCCAGCCCACGCCCCACAGCGCCGCCAGTCCGCCCACGGCGTACAACGCGCGGCGCGCCCAGCGGCGTTGGGGCGACGCCACAGGCCGGGCCGGCGCAGGCGCCTGGGCGACAGCGGGGGCCGCGGGATGGTCGGAAGGGGTGCTGGGGGAATCGCCGGACATCGTTGAAGGGATTGTGCCTGTCACCGAACAACGCCTGGGGCGGCGCGGCGCCGACAAGGGCATGCGTGCCACGGCGTGCGCAGCAACGAGAAAGCCCGGCATCGAGGCCTGGAGCCTGCCCGCCGGGCTTTCAAGGCAGCGTGACGGTCGTCGTCTCTGTCTGCCCAGGGGCCGCATCGGAAAGCGTGCTGTTTCCGGCTGCGGGAGAAGGCAAGGGATTGCCTTCGATGAATGGCTGGGAGCGATCCCATTCGGTGTATCGGCTACGACCGACGGGTGCCTTTCCAACCGTTTGTCCGGGTAACCCGGACGGCTCCAATGTAGGCCGTGGCGGGGCACCGGGCCAGCGATAAATTTCAATCGCGGCGCGGCGCGTATTGGGGTTGTCAATCGGACGGTGACACCATCGCGCTGGGCCAACGGGCCGACCGGCGGGGTGCTACGAAGCCTTGAGCAGGGCCGCGGCGTAGGACTCGTCTTATATCGAAAATAGAATTTCAACTCCAAAAATCAGGGTTGACGAGAAATTAAGACGACTCCTAGAATCGCTGATCCCTACTAATCTAGTGGGAAACCCTGAAGGCGCCGCGCACCCAAGCGGCCTTTTTCCTGCCTTACAGCCGTTTGCGCGCCAGCTGTCATGGGCGCGGCAGGAACAGATTTCAGGGCTTCAACATCAAGCTCGACAGCGTCCATCCCCCTCCACCGCCGCTTGTGATGCAGCTTTCGCATCGAAGCTTTGAGATGGCAGGCCGACGCCGAGCGCCATGACAAGGAGTGCCATGACGTCGTCTGGAAAACTCGCCGCCCTGGGAAGCGGCATGCGCACCTTCGCCACCGACGTGGCCGAGGGTTTTTTTGAAATCACGCACAACAGCCTGGCGCTGGTGGGCATCGTGGTGGTGGTGGCCGTGGCCCTGCTGAGCGCGCGGCCCGACCTGCGCGACGAGGGCGAGCAGCGCCTGGCCGAGTGGCTGACCGCCCGCAAGGTGGCAGCGCTGGGCATCACGCCCGAGCTGGGCGCCATCGAGCGCGCCACCGCCGCCAACCCCGGCCAGCTGCCGCGCGAGCAGGCCAACGTGGCGTTGTGGATCAGCAAGAAGTACCGCGTGGCGCCCGAGCCGGTGGCCGCGCTGGTGGCCGAGGCCTACGACGTGGGCCGCGCCAACAAGATCGACCCGACGCTCATCCTGGCCGTGATGGCGATCGAATCCAGCTTCAACCCGTTTGCCCAGAGCACCGTGGGCGCGCAGGGGCTGATGCAGGTGATGACGCAGATCCATTCGGACAAGTACGCCCACTTCGGCGGCCAGTACGCGGCCTTTGACCCCAAGAGCAACCTGCGCGTGGGCGTGAAGATTCTGCAGGAATACATCGGCCGCGCCGGCTCGGTCGAAGCCGGCCTGAAGTGGTACGTGGGCGCCGCCAACCTGGCGACCGACGGCGGCTATGCCGACAAGGTGCTGGCCGAACATGCCCGCCTGAGCCAGGTGGCGCGCGGCCGCACGGTGTCGCCGTTCGACAACAGCACGCCTTTGCGGGCCGAGAACGCGCCCGCGCCGACGGCGCCGGCCAACGCTGGCACCGGCGTCAAGGTCGCAGCGCTGTCCTGACCGCCAGCCGCCCTGCTTGCCATGCGCACCGCTTTCGACATCGTGGTCGGGCTGATTGCGCTGTTGCATGTCTACATCCTGGTGCTGGAGATGTTCCTGTGGAACACGCCGCGCGGGCGCAAGGCGTTTGGCCTGACGCCTGAATTTGCCGCGGCCACGCGCACGCTGGCGGCCAACCAGGGGCTCTACAACGGCTTTCTGGCCGCCGGCCAGTTCTGGGGCCTGAGCCAGGGCGCGGCGGGCGACAGTATCAAGCTGTTCTTTCTGGGGTGCGTGTTGGTGGCTGGCCTGTACGGCGCAGCCACGGCCAGCCGGCGCATCCTGTTCGTGCAGGCGCTGCCCGCGGCGGTGGCGCTGGTGCTGTGGGCGCTGGCCCGCTAAAGCGCGGCGGGCCGCGCACGTCGGCTAAACTCCGCACCGTGCGCGACTGGCGATAGGCGTCTTCTTCACGACGCCGACGTGGGCCACCACGGGGAAGCGTGCCGCCCGCTGACGCAGCGGGTGATCAGCCGTTCGCCTGGGCAGCCCTTGCTCACCAAGGGACGACCTTCTCGAAGGACTGCCATGTTCAACCGTTCCACGCACACCATCGCCGCCACCGATCCCGCCGTCTGGGCCGCCATTCAGGACGAGCACCAGCGCCAGGAAGACCACATCGAGCTGATCGCCAGCGAAAACTACGCCTCGCCCGCCGTACTGGCCGCCGCCGGCACGCAACTCACCAACAAGTACGCCGAGGGCTACCCCGGCCGCCGCTACTACGGCGGCTGCGAGCACGTCGACGTGGTCGAGCAGCTCGCCATCGACCGCGTCAAGCAGCTGTTTGGCGCTGAAGCCGCCAACGTGCAGCCGCACTGCGGCGCCAGCGCCAACATCGCCGCCTTCATGGCATTTTTGAAGCCGGGCGACACCATCATGGGCATGAGCCTGGCCGAAGGCGGCCACCTGACGCACGGCATGCCGCTGAACATGTCGGGCAAGTGGTTCAACGTGGTGTCATACGGACTGAACGCGCAGGAAGCCATCGACTACGACGCGATGGAAAAAAAGGCGCACGAGACTAGACCGAAGCTCATCATTGCCGGCGCCTCGGCCTATTCGCTGGAAATCGACTTTGCCCGCTTTGCCAAGGTGGCCAAGGACGTCGGCGCCATCTTCATGGTCGACATGGCGCACTACGCCGGTCTGATCGCCGGTGGCCAATACCCCAACCCCGTGCCGCACGCCGACGTGGTGACCAGCACCACGCACAAGAGCCTGCGCGGCCCGCGCTCGGGCTTCATCCTGATGAAGGCCGAGCATGAAAAAGCCATCAACAGCGCCGTGTTCCCCGGCCTGCAGGGCGGCCCGCTGATGCACATCATCGCCGCCAAGGCGATTGCCTTCAACGAAGCGCTGCAGCCCGAATTCAAGCAGTACGCGCAACAGGTCAAGAAAAACGCCAAGGTGGTGGCCGACACACTGACCGAGCGCGGCCTGCGCATCGTCAGCGGCGGCACGCAAAGCCACGTGATGCTGGTCGATCTGCGCCCCAAGGGCATCACCGGCAAGGAAGCCGAAGCCGTGCTGGGCAGCGCGCACATGACGATCAACAAGAACGCCATCCCCAACGACCCCGAAAAGCCGATGGTGACCAGCGGCGTGCGCATCGGCACCCCGGCCATGACCACGCGTGGCTTCAAGGAGGACGAAGCGCGCGCCACCGCCCACCTGGTGGCCGACGTGCTGGACAACCCGCGCGACGAAGCCCACCTGAACACCGTGCGCGCCAAGGTGGCCGAGCTGACCAAGCGGTTTCCGGTCTACGGCGCTTGATTCACGCTACTGAATGAATAGCTGCCTGCCCTTGCCAGACAAGCGCGGGCAGCCTGTTTGATTCATAAGTCTGCATGCGCTGCCCCTTCTGCGGCCACACCGAGACGCAGGTCGTTGACACGCGGGTGTCGGACGAAGGTGACTTTATCCGCCGCCGCCGCCAGTGCGGGCACTGTGCCAAGCGCTTCACCACCTACGAGCGGCCGGACGTCAGCTTTCCCACCATCATCAAGAAAGACGGCCGCCGCGTGCCCTACGCGCGCGCCAAGCTGCAGGGCTCGCTGGACCTGGCGCTGCGCAAACGCCCCGTCAGCACCGAACAAATCGATGCCGCCATCGAACGCATCGAAGAAAAGCTGCTCGCCACCGGCGCGCGCGAAGTGGCGTCGGCACGCTTGGGCGAACTGGTGATGCGCGAGCTGAAGAAGCTCGACAAGGTGGCCTACGTGCGCTTTGCCAGCGTCTATCGCAGCTTCGAGGACATCGACGAGTTTCGCGCTCTGGTGGACGAAGTGCGGCGCTGACGGCCCACAGGCCTGCGGGTGGTCGCGTCTGCGCCGGCCTGGCTTTCGTTGTGGGCAACGCGGCGCGCACGCCTTGCCCGCCAGTCAGCGTCAGGGCGGGGTCGCGCGGATGAAGTGCGCGCGGTAGTGCTGCAGTTCGTCGATCGACTCGTGCACGTCGGCCAGCGCCGTGTGCGACTGCTGCTTCTTGAAGCCATCGACCACGTCCGGGCGCCAGCGGCGCGCCAGCTCTTTCAGCGTGCTGACGTCGATGTTGCGGTAATGAAAAAACGCCTCCAGCCGCGGCATGTACTTGACCAGAAAGCGCCGGTCCTGCCCGATGGTGTTGCCGCACATGGGCGAGCAGCCCTTGCCGACGTAGCGCGACACAAACGCCAGCAACTGGTCGGTGGCCTGCTCCTCGGTCAGCGTCGAGGCGCGCACCTTGTCGATCAGGCCGCTGCGGCCATGCGTCCCCTTGTTCCAACTGTCCATCGCGTCCAGCACGCCGTCAGGCTGGTGAATGACCAGCACCGGGCCTTCCACGCGCGGCGTCAGTTGCGGGCCCGTCACGACGACGGCGATTTCGATGAGGCGTTCCTTTTCCGGGTCCAGCCCGGTCATTTCGCAGTCGAGCCAGATCAGGTTCTGGTCGGATCGGGCCAGCGCGGGCGCGATCTGGGGGGAGCAAGCGGTCTCGGTCATGGCGCCCGATTGTCCACGCACGCGCCTCGCGGTCTTGCGAGCGGCGCCAGCGCCCTAAACTTGGGGGCTTGGCCATTTCCACATCCTAGCCCCCGCCTTGACCGCCACGCCGTCCCCCGCCCTTCTCACCAGCCTGGTGTTCGCCCTGGCGCTGCTGGCCAGCCTGGCGCTGAAATACTGGCTGGCCTCGCGCCAGACGCGCGCCGTGGCGCGCCACCGGAGCGCCGTGCCGGCCGAATTCGCCGCCTCCATTGACCTGGCAATCCATCAGCGCGCGGCCGACTACACCATCGCCCGCCTGCGTGTGGGCCTGCTGGAGCTGGCGCTGGCCGGCGTGGTGCTGTTGCTGTGGACGCTGTTGGGCGGCCTTGACGCGCTGAACGGCGTGCTGATGAACCTCGTCGGCCCGCGCCCGCTGCTGCAGCCGCTGGCGCTGCTGGTGGCGTTCACGGTCATCAACGCGCTGATCGACCTGCCGCTGTCGCTGTACCAGACTTTCGTCATCGAGCAGCGCTTTGGCTTCAACAAGATGACGTTTCGGCTGTGGCTGGCCGACCTGCTGAAGTCCACCCTGGTGGGCGTGGTCATCGGCGTGCCGCTGGCCGCCGGGGTGCTGTGGTTGATGCAGGCCACGGGCGAGTGGTGGTGGCTGTGGACCTGGGGCGCCTGGGCCGCCTTCAGCCTGCTGATGCTGGTGATCTATCCCACCGTCATCGCCCCGCTGTTCAACCAGTTCCAGCCGCTGCAGGACGAATCGCTGAAAGACCGCGTGACGCAGCTGATGGCGCGCTGCGGCTTTGCCGCCAAGGGCCTGTTCGTGATGGACGGCAGCCGCCGCAGCGCACACGCCAACGCCTATTTCACCGGCTTTGGCGCCGCCAAGCGCGTGGTGTTCTTCGACACGCTGCTGAACCAGCTGACGCCGCCCGAAGTCGAGGCCGTGCTGGCGCACGAGCTGGGTCACTTCAAGCACAAGCACATCGTCAAGCGCATCGCCGGGATGTTCGCCGCCAGCCTGATCGGCCTGGCGCTGCTGGGCTGGCTGGCGCAACAGCCGTGGTTCTACGCCGGACTGGGGGTCACGCCCAACCTGCCCCCGGCCATGGGCGGCGCGGTGCCCAACCACGCGCTGGCGCTGCTGCTGTTCATGCTGGCGGTGCCGCTGTTCACGTTCTTTTTGTCGCCGCTGATGGCGCAGCTGTCGCGCAAGCACGAGTTCGAGGCCGACGCCTACGCCGCCACCCAGGCCAACGCGCAGGATTTGAGCAACGCGCTGGTCAAGCTGTACAAGGACAACGCCAGCACGCTGACGCCCGATGCACTGTACGTGCGCTTCTACTATTCGCACCCGCCCGCCCGCGAACGCATCGCGCGCATGGGCGCGCGCGTGCAGCCGGTGTGACGCGCCTTTTTCTATCCACCAAGGCCCCTGCGCTGATGGAATCACGGCTTTCAGCTATCGAAATTGATGCATTCCTGGCGCGTCACCCCGGCTGGGACTACCGCCCTGCCGACGGCGGCGCGCTGCACAAGACCTGGCGCTTCGCCGACTTCCACCAGACCATGGCCTTCGTCAACGCCGTCGCCGCCATCGCCCACGCGCGCGACCACCATCCGGACCTGCAGGTCGGCTACGACCACTGCGCCGTGCGCTGGACGACCCACGACGCCGGCGGCGTCACCGCGCGCGACGCGGCCGCTGCCGCCGAAGTTGACGCGCTGCCCGAAGCCGCCCCGCCCGCGCCTGGCGCGGCGGCGCGCGACTGAACCGCCGCATGGCCAAGCCGCGCCGCTCACCCCCCGCCACGCCGGCCAGCCTGCAGCCTGGCCTTGTCGTCAGCAGCCACGGCCGGCACTGTGTGGTCGAAACGCCCGAGGGCGAGCGCTTCATCTGCCACCCGCGCGGCAAGAAACTGCAGGTGGTGGTGGGCGACCGCGTCGGCTGGCTGCCCAGCCAGGACGAAGGCACCATCGAGCGCATCGACGAGCGTCGCAACCTGCTGTACCGGCAGGACGAAGTGCGCACCAAGAGCTTTGCCGCCAACCTGGACCGCGTGCTGATCCTCGTCGCCGCCGAGCCGGAGTTTTCCGAACACCAGCTGGCGCGCGCCCTGATTGCGTGCGAGGCCGAGCACATCGAGCCGCTGATCGTGCTGAACAAGGCCGATCTGGCCGAGCCTTTTGCCCGCGCCTGGGCGCGGCTGGCGCCGTATCGCGCCATGGGCTACGCCGTGCTGCCGCTGGCGGCCAAGGCGCGGACTTCACGCCCTCTCCTCCCCCTGGGAGAGGGGGGCGGCGAGGGCCGCGTCGCCAGCTCCCCCGCGCCCAACCCCCATCCCTACCTTCCCCCAAAGGGGGAAGGCGCAACTTCCCCTCACCCCACTCCTCCCCCGCTGGCGGGAGAGGCAGACATGCTCGCCTCCGTGGTCTCCCACCTGCGGGGCCGCACCACCCTCATCCTCGGCCCTTCCGGCGCCGGCAAGAGCACGCTGATCAACCGCCTGATCCCTGGCGCCGCCGCGCAGACGGGCGAAATCTCGCAGGCACTGAACAGCGGCAAGCACACGACGACGACGACGACCTGGTACTGGCTGGACGACGCCAGGACCACGGCCCTGATCGATTCTCCCGGCTTCCAGGAATTCGGCCTGCGCCACATCGACCCGATGCAGCTGGCCGCCTACATGCCCGACATCAAGCCGCACGTGGCCGAGTGCCGGTTCTACAACTGCACCCATTTGCACGAGCCGGGGTGCGGCGTGCGCGCCGCCGTCAACCCGGATGCGAAATCAGCCGCCAGCGCCCAGCAGATCAGCGCGAACCGCTACAAAATCTACAGCGATCTGTTCGGCGAGCTGACCCGCAGCGACGGACCCAGGTAGTCTGCGTACAGCGCAACCCAGACGCTCAACGCTGGCCCGGCTGCACCAGATCCATTCGCCTCTTGATCCGCGCCGCTTCCGCGGCATCACCGCGCTGCTCGGCCAGCCTGGCTTGCACGCCCAGCCACGCCAGCAACGGGCGGCGCCAGCCCTGCTGCGAGGCTGTGTCCACCGCCTGATCGACCACCGCCGGGCTGGCCTGGGTGCGGCGCAGCAACACACCGGCGGCGACCAGGCGGCCTAGCGGGTCATCGGCCGGCGGCAGTGCGGCGCTGGCCGCGCCGCTGGCGACGGCACGGTGGTGCTCGGGCAGCAGCGCGGCTTGGGCAGCGGTGAGCACGCGGCCGTCCAGATAGTCGGCGTAGGCGCGTTCGGCATCGCCCGCGTCGGCGCGCAGCGGCTCAAAGCCCGCGCAGGGCTCGAAAACCAGGCTGGCGACGCGGGTGGCGCAGCGGTTGAGTTCGATGCGCGCGACCTGGTCGGGGCGGCCGGTGCGCGCGGTTTCGGCCCGCGCCAGGTCAAATTCGCGCGCCTCGACGCGGCTGTCGCCCTTGAGGTAGGCCTCGGTAAAGCGCTCGACGTGGCCGATGGCGTTGATCTTCCAGTCGGGCACTTTCGGGCCGCTGCTGCAGCCGGCCATGGATACTATCAATAACGTAGCTGCAAGCGCTTGTCGGACAAGCGCTGGCGGCTTGTTTGACTTGTATTTCGGTGGATGCGCCAGCCCCTCACCCCTGCCCTTTCCCCAGCGGGGCGAGGGAGAAAGACCGACGCTCGGGCGGCTGCGAGAGATCATGGCAACTTGACTTCCTTGTCCTTCGGCGCGAACGGCCATTTGCGGTTGATCTCGGTGATCAGCGAATCGATCTTGCGCAGGCTGGCTTCGACGTCGGCGCGCAAGTCGCCCAGGTTCGTGGTGGCCTGGTTGGCGTTGCTGGCCACGCCCTGCACTTCCTTCAGCACGGCATCGGCCTTGACCACCGTGTGGCGCACGTCCTGCAGCAAGGCGTTGAGCTGGCGCACGGCGGCCTGCGCGTCGGGCACCAGGCCGTCCTTGCCCAGCACCTGGCTGTCGGCCTTGCGGATGACGCCGTCGACCCGCACGGCCACGGCGTCGAGGTTCTTCACCAACTGGTTGGTGCGGTCCAGCAACTCGGCCACGCGGCGGGCGTCGGCGTCGTTGCCGGTGACGGCGCCCATCAGCCCACCCTTGCTGCTGTTCAGGCGTTCGGTGAAGGTGCGGACCTGGTTCAACGAGGCGTACAGCGCCGAATCGGCGCCGGTCAGTCGGTTGACGCTTTGCAGCACGTCGCGCGCATCGGCCACCATCTTGGGGATTTCGGCCGACACGTCGCCGCGCAGCACGACGCGTTCGCTGTTGGGCGGCAACGGCGGGTCGTCCAGGATGCCCGAGAACGCGCGCAGGCGCGCCGCGCCGACGAGGCCTTTTTCCAGCGTGTAGACGCTGGACGTGCGCAGCCAGTGCGCCGACTTCACCGGCACGTCGACCTGGATGCGCACCGTGCCGCCGGGGGCCAGCTCGATGCGGCTGACGCGGCCGATGGGAAAGCCCGAAAACGTCATGTCCATGCCGACCACCACGCCTTCGGAGTCGTCGGTGGTCAGGTACACCTTTTGCGTGGCCTCGAACGCGCCGCGCACCCACATCAGGTACAGCACGGCCACGCCGATGATCAGCACCATGAGCAGCAGCAGCAACGCGGCGCGCAGCTCCAGCGCGCGCTGCGCGCGGCGCGAAGCCGGCGTGGCCTCGGGCTCGCGCCCGTCCGCCGCCACGGCCGCGGATGGCAGTGCGGGCGGCTGCGGCTCGGGCAGGGGCGGCGGTGAATCGGGCGGCGGCGTGTTCATCGGTTCGTCAATAGTAGTTGCCGACCAGCGAGGCGATCTCGATCACCAGCATCAGCACGAACATCTGCACCAGTCCCTGCAGCTCGACGCTGGTGCGCGAAGCGCGGCGCGAGATGTCGCGCAGCGCGTTGGCCACCGGCAGCAGCGCCACGGCCAGGGCAAACAGCAGCGTCTTCAGGCAGAAGATGATCGACACCATGGGGTTGAAGATGTTGCCCACCGCATGGTTGTACGACGCCGCGCCCGCCAGGGTAAAGCCGTGCACCGCGATGTAGGCCAGCGCCAGCGAGATCAGGCACGACAGCAGCGCCAACAGCAAAACGGCGAACATGCCCGCCAGCACGCGCGGCAGCACTTCGTGGCTGAGCGGCTCGACGCCGCGCGCGCGCAGCGCGTCCAACCCGCCGGCGCGGCGCAGCTTGTACAGCTCCGACCCGCCGGGAATGGTGTATTCCACGGCCACGTACAGCGCCGCCACCAGCGGAATCAGCTCGAGCACCAGCACGCGCACCACGGCGTCCAGCGCGTATTGGGTCAATCCGTAGGCGAAGGCGGTGACCACCAGAATGCGGATCAGCACCACGTTGAACAGCGCCATCAGGGTGGTGAAGCCCGGCAGCCCCGGGCCGGCAGCGTAGTAGACGTGGCGCAGCACGGCGCGCCGCGCGTCAGGCCCATAGCTGGAGGGCGAAAACGCCAGCACCACCAGCTGGGCGCCGATGAAGATCACCGTCCACCACCCGTGCAGCCAGCGCACAACGCCGCGCCCGACGCCCAGCAGCCAGCCGTACAGCGAAAACCCGGTGGTCATGGCCGGGCATGATACCCGCGGGCCCCGCACCGCGCCGGCGCCGTCAGCCCGGCGCAATCCGCCGCCGTAAGATGGCGGGTTCACCGTGGGAGGCCCAGCGGTGAATCACGCGCGCGCCGGCAACCCGTCGCGGCCACGGCTGCGGCAATCTAGAGGTTAGTTCCCACTGCTTTTCCCGCGTCGCTGCGTTATATTGCATCGCAACAACCGAGAAGATCTCCATGCTCTATCAAATCTACGAGGCGCAGCGGTCGCTGCTCGAGCCCTTTGCGGACATGGCCGACGCCGCCGCCAAGCTGTACGGCAACCGTCACACCCTGCTGGGCCAGATGCCCATGGCGCAGCGCGTGTCCGCCGCCTATGCGCTGTTCCACCGCCTGGGCAAGGACTACGAAAAGCCCGAATTCGGCATCCGCAAGGTCGAAGTCGACGGCGTCGAAGTCGCCATCGACGAGCGCGTCGAGATTGAAAAACCGTTTTGCCAGCTGCTGCGCTTCAAGCGCTTCTCGGACGATCCGGCCACGCTGACCAAGCTCAAGAGCCAGCCGCCGGTGCTGATCGTGGCGCCGCTGTCCGGCCACTACGCCACGCTGCTGCGCGACACCGTGCGCACCATGCTCGAAGGCCACAAGGTCTACATCACCGACTGGAAGAACGCCCGCATGGTGCCGTTGTCCGAAGGCGAGTTCCACCTGGACGACTACGTCAACTACGTGCAGGAATTCATCCGCCACCTGCAGGCCAAGTACGGCAACTGCCACACCGTCAGCGTGTGCCAGCCCACGGTGCCGGTGCTGGCGGCGGTGTCGCTCATGGCCAGCCGGGGCGAAAAGACCCCCGTCACCATGACCATGATGGGCGGCCCCATCGACGCGCGCAAGTCGCCGACCACCGTGAACAACCTGGCCACGCAGCGCAGCCACCAGTGGTTCGAGAACAACGTGATCTTCCGCGTGCCGCCCAACTACCCGGGCGCCGGCCGCCGCGTGTACCCCGGCTTCATGCAGCACGCCGGCTTCATCGCCATGAACCCGGACCGCCACGCCAGCAGCCACTACGACTACTTCAAGGACCTGATCAAGGGTGACCAGTCCAGCGCCGATTCGCACCGCCAGTTCTACGACGAATACAACGCCGTGCTCGACATGGACGCGGACTACTACCTGGAAACCATCCAGACCGTGTTCCAGGACTTCAAGCTGGTCAACGGCACCTGGGACGTGCGCTCGCCCGAAGGCAAGCTGGAGCGTGTGCGCCCGCAGGACATCACCGGCACCGAACAGCTGACGGTCGAAGGCGAACTCGACGACATCTCCGGCTCTGGCCAAACCAAGGCCGCGCACGCGCTGTGCAAGGGTGTGCCGCGCCGCGAAGGCGACCACCTCGAGGTCAAGGGTGCGGGCCACTACGGCATCTTCAGCGGCCGCCGCTGGCGCACCGTGGTGTATCCGCAGGTCAAGGCCTTCATCGCCGAATTCCATGCCAAGGCGCTGGCCGACAAGAGCATCGTGCCTGAACGCGTGGCGCTGCAAGCGCAGGCCGCTGCCGCTGCGCCGGCAGCTGTCGCGGCTCCCGCTGCCGCCACGCCTGCTGCCGCCGCCATGCCTGCTGCTGCACCCGCCGCTCCGGCCGCCGCCGCCGCTGCCCCTGCAGTCGTCACCCCTGTGGACAGTGCGCCCACGGCACGCACCGGTAGCCGCGCCGCCCGTGGCGCGGCCCAAGGCGCCAGCAGCACCGCGCGCCCGGCGGCCAAGACGGCCTGGCGCACCGCCAATGGCACGGCTCCAGTCGACCAGCCTGCCGCGGCGGCCAAGCGCCCGGCCCGCACCGCCGCCGCCAAGAAAGCCCCCGCGCGCCGTTCTGGCGGTGCCTCGGTGCGATGAGGGCCTGACGCGGCTCATCCGCCCTGCCACAACGCCCGCTTCGGCGGGCGTTGGCGTTTGCAACCCCGCCATCGCATGACACCGTCCGAGCAAGCCGCCCTGGCCCGCCGCCTGCTGGACGCCCTGCCGCAAACGCAGTGCACGCGCTGCGGCTACCCGGATTGCGCCGCCTACGCGCAGGCCATCGCTGCAGGTGACGCCGCCATCAACCAGTGTCCGCCCGGCGGCGCCGAGGGCATTCGCCGCCTGTCCCGGCTCACCGGCCTGCCCGCCCTGCCCCTCAACCCCGAGCACGGCGCCGAGGGCCCGCGCAGCGTGGCCTGGATCGACGAGGCCTGGTGCATTGGTTGCACGCTGTGCATCAAGGCCTGCCCGGTCGACTGCATCGTCGGCGGCAACAAGCGCATGCACACGGTGATCGAATCGCAATGCACCGGCTGCGAGCTGTGCATTCCCGCCTGCCCGGTCGACTGCATCGCGCTGGAGAACGTCACCGGCCAGCGCACGGGCTGGGATGCGTGGTCGACGCAGGACGCCTGCGCCGCCCGGGAACGCTATGAATTTGTGAGCGTGCGACGCAAGTGGGATGAGCGCCAGCACGCCGAAACGCTTGAAAAAAAGGCCGAGCACAAGCTGGCCCATCTGGCGGAATTGACGCACACCGACAGCGAGGCCGAGCTGGCCCGCAAGCGCGCCGTCATCGAGGCCGCGCTGGCGCGGGCGCGGCAAAAACGCGATACGTGACGCGCTTCAGCGCAGCTGCGCGTTGAGCTTGTCCAGCGCCGCCGCGCCGGGGCACAGGTCGGCCTTGCCCAGGCTGTTGAGCGGGCGTGCGCTGGTGTGCTGCGAGGCATGCAGGTCGCCCGCTTCGGCTTCGACAAACAGCAGGCCCGTGAGCAGCTCGCCCTCGGCGGCGCGGGCGTGCATGTAGCTCATGGCGGCCACGCGGTCGGTCGGGTCGTAGTCGGTGTGCAGCTTGCGCAGGCGCAGGGTGGTGCCGTCGTGCTGCTCCACGTCGACCACCTCGCCCGGCTGGATGGTGGCGGTGATTTCCTCGCGTCCCGTGATGAAGTCGATGCGGCTGACGGCCTCGTTGTGCTCGCGCACCCAGTCGTAGCTGCGCGTGCTGCCGGCGTGGTTGTTGAAGGTGACGCAGGGGCTGATGATGTCGATGAAGGCCGCGCCGCCGTGGCCGATGGCGGCCTTGATGAGCGGCACCATCTGCGCCTTGTCGCCCGAGAAGCTGCGCGCCACGAAGCTGGCGCCCAGCTGCATCGCCAGCCCGACCAGATCGACCGGGCTGTCGGCGTTGACCACACCCTTCTTGCTCTGGCTGCCCTTGTCGGCGGTGGCCGAGAACTGGCCCTTGGTCAGGCCGTAGACGCCGTTGTTCTCGACGATGTAGACCATGTTGACGTTGCGCCGCATGGCGTGGGCGAACTGCCCCAGGCCAATGGAGGCCGAATCGCCGTCGCCCGACACGCCCAGGTACAGCAGATCACGATTGGCCAGGTTGGCGCCCGTCAGCACGCTGGGCATGCGGCCGTGCACGGTGTTGAAGCCGTGGCTGGCGCCTAAAAAATAGTCGGGCGTTTTCGACGAGCAGCCGATGCCCGAGAGCTTGGCCACGCGGTGCGGCTCGATGTCGAGCTCCCAGCAGGCCTGGATGATGGCGGCCGAGATCGAGTCGTGCCCGCAGCCGGCGCACAGCGTGGAGACCTTACCCTCGTAATCGCGCCGCGTGTAGCCGACCTTGTTGCGCGTCAGCGAGGGGTGGTGCAGGCGGGGTTTGGCGATGTAGGTCATGCCTTGCTCTCTTGCGGTGAAACCACGGCGTCGTGCACGTGGTCAGTGATGAACTGGGTGATGAAGCGCGCGGTGATCGGCGTGCCATCGTAGTGCAGCACCTTGCACAGCTTGGCGGGGTTGATTTCCAGCTCGTTCACCAACAGGCTGCGCAACTGCGCGTCGCGATTCTGTTCAACCACGAACACGGTTTCGTGGGCATCGATGAACTCTTTGACTGTGTCGGGAAACGGGAAGGCACGCAGGCGCAGCGCATCGACGTGGATGCCGTGGCCGGCCAGCACATCCAGCGCCTCGTGCATGGCTGGGCTGGTCGAGCCGTAGAAGATCACGCCCAGGCGCGTGCGCTTGGCCGCTGGGCGCGGCACCGGCTGCGGCACCAGCGTGGCCGCTGTCGCGAACTTGTGCAGCAGGCGCTGCACGTTGTAGATGTAATCCGGCCCGCGCTCGGAATAGCGCGCGTAGGCATCGCGCGTGGTGCCGCGCGTGAAGTAGCTGCCGCGCGTTGGGTGCGTGCCCGGGAGCGTGCGCCACGGGATGCCGTCGCCGTCCACGTCCTTGTAGCGGCCGAAGTCCTTGTGCTCCAGGTCTTCGGCCGTCATCACCTTGCCGCGGTCGTAGTCGCGCGCGTCGTCCCAGGTCAGCGGCTCGCACAGGCGCTGGTTCATGCCGATGTCCAGATCCGTCATCACGAACACGGGCGTCTGCAGCCGGTCGGCCAGATCGAGCGCGGTGGCGGTGTGCTCGAAGCACTCCTTGGGGTCCTCGGGGAACAGCAGCACGTGCTTGGTGTCGCCGTGCGACGCATAGGCGCAGGCCAACACGTCGGCCTGCTGCGTGCGCGTGGGCATGCCGGTGGACGGGCCGCCCCGCTGCACGTTGATGATGGTGACCGGAATCTCGGCAAAGTAGGCCAGGCCGATGAACTCCGTCATCAGCGACACGCCGGGGCCCGAGGTGGCGGTGAAGGCGCGCGCGCCGTTCCAGCCCGCGCCCACCACCATGCCGATCGAGGCCAGTTCGTCCTCGGCCTGCACGAAGGCGTAGTTGTGCCTGCCATCGGCGTCGATCCTGAACTTGTTGCTGTACTTTTGATAGGCCTCGGCCACCGACGTGGACGGCGTAATCGGGTACCAAGCGCACAGGGTGGCGCCGCCGTAAACCGCGCCCAGCCCGGCCGCCGTGTTGCCGTCGATGAAGATGCGCTGGCCCACGCGGTGCGCGCGCTCCACGCGGATCGGCAGCGGGTGCTTCAGATGTTCCCTGGCAAAGTCGCGGCCCAGGTTGAGCGCCTGCACGTTGGAGGCGATGAGTTTTTCCTTGCCCTTGTACTGCTCGCCCAGCAGCCCTTCAATGGCCGCCGGGTCCATGTCCAGCAGCACCGACAGCGCGCCCACGTACATGATGTTCTTGAACAGCTGACGCTGGCGCGGGTCGCTGTAGACGGCATTGCAGATCTCGGTCAGCGGCATGCCGATGACGGTGATGTCGTCGCGCAGTTCCGACGGTGGCCGCGGGCGCGTGGAGTCGTAGAACAGGTAGCCGCCGGGCTCGATCTCTTCCACGTCGGCGGCCCAGGTCTGCGGGTTCATCGCCACCATCATGTCGATGCCGCCGCGCCGGCCGAGGTAGCCTTTTTCGCTGACGCGTACCTCGTACCAGGTCGGCAGGCCCTGGATGTTGCTGGGGAAGATGTTGCGCGGGCTGACCGGCACGCCCATCCGCAAAATGGCCTTGGCGAACAGCTCGTTGGCGCTGGCCGAGCCCGAGCCGTTGACGTTGGCAAACTTGATGACGAAGTCGTTCGTCGCAGTGATCTGTGTCATGCCGCGGTCCTTTCTGCGCAAACCACCACCGGATTGATCGCATCGCCGGCCTTGGCCGTGTTCAGCAGGAATTTCTGCATGTCCCACGCACCTGTCGGGCAGCGCTCGGCGCACAGGCCGCAGTGCAGGCACACGTCTTCGTCCTTGACCAGGATGCGGCCGGTCTGCAGCGTCTGCGAAACAAAGATGTCCTGGTCCAGGTTCTCGGCCGGCGCGTTCAGGCGCTGCCGCAGTTGGGCCTCGGTGCCCGGCGCAGTGAAGGTGATGCAGTCCATCGGGCAGATGTCCACGCAGCCGTCGCATTCGATGCACAGCTTGGGCGCAAACACGGTCTGCACGTCGCAGTTCAGGCATCGGCCCGCTTCCTTGAACGCGGTGCGCGCGTCAAAGCCCAGTTCCACCTCGACCTGGATGCTGGCCAGCGCCTTCTCGGCCTTGGCCCACGGCACCTTGTAGCGCAGGTCGTTGCTGGGGTCGTTGTCATAGCCCCATTCGTGGATGCCCATCTTCTGCGACATCAGGTTGCTGCGCGGCGGCGGTCGGGCGGCCACGTCCTGACCGTTCAAGGCCAGGTCGATCGACACCGCCGCCTCGTGGCCCTGCGCCACGGCGGTGATGATGTTCTTGGGGCCGTAGGCCGCGTCGCCGCCGAAAAAGACGTTGGGCAGGCTGGACTGGAACGTGCCGTCCTTCAGCACCGGCAAACCCCATTTGTCAAAGTCGATGCCGCAGTCGCGCTCGATCCACGGAAAGGCGTTTTCCTGGCCGACGGCGATCAGCACCTCGTCGCAGCCGAAAAACACGTCCGGCTCGCCGGTGGGCACCAGGCTGCGGCGACCTTTGTCGTCGTATTCGGCGCGCACCACCTCGAAGGTCATGCCCGTCAGCTTGCCCGCTTCATGCACGAAAGCCTTGGGCACGTGCATATTGATGATGGGAATGCCCTCGTGCTGGGCGTCTTCCTTTTCCCAGGGCGAGGCCTTCATCTCGTCGAAACCGCTGCGCACGATGACCTTGACGTCCTCGCCGCCCATGCGCCGGGCCGAGCGGCAGCAGTCCATCGCGGTGTTGCCGCCGCCCAGCACGATGACGCGCTTGCCCACCTGGGTGACGTGCCCGAATGACACCGAGGCCAGCCAGTCGATGCCGATATGGATGTGCTTGGCCGCTTCCTGCCGGCCCGGAATGTCCAGGTCGCGCCCGCGCGGCGCGCCGCTGCCGACGAAGATGGCGTCGTAGCCTTCGGCCATCAGCGCCTTCATCGAATCGATGCGTTGGCCGCTCTTGAACTCCACGCCCAGCGCGAAGATGTAGCCCGTCTCCTCGTCGATCACGCTCTCGGGCAGCCGAAAGCGCGGAATCTGCTGGTGCATGAAGCCACCCGCCTTGCGCTCGCCGTCGAACACCGTCACCTGGTAACCCAGCGGCGCCAGGTCGCGCGCCACGGTCAGCGATGCCGGCCCCGCGCCCACGCAAGCGATGCGCTTGCCGTTGGCCGGCAGCGGGCGCGGCATGCGTGCCACCACGTCGTCCTTCAGGTCGGCCGCCACGCGCTTCAGGCGGCAGATGGCGACGGGTTCGGGCTTTTCGGCATTGGCCTCTTCCACCCGGCCGCGCCGGCAGGCCGGCTCGCACGGGCGGTCGCAGGTGCGCCCCAGGATGCCGGGAAACACGTTCGACACCCAGTTGACCATGTACGCGTCGCCGTAGCGACCTTGCGCAATCAAGCGGATGTATTCAGGAACGGGCGTGTGCGCGGGGCACGCCCACTGGCAATCGACGACCTTGTGGAAGTAGGCCGGATCGGCGGTATTCGTGGGTTGCAAGACTTGCCTCCTTGCCCCGGGATGGCCGCCGCGTGGACGCGGTCTGTGCCGCCGGGTCAGGCCACAGTCTACGGCAGGCGCGGCGTCCCGCGCGGCGCGCGAGACCGCCGCGCCGCGCGATTGTTCACGCTGGCACCGGCTGGCGGCGCGGTCCTACGAGGCAGCGACACGGCCAAACCTAGACTGGCGTCGCCCCCAAACCCGTCTCCCGTGTCGGCCCCATGCTCCCGCGAAAAAAGAAGATGTTCTGGACCATCGCCCTCACCGCGCTTGTCACCGTTCTGGCCGTGGTGTTGGCAATGAACTTCGCCACGCCCGAGAAAAAGCTCGAGCGCAAGATCGACCACCGCTACGCCATCAGCGACCCGCAATACCGGCGCGAGATGAGCGTCATGCTCGGCCCCGCCATCGTCGGCGGCAACCGCGTCGAAGATTTGCAGAACGGCGACGAAATCTTTCCCGCCATGCTCAAAAGCATCCGCGCGGCGAAGAAAACCATCACCTTCGAGACCTATATCTACTGGTCGGGCGACATCGGCAAGGAGCTGGCCGAAGCGCTGGCCGAGCGCGCGAAGGCGGGCGTCAAGGTGTCGGTGCTGCTCGACTGGGTGGGCAGCATCAAGATGGAAGATGCCCTGATTCAGACCATGAAGGACGCCGGCGCGCAGGTCGAGCGCTACCGCCCGCTGCATTGGTACAACCTGGGCCGCATGAACAACCGCACCCACCGCAAGCTGCTGGTGGTGGACGGGCGGATCGCCTTCACCGGCGGCGTGGGCGTGGCCGAACAATGGACGGGCCACGCGCAAGACCCCGACCACTGGCGCGACATGCACTTCCGGGTGGAGGGCCCGGTGGTGGCGCAGTTTCAGGCCGCATTCAACGACAACTGGATCAAGACCACGGGCGAAGTGCTGAACGGCGACGGGTACTTTCCGCCCGCGCAAAAGGCGGGCGATATGGACGCGCACATGTTCATCTCGTCACCCGCGGGCGGCAGCGAGAGCATGCACCTGATGTACCTCATGGGCATTGCCGCGGCCGACCAGTCCATCGACCTGCAGGCGTCGTACTTCGTGCCCGACGAGCTGATCCACAAGACGTTGATCGCGGCGCGCCAGCGCGGCGTTAAGGTGCGCATCCTGGTGCCCGGCGAGCACATCGATTCGGACACCGTTCGCCTGGCGTCGAAGGCCGAATGGGGGCCGCTGCTGCAGGCCGGCGTGGAGATCTACGAATACCTGCCGACGATGATGCACAACAAGCTGCTCATCATCGACCAGGAGATGGTCTCGGTCGGCTCGACCAACTTCGACGTGCGCTCATTCCGCCTGAACGACGAGGCGAGCCTGAACGTGTACGACCGCGGCTTCGCGCAGAAGATGACGCTCGTCTTCGAGCAAGACCTGAAGCACACCAAGCGCTACACCTACGAGGTGTGGGAAAAGCGCCCGCTGAAGGACAAGCTGATCGAGCGCTTCGTGCTGCCGATCAAGTCGCAGCTCTGATTGCTATTCTTTAAATAGCTGCTCGCGCTTGCCCATCAAGCGCCAAGGGCCGAAAAGGCTTGAACCACCTCGGGCGGCGCCTGCACCAGTTCGATCAGCACGCCCTCCCCCGCAATCGGAAATTCGTCGTTCGCTTTCGGGTGCAGGAAGGTGATGTCGTAACCCGCCGCGCCCTTTCGGATGCCGCCAGGCGCAAAGCGCACGCCTTGCGCCGTCAGCCATTCGACGGCCTTGGGCAGATCGTCGATCCACAGGCCGATGTGGTTGAGCGGCGTAGTGTGCACCGCCGGTTTCTTCTCGGGGTCGAGCGGTTGCATCAGGTCAACCTCCACCTTGAACGGGCCTGAACCGATGGCGCAAATGTCTTCATCGACGTTTTCGCGCTCGCTCTTGAACGTGCCGGTTTTTTCCAGGCCGAACATGTCGACCCACAGCGTCTGCAGCCGTTGCTTGTCGGGGCCGCCGATGGCGATTTGCTGAATGCCGAGCACTTTGAAGGGACGGGTCATGATTTTTTCCTCTTTCTGAAATAACTATTGATTCGATAGCTGCTCGCGCTTTCCCATCAAGCGCTGGAGGTCGATTTGACTTAAATTTTCGCGGATGTGGCACGCGCCACGCCGGACGCCGCCATGTCAGCCCAAGCCTTGGCCAGCGAGCCGTTCAGATCGATGGCGCGGCAGGCGTCCTCCACCACCGTGGCTTCAAAGCCCGCCGAGCGCGCATCCAGCGCGCTCCACGCCACGCAATAGTCGGTGGCCAGCCCGCACAGGTACAGCTTCGTGATGCCGCGCGCCTTCAGGTAGGCGGCCAGGCCGGTGCTGGTGCGGCGGTCGGCTTCCATGAAGGCCGAGTAGCTGTCCACATCGCGGTGGAAACCCTTGCGAATGACGAGCTGCGCCTGCGGCACCTGCAGATCGTCGTGCAGCGCGGCGTCGCGCGTGCCCTGCACGCAGTGCGTGGGCCACAGCACCTGCGCGCCATAAGGCAACGCGATGGTCTCGAACGGCGCGCGGCCAGGGTGGTTGGCGGCAAACGAGATGTGGTCGGCCGGATGCCAGTCCTGCGTCAGTACCACGTTGGCAAAGCGCGGCGCGATGCGGTTGATGACGGGCACGATGGCATCGCCCTCCGCCACCGGCAAGCCGCCACCGGGCATGAAGCCGTATTGGGCGTCCACAATGATCAGGGCGGTGGTGTCGTCAAAGGTCTTCATGCGAATCGAGCAGTAAAAAAAGCCGCCAGCGCCCGCCAGACAAGCGCAAGCAGCTATTAATTTAAAAGCAAACCATCATCACAAACGTTGCAGCGCGGGCAGGATATCGCGCCGGATCAGCGTCAACCCCTGGCCGCGCGCCATGCTGTCCGCGGTGCGGCGCGACGTGACAGCCACCACCAGGTCGAGCGGCGGATAGACGTAAATCCACTGCCCACCATAGCCGTTGGCCATGGCGGTGCGGCGCTCGGCCTTGCGGCTGGCGGCGGTGGGCGACACCCACCACAGGTAGCCGTAAGCCGAGAACAGCGGCGCGCCGCCCGCGTTCTGGCGCTCGGTGGCCGCGCGCACGAAGTCCGCGGGCACCAGCGCGTGGCCCTGCCAGCGGCCTTCGTTCAACGCCAGTTCGCCCAGCCGCGCCATGCCGCGCGTGGTGAGCGACAGGCCCAGCGCGCCCAGGTCGTACCCCTGCGCGCCCTGGCGCCAAGCAAAGCTGTGGATGCCCAGCGGCTCAAACAGCCGCTGGCGTGCGTAGGCCGACAGCGGCTGCCTGACCGCGCCCGCCAGCGCCATGGCCAGCAGGTTGGCGGCGCCGTTGTCGTAGGCAAAGCGCGCGCCCGGCTCGGCCAGCAGCGGACGGCGCGCGATCCAGGCCAGGTCGTCGTCGCGGTCGCGCTGCGCGGTCTGTTCGCCAGGCCAGCCGGCGGTCATGGTCAGCAAATGCTCGAAGCGCAAGCGCTGCACGCGCACGTCGGCCCCCACGCGCAACAGCTGCGGCAGGCGCAGCGCCACCAGCTCCTGCGGGCCGCGCACGAAGCCATCGGCCTGGGCCTGGCCAAAAAGCAGGGCCAGCACGCTCTTGGTGACGGACTGGGTGTCTTGCAAGGTGTCGGCCGTGACGCCGGGGCGGTAGAACTCGAACGCCAGGTGGCCGCGATGCACCACGGCCACGCTTTGCACGTCGGCCAGCTGCGACTGGATGCGCGCGGGCAGCCCGGCAAAGGCGCGCTGGTGCTGCGCCGCCAGCAACGGCGGGGCGGACGGCCAAGACACGGGCGGCTGGGCCGCCGACGTGCTGGCCGCGCGCTGTGCCCATGCGGGCGGCGCCAGCGAAGCGCCGCCGAGCGCCGCCAACGTCGCCGCAAACTGGCGGCGAGGCCAGCGCGACGGCGTGAGGACGTCAGTCGTTGAGAACGGCATCGGGATCAACGTTTAAAGCATTTTTGGCCTCTGGAGCTTGCCTAGCAAGCGCGAGCAGCTATTATTTTCATATCAGCACACCAACGAGCGGATCGGCTTCAGCCCGCATCGCTCAACCACTGGGCCACCCGTGCCTGCGCCGTGGACAGATCTTCGGCACTGCCGAAACTCACACCCAACACCTTCTGCCGCCCCGAAGCGCCATGCAGCAGCTCGACCTGCTTCTTGGGCACACCGAACGCCGCCGCCGCCCAGTCGATCAGGGCCGCATTCGCCTTGCCATCGACCGGCGGCGCGCCCAGCCGCACGCGCAACGCGCCGCCGTGTGAACCCGCGGCCTCGGTGCGCTTGGCGCCGGGGGTGGCGTGAATGGCCAGCTTGAGCACGTGCGCAGCCACGGCCATCAACGCGGCTGCAAGTGGCGGAGCAGCCAAGCGGCGAAGGCGGCTTCGTCGATGTCGCTGGCGGCAAGGGCCAGGGTGGTCAGCACGCAATCCACATGCGGCGCCTGGATGCGATGTCCGTTGAGCCGCAAGAACAACTGAGCCGCGACGAAGCCGGTGCGCTTGTTGCCGTCAATGAACGGGTGGTTGCGTACCAGACCAAACGCGTACGCGGCAGCCAAGTCAGCAATGTCAGGCTCGCCGTAGTTGGCCAGTTGCCGCGGGCGCGCCAGCGCGGAATCAAACAAACCCTCGTCGCGCAAGCCGCTGGCGCCGCCGTGCTCGGCCAACTGCTCCTCGTGCACAGCCAGCACCACCTCGCGCGGCAGCCAGCGCCACGCCTGGTTGGCGGCGCTCGTCATTTGGCCAACTCGCGCAACACGTCGCGGTATTCCTTCATGATCTCGCGCGCGACCTCCATCTGCTCGGCGAACTCCTGGTCGTAGGCGCGCAGCGCCACGCCATCGGGCAAATCGGTGACGAACAGCGAATCGCCCTTGCTCACCTTCAGCCGTGCCAACACCTCCTTGGGCAGGATGACGCCGACCGAATTGCCGATCTGGGTGACTTTGAGGGCGACGGATGTGGACATGGCGGCTCGCAAGGGCTGATGGTTATAACAATTGTTATATTAACCTGCGCTCAACCACTTGCCAAGCTTGGCATCAAGGCCGCCATTCGACCTCGGCCTCGATCTCGACGGGAATGTCGAACGGCAGTTCGGCCCTGCCCACGGCGCTGCGCGCGTGCCGCGCCACGTCTGGCTCGAATACCTGCAGGATCAGTTCGGCAAAGCCGTTGTCATGGGCCGCGGCAGCACCAGGTTCAGCGCCCCCAGCCGGCTTTCAACGCGCGCCATGCGGCCTTACTCGAACTCCACGATGGCCTGATCCACCGCCAGGCTGTCGCCCTTTTGCGCCCTCACTTCCTTCACCACGCCATCGGCGCTGGCGAACAGCACGTTCTCCATCTTCATGGCCTCGATCACGGCCACGCGCTCGCCGGCCTTGACCTCCTGCCCCGGCTGTACGGCCACCTGCACCAGCAGGCCCGGCATGGGCGAGAGCACGAACTTGCTCATGTCGGGCGGCGCCTTGTAGGGCATCAGCTTGTGCAGCTCGGCGGTGCGCGGATGCATGACGATGGCGTCCAGCTGCGTGCCGTTGTGGATCACGCGCGTGGCCAGCGGGTTCTTGGCCAGCCCGCGCGCCATTTGCACCGTGAACGGCTTGCCATTGACGGTGCCGGTCACGCGCGCATCGCCCACGTAATGGTCGATGATCATCTGGTAGACCTTGGCGCCTTCCGGCGCCTGCACGGTGACGGCGCAGGGCTGGCCCAAGGCGACTTCGCCCAGATGCACGTCGACATAGCGGTTGTCGCCCTCCTTGCCCAGCATGCAGACGGTGAACTCACGCCCCGGCAGACGCTTGTAGCCTTCCCAGAACTGGCCCTGCAGCCCTTGCGCGCGGTTGCGATACCACATGTGCAGGCGCGCGGCCAACGCGACCAGGAAATACGGGTCGTCGTGTGGCACGTCGACGGCCGAAAAACCGTGCGCGTAGTGCTCGGCGATGAAGCCGGTGTTGAAATCACCGCTCACGAATTTGGGGTGCGCCAGCAGCGCGGCCTGGAACGGAATGTTGCTCTGCACGCCCTTGATGACGAAGGCATTCAGCGCCTCGCGCATGCGCGCAATGGCGTCATTGCGGTCGCTGCCGTGCACGATGAGCTTGGCGATCATCGAGTCGTAGTACATGGGAATTTCGCCGCCATCCACCACGCCCGTGTCCACGCGCACGCCCACCTCGGTGGTCGCCTGGCCCTGAAACAGGTTCTGCGCCGGCGGCTCAAAGCGCACCAGGCGGCCAGTGGACGGCAGGAAGTTGCGGAACGGGTCTTCGGCGTTGATGCGGCACTCAATGGCCCAGCCGACTTTTTTCACGTCGGCCTGCGTGAAGGCCAGCTTTTCGCCCGCCGCCACGCGAATCATCTGCTCGACCAGATCAAGCCCCGTGATCAGTTCCGTCACCGGGTGCTCCACCTGCAGGCGCGTGTTCATCTCCAGAAAGTAGAAGTCCTGGTTCTTGCCAACCACGAATTCCACCGTGCCCGCGCTCTGGTACTTGACCGCCTTGGCCAGCGCCACCGCCTGCTCGCCCATGGCCTTGCGCGTGGCGTCGCTGATGAAGGGCGACGGTGCTTCCTCGATCACCTTCTGATGCCGGCGCTGAATCGAGCACTCCCGCTCGTTCAGGTAGACCACGTTGCCGTGGCTGTCGCCCAGCACCTGAATCTCGATGTGGCGCGGCTGCTCGACGAACTTCTCGATGAACACGCGGTCGTCGCCAAAGCTGTTGCGCGCCTCGTTCTGGCAGGCCGCAAAACCGTCGAACGCTTCTTGATCGTTGAAGGCCACACGCAAGCCCTTGCCGCCGCCACCGGCCGAGGCCTTGATCATCACCGGGTAGCCGATGCCCTTGGCGATTTCCACCGCTTTTTCGGGCGTCTCAATCGCGTCGTTGTAGCCTGGGATGGTGCTGACCTTGGCCTCATTCGCCAGCTTCTTGGATGCGATCTTGTCGCCCATCGCCGCGATGCTGTGCGCCTTGGGGCCGATGAAGGCGATGCCGTTGTCTTCGCACGCTTTGGCAAAGGCTTCGTTCTCGCTCAGGAAACCGTAGCCGGGATGGATCGCCTGCGCGCCGGTCTGCTTGGCAGCTTCGATGATCTTGTCGGCCAGCAGGTAGGACTCACGCGACGGCGGCGGGCCCAGGCGCACGGCCTCGTCGGCCATTTGCACAAAGCGCGCGTATTTGTCCGCGTCGGAATACACCGCCACGGTGGCGATGCCCATTTTCTTGGCCGTCGCAATCACGCGGCAAGCGATTTCGCCACGGTTGGCAATCAGAATCTTCGTAAACATGTTCATTGGCTCCAATTCGCCGTTCGCCCTGAGCTTGTCGAAGGGCCATCGCGGCGGGTCGGACAGGGCTTCGACAGGCTCAGCCCGAACGGTTGGTTAGAGGGGGATGTTCCCGTGCTTGCGCCACGGGTTCTCCAGCTTCTTGTCCTTCAGCATCGCCAGACTGCGGCAGATGCGCTTGCGCGTTTCGTGCGGCTGGATCACGTCGTCGATGAAGCCGCGCGCGCCGGCGACGAAGGGGTTGGCGAAGCGGGCCTTGTATTCAGCCTCGCGCGCGGCGAGTTTTTCGGGGTCCTTCTTTTCCTCGCGGAAGATGATCTCGACCGCGCCCTTGGCGCCCATCACGGCGATCTCGGCATTGGGCCAGGCCAGGTTGACGTCGCCGCGCAGGTGCTTGGAGGCCATCACGTCGTACGCGCCACCGTAGGCCTTGCGCGTGATGACGGTGATCTTGGGCACGGTGCATTCGGCATACGCGTACAGCAGCTTGGCACCGTGCTTGATGATGCCGCCGTACTCCTGCGCGGTGCCGGGCATGAAGCCGGGCACGTCGACAAAGGTGATGACGGGGATGTTGAACGCATCGCAGAAGCGCACAAAGCGCGCGGCCTTGATGCTGCTCTTGATGTCGAGGCAGCCCGCCAACACCAACGGCTGGTTGGCCACGATGCCGACCACGTTGCCGTCCATGCGCGCCATGCCGATGACGATGTTGGCGGCGTAGTCGGGCTGCAGCTCGAAAAACTCGCTATCGTCCACCGTCTTGGTGATGGCCTCCTTGATGTCGTAGGGCAGGTTGGGGTTGTCGGGCACCAGCGTGTTCAGGCTCATATCGGCGCGGTCGGCCTTGTCTTGCGTGGGCCGGTAGGGCGCCTTTTCGCGGTTGCTGGCGGGGATGTAGTTGAAGAAGCGCCGCAGCATCAGCAGCGCCTCGACGTCGTTCTCGAACGCCAGGTCGGCCACGCCGCTCTTGGTGTTGTGCGTCAGCGCGCCGCCCAGTTCCTCGGCCGTCACGCTCTCGTGCGTCACGGTCTTGACCACCTCGGGGCCGGTGACAAACATGTAGCTGGTGTCCTTCACCATGAAGATGAAGTCGGTCATGGCGGGGCTGTACACCGCACCGCCAGCGCACGGGCCCATGATCATGCTGATCTGCGGAATCACGCCGCTGGCCATCACGTTGCGCTGGAACACCTCGGCATAGCCACCCAGCGAGGCCACGCCTTCCTGGATGCGCGCGCCGCCCGAATCGTTGAGGCCAATCACCGGCGCGCCCACTTTCATGGCCTGGTCCATCAGCTTGCAGATTTTCTCGGCGTGGGCTTCGCTCAAGGCGCCGCCGAACACGGTGAAGTCCTGGCTGAACACGAAGACCAAGCGGCCGTTGATGGTGCCGTAGCCGATCACCACGCCGTCGCCCGGGATGTGCGTCTGGTCCATGCCGAAGTCGGCGCAGCGGTGCTCGACGAACATGTCCCACTCTTCAAAGCTGCCAGCGTCGAGCAGCACCTCAATGCGCTCGCGCGCCGTGAGTTTGCCTTTGCTGTGCTGCGCATCAATGCGCCTCTGCCCACCGCCCAGGCGGGCCGCAGCGCGCTTTTGTTCGAGTTGTTCAAGAATCAGCTTCATGGGGTTCCTTCGCTTTGGATTCGCTCGTTCTATGAATTGAATGGGGCTCTGACGCTTGCCAGATCAAGATGTTTTGCTATCTTTTATGAAGTATTGGATAGCTGCGCCGCCAGCAGCGTGCGCGCCGCCGTCGATGGCGCCACGCGCCCGGCGGACACGGCCTCCAGCATCGCCGGCAACTCCGCCCTGACGCCCGGATGTGCGCGAAAGGCGCTTTTCAGGCCCGCGTCGATGCGCTCCCACATCCAAGCCAGGTTCTGCTGCTGGCGCCGTGCGGCCAGGCGGCCATTGGCGGTTTGCAGGCTGCGGAACTGCGTGACGGCTTGCCAGAAATCGTCCAGCCCCTCTCCCTTCAAGCCGCTGATCTGGATCACGCGCGGGTGCCACAACGCCTCGTCGTGGTGGGCATGTTCAGGATTGCCATGCAGGCCGAACAGGCGCAACGCCGACTGGATTTGCGCCCGCGCGCGCGTAGCGGCAGCCGGGTCGATATCGGACTTGTTGATGACCACCAAGTCGGCCAGCTCCATCACGCCCTTCTTGATGGCCTGCAAATCGTCGCCCGCGTTGGGCAGTTGCAGCAGCACGAACATGTCGGTCATGCCGCTGACCGCCGTTTCGGACTGGCCCACGCCCACGGTCTCGACCAGCACCACGTCGTAGCCCGCGGCTTCGCACACCAGCATGGCTTCGCGCGTTTTTTCGGCCACGCCGCCCAGCGTGCCGCTGCTGGGGCTGGGGCGGATATAGGCGGCTTCGAGCGCCGAGAGCCGGTCCATGCGCGTCTTGTCGCCCAGTATGGATCCGCCCGAGACGGTGGACGACGGGTCGATGGCCAGCACCGCGACGCGATGGCCGTGCTCGATCAGGTGTACGCCGAGCGATTCGATGAAAGTGCTTTTACCCACGCCGGGCACGCCGCTGATGCCGATGCGCAGGGACTTGCCGGTGTGCGGCAGCAACGCGGTCAGCAGTTCGTCACCCTGCGCACGGTGGTCGGCGCGGGTGGATTCGAGCAGCGTGATGGCCTTGGCGATGGCGCGGCGCTGGGCGGGGCCGGTTGCGCCGGTAATGCCATCGACCAACCCACCCCCCTCCGTTCGCCCTGAGCCTGCCGAAGGGTAGCCCGCTTCGAGCACAGCCCGCTCCTGACCCGTTCGCCCTGAAGCTGTCGAAGGGTAGATCCCGTCGAGCCCAGCCCGCTCCTGACCCATTCGCCGTGAGTCCGTCGAAGGGTAACCCGCTTCGAGCACAGCCCGTTCCTCACCCGCTCGCCGTGAGTCTGTCGAAGGGTAACCCGCTTCGAGCACAGCCCGTTCCTGACCCGTTCGCCCTGAGCCTGTCGAAGGGCCCGTCCCCAAGACCGGCGCTGAATCCCGCGATGACCCGTGCCCATCGCCGCCCCTGGAACGCGCCAGCGCCTTGACACGCTCCCAATCCCCCGCAATCAACGCCCCCTTCTTGGCACGCGACCACCCCTTGACCTGCTGTTCGAATTCGAGCGCGGCGGCGCGCGATTCGAACTCGCCGTGCCACACCATTTCGACAGGCCGGCGCGTAGCCGTGTATCCGCCAGCACCCACATGGTGCTGCTCCAGACGCGCGGCCAGTTCATCGGTGTGCCCGCAGTAATACGAGCCGTCGGCGCAGCGCAGCAGGTAGACGTGGAACGGCTTCATGCGGTCGGGGTGCTGGCCTGCCCTTCGACAGGCTCAGGGCGAACGGGTGTGCTGGACATGGCGGCGGCTCGGGTCACTTCATGCCCTTCGACAAGCCCAGGGCGAACGGGTGTGCTGGGCATGGCAGCGGCTCGGAGCACTTCATGCCCTTCGACAGGCCCAGGGCGAACGGGTGTGCTGGACATGGCGGCGGCTCGGGTCACTTCCTGCCCTTCGACAAGCCCAGGGCGAACGGGTGTGCTGGACATGGCGGCGGCTCGGGTCACTTCATGCCCTTCGACAGGCCCAGGGCGAACGGCGTGAGGGGTACGGTGTGGGATGACACGGCGCGCACGGCTTCGACAGGCTCAGCCCGAACGGTTGTTGAGTGCCATGCCATCCATACAAACGCTTGGGTCAGGCGAAATAACCACCTCAAGCCCGCGCCTTCCTGATCTGCTCCAGCACATCCTTGGCGCTGGCCGGAATCGGCGTGCCCGGCCCGTAGATGCCCTTGACGCCCGCCTCGTACAAAAAGTCGTAGTCCTGCCGCGGAATCACGCCGCCGACGAAGACGATGATGTCGTCGGCGCCCTGCTCTTTCAGCGCTTTCAGAATGGCCGGCACCAGCGTCTTGTGACCAGCCGCCAGCGTGCTGACGCCGACCGCGTGCACGTCGTTCTCGACGGCCTGGCGCGCGCATTCCTCGGGCGTCTGGAACAGGCTACCAATGTCCACGTCGAACCCTAAGTCGGCAAACGCCGTGGCCACCACCTTGGCGCCGCGGTCGTGACCGTCCTGGCCCAGCTTGGCGATCATCACGCGCGGGCGGCGGCCTTCTTCGTCGGCGAAGTCGGCGATTTCTTTCTTGAGCTTGTCCCAGCCTTCGGCCGAGTCGTAGGCGGCTGCGTACACACCGGTCACCTTTTGCGTGTCGGCGCGGTGGCGCCCAAAGACTTTTTCCATCGCGTCGCTGATTTCGCCCACCGTGGCGCGGGCGCGAATCGCCTTCACGGCGGCGTCGAGCAGGTTGCCTTGCCCGCTATCCGCTATCTTTGTAATAGCTTCAAGCGCTTGCTGCACCTGCGCTGCGTCCCGTTTTTTCTTGATATCGTTCAGGCGCGCGATCTGCGATTCGCGCACCTTGACGTTGTCCACCTCCAGAATTTCGATGGCGTCTTCCTTCGCCAGCTTGTATTTGTTGACGCCGACGATCACGTCCTTGCCAGAGTCGATGCGCGCCTGCTTTTCGGCGGCAGCGGCTTCGATCTTGAGCTTGGCCCAGCCCGAATCCACCGCCTTGGTCATGCCGCCCATGGCATCGACCTCTTCGATGATGGCCCACGCGGCATCGGCCATGTCCTGCGTCAGCTTCTCCATCATGTAGCTGCCGGCCCAGGGGTCGACCACGTTGGTGATGTGCGTCTCTTCCTGGATGATGAGCTGGGTGTTGCGGGCGATGCGGGCTGAGAATTCGGTGGGCAGCGCAATGGCTTCGTCGAAGCTGTTGGTGTGCAGGCTCTGCGTGCCGCCGAACACCGCCGCCATCGCCTCGATGGTGGTGCGCACCACGTTGTTGTAGGGGTCTTGCTCGGTCAACGACCAGCCCGAAGTCTGCGAATGCGTGCGCAGCATCAGGCTCTTGGGGTTCTTTGGGTCGAATTCCTTCATGATCCGGCACCACAAGAGGCGCGCGGCGCGCATCTTGGCGATCTCCAGATAGAAGTTCATGCCCACGGCCCAGAAGAAGGACAGGCGCCCGGCGAACTCGTCCACGTCCATGCCCTTGGCCAGCGCCGTCTTCACGTATTCCTTGCCGTCGGCCAGCGTGAAGGCCATCTCCAGCGCCTGGTTGGCACCGGCTTCCTGCATGTGGTAGCCGCTGATGCTGATCGAGTTGAACTTCGGCATGTTCTTGGCCGTGTACTCGATGATGTCGCCAATGATTCGCATGCTCGGCTCAGGCGGGAAGATGTAGGTGTTGCGGACCATGAACTCCTTGAGGATGTCGTTCTGGATGGTTCCGCTGAGCTTATCTTGCGGCACGCCCTGCTCTTCCGCCGCGATCACATAGCCTGCCAGCACCGGCAGCACGGCGCCGTTCATGGTCATGGACACGCTCACCTTGTCCAGCGGGATCTGGTCGAACAAGATCTTCATATCCTCGACCGAATCGATCGCCACGCCGGCCTTGCCCACGTCGCCCGTCACGCGCGGGTGGTCGCTGTCGTAGCCCCGGTGCGTAGCCAGGTCGAAGGCCACACTCACGCCCTGCCCGCCGGCGGCCAGCGCCTTGCGGTAGAAGGCGTTGGATTCCTCGGCCGTGGAGAAGCCCGCGTACTGCCGGATCGTCCAGGGCCGCACGGCGTACATGGTGGCCTGCGGGCCGCGCAGGTAGGGCTCGAAGCCCGGCAGCGTGTCGCTGTACTGCAGGCCCTTCAGGTCGGCTGCGGTGTAGAGCGGCTTCACCGTGATGCCGTCCGGCGTGATCCAGTTCAGCGCATCCACGTTGCCGCCGGGTGCCGACTTGGTGGCGGCCTTGGTCCAGGCCTCCAGGGTGGCGGTTGCAAACACAGGGCTGGATTCGGGCTTGGCGGACATGGTGGACTCAGGTGGAATGAGAAAGAAGTGCCGGCAAAAAAGCGGTGCCTCCTCGGGTTTGTACCCGGGTTTGCACTGGCGTGGGCGAGTTTACATCATTCATAATTATTCATTCAAAATATTTTTCCAGCCTTACAATCCACCGCATGTCCGCCGTGTTCACCGACGCCCGCCTCGCTCCCCGCGCCCTCTACGAAGAAGTGGCGGAGCTGCTGCGCCAGCGCATCTTCCAGCGCGAGCTGGAGCCCGGCAGCTGGATCGACGAACTCAAGATTGCCGAGGAATACGGCATCAGCCGCACCCCCCTGCGCGAAGCCCTGAAGGTGCTGGCCGCCGAAGGCCTGGTCACCATGAAGGTGCGCCGTGGCGCCTATGTGACCGAGGTCAATGAAAAAGACCTGCGCGACGTGTACCACCTGCTGAGCCTGCTGGAGAGCGACGCCGCCGGCGTGGTGGCCGAACGCGCCACGACCGCCCAGCTGCGCGAACTGCAGGGCCTGCACGCCGAGCTGGAAGCCGCAGTGAACGATCGCGAAACCTTCTTCGCCATCAACGAGCGCTTCCACATGCGCATCCTGGAGATCTCGGACAACCGCTGGCGCAGCCAGATGGTGGCCGACCTGCGCAAGGTGATGAAGCTCAACCGCCACAACTCGCTGCTCAAGAGCGGGCGCATCCAGGAATCCCTGGCCGAGCACCGCGCGGTGATGGCGGCGCTGGAGCAGCGTGACGCGACAGGCGCCATGGCCCGGATGCAAGCCCATTTCGCCAGCGGGCTTGAGGCAGCCGTCTGACCTGCTCCTACGCGGCACAATGCTGTTATGAGCACCCTCCCCCACGACATTGCCCAGCTGCGCAAGAGCTATGAACGCGCCGAGCTGGATGAAACCGCCTCCCGCGCCGACCCGCTGCAGCAGTTTGAGCAATGGCTCAGCGAGGCCATGGCCGCCGAGGTGCCCGAGCCCAACGCCATGACCCTGGCCACGGTGGGGCCCGACCTGCGGCCAAGCACCCGGGTGGTGTTGGTCAAGGGTTTTGATGCGCAGGGCATCGTCTGGTACACCAACTATGACAGCCGCAAGGGCCGCCAGCTGGCGGGCAACCCGTTTGCCGCACTGCAATTCCACTGGGTGGAGCTGGAGCGGGTGGTACGTATCGAGGGCCGCGTGGAGAAGGTCAGCGACGCCGAGAGCGACGCCTATTTCAAAAGCCGCCCGCTGGATTCACGCATCGGCGCCTGGGCCAGCCCGCAGAGCCAGGTCATCAGCGGGCGCAGCGTGCTGGTGGCCAATGCCGCCAAGTACGGCGCGCAGTTCCTGCTCCAGCCGCCCCGCCCGCCGCACTGGGGCGGGTTCCGGCTGGTGCCCGACACCTGGGAGTTCTGGCAGGGCCGCAAGAGCCGGCTGCATGACCGGCTGCGCTACCGCGCCGGTGAGGGCCAGGGATGGGTGCGCGAGCGGCTGGCACCCTGACTCACCCGATTGCTATCGAATAAATAGCTATATGCCCGCGAAGAATGGTCGCGGGGGCCGTATCAGGCTATCAAAAACATCACAATGGGCACTGTCACCAAGGCCAGCGCCGTGGACACCGCCACCCCCGCCGTCACCACCTCTTCCGCCACTGCATAACGCTGCGAGAAGAGGAAAACGTTGGCCCCGATGGGCAGCGAGGCCGCCAGGATCATCACGGCAAAAGGCACCCCGCTCAGCCCGAAAGCCCAGCCCAGCAAGGCCACCAGCGCGGGGTGCACCAGGTTCTTGGTCAACGCCAGTTCCAGCGCGCCGCGCAGATGTCCGCCGATGGCGTTATGCGCCAGGGTCACACCCACCAGCACCAGCGCCAGGGGGCTGAGCGCGTTGCCCAGCAGCATCAGCGGCTTGTCGATCACCTCGGGGATCGCCAGGCCCGTCTGTGCGAACAGCAGGCCGGCGATGATAGGCAGCGGCACCGGGTGGATGATGCCGTTGCGCACCGAGCGCAGCACGGTGACCGCCATGTGCCGGTCGGTGTTCTTGCCCTGGGCTGCCTCTTCGCGGGCCACGGCCAGTTCCAGCACGATGGTGGCCAGGGTCAGCAGCACCAGCGCATGCAGCGACACCAGGGTGAACATGGTGACCAGCCCGGCCTCGCCATAGGTCAGCCCTACCAGCGGAATACCGATCATCACCGTGTTGCTGAAGGTGTTGGCCAGCGCCAGCACAGCGCCCAGCCGGTTGAAGCCGCGCCATGCGAGCGTGCCCACAAAGATTAGCCCGGCGGCCAGGAAATACGCGGCCACTGGCTGGAAGTTGAGCTGCTCCAGGTGCACCTTGCCCATGGTGCGGAACAGCAGCGCGGGTGCCAGCACCAGAAAGACCAGGTTGGACAGGTCTTTCACCCCCGCAGCCCTGATCCACCCCCGTTGCCCCGCCAGATACCCCGTGGCGATGAACAACATGATGGGGATCAGCGCGGTGACGACGGGGTGGTTCATGGAGCAGGCAGGGCCGGGGGCAGGGAGCCGCCGATGGTAGTGCAAGCCCTGCGCCCCTGCGCTGCGCTCGGCTACATCAGAACGACACCCGCAGCCCGGCGGTGAGGTTGCGCCCGGTCAGCGGTGCTGCGTTCTTGATGAACGAGGTGTGGGCAAAGGCCAGCGTGTCGGTCAGGTTGTTGGCCTTCAGATAGACCTGCACCGGGTAACGCCCCTGGCTCACCTGGTAGAGCACCGAGAGGTTCAGCATGGTGTAGCCCGGGGTGCTGGTCTCGAAATCGGCCAGGCGGTTCTGGCGCGCCACGCGGTACCACTCCAGCTCCCCCGACAAGGCCTGCCAGCGGGCATCGAGCCGCACGCCCACCCGCGAGGCGGGAATACGCGGCAGGTTGCGGTTGCCCGTGTCGCTGTCGAGCCG
>JAKOYD010000113.1 GCA_029780695.1 Pseudomonadota bacterium
CGCCAAACTTCTTCGACAGCACGGTGGCAATGGCCGCCGTCAGGGTGGTCTTGCCATGGTCCACGTGACCAATGGTGCCGACGTTCACGTGCGGCTTGGTCCGCTCGAATTTCTCTTTTGCCATTTCAAAAACTCCAATGAAAGAACGATGCCCGTGACCGGTTTTAGGTCTGCATCCGGATGCTTTTGAATCGCTTCAGCACGGGCACTGAAGCGGCCCCGGATCGCAGACCGCCCAACGGGAAGTTGGGCTGTTTACTATTGAATTAGTAGCTGCTCGCGCTTGACTGACAAGCGCTGGCGGTCTATTTCATTCAAATTACTTGGCACGCGCGGCGACGATGGCCTCGGCCACGTTCTTCGGCGCTTCGGCGTAGTGCTTGAACTCCATCGTGTACGTGGCGCGGCCTTGCGTGGCCGAGCGCAGCGTGGTCGAGTAGCCGAACATTTCAGACAGCGGCACTTCGGCCTTGATGGCCTTGCCGCCACCGACCATGTCTTCCATGCCCTGCACCATGCCGCGGCGGCTGGACAAGTCGCCCATCACGTTGCCGGCGTAGTCCTCGGGCGTTTCCACCTCGACGGCCATCATCGGCTCCAAGATGACCGGGGTCGCCTTGCGCGCCGCTTCCTTGAAACCAAAGATGGCGGCCATCTTGAAGGCCTGCTCGGACGAGTCGACGTCGTGGTACGAACCGAAGGTCAGGCGCACCTTGACGTCGACCACCGGGTAGCCGGCCAGCACGCCGCTGGTGAGCGCTTCTTCCACGCCTTTTTGCACGGCGGGGATGTATTCGCGCGGCACCACACCGCCCTTGATTTCGTCGACGAACTCAAAGCCCTTGCCCGGCTCCTGCGGCTCCAGCGTGAAGACGACGTGGCCGTACTGGCCCTTACCGCCCGACTGGCGCACGAACTTGCCTTCGACATCGGTCACGGTCTTGCGCACGGTCTCGCGATAAGCCACCTGCGGCTTGCCGACGTTGGCTTCCACGCCGAACTCGCGCTTCATGCGGTCAACAATGATCTCAAGGTGCAACTCGCCCATGCCGGAGATGATGGTCTGGCCCGACTCTTCGTCGGTGCGCACGCGGAACGACGGATCTTCCGACGCCAGGCGCTGCAGCGCGATGCCCATCTTTTCCTGGTCGGCCTTGGTCTTGGGTTCCACGGCCTGCGAAATCACGGGCTCAGGGAACACCATGCGCTCAAGAATGATGGCCGAACCCGGATCGGACAGGGTTTCACCCGTCGTCACATCCTTCAGGCCCACGCAGGCGGCGATGTCGCCGGCCACGATCTCTTCGATCTCGATGCGTTCGTTGGCCATCATCTGCACGATACGACCGATGCGCTCTTTCTTGCCCTTGACGGTGTTGAGCACCGTGTCGCCCTTCTTCAGCACGCCGGAATAGACGCGCACGAAGGTGAGCTGGCCGACGAACGGGTCGGTCATGAGCTTGAATGCCAGCGCCGAGAATTTCTCGCCGTCGTCGGCCTTGCGGCTGGTTTCCTTCTCGTCTTCATCGGTGCCGGCCACCGGCGGAATGTCCACCGGCGAGGGCAGGAAGTCGATCACGGCGTCGAGCATGCGCTGCACGCCCTTGTTCTTGAACGCGGTGCCGCACAGCATCGGCTGGATTTCGGTCGAAATCGTGCGCGTGCGCAGGCCGAGCTTGATGTCGTCCTCGGAGAGTTCACCCTCTTCAAGGTACTTGTTCATCAGCTCTTCGCTGGCTTCGGCGGCGGCCTCGACCATGTTCTCGCGCCACTTCTTGGCGTCGGCCTGCAGTTCGGCCGGCACGTCGTGGTACTCGAACTTCATGCCTTGCGAGGCTTCGTCCCAGATGATCGCTTTCATCTTGAGCAAATCGACCACGCCCTTGAAGTTGTCCTCGGCGCCGATCGGAATCACCACCGGCACGGGGTTGGCTTTGAGGCGCAGCTTCATCTGGTCGTAGACCTTGAAGAAGTTGGCGCCGGTGCGGTCCATCTTGTTGACGAAGGCCAGGCGCGGCACCTTGTACTTGTTGGCCTGGCGCCAGACGGTTTCGGACTGCGGCTGCACGCCACCCACGGCGCAGTACACCATGCAGGCGCCGTCGAGCACGCGCATGGAACGCTCCACCTCGATGGTGAAGTCCACGTGGCCCGGGGTGTCAATGATGTTGAAGCGGTGCTCGGGGTAGGACAGGTCCATGCCCTTCCAGAACGCGGTGACAGCGGCCGACGTGATGGTGATGCCGCGCTCCTGCTCCTGCTCCATCCAGTCGGTGGTGGCCGCGCCGTCGTGCACTTCGCCCAGCTTGTGGTTCACGCCGGTGTAGAACAGGATGCGCTCGGTCGTGGTGGTCTTGCCGGCGTCGATGTGCGCCGAAATGCCGATGTTGCGATAGCGCTCGATGGGGGTTTTGCGAGCCATGATGAACCTTTTGGGTAATTGAACCGATAAAAAACGAAAACGCTACGGCGCATTCAGCGGCGTAGCGGGCGGGCTTCTGCCAGGGCGGGTCATGGCGCGAAACCGCGGCGACCAGAAGGTCGGGACGATTTCGCGACGGGCCCCGCGACGACGCATCAAGCCCGCGCAGCCGCCAGCACTTAGAAGCGGAAGTGGCTGAAGGCCTTGTTGGCTTCGGCCATGCGGTGCACTTCGTCGCGGCGCTTCATGGCGCCGCCACGGCCTTCCGTGGCCTCAAGCAGTTCGTTGGCCAGGCGCATGGCCATGGACTTTTCGCCGCGCTTGCGGGCGGCTTCCTTGATCCAGCGCATCGACAGCGCCAGACGGCGCACGGGACGCACTTCAACCGGCACCTGGTAGTTGGCGCCACCGACGCGGCGAGACTTCACCTCGACCATCGGCTTGACGTTGTTGATGGCGACCGTGAAGAGCTCGAGCGGATCCTTGCCGCTCTTTTTCTCCATGGTTTCGAGCGCACCGTAGATGATGCGCTCGGCAACCGCCTTCTTGCCGCCTTCCATGATCACGTTCATGAACTTGGAGAGCTCGACATTGCCGTACTTGGGATCCGGCAGGATTTCGCGTTTGGGGACTTCACGACGACGTGGCATGTTTCACCTCTTGACTTGCTTCAGTTGGCGGCCGGAGGAGTCCTGTTCTCCGCTCGCCCGGCAGACCCATCGGGAGCCTGCACTTACTCGACCTAAGTGGCTAGGTCACTACGCTTGCAACCGCCTGCCAGGCGATTCAAGCACCGAAAAATGACAAAGACCTATCAGGCCTTCTTCGGGCGCTTGGCGCCGTACTTGGAACGCGACTGCTTGCGGTCTTTCACGCCTTGCAGGTCGAGCGAGCCGCGCACGATGTGGTAGCGCACGCCCGGCAAGTCCTTGACACGGCCGCCGCGCACCAGCACCACGCTGTGCTCTTGCAGGTTGTGGCCTTCACCGCCGATGTACGAGATGACCTCGAAACCGTTGGTCAGACGCACCTTGGCGACTTTACGAAGCGCCGAGTTCGGCTTCTTGGGCGTCGTGGTGTACACACGCGTGCACACACCGCGGCGCTGCGGGCAGTTTTGCATCGCGGGGCTCTTGGACTTGGTCTTCTCGACGGTCCGCCCCTGACGCACCAGTTGACTGATGGTTGGCATTGAAAAATAGTCCCTAAACGCTTGAATTCAGCGCGCCGGCAGGGTGCAAACCGTGCCTGTCAAACCCAAAGGCAAGACGCCAGACCGCAAGGCCCGATGCTTGATAAACCTTCAAGCCGCGCAAACGACTTTCCCGCCCCAATTGCGGGAAAGCCTTAAAGTATAGCCCGGATCGGGGTTATCCGCAATGCAAGGCAGGCGCTTTGGGCACGCCCTACTTGATCCACAGCCGCATCGCGTCCCAGGCGCGGCCCAGGAAGCCCGCTTCCTCCACCGGCTCCAGCGCCACCAGCGGCAATTCGACCAGCGGCTGCTCACCCTGCTTGACCTTGAGCGTGGCCACGGCCTGGCCCTGGCGGAACGGCGCGATCAGTGGCTCCGGGCGGTTGATTTCGGTCTTGACCTGGCTGGCCGTGCCGGTCGGCACCGCCACCACGATAGGTTCGGTGCGGCCCAGCTTCAGCTCGCCGGTCTTGCCCTTCCACACCTTGGGCGTGGCCACGGGCTTGCCGGCGTCGAACAGCTTGACGCCTTCATACGCGGTGTAGCCCCAGTTGAGCAGCTTTTGCGATTCGTTGGCGCGCGCGTTTTCGCTGCTGGTGCCCAGCACCACGGACAGCAGGCGCCGCCCGGGCACGTTGGGGAAGTCGCGCTTGGCCGTGGCCACCAGGCAATAGCCGGCGGCGTTGGTGTGGCCGGTCTTCAGGCCGTCGACCGTGGGGTCGCGGAACAGCAGCGTGTTGCGGTTGCTGTCGTTGCTGGCCGGCGTGCCGGGGTAGCGGTATTTCTTGATGCTGTAGTAATGCACGTACTCCGGAAAGTCGCGCATCAGGCGGCTGGCCAGCGTGGCCAGGTCGCGCGCCGTGGTGGTGTGGCCGGGTTCGGTCAGGCCTTCGGGGTTCTTGTAGCCGGTGTTCTGCAGGCCCAGCGCCTTGGCCTGGTCGTTCATCAGCTGCACAAAGCGCTCGGCGCTGCCGCCCACGCCTTCGGCCAGCGCCATGGTGGCGTCGTTGCCCGACTGCACGATCATGCCCTTGATGAGGTCTTCGACCGGCACCTGCATCTTGGGGTCGATGAACATGCGCGAGCCGGGCATCTTCCAGGCGCGTTGCGACACGGGCAGCGTCTGCGTCAGGCTGATCTTCTTGGACTTGAGCGCGTCGAACACCAAGTAGGCCGTCATCAGCTTGGTGAGCGACGCCGGCTCGACGGGCGCGTCCGGGTCCTTGGCGGCCAGCACCTGGCCGGCGGTGACGTCCATCAGCAGGTAGGCCTTGGCGGCAATTTCGGGCGGCTGCGGCGCCTGCGCATGGCTGACGAGCGAGGCAGTGGCCAGCGCGGCAGCCACCAGAAAGCGATACAGGATGTTCATGTCGAATACTACAAAAAAATGAGCTTGAGGCGCTTGTCTGGCAAGCGCTGCAGCCCGGAAAACCTTGAAATTTCAGATGCGCGCATGGCGCGCGACCAGCGCCCTCAGCAGCGGCAATTGTCCGTGGAAGAAATGCTCGCCGCCCGGCACCACGGTGACCGGCAGCGACTGCGGCCGCGCCCAGTCCATGACGGACGACAGCGCCACGGTGTCGTCCTGCTCGCCGTGCACCACCAGCGTCTGCGGGTGCAGTTCGGGCGGCACCGGCGGCACGTCAAAGCGCGACGTGGCAGTGCCGACCAGCACGGCGCGCGCGATGCTGCGCTGCGCGTGCAGCGTGGCGATGGCCCGCGCGGCCACGTAGCCGCCGAACGAAAAACCCGCCAGCAGCACCGGCTGGTCGGCGGGCGCCGACTGCTCGACCACGGCCAGCATGTCGTCCACCTCGCCACGGCCTTCGTCGTAATGGCCGCCGCTGGCGCCAACGCCGCGAAAGTTGAAGCGCACCGCGCGCCAGCCGCACTGCACGCAGGCGCGGGCAACGGTCTGCACCACCTTGTTGGTCATGGTGCCGCCAAACTGCGGGTGCGGGTGCGCGATGACGGCGGTGCCGTGCGGCGTCTCGAACAGGTCGGGCTCGGGCAGGTCGAGCAGCGCCTCGATCGGGCCGGCCGGGCCGGTGAGCGTGAGGGATTGGGTCTGGGCGTTCATGCAGCTATGCAAATTGTAGCTGCACGCGCAGCATCAATCAGCGCCGGCAGCCGAAAAAGCCTGTAACAGCGCGAAAGTCAGCGGCCCAGGTGCGGCGGCGTCAGCAGGCGCTCGACGACCTGGCCGTTCTTCAGGTGCGACTCGACGATTTCGTCGATATCGGCGCGGTCGACGTACGAATACCAGACCGCCTCGGGGTACACCACCGCCACCGGGCCGGCGGCGCAGCGGTCCAGGCAACCCGCCTTGTTGACGCGCACCTTGCCGGGGCCGGCCAGCCCTTCGGCCTTGACGCGCGACTTGCAGTGGTCGAAAGCGGCCTGCGCGTCGTGGTCGGCGCAGCAGTCTTCGCCGTTGTCGCGCTGGTTCAGGCAGAAGAAGATGTGGCGCTGGTAGTAGGAATCGGGCGGCGGCGTGCTCATGCGCCGATTCTAGGCGGGGCCTGCGGCTCGGCGCTGTCGGGCGGGGCGCTTGCCTGCGTTGGCGGCGCGGGCATGGCGGGCGCGGCCCGAGCCGCGGCGCCATGAGGCAGGCGCGGCGGCACCGGCGGCTGCCCGCCGTCGCCGCCACCCAGGCGGCCGATCAGGTAGGCAAAGGTGGCGAACGGCCACAGCCAGCCCACCCACTGCGCCAGGCCGTGGAAGTGGATGAAGCGGCCCTGCTCCCAGGTTTGCAGCGACGCGGCGTAGTACGCGTTCTGCGGAGCAGTGTTGAGCAACACCACCTGCGCGGCCAGCACCACCATCAGCAGCGGCACGCACACGCGGCCCGGCACCAGCAGCAGCAGGCCGGCGGCCACCAGCGCCAGCCACAAGCCGTACTGCACCGGCTGCGTGACCCAGCCCCAGGCATGGATGGGGCCGTAGGTCAGCCCCGCCGACAGCGCGGACAGCGCCACGCCGCACAGCAGCGCGGCCGCCGTGAACAGCGCGCGCCGGCCGCGGTGGCGGATCACGGTATAGCCCAGCAGGCAAGGCACCAGCGCACCCAGTGCCACGCAAATCGCTTCTTCGCCGGGCAGCAGCGGCTGCAGCTGCAGCTCGCGCAACGGCAGCCAGCGCAGGAAAGGGGTGCCTTCCAGCAGCTGCGCCAGGCCCTCTTCGAGCCGCTGGAAGACCTGACCCATGCCGAACGCCACCGGCGCCGGAAACAGCAACCCCACCGGCCACAGCGCCAACAGCACCAGCGCGCCGCGCGAATCGGGCACGAACCAGCGCGCGCGAAAACGCCGCCAGGTGTCGATGGCGCCCAGCCGCTCCAGCACCCAGGCCGACAGCGCCCCGGCCAGCGCGCCGCCCGCGTTCAGCGCCAGATCGACGTTGGACGCCACGCGCGCCGGCAGGTAAGTCTGCAGCCCTTCCATCGTCAGCGACAGCAGCGCCGCCGCCAGCGTGGCCAGCGTCAGCGCCGGCCATCCGCGGCGCATGCGCATCATGGCCAGCGCCAGCAAAAAGCCCAGCGGCGCATAGCCCGCCACGTTGGCGCCCACGTCAAAGCGCGTCCAGTAGCGCGGCAGCGGCGCCGTCAGGTACGCCCAAGGCGCCACGCCCAGATCGCGCCAGCCCGAAAACGGATACAGCGAGGCATACACGATCAGCCCCGCATACAGCAACGCCAGCGGCAGCGCGGCGGATTTGTAGCGGTTCATGCGCGCGCGCCGCGCGCAGAGCGCAAGGTGTCGAATGGCCACGGAGCAGGCCAGGCCGGAGCGCCGCGGAGCGGGCTTGGCCCGGCCGCCAGCGCTGTCCCCCTGGGGGGAAGGCGCCGCAGGCGACTCAGGGGGAATGTCATCAGAACGGCTTGACCACCACCAGAATCACCGCCGCCAGCAGCATCAGCACCGGCCCTTCGTTGAACCAGCGAAACCAGACGTGGCTGTGGCGCTCTTCATCGCGCACAAAACGCCGCAGCAGGCGGCCGCATTGCCAGTGGTAAGCGACGAGCAACAGCACGATCGCCAGCTTGGCGTGCATCCAGCCGTTGCCCGGCCCCATGCCGATGCCATAGCCCAGCCACAGCCACAGGCCCAGCGCCAGCGCGATCACGCCCAGCGGCGTCATGAAGCGGTAGAGCTTGCGCGCCATCAGCAGCAGGCGCTCGCGCTCGGCCACCGAGCCGGGCGGCACCATCGCCAGGTTGACGAAGATGCGCGGCAGATAGAACAGCCCGGCGAACCAGCTGGCGATGAAGACGATGTGCAGTGCCTTGATCCAGAGCATGAAAGGAATTATCCCCCCGGAGTTATGCCCCCCTGAGTCGCCTGCGGCGCCTTCCCCCCAGGGGGACAGCGCTGGCGGGCGGGCCAAGCCCTTCCGCGGCGCTCTGGCGTGGCCTGCTCCGCGGCCCTTCTGGGGCTTGCTGCGAAGCCCGTTTCGAATTCCCATGACGCCGGCCGCCACCCACACCGCGTCACTCAAAGCGCCGAACGGCCGCGGAGCAGGCCATGCGTGGGCGCCGTGGCCGGGCTTGCACCGGGCACTGGCGCCGTCCCCCTCCCGCAGGAGAGGGGGAAGCCGCCGCAGGCGGCTCAGGGTGGTGCTTTCAACGCCCCCAAGAAAAAACCCCGGCACGGGGCCGGGGTCGAAAAGCCTGTCTGCTGTCACACGTCTAGGCTCCCGCTCAGGGAGGAAAAGCGGGGGACGGCAAGCCGTCCGACAAGAAATATAGCAAAAGGTGTTCAGCCTCGCAATCGGCCTCTATCGCGCCCGGTCTTTTGCCGCCGCGAGATGGCGCACAATTTCGGCATGACACGCACCCCGCTCGCCCCCTTTCCCGCCAACCGCCCGCGCCGCCTGCGCCGTGACGATTTCACGCGCCGCCTGGTACGCGAACATGCGGTGACGGCCAACGACCTGATCTACCCCGTGTTCGTGCTGGACGGCAAGAACAAGCGCGAGGCGGTGGCGTCGATGCCGGGCGTCGAACGCCTGTCGCTCGACCAGCTGCTGCCGGTGGCCGAGGATTGCGTGGCCCTGGGCATCCCGGTGATGGCGCTGTTCCCCGTGATCGACGCCAAGCTGAAGGACGACAAGGGCAGCGAAGCCGCCAACGCACGCGGCCTGATCCCGCGCGTGGTGAAAGAGCTGAAAAAGCGCTTTCCCGAACTGGGCATCATGACCGACGTCGCGCTCGACCCCTACACCAGCCACGGCCAGGACGGCTGGCTCGACAAGACTGGCTACATCCTCAACGACGAAACCGTGGGCCAGCTGGTCAAGCAGGCGCTGACCCAGGCCGCCGCCGGCGTCGACATCGTGGCGCCCAGCGACATGATGGACGGGCGCATCGGCGCCATCCGCAGCGCGCTCGAAGCCAAGGGCCACATCCACACCCGCATCATGGCCTACAGCGCCAAGTACGCCAGCGCGTTCTACGGGCCCTTCCGCGACGCCGTCGGCTCGGCCGCCAACCTGGGCAAGAGCAACAAGAAGGTCTACCAGATGGACCCAGGCAACAGCGACGAAGCGCTGCGCGAAGTCGCCATCGACATTGCCGAAGGCGCCGACATGGTGATGGTCAAGCCCGGCATGCCGTATCTGGACATCGTGCGCCGCGTGAAGGACGAGTTCCGCGTGCCCACCTTCGCCTACCAGGTGAGCGGCGAATACGCCATGCTGAAGGCCGCGGCGCAAAACGGCTGGCTCGACCACGACCTGGTGATGATGGAAAGCCTGCTGGCCTTCAAGCGCGCCGGCGCCGACGGCGTGCTGACCTATTTTGCCCGCGACGCAGCCCGCTTGCTGCAAAAATAATAGCTGCCTGCGCTTGTCCAACAGGCGCTGGCGGCATCATTTGTCTTCAATTCAGGGCCTCAAGTGAAGATCGTCGAATTCACCGCCGGCAGCTTGCGCTTTGCCGATGCGCCCCCCGAGCACCCGCCGGCCGACGGCTTTGTCTGGATTTATCTGGACCGCACCGACTTCGTGCGCCACCTGCCCGAGGTACAGGCCGCCGCGCAGCGCCTGGGCGGCTCGGCCCTGCTCGACGTGCACGTGCAGGACCTGGCCAGCGACGTACACCCCTCGCACTATGACGCCACGTCGGTGTACGACATGGTCATCTTTCGCCGCCTGGCCACGCTGGCCGAGGTGCAGCGCGACCATGAACACGTGAAGGCCATTGCGCGCTACCACAGCCTGGGCGCTGGCGCGCCGGCGCCGGCCGCGGCGCCCGTGCCCGAAGCGTTTTCGCGCATCGACTCGCGCGCCGTCGGCTTTGGCGTCTTCGACAAGCTGCTGATCAGCGTGCACCCGGCCGGCTGCTATACCGCGCACACCTTCGTCGAGCGATTTCTGGCCGACGCCAAGCTCAGCGTCGACACCGCCGGCACCCGCAACCGCGTGCCGCAAGGCCCCACCGACCTGGTGCTGCGCATGATCAACACCATGGTCGACAGCTACCTCGACCTGCGCAAGGACCTGACCAGCGCGCTGGAAAACGCGCAGGCCGAGCTGCTCAAGCCCGACCCGCGCCACGACACCTGGAGCGCCATGATGCTGGCGCGCCGCCGCCTGCACGCGCTGCAGGACTTGTGCGAGGAGCAGCAAGACGCCATGCAGGAATGGCTGGACACCCTGCGCGAGCTGCCGCTGTCGGCCTACGGCGCCGAGCCGGCGCCCGCGCAGGCGCGGCGCGACCAGCTGGTGGCCCGCGCGCGCGACGTCATGGAACACATCGACCGCGTGCTGCACCACGCGCGCCGGCTGGAGCAAGCGGCCGAAACCGCGGTGCAAATCCACTTCAGCGCGCAGGGCCACCGCACCAACGACATCATGCGCACGCTGACGGCGGTGACCGCCATCTTCTTGCCGCTGAACCTGTTCACCGGCTTCTTCGGCATGAACTTCGAGCACCTGCCGCTGATCCACAGCACCGAAGGCATGTGGACCGCGCTGGCGCTGCTGGTGGCGCTGGCGGCCGGCATTCTGATCATCTTCTGGCGCCGCCGCTACCTGACGCGCCACCGGCGCTGAAGCGCAAGGGAGCACGCGGGCCAGCGGGCCGCGCGCCGCGGGCGGGTGGGCGATCAGCCGAGTTCGCCGACGGCGGGCCGCTGGCCCTTGGCGATGGCTTCGCGCGTGAGCTGGCGCACTTCGGCGCGGCTCGGGCGGCTGGCGTCGTCGGCCTGCGCGGCCACGCCGTTCATTTCGCCGCTGGCGACCTGCTGAATCGACACGGGGGCGCGGGCCGGCGCATCGGCGCGGGCGGCCACGCGCGTCTCGTTCTGGAACAGCGGGCCTTCGCCGGCGGCGGGCATCTGCGCGAAAGCGTTGCCGGCCAGCAGCAGGGCAGCGGCGGCGGAAGCGAAGGTGGTGGTGAATCGGGTCATGGTGTTTCTCCTGTATCAAGGGTTTCGGTAAGGTGCCGGTCGGCATCGCTGCCGGGGCTTTTCGGGTCGACGGCTGCGGTGCAGCGCGTCGATGAAAGCTAGTTTCGGGCTTCATCGGCGTTGAAAAAACCACCACGCGGGACATAGACTATTTCCATTTCAGAAATAATCGGGCGCATGGACTCCCTCGATCTGATCCAGGCCTTCCGCGAAGTGGCGCGGCGTGGCAGCTTTTCGGCCGCCGCGCGCGCGCTCGACATGTCGCCCGCCAATGTCAGCAAGTACGTCGCGCAACTGGAACAGCGCTTTGGCGTGCGCCTGTTTCAGCGCACCACCCGCAAGGTGTCGCTGACCGACGCCGGCCAGCTGCTGTACGACCGGTCCGGCCCGGTGCTGGAGCTGGTGCAGATGACCGCCAGCGAACTCATGGAGCGCGCCACGCGCCCCAGCGGCCGCCTGACGGTGACGGCGCCGCCCGCGCTGGTGCCGGCCGGCCTGCCGGCGGTGCTGGGCCGGTACCTGGAGCGCTACCCCGAGGTGTCGCTCAACCTGGTCCTGAGCAACCGCCAGCTGGACCTGGTGGAAGACGGCGTCGACCTGGCGCTGCGCGTGGGCCCGATCCCGGACCAGAACGTCATCGTGCGGCGGCTGGCGCGGCTGGACCGCGTGGTGGTCGCGTCACCGGCCTACTGGCACGCGCACGGCCAGCCGCAGCACCCGCGCGATCTGGCGGGCCACCGCATCCTCAACATCAACCGCGCGGGCGAGCCGGCGCGCTGGCCCTTCGTCGATCGCGGCCGACCGTTCGAAGTACCGTTGCAGCCGCACGTCGACGTGAACGACGTCGCTCCGCTGACCACGCTGGCGCTGATGGACCTGGGCGTGATCTACGTCGCGCGGTCGCTGGTGCAGGACGCCCTGGAGCGCGGCCAGCTGGTGTCGGTGCTGGACAGCTTCGTGTCGCAGGACTTCTGGGTGTACGCCGCCTACATGCAGCGGCGCCACAACAGCGCCGCGTTGATGGCGCTGCTGGCGCACCTCGAACGCGAGATGCCGCGCGCCGACAGCGCGATTCGCGCCACGCCGGTGGATAAGGGCTGAATGGGCCGCCAGCGCTCTCAGATCAAGCGCATGCAGCTACCTTTAACGTAGCAAACCAACGCCCGGGCATCAACCCAGATGCCTGGCAAAAAACGCCAGCGTGCGTTCGCGCGCCAGCCTGGCGGCGTCGGCGTCCCACGCGCCGCGGTGGTCGCAGTTGAAGCCGTGCTGGGCCGGGTACAGGTGCATCTCCACCTCGGGGTGCGCTTTCTTGAACGCCTCCACACCGTCCAGCGGCACATACTGGTCGCGGTCGGACAGGTGGGCCAGCACGGGCACCTTGGGGGTGCGGGCGATCTCGGCCGGCTGCGTCATGCCGCCGCCGTAGTAGGGCACCGCCGCCGACAGGCCGTTCAGCGTGCACGCGGCGCGCCAGGTCAGCAGGCCGCCCCAGCAGTAGCCGACGATGCCGACCTTGCCACCGCTCTTTTGCGCGGCGTAGTCGATGGCGGCCTGGATGTCCTGCATCACGCCAGGCGCGGGCAGCGCCTCCACGGCGCTCTTGTAGCCAAAGCCTTCCTGCATGTCGGCGTCGGTGTAGCCCAGTTCCACCCCCGGCTTGACGCGCTGGAAGGTGCTGGGCGCCACGGCCAGATAACCGTCGCGCGCGTAGCCGTCGGCCACTTCGCGGATGTGGGCGTTGACGCCGAAGATTTCCTGCAGCACCACGACGCCGCCTTGGGGCGAGCCTGCCGGCTCGGCCACGTAAGCGGCGATCTTCTGGCCGTCGGCGGCGGTCAGGTCGATGAATTGGCCCATCTCTGTTTGCTCCTTATTCAATAGCTATATTCGCTTGACTGGTCAGCGCCAGCGCCTTAAAAAACACCCAGCTTGCGGGCGACGAAGTCGAGCCGGTCCTGACCCCAGAACGGCTCGCCATCAATCACGTACGTCGGCGCGCCGAACACGCCAGCGTCGATGGCGGCCTGGGTGTGGGCAGCGTAGCGCGCCTGCGTGTCGGCCTGGCGCGACTGGCCCAAGCGCTCGGCGGGCAGGTCGGTCTCGTCCAGCAGCTCGGCCAGCGTGCCTTCGTTGGCAATGTCGCGCTCTTCGCGCCAGCAGGCGGCCAGCACGGCGCCGGCCAGGCGCAGCGCGGCGGACATGCCGTCGTGCTGCGCGACGGCGGTGATCAGCAGCGATGAGGGCGTACCGTCCACCGGAAAGTGCTTTGGCTGGATATTCATCGCCACGCCCAGGTGGTCGGCAAAGCGCCGCAGCTCCACCAGCCGGTAGGCTTGGCGCTGCGGCGCGCGCTTGGGCAGCGGCAACCCGCCCGAAACGGGAAACACGCGCCCAAAGTCCACCGGCAGCACGTTCACTTCACGCCGGCCGGCGCGCAGCAGTTGCACGAAGCGGTCGTGGCCCAGAAAGGCCCACGGGCTTTGCGTGGCGAAGTAGTAGTCGACGGTGCGGCTCATGGTGTGCTCCTGCGGGCGTGGGCGCGCAATGGGCGCGTGCCGGGTCAATAATGGCCGCATTCTTGCAGCAGGAGGCGACACGTGGGTAACCAGGTCTTGCTGGTGACGGGCGGCGGGCGCGGCATTGGCGCGGCCACCGCGCGGCGGGCCGCGGCCCAGGGCTGGGCGGTGGCTGTGAACTACACCGCCCACTCGCTGGCCGCCGACGAGGTGGTGCGCGCCATCCGCGCCGCCGGCGGCACGGCCATGGCGGTGCAGGCCGACGTGGCCGACGAGGCGCAGGTGCTGCGCATGTTCGACCACATCGACGCCAAACTGGGCCGCCTGACGGGGCTGGTCAACAACGCCGGCGTGGTGGACCGCGCGCAGCCCGTGGCCGATCAGACCGTGGCGCGCTGGCGCCGCATGTTCGACGTCAACGTCATTGGCTCGCTGATCTGCGCGCGCGAAGCCGTGCGGCGCATGGGCACGGCGTACGGGGGCGCGGGGGGCAGCATCGTCAACCTGTCCAGCGCGGCGGCGCGGCTCGGCTCGCCGAACGAATACGTCGATTACGCGGCGGCCAAGGCCGCCATTGACGCCTTCACCATCGGGCTGGCGAAAGAGGTGGCGCCGCAGGGCATCCGCGTCAACGCCGTGCGCCCGGGGCTGATCGACACCGAGATCCACGCCAGCGGCGGCCGCCCGAACCGCGTCGAAGAACTGAAAGCCGGCGTGCCCATGGGCCGCGGCGGCACGGCGGACGAAGTCGCTGAGGTGATCGTGTGGCTGCTGTCGGATGCGGCAAGCTACACCACCATGTCGTTGATCGACGTTTCTGGCGCCCGATAGTGGCTCACCCCCAGGCTCCACGCGCTGCGCGCTGTTGCGCCACCCCCCTCGCCGGGGGCGCGCCCGATGGCCGGTGCAAGCCCGACCATGGGAGCCCTGGCATCGCGCCGCGCCAGATGCGTTGTTCGCTTCCACCACATGAGGATTTGCCGTGACTGTCTCCGCCCCTTCAGACCACCCGCAGCAACACATCAAGTACTTCTGGGAAGACCTGCCCGTGGGCACCACGCTCGACATCGGCAGCACCACGGTCGACCACGACGAGGTGATTGCGTTTGCCAGCAAGTACGACCCGCAGCCCTTCCACCTGAGCGACGAGGCGGCCGCCAAGTCGATCTTCGGCAAGCTGTCGGCCAGCGGCTGGCACACCTGCGCGATGGCGATGGGGCTGATGGTGCGCGGCTTCTTGCACGAATCCAGCAGCCTGGGATCACCGGGGCTGGAAAAGATCCAGTGGCCGACGCCGGTCTACCCGGGCGACACGCTGACGCTGAAGCAGACCATCACCGAATCGCGCCCCATGAAGTCGCGCCCCGACGTCGGGCTGACGCGCACCGTGTGGGAAATGTTCAACCAGCGCGGCGAGCAGGTGCTGATGATGGACGGCTACGGCATGTTCCGCCGGCGCACGCCGGCCGCGCCCGCCGTGGCAGGCTGATGCACGCGGGGCGAGGTCAGCGCGGCGCGGGCAGGCCGTTGGCCCAGGTCACGACCTGCGCCACCGCCTCGTCGGTGGCCGCGCGCAAGGCCGCCACGCCGCCCGGCGCGTCGGCCGTGGGCGCGGGCTTGCGCACGGTGAAGGTGCGCTGGCCAACCAGCCGGCCCGACTTGGCGGTGGGCGCGATGGCGGTGACGCGCAGGCGCACCACGCCTTCGCTGACGCCAGGCGCTTCAAACAGCTGGGCAAATTCGTCCAGTTCGGTGCGCAACTCGACCGCCGCCAGGCCCATGCCCGGCTCGACCACCGGCCGCGTGGCGGAGAAGGCCTCCAGCAGGCGCTGGCCGACCAGCTGCGGCGGCGACATGGTCCAGCGCGCCAGCGCATAAGGGCGCGGCTGCTGGCCGCCGTCGCTGTACAGCAGGCGATAGAGGATGTTGCTGCCGTCGATGGCGGCCGACGATTCCACCCGCCCCAGCGCCAGCGCGCTGCCGGTGGGCGCGGCGTTGGCCGCCACCGGCAGCGCCGGCCCCAGGTCGTAGGGCTGCGGGCGCACGGGTTTGTCGGGCAAGGGCAGCGCGCAGCCCGACAGGGCGGCAAAAATCAGGCAAAAAACGGCGCCAGCGCCCATCTGGCCAACGCGAGTAGCTATAAAATTCATATCAAACCTCAGCGGGACACAGGTTGCACGGGGGTGTCGGGCGCGGCGCCGCCGCCGGCCTGACCAAAGCCGGGTTCGCCCGGGCCGGGCGGAATGGTGCCCGTGCCGTAAATCAGCGACTGCGGGTTTTCGCCCAGCGTGTTGGCCACGCGGTCGAGCCGGCGAATGGTGCGGCTGGCGTCCTCGGTCAGCGTCTGGATGCGCGGCAGCGTGGTGCCGGTCACGGTGCTGGCGCTTTCGCTCAGCTGGTCGACCACGCCGCCCTTGCCCGCCACCTGGTCAACCGCGCGCTTGACGTCGGTGGCCACGCCGTCAAAGCGCGCCACCGTCTGCCGCGTTTGCTGCGCCGCGCCGTCGATGGACTTGAGCGCCGTGTTGGCCTGGCGCACCAGGCCGGGGATGTCGGTCTGGCCGGGGCCGAACTGGGCCGTGATGGTCTGCTGCGTGGTCGCCGCCAGCTGCTTCACGCTTTGCGCGCTGCGGCCAATCTCGACCAGCGCGGTGCTGATGGCGGCCTGGTTGTCGTCGCCCAGCAGGCGGTTGACGCGGTCGGCGGTTTCGTCCAGCTTGCCGATCAGCGCCTGCGCGCGCTCGGTCAGCTCGCCCAGCAGGCCCGACTTGAAGGGGATGCGGGGCGGCCCGTTGGGGCCGGGCGGCAATGGCTCGGTGGAGGTGCCTTCGTCGTCCAGCTGCAAGAAGGACAGACCTGTGACGCCCTGAAAGCCCAGCGTGGCGAAGGTCGATCGACTGATGGGCGCGCTGGGCGACACGGCGATGCGAATCAACACGTTGCCGCGCTGCCCCGGGTCGAGCCCGATGCTGGTGACCTTGCCGACCGCCACGCCCTTGTAGCGCACCGCCGCCTGCGGCTGCAGGCCGGTAACGGCTTCGGTGGACACCAGTTCGTAGGTGGTGGTGTTGGCCACATCGCGCATCAGCCACATGGCCATGCCGATGAGCAGTGCCAGCACCGCCAGCACGAAGGCGCCGGCGGCCAGGGCGTGGGCTTTGTTTTCCATGTCGATCAGGCTCCTTTCGGCGCGGTGGCCGCGGGGGACGAGGCGCGGCGCGTGCGCAGCAGTTCCATGGCGCGCTGTCCGCGTTCGCCCAGGAAGAAGTGGTGAATGAACGGGTGGTCGAAGGCCAGCACCTCGGGCACCGGCGCGGCGATGATGACGCGCTGATCGGCCAGCACCGCCACGCGGGTGGACAGCTCGAACAGCGTGTCAAGGTCGTGCGTGACCATCACCACCGTCAGCCCCAGCTCCTGGTGCAGCGAGCGCAGCAGGGTGACGAAGGCGTCCGAGCTGTCCGGGTCCAGCCCGGCGGTGGGCTCGTCCAGCATCAGCAGCGGTGGGTCCATGGCCAACGCGCGCGCCAGCGCCACGCGCTTGACCATGCCGCCCGACAGCTCGGACGGCATCTTGTGCGCGTCGGTGGCCTTCAGGCCCACCATCTGCAGCTTGAGCATGGCCGCCTCGCGCGCCAGCGCGTCGGGCAGCGCGCGGGTTTCGCGCAGCGGAAAGGCGATGTTGTCGAGCACGCTGAAGGCCGAAAACAGCGCCCCCTGCTGAAACAGCATGCCCACGCGCGTGGCGGCGCCGGCGCGCTGCAGCTCCTGCACCGGCTGGCCCAGCACCGTGATGCGGCCCTTGGCGGGCGTGTTCAGCCCCAGCATCTGGCGCAGCAGCACCGTCTTGCCGGTGCCCGAGCCGCCCACCAGCGTCAGCACTTCGCCACGGTAGACGGTCAGGTCCAGGTCCTTGTGCACCACCACCTCGCCGCCGCCGGGCTTGGGGAACACGCTCCACAGCCCGCGCACCTCGATCATCGGCTCGCCATGCTCGGGCAGCGGCGGGGCGGCGGCGTCGGGCTCATGCGCCTCGGAAGGGACGGCGAGAACGGTGGATTCGTCGCTCATGCAGAGCCTCCCGCCGCGGCACCGATGGCCGTGGAACAGGCCATGCCAGGGCGCGCGCGGAGCGCGCTTGACCCGGCCGCTGCGAGCGCCCCCTTCAAGGCGGGTGGCGGAACCTGGCGACGCCAGTGAAGCCTGGGGGTGCTCACATGCCCACCTTCTTGAACAGCACGGCAAACAGCGCGTCGATCAGGATCACCGCCGTGATCGACGCCACCACCGACGCCGTGGTGCCCTGCCCCAGGCTTTCGGTGTTGGGCTTGACGCGCAGGCCGTAGTGGCAGCCGATCAGCGCGATCGACACGCCAAACACCACCGACTTGGCGCTGGCCAGCGCCAGGTTGGTCAGCGGCACGGCCTTGGGCAGCGCCTCGTAAAAATAGGCCGGCGTGATGCCCAGCGTGATGTCGGCCGCCAGGATGCCGCCGATGAGCGAGGCCAGCGTGGTCCAGGCCGAAATCAGCGGCATGGCAATGGCCAGCGCCAGCGCGCGCGGCAGCACCAGCCGAAAGCCGGGCGCGATGCCCAGCACGCGCATGGCGTCCAGTTCTTCGGTCACCCGCATCACGCCGATCTGCGCCGTGATGGCCGAGCCCGAGCGCCCGGCGATCAGCACCGCCGCCAGCAGCGGCCCCAGCTCGCGGATCAGCGCCAGCCCGAGGATGTTGACGATGAAGGTCTCGGCGCCAAACTGGCGCAGCACCTGGCTCATCAGGTAGGCCAGCACCACGCCGATCAAGAAGCCGACCAGCGCCGTGATCGGCAGCGCCTGCGCGCCGATGCGGTACAGGTGGCCCGAGAAATCGCGCCACGGCCCCCAGTGCGGCGCGCGCAGCAGCCGCAAAAAGTCCAGCAGCAGCTGCCCCATCAGGGTGGTGAAGTCGCGCACCTGCAGCGCGGCCTGGATGACGCCGCTGCCCAGCGTGTCGACATGCTGCGCCAGCCCGCCAGGGCGGCGCGGCGGCGCGTCGTCGGGGTGGCTGGCCACGCGTTCCAGCACGGCACGCTGTGCCGGGTCGGCCTCGACGCGCGCCGGCCACTGGCGGCCCCAGTGGTCCCACAGGGTCAGCGCGCCCAGGTGGTCCAGTGCGCGCAGCTCGCGCAAGTCCCAGACGGCGACCTGCCCCCGCGCGGCCAGCGCGGCCGTCGCGCCCCGCCAGGCCTTGCCCACCGTCAGGCGCGCGGCCGTCCATTCGCCCAGCGGCACGGCCGACAGACCGTCGGCGGTCTGCCGGGTGTCAATGCGCGGCGTGGTTTCGGGCATGCGTAAAGGTGCGGCGAACAAGCCCGGCGGGCGGCCATCACGACCGCCGCCGGGCAGCACTGGATCGTACTGCCTTGCCGGCAATGGCCCAGTGGCGCGCGCCGAGTTTGATGTAGGCCGGGCGCTCATTTGTTTGCCCGTGCCCGCACGCGCCTGGCCTGCCGCGCCCCACGCGGGGGTGGCGGCGATGGTTACGTTCTTTTCCTCTTGTTCTGGCGGCGCGGCGCGCCATTGCCGTTAGGATGCGCGATTGTCACAAGGAGCACGCATGGCACTGCAAGGACCATTTTTCGGCAAACGCGACGAACCCACCCCCGCCCGCAACCCCAGCCCAGCGCCGCTGGGCGGCACCAGCTCGCTCGGCTCGGCTGGCGCCGCGTCGGCCGCGCAGCCGTTTTCGGCGCCGGTGAATGCGCCCGCCGCCACGCCAGCGCCGGCGCCGGTCGCGGATGCGCCTGAAAGCGGCGCCAAGCTCACCGTCGGGCCCAACATCAAGCTCAAGGGCGTCGAGATCACCGACTGCGACACGCTGCTGGTCGAGGGCATGGTCGAAGCCACGGTGAGTTCGCGCGTGATCCAGATCTCGGAAACCGGCGCCTTCAAGGGCTCGGCCGAAATCGACATCGCCGAAGTGCGCGGCACCTTCGACGGCAACCTGACGGTGCGCCAGAAACTGGTGATCTTTTCCACCGGCAAGGTCACCGGCAAGATTCGCTATGGCAAGATCGTGATCGAAGAAGGGGGACAGCTCTCCGGTGACATCACGTTCGGCACCAGCGGCGACAAGCCAGCCACGTCCGGCGCCAGCGGCGCCAAGGGCGAGCAGTTGGCCGTGGCGGCCTGACGCCCCTGCCGCCCGTGCGTCGGCGCGCGACCAGCGCGGCCGCCACGGGCGCCTTTCAAGGGCCGCGTTCGCGGCCCTTTTTGCGTGGCTGTTTTGCCTGGTGCTGCCCGGCTGCGCCAGCGACGCGCCCACCACGCGCGGCCAGGTGCGCGGACAGGACTTTGCCGGCGCCGAGCTGCTGCAAAGCGAAGGCAACCGCATCGCGCAAAACGCCATGCGGGCCAACCACCGCAGCCTGCTGACGCTGGCCGACAAGCTATACCGCCGCAACCCCGCCGAATGGCGCAAGACCGCCACCACGCGCGAGGCGGCGCTGGCGCAGGTCGAAACCGCCATGCTGTCGGGCCAGCCGTGGGCGCCGCTGCAGGGGCGGCGTGACGTGGCCGCGCTGTCGCAGTCGCTGACGCCCGACTTCCAGGGCGACCGCGTGGCCGCCTTCGTGCTGGCCTGCGCCGACACCATCGTCACCGCGCACGGCGGCAAGCGCGAGTTCTATTACCTTGACGGGGTCGACCCGCAGCACATCTACAACGCGGCGCGCAACATGGAAGTGGCGCTGTGGGTGCTGAACACGCGCCGCACCGCGCAAGGCCAGCTGCTGCTGCTGGCCAACGAGATCGTCGGCGAAAACCGCAACCTGACTTTCGAGCGCGAGTTCGGCAAGATCATCGGCCGATTGGACCTGCTGGCCGCCTACACCACCGAGCGCTACCGGCGCGCGGCGATCAGCTACGTGCAGGGCTTGCTGGCGGCGCCGTTGCTGGCGTTTTTGCCGGTGAAATAAGGCCCCCCTGTGGTGCTGCGCGCCTTCCCCCCAGAGGGGGGACAACGCTGGTCGCCGGCGCAGGTCCGGCGACGGCGTTCTGGTGTGGCCTGCTCCGCGGCCATGGGGGGCGCCTGCTGCGCGACGCCTCCTGCGTCATTCCCGCGAAGGCGGGAATCCCTGAGCTGTCCTCCCCTGCAAACGGGCCGTTAATCCTGATTTGATAGCGTCGTTCGCTTGTCACACCAGCGCTGGGGGCGATTTTGACGATGAAACACGCGGCCCTGCCAGGGTCGCGCCTCGTTGCGCCCCACCTTTATGGCATGCTGGCGCGCAGGAGACTTCCGGGCATGAGCGACCTCACTTTCGACACCCTCATCGTCGGCGCCGGCACGGCCGGGTGCCTGCTGGCCAACCGGTTGTCGCGCGACACCAGCAGGCGCGTGCTGCTGATTGAGGCGGGCCAGAAGGACGACTACCACTGGGTGCACATTCCCGTCGGCTACCTGTACTGCATCGGCAACCCGCGCACCGACTGGCTGTACCAGACCGAACCCGCCGCGGGCCTGAACGGCCGCACGCTGCGCTACCCGCGCGGCAAGGTGCTGGGCGGGTGCAGCAGCATCAACGGCATGATCTACATGCGCGGGCAGTCGCGCGACTACGACCAGTGGGCCGCGCTGACGGGCGAGGACGAATGGCGCTGGGACAACTGCCTGCCCGACTTCAAGGCGCACGAAGATCACTACAAATTGGATAGCGCACTGCGCCCTGCTGGTCAGCGCCAGGGGCCAAATTCACCTGATTTTTCTGACCTGCACGGCCACGGCGGCGAGTGGCGCGTGGAGAAGCAGCGCCTGCGCTGGGACGTGCTGGACGCCTTTGCCGCCGCCGCGCAGCAGGCCGGCATTCCCGCCACCGACGACTTCAACCGCGGCACCAACGAAGGCGTGGGTTACTTCGAAGTCAACCAGAAAGCCGGCTGGCGCTGGAACACGGCCAAGGCCTTTCTGCGGCCCGCCCTGCAGCGCCCCAACCTGACCGTGTGGACCGGCGCGCAGGTCAAGCGCCTTGTCATCGAGCGCGGCGATGGTGGCCTGCGCTGCGCCGGCGTTGAACTGGTGCGCGGCGGCCAGGCGCTGACGGTGCGCGCCGCGCGCGAGGTGCTGCTGACGGCCGGCAGCATCGGCTCGCCGCAGATCCTGCAGCTGTCGGGCATCGGCCCGGCGGCGCTGCTGCGCCAGCACGGCATCGACGTGCTGGCCGACCTGCCCGGCGTGGGCGCCAACCTGCAGGATCACCTGCAGATCCGCAGCGTCTACAAGATCGCCGGCGGCAAGACGCTGAACCAGCTGGCCAGCACGCTGTGGGGCAAGGGCCTGATCGGGCTGGAATACGCGCTGCGCCGCAGCGGGCCGATGAGCATGGCGCCCAGCCAGCTGGGTGCGTTCACCCGCTCGTCGCCCGCCTTCGAGTGGCCCAACATCGAATACCACGTGCAGCCGCTCAGCCTGGATGCGTTTGGCGAGCCGCTGCACGCGTTTCCGGCCATCACCGCCAGCGTCTGCAACCTCAACCCCAGCAGCCGCGGCCACGTGCAGATCAAAAGCCCGCGCTTCGAGGACGCCCCCGCCATCGCGCCCAACTACCTGGCCACCGACGACGACCGCCAAGTCGCCGCCGACAGCCTGCGCGTCACGCGCCGCATCATGGCGCAGCCGGCCATGGCGCGCTTTAAGCCCGAGGAGTTCAAGCCCGGCGCGCAGTACCAGACCGACGACGAACTGGCCCGCCTGGCCGGCGACATCGCCAGCACCATCTTCCACCCCGTCGGCACCACCAAGATGGGCAAGGGCGACGACCCGCTGGCCGTGCTGACCCCGCGCCTGCAGGTGCGCGACGGCGCCGGCGGCACCATCGCCGGCCTGCGCGTGGTCGACGCCGGCGCCATGCCGACGATCACCAGCGGCAACACCAACAGCCCCACGCTGATGATGGCGGAGAAGGCGGCGCGCTGGATCACCGGCTCCGGCGCGTGAGCCCGCGGGTGCCGCCTTGCGCCGCCGCGCCAGCCAGGTGCTTCATTTTTTATAGCTGCTTGCTCTTGCCCAGCGCGCGCTGGTGGCCCAAATGAATCCAAAGCCTCGCCCCGCCCCGCGCGCCTGGGCGCGGCGCGTGCGCAGCGTGCTGTGGCTGGCGCTCTGGGCCGCCGTGCTGTGGTGGGGCGGCGGCTGGCTGTGGCAGCAACCCTTCATGGACCGCCCGCGCATGCTGTGGCACATCCACCGCATGGACCCGCCCGTCGCGCTGCCGCTGCCGGTGGACGGGGTGGCCGCGCGCCGCATCGCCGACACCTGGCACGGCCCGCGCGACGGCGGCGCGCGCCTGCACGAGGGCACCGACATCTTCGCCCCGCGCGGCACGCCGGTGCGCAGTGCCACCGTGGGCATCGTGGCGTCGATCCGCGACGGCGGGCTGGGCGGCAGGCAGGTGTGGGTGCTGGGGCCGGCGCGCGAGCGGCATTACTACGCACACCTCGACGACTGGGCGCCCGGCCTGTCGGTGGGCGACGTGGTGCAGCCCGGCACGCTGCTCGGCTTTGTCGGCACCACCGGCAATGCGCAAGGCACGCCGCCACATCTGCACTATGGCATCTATGGGGCCGACGGGGCGTTGAATCCGTGGCCGTTGCTGCAGGCAGGGGCAGCCGGGCGTTCAGAAAGAAAAGTGCCTTGAGCGCTGATGCAGCAAGCGGAGGCAGCTATGATTTTTGACGTGGATGGCCCTCACCCCTACTCCCCGCCCTCGCGTGGGCAGGCTCTCTCAGAAGGAGGGAGAAAAAAGCGACGCCGCGCGAAGCCGCGGCGCTGCCCCATCAACGGCCGAGCGCAGCGACGGCCTGTGTTGGACTTCCCCTCCCCTCTGGCCGTGCCGAGAAGCGCAGGGCGTGGGGCGGGCGCGGCAGCGCAGCATGCCTCGCTTCGTGCTCTGACTCGCTGCGGCTTTCTGAGCGCAGCGCCTACGGCGCGAAGCGAGTTCCGCAGCGCAGCGAAGGGACACGGCCAGTGGGCTCGGCTTTGTGTTCGCATAACTTCGCTGCGCGAAGTGAGCGAATCCCGCTTCGCGAACTTTGGTTACTTTCTTTGCCGAGACAAAGAAAGTGACTGCGCCGCCGGGCGCACATCCCGGCCGACAGCGCATCCGCAGCCAACACGCCCCTCAAGGCTTGATCGCGATCTTCAGCACCCCATCGCGCTGGTTGGCAAACAGGTCGTAGGCCTCGACGATGTCGTCCAGCTTGCGCTGGTGCGTCACCAGCACGCCCAGGTCCAGCCGCTCGGACTCGATCACGTTCATCAGCCGCCGCATGCGCTCCTTGCCGCCGGGGCACAGCGCGGTGTTGATCTTGTGGTCGCCCAGGCCGGCGCCAAAGGCATCGACGGGGATGGTCAGGTTTTCCGAATACACGCCCAGGCTCGACAGCGTGCCGCCCGGCCGGATGCAGCGCAGCGCGCTTTCAAACGTGCCTTGCGTGCCCAGCGCCTCGATGGCGCTGTCGGCGCCCTTGCCGCCGGTGATCTTCAGCACTTCGGCCACCGGGTCCTGCGTCTTGAAGTTGATGGTGACGTCAGCGCCCAGCTTCTTGGCCACGGCCAGCCGCGCGTCGTTGCCGTCGACCGCAACGATGGTGGTGGCCCCCAGCAGCCGCGCGCCGGCGGTGGCGCACAGGCCGATCGGGCCCTGCGCGAACACCACCACGGTGTCGCCGATGCGGATGTTGGCGTTTTCGGCGCCCTTGAAGCCGGTCGACATGATGTCGGGGCACATCAGCACCTGCTCGTCGGTCAGGCCGTCGGGCACCGGCGCCAGGTTGCCTTGCGCGTCGGGCACCAGCACGTATTCGGCCTGCGTGCCGTCGATCAGGTTGCCAAAGCGCCAGCCGGCCGTCAGCTTGTAGCCGTGGCAGCCGCAGCGGCCGCTGGCGACCAGATAGCTGCCGTCCTGGCTGGGCGCGCCGTCCTGCGCGGCGTAGCTGTTGAAGTTGGGGCAGATGGCGCCGGCGATGACGCGCTGGCCTTCCTGGTAGCCGGTGACGGCGCTGCCGAGCTTGACGATCACGCCCACCGGCTCATGCCCCACCGTCAGGCCCTTGGCGACCGGATACTCGCCCTTGAGGATGTGCACGTCGGTACCGCAGATCGTGGTGGTGGTGATCTTGATCAGCGCGTCGTTCGGGCCAACGTCGGGGATCGGCTTGTCGGCGATCTCGATGCGGCCGGGTTCCACAAAGACGGCGGCTTTCATCATCTGGGCCATGGGGGTTCTCCTTGGGACGGTTGGGGGACAAAAACCACGACGCGCGCGGCGCCTCCGCCCACTATAGGCCGTGTGGGTGGCAGCGTGTTGACGCGCGCGTCAGCCATGGGCGGCTGCGGGCAGGCGTGGCGCGGTGCGCGTACCATCGTCCGTGAGCCTTTCTTGTCACCCCCTTTCCGTTCAGGAGCTTCTACATGACCACCGCCACCGCCCCCCAGAAAACCGCCGCCGACTACCCCGACACCCAGCTGTTCATCGACGGCCAGTGGTGCGACGCCGCCAGCGGCAAGACGATGGCGGTGTTCAACCCTGCCACGGGGCAGGAGATCGGCCGCCTGGCGCACGCCAGCATTGCCGACCTGGACCGCGCGCTGGCCGCGGCGCAAAAGGGCTTCGAGACCTGGCGCGCCACCCCGGCGCACGAGCGCGCCGCGCTGATGCGCAAGGCCGCGCAAATCTTTCGCGAACGCGCCGACGCCACCGCGCGCCACCTGACCATGGAGCAGGGCAAGCCGCTGGCCGAGGCCAAGGGCGAGGTGCTGGCCGCCTGCGACGTGATCGACTGGATGGCCGCCGAGGGCCAGCGCGCCTATGGCCGCATCGTGCCGCCGCGCGATTTGCGCGGCACGGCGCACGTCACGCGGCACCCGGTGGGGCCGGTGGCCGCGTTCACGCCGTGGAACTTCCCGGTCAACCAGATCGTGCGCAAGCTGTCGGCCGCGCTGGCCACGGGCAATTCGATCATCGTCAAGGCGCCGGAAGAAACCCCCGCCTCGGCCGCCGCGCTGATCCGCGCCTTTGTTGACGCGGGCGTGCCGACCGGCGTGGTGCAACTGGTGTACGGCGTGCCGGCCGAGATCTCGCAGTACCTCATCCCGCACCCGGTCATCCGCAAGATCACCTTCACCGGCTCGACGCCCGTGGGCAAGCAGCTGGCCGCGCTGGCCGGCCAGCACATGAAGCGCGCCACCATGGAGCTGGGCGGCCACGCGCCGGTCATCGTCTGCGAGGACGCCGACATCGACCTGGCCATCAAGACCGCCGGCGGCGCCAAGTTCCGCAACGCGGGGCAGGTGTGCATTTCGCCCACGCGCTTTCTGGTCGCCAAGCCGATTGCTGCTGAATTCACCAAGAAGCTGGCCGCGCAGGCCGAGAAATTCACTGTGGGCGACGGCTTGGCCGAGGGCACGCGCATGGGCCCGCTGGCCAACCCGCGCCGCGTCACCGCCATGCAGGCGCTGACCGACGACGCGGTGAAGCGCGGCGGCACCGTGGCCGCGGGCGGCAAGAAGATCGGCGATGCCGGCAACTTCTGGGCGCCCACCGTGCTGGCCGACCTGCCGCTGGACGCCGACGTGTTCAACCACGAACCCTTCGGCCCCATGGCCGTGGTGCACGCCTTCGACACGCTGGACGACGCGCTGAGAGAAGCCAACCGCCTGCCCTTCGGCCTGGCGGGCTATGCCTTCACGCAGTCGCTGAAGAACGCCCACCAGATCAGCCAGCAGCTCGAAGTCGGCCTGCTATGGATCAACCAGCCCGCCGCCGCCTGGCCCGAACTGCCGTTTGGCGGCATCAAGGATTCGGGCTATGGCTCGGAAGGCGGGCCGGAGGCGCTGGAGGCGTATCTGACGACCAAGTCGGTGTCGACGTTTTGCGGGTGATTTACTATTGATTTAATAGCCGCTCACGCTGCTCTGCCTGAGCCAGCGGCAAGTTTCATGCTCATGATGGTTAATTACCGCAAGTTCTCGCCATCGACCGGCATGTGCGAGTCCCGGTCATCCAGTGCGGACCACAGCTCCAGAGCGTTCGATACCCTGCGCAACACAAACGCAAAGGCAAGGCTGTTCTCGCAGGGCGTTTGCGCGGTGATGAAGGACGCAGCATGAAGGCAAGCGGCGCGCTCCGGTTATACGGGTAAAATTTACAGATTAATCGAGAATATCACTTCAAGCAACAAGCTACACCTAATTTTCACTGAACTGAGGGATTTTCGGGTTAACGTTTAGTATGCATGATAGATAAATCAAGTTAGATCGCATGAACCAACTCCGCACACTCTGGCAGGTGCAAGTACAAGGATGGACTTCCGACCTTGAACATCTCGTACATCATTTCGTATCAACGTCGTTCCGCGTATCGAAAGATGAACGAGACGGTGGCTTTCTTTATGAGTCAGACGCGTTTGCGGCTTGCCAGACCTCCGAAGAGGTTCTGACGCTCGCCAACGATGAGCTATGTGTTCTTTCTGGCGTGCTCAAAATGGTTCGCAATTCGCCTGAACCGCTCCGCACGGGTGCCGTGTATCGGCGCAATGCTGCGGGTGGAAGGGACATATTTCTGCATATTCAAGAAACGCTCCATGCTCGTGCGGAGCTTGGCGAGGTTACAGTAACCGTTACTTATGCGGACGGCAACGTCATTACTAAGCCTCCGCCCCCGCCCAGAACGGTAGCTATTGCGCAGCTTGCCGTAGCTGACGTTTCCGTTGCAAAAGCCATGCGCCTGCTGGCCGCACCAGATCACAGGTCTTGGGTAGGTATGTATCGAATCCATGAGGTCATTGAGTCAGATTTAGGAAGTGAAAGCGCATTGAAAAAGCGCGGTTGGGGATCGGCACAGGATCTCAAGCGCTTCAAACACTCGGCTAACTCAGTTACTGTGGCAGGAGATTCTGCGCGGCACGGGAAAGAAGTTGAGCAACCGCCAAAGCATCCGATGTCTGTTGACGAAGCCGCGGCCTATTTGAACTACGTCTTGCAGTCGTGGCTATCTTCGAAGGGTGCGTAATGCGGCCTAACACTGCGCTCCAGGGGCGCGCCGCAAGTGGCGCGCCCCTGAGCTTCGACGTCAAGCCTCGTCACATCGCATGAACCCATCCTCCGACATGCGGTGTGACCCGTAAACCCGGCGATTCACTATAAAAAACCTAGCTGCTTACGCTTATCCTACTTGCGCGGAGGCATGTTTTGATCCAGAGAAATGCTCCGCGCCGGCCAGCGCCCCAAAACGGCGGACAATAACCGCTTCGATCCGATTCACGCTTTGCGCCCCCACGGGCGCCGTCCGCTGCACACCATGTCCCACACCATCCTGCAATCCCTCCCCGCCGGCCAAAAGGTCGGCATCGCCTTTTCGGGCGGCCTCGACACGTCGGCCGCGCTGCTGTGGATGCGCCAGAAGGGCGCCATTCCCTACGCCTACACGGCCAACCTGGGCCAGCCGGATGAGGACGATTACGAGGCCATTCCGCGCAAGGCGATGGAATACGGGGCCGAGGTGGCGCGTCTGGTCGACTGCCGCACGCAACTGGCCAACGAGGGCATTGCCGCGCTGCAGTGCGGCGCCTTCCACATCCGCACCGGCGGCGCCACCTACTTCAACACCACGCCGCTGGGCCGGGCCGTGACCGGCACCATGCTGGTCAACGCGATGAAGCAGGATGACGTCAACATCTGGGGCGATGGCAGCACGTTCAAGGGCAATGACATCGAGCGCTTCTACCGCTACGGCCTGCTGGCCAACCCGTCGCTGAAGATTTACAAGCCTTGGCTCGACCAGCGCTTCATCGACGAGCTGGGCGGCCGCAAGGAAATGTCGGAATTCATGCAGAAGGCCGGCTTTGACTACAAGATGTCGGCAGAAAAGGCTTATTCGACCGATTCGAACATGCTGGGCGCCACCCACGAGGCGAAGGACCTGGAAGAGCTGAGCAGCGGCATCCGCATCGTCAACCCGATCATGGGCGTGGCGTTCTGGAAGCCCGAGGTGGAGGTGAAGCCCGAGGAAGTGCGCGTGCGCTTTGAAGAAGGCCGCCCGGTGGCGCTGAATGGCCGCGAATTTGCCGACCCGGTGGAGATGTTCCTGGAAGCCAACCGCATCGGCGGCCGCCACGGGCTGGGCATGTGCGACCAGATCGAGAACCGCATCATCGAGGCCAAAAGCCGCGGCATTTACGAAGCGCCCGGCATGGCGCTGCTGTTTACCGCCTACGAGAGGCTGCTGACCGGCATCCACAACGAGGACACCATCGAGCAATACCGCGTCAACGGCCTGAAGCTGGGGCGCCTGTTGTACCAGGGCCGCTGGTTCGACCCGCAGGCCATCATGCTGCGCGAGACCGCCCAGCGCTGGGTGGCCAACGCCATCACCGGCGAAGTGACGCTGGAGCTGCGGCGCGGCAACGACTACAGCATCCTCAACACCGAATCGCCCAACCTGACTTACGCGCCGGAGCGCCTGAGCATGGAAAAGGTGGACAACGCGCCGTTCACGCCGCTCGACCGCATCGGCCAGCTGACCATGCGCAATCTGGACATCACCGACACGCGCGGCAAGCTCGCCGTCTACAGCAAGACCGGCCTGCTGCAGCTGGGCGAAGGCTCGATGCTGCCGCAGCTGGGCCACGACAGCGAGGCCGGCAAGAAGTGAACGGCGAGCAAAAATCCAATGGCACACCATTGTCGTAGGGGCAAGTCCCAATGTGGAACTGGCGCGTTTTGCGTACAGTGAAGCCACTCGGAAGCTGCCAGGCGACGCCGCCCACGCAGCCATGAAGGGCCGAGGAGACAAGACCACCACACCCAGAAGACAAGACTCCAGATTCCAACGCAATCCTTTCCAGGGCGCCCCAATGGGCGCCCTTTTTCTTGCCTGCACGCGCGGGCCGCATCGGCATAATCCAGGGCTTTTCGGCCCCTGGCGCTTGATGGACTTGCGCAGGAAGCTATCAAAATAACAGCGCTTTCGCCGTCATGGAACTGCTTCTCGTGTCGCTGGCCTCGCTGCTGGCCGGCTGCATCGACTCCATCGTGGGTGGCGGCGGGCTGATTCTGGTGCCGGCGCTGTTTGCCACCTACCCCGGCGCGGCGCCCGCCACACTGTTCGGCACCAACAAGAGCGCGTCGGTCTGGGGCACGACCATCGCCACGCTGCAATACAGCCGGCGCGTGCAGCTGCGCTGGCCGGTACTGCTGCCGGCGGCGCTGGCGGCGCTGGTGGGCGGCTTTGCCGGTGCCTGGCACGTCACGCGGGTCGACCCCAGCTTTCTGCGCAAGCTGCTGCCCTTCATCCTGCTGGCGGTGCTGCTCTACACGCTGGCCAAAAAGGATTTGGGCAGCACCCACGCGCCGCGGCACGACCGGCAGCGCGAGACGCTGCTGGCCTGCGCCATTGGCGCCGTGATCGGCTGGTACGACGGCTTCTTCGGCCCCGGCACGGGCAGCTTCTTCATCTTTCTGTTCGTGCGCCTGCTTGGCTACGACTTTCTCAACGCGTCGGCCTCGGCCAAGCTGCTGAACGTGGCGACCAACCTGGCGGCCATCGCCCTGTTTGCGATGAAGGGCCACGTGTGGTGGCACATCGGCCTGGTGATGGCGGTGGCCAACGTGGCGGGCAGCCTGATCGGCACGCGGCTGGCGCTGAAGCACGGTGCGGGCTTCGTGCGCGGCGTGTTCATCGTGGTGGTGGGCGCGCTGATTCTGAAGACGGGTTACGACGCGTTCTTGAAGTAAATCAGCCGCGCGCTTGCCGGAAGCGCGCGTCCAGCTATCGAAAACAGAGCGTCAGCGCGACTCGAGCCACGCCGTCACCACCAGCGCCAGCGGCGCGAGGCTGATGAACACGCGCACGATGCGGCGAAACACCGGCGCGGCGTCGGCCACTTCCAGGTAATGCTCGGCCACCAGCCAGGCTTTCCACGCCACCAGCGCGGCAATCAGCCAGCCGATCCAGGGCAGCACGCCGCGCTCTGCCACGGCGATGGCGGCGCTGGCCACGGTGAGCAAGGCCAGCAGCCCCCACGCCTGGGTGGCGTTGTGCGGGCCAAGGGCGTGCAGCAGGCGTTTCATACGAAGGCGTAAAACAGCGAGAACAGCATCAGCCACACGATGTCGGTGGCGTGCCAGTAGATGGCCATCGACTCCACGCCCTTCAGGTTGCCGGGCCGGTACGCACCCTGCCACACGCGCAGCAGCACCCAGGCCATGCCCAGAATGCCCCAGGCCGAGTGCATGAAGTGGTTGATGGTGAGGTAGTAGTACACCGTGAAGAAGGCGTTGTTGCCCGCAATCACGCCGTGCGCGGGGTTCCACTGGATTTCCAGCCATTTCAGCAGCGGGTAGCCCAGCGACACGATGAAGGCGCCGGTCATCCACACCCGCGCGGCGCGCTGGTCGTCGCGCCGCACGGCCAGCACGGTGCGCACCAGCAGGTAGCCACTGGTCAGCATCACCAGCGTGATGAGCAGCCCGCCCAGCGTCCACAGCCTGGGCGCGCCGGCGCGGAACACCTCCGGGTAGCTCCAGCGGGCGACGAAATAGACCACGAAGAACACCGCGAATTCGACGAATTCGCAGGTGATGCCGACCCACATCGCCGTGTAGCCGGGGCGCGCGGATTCTGCCGCCTCGGCGTTGGCAGGCGCGGGCGGGTCGGTCAGCGAAAGGGAAGCGGTGGCAGCGACGGACAAGGTGGACTTGATCTTAGGCAAGACACGCTTCGCGCGCCTTGAATCAGGACAAGCCTGCGGCGCCGGGGCAGGTGTCTGCTCTCGCTCAGTCGTCCACCGACACCGGCACGCGCGGCGCCAGCGCGCACATCAGCTCGTAGCCCACGGTGCCGGCGGCGTGCGCCACGTCGTCGATGGGCAGCACGGCGCCATGGGCCGATGTGCCCCACAGCGTGACTTCGCTGCCCAACGCCGCCTGCGGCACCGCGGTCAAGTCGACCACGATCATGTCCATGCTGACGCGCCCCAGCAGGCGCGTGCGCACGCCGTCGACCAGCACCGGCGTGCCGGTGGGTGCGTGGCGCGGGTAGCCGTCGGCGTAACCGCAGGCGACGACGCCGATGCGCAGCGGCGCTTCGGCCGTGAATGTGGAGCCGTATCCGACGCTGGCGCCCGCGGGCAGATCGCTGACAGCTATCAGTTTTGTAGCAAGCGTCATCGTCGGCCGCAGGCCCCAGTGCGCGGCGTCGTGCGCGGGAAAGTCGGGTGACGAACCATAGGCGGCGATGCCGGGGCGCACCCAGTCGCCACGCACCGCGGCGTCCTGCGCGTGGCGCAAGGTGGCGGCGCTGTTGCACACGCTGCGCTCGCCGGCCAAGCCGTCGGCGGCGCGCTGAAAAACGGCCCATTGCGCCGCGATGCCCTTGTCGCCATCGGCATCGGAGAAGTGCGTCATCAGCGAGATCTCGTCGACCTGCGGCAGTGCCTGCAGGCGCGCGTAGGCGGCGCGAAAGCGCTCGGGCGCAAAGCCGAGCCGGTTCATGCCCGAGTTGAGCTTGAGGAACACGCGGTGCGGCTGGTGCGTCTTGTGCGTGGCCAGCCAGTCGATCTGTTCGTCGCAGTGCACGGCGTGCCACAGGTTCAGGCGCGAACACAGCTCCAGGTCGCGCGGCTCGAACACGCCTTCCAGCAGCAGGATGGGGCCGCGCCAGTCCAGGTCGCGCACCCGCTGCGCCTCGGCCAGGTCGAGCAGCGCAAAGCCGTCGGCGCCGCGCAAGCCCTCAAACGCGCGCTCGATGCCGTGCCCGTAGGCGTCGGCCTTGACGATGGCCCACACCCGCGCACCGGGCGCGGCGGCACGCAGGCGCTGCACGTTGTGGCGCAGGGCGGCGGTGTGGATGGTGGCGTGGATCGGGCGCGGCATGCGGGCATTCTGGCTTACTCGCGCGCGGGGCCGCGTGCTATAACGCGCGGCAGCGTTTACACAACCGATACATTTTGGCTGTCACCCGTCTCCGCGGAGCGTTATCCGCGCGTGAAATCCCATCGCCGCTGGCGTTGGCGCTGCCACCCAGGTTGGTGGCAGCGTGGTGCGCGATCGCATGTCCCCCACGGCCGCGCAGCAGGCCGTGCCACGGGCCGCGGAGCAGGCCATACGGGAACGCCGCAGCCGGGGTCCCCCTGGCTGCCAGCGTTGTCCCCCTGGGGGGAAGGCGCGCAGCGCCTCAGGGGGGGGCAACAGCATGAAACGCGGCTTCTATACCATCATGGCCGCGCAGTTTTTCAGCTCGCTGGCCGACAACGCGCTGTTCGTCGCGGCCGTCGAACTGCTGCGTGCCGACGGCGCCGCCGAATGGCAGCGCGCCGCGCTGGTGCCGATGTTCGCGCTGTTCTACGTGATTTTGGCGCCGTGGGTGGGCGCGTTTGCCGATTCGCAGCCCAAGGGCCGCGTCATGTTCATCAGCAACGCAATCAAGATCGTCGGTTGCCTGGCCATGCTGTTTGGCGGCCACCCGCTGTTGGCGTACGCGGTGGTGGGCCTGGGCGCGGCGGCGTATTCGCCGGCCAAGTACGGCATCCTGACCGAGCTGCTGCCGCCGTCGCAGCTGGTCAAGGCCAATGGCTGGATCGAGGGGTTGACCATCGGCTCGATCATTCTTGGCGTGCTGCTGGGCGGCCAGCTGGTGGGCGCGCGGCTGTCGTCGTACCTGCTGGCGTTCGACCTGCCCGGCATCGACACCTCGATCGACACCGCGCCCGAGGCCGCCATCGCCTCGCTGATCATCATCTACGGCATCGCGGCGGCGTTCAACCTGCGCATTCCGCACACCGGCGTGCAGATGCGCCCGCTGCCGCGCAACCAGCTGGCGCTGCTGCCCGACTTCTGGCGCTGCAACACGCGCCTGTGGCGCGACCGGCTGGGCCAGATTTCGCTGGCCACCACCACGCTGTTCTGGGGCGTGTCGGGCAACATGCGCTACATCGTGCTGGCCTGGGCCGCCGCCGCGCTGCACTACAGCACCACGCAGGCGGCCAGCCTGGTGGGCGTGGTGGCCATTGGCACCGCCGTGGGCGCCGTGCTGGCGTCGATGCGCGTGCGGCTGGACCGCGCCACCCGCGTGATGCCGCTGGGCGTGCTGATGGGCGCGCTGCTGGTGGCGATGGTGTTCGTGCACTCGCTGTGGGTGGCGGTGCCGTTTCTGATCGTCATGGGCGCGCTGGGCGGCTACATCGTGGTGCCGATGAACGCGCTGCTGCAGCACCGCGGCCACAACCTGATGGGCGCCGGCCGTTCCATCGCGGTGCAGAACTTCAACGAACAGGCCTGCATTCTGGGCCTGGGCGCGTTGTATGCCGCGTCCACCGGCGCCGGGCTGTCTGCGTTCGGCGCCATCACGCTGTTCGGCGGCGTGGTGATGACGTTCATGCTGGCGATTCAGCTGTGGCACCGCCACAACCTGCGCCACCACACGGCGCAGGTGGAACACTTGCTGGACGTGGCGCGAAGGGATCATTGACCCGCCCCTGTGCCGCTGCGCGGCTTCCCCCGGGGGACAGCGCTGGCCGCCGGCGCGGGTCCGGCAGCGGCGCTTTGGGGTGGCCTGCTGCGCGGCCTTTTGAAAGGGCTTGCTGCGCCGCCCTGCACTCCCCAAAAAGCCCTTCACTATTTATCGCTTTGCCGCTGTTTCAATCGAGATGAGTAGCTATCAATCTCATAGTGATCATGCGTCGACCTGGCCCGTGCTGGCGCTGGTGTTCAACGCGCTGGTGTGGGGCTTGTCGTGGATCGCCTTCAAGGCGCTGCATGCGCAGGGTCTGCATCCGCTGTGGAGCACGGCCATCGTCTACGCCGGGGCGCTGGCGGCACTGCTGGCGTGGCGGCCGGGCAGCGTGCGGGCCTTGCTGCGCCACCCGTGGCTGCTGGGGTTGGCGGCGGCGGCGGGGTTGACCAACGTCGGCTTCAACTGGGCGGTGACGGTGGGCGACGTGGTGCGCGTGACGCTGCTGTTCTACCTGATGCCGGTGTGGTCCATCGGTCTGGCCTGGTGGCTGCTGCACGAACGGCCGACGCGCGGCGCGCTGCTGCGCCTGCTGCTGGCGCTGGGCGGCTTGGTGCTGGTGCTGCACAAGCCCGGCTCGCCGTGGCCACTTCCCAGGGGCGCGGCGGACTTGCTGGCCCTGCTGGGCGGCTTTTGCTTTGCGCTGACCAACGCGCTGCTGCGCCGCTGGCGCGCCACGCCGCCGGACGCGCGCGTGCTGGCCATGTTCGGCGGCGGCTGGGCCATGTCGATGGCGCTGGCGTTGGCCGGGCTGGCGGGCGGCCCGCCGGGCGCTGCCTGGCTGGCGGGCGCGGCCGGCTGGCTGCCGTGGGCGGTGGGCCTGACGCTGGCCTTCCTGTGCGGCAACCTGGCGCTGCAATACGGCGCCGCGCGCTTGCCGGCGCAGGTCACGGCGCTGATCATGCTGGCCGAAGTGGTGTTCGCCAGCGCCTCGGCCGTGTGGCTGGGCGCCGCCACGCCCACCGCCTGGACGTGGGCCGGTGGCGCGCTGATCCTGCTGGCGGCGCTGCTGTCGATACGGCCGGTGCGTGGCGCGGGGTAAAACCCAGCTTCCGCGATCACTTCGTTTTTAATAGCTGCAATCGCTTTACCAACAAACGCTTGGCAGCCATTTGATAAAAATTTGGCCAAGGCAGGACCGGCGCGCACCCTCCCCCAGCACTGCAGCCTGCCGGTTGCACAATGCCGTGACGGCGCAAGCCGCCGCCGCGGGCCACCCGGCCGCGACCGCCCCCTTTCATCCACGCACCATGCCCGACGACGACGCCCCACCCACGCCGCTGACCCTGCACACGCTGCAAGGCCAGGCGCTCGACTGGTCTGCCTTCGACGGCCGGGTGCGGCTGGTGGTCAACACCGCCAGCGCGTGCGGATTCACGCCGCAGTTGGCCGGGCTGCAGGCGCTGCACCAGCGCTACGGCCCGCGCGGGCTCACGGTGCTGTGCTTTCCCTGCAACCAGTTCGGCCGGCAGGACCCGGGCAGCGCCGCCGAGATCGGCGCCTTCTGCACGCGAAACTACGGCGTGGACTTTCCGATGATGGCCAAGTGCGACGTCAACGGCCCCGGCGCGCACCCGCTGTTCCGCTGGCTGAAGGCGCAAGCCCCGGGGGTGCTGGGCACGCGGGCCATCAAGTGGAACTTCACCAAATTCCTGCTGGGGCGCGACGGGCGCGTGATCGGCCGCTACGCGCCCCGCACGCCGCCCGAGGCGCTGGCAAGCGACATCGAGGCCGCGTTGGGCCGCGTTTGAAGCGATTGGTGCCGCCAGCGCTTGCCAAGCAAGCGCATAAAGCTATCTATTCAGGAGCATTCAGCGCTTCGTCCAGCGCCTCGATCCAGTGCCGCACCGGCACGTCGGTGCCCGACTGCAGGTGGGTGATGCAGCCGATGTTGGCCGACAGCACCGCCGCCGGCCGGTCGGCGGCGCGCTCGCCGACCAGGTGGCCCAGCTTGCGGTCACGCAGTTGCACCGACAGCTCGGGCTGCAGCACCGAATAGGTGCCGGCCGAGCCGCAGCACAGGTGCGGCTCCTGCGCGGCGGGCCGCAGTTTGAACCCAAGCGCGCCCAGGTACTGCTCGACCCCGCCACGCAGCCGCTGGCCGTGCTGCAGCGTGCAGGGCGGGTGCCAGGCCAGCGTGCCGGCCGGAGCGCGCACGCGGCCTTGCAGCGCGTCGGCAATGTCGGGCAGCAGCTCGCTCACGTCGCGCGCCAGGGCCGACACTTTTTCGGCCCGCTCGGCATAGCGCGGGTCGTGGCGCAGCAGGTGGCCGTAGTCCTTGACCATGGCGCCGCAGCCCGAGGCGTTGATGACGATGGCCTCCACGCCGCCCTGCGCCACGCCGCGTTCGATGTGCGGCCACCAGGCGTCGATGTTGGCGCGCATCTGGCGCAGGCCTCCCTCGGCGTCGGCCAAATGGAACTTCACGGCCCCGCAGCAGCCCTGGCCGCGCGCCAGCACGCATTCGATGCCGGCGGCGTCCAGCACGCGCGCGGTGGCGCTGTTGATGTTCGGCGCCATCGACGGCTGCACGCAGCCTTCGAGCAGCAGCACCTTGCGCGCGTGCGACCGCTTCGGCCACGCACCGGCGTCGCGCCGCTCGGGCACCTTGGCCTGCAGCGACGCCGGCAGCCAGCCCCGCACCGACTGGCCCAGCCGCATGGCCGGCCCGAACAGCGGCGACGTCAGCCCGCGCCGCAGCCAGGCGCGCGTGCGCGCTTCGGCCGGCGGGCGCGGCACCTTGGCCTCGACCACCTGGCGGCCGATGTCGATCAGGTGGCCGTACTGCACGCCGCTGGGGCAGGTGGTTTCGCAGTTGCGGCAGGTCAGGCAGCGGTCCAGGTGCCGTTGCGTGTCGCGCGTGGGCGTGGCGCCTTCCAGCACCTGCTTGATGAGGTAGATGCGCCCGCGCGGGCCGTCCAGCTCGTCGCCCAGCAACTGGTACGTCGGGCAGGTGGCGGTGCAGAAGCCGCAGTGCACGCACTTGCGCAGGATGGCCTCGGCCTCGCGGCCGGCGTCGGTGCCTTGGAATTCGGGGGCGAGTGCGGTTTGCATCAGAAATCCGGATAGAGCCGCCCGGGGCACAAGATGCCCGCCGGATCGAACTCGCGCTTGAGCTGCGCATGAATGCGCGCCAGCGGCGCGGCCAGCGGCGTGAACACGGGCGTCACCCCGTCGCCGCCGCGAAACAGCGTGGCGTGGCCGCCCGCGCGCGCCGCGGCTTCGCGCACGCGGGGCTCGTCTTGCGGCGTGGCCTTGATCCAGCGCTGCGCGCCGTGCCATTCGACCAGCGTCGGCCCCAGGTTGAGCGGCGTGGCGGTGTCGGGCACGCTGGCGCGCCACAGCGCCTCGCCCGGCGCCAGGCGGAAGAATGGCAGCGCCTGGTCTCGCAGCGCCGTCCACTGGCGCTGGGCGCGTTCATCGTCCAGCACATGCCCGCCCATCTGCTGCGCGGCGCTGGCGATGGCCGCGTGCGCGCCACGCAGGCGTACCGCCAGTTGGCCGTCGGCCCAGCAACTGGCGTTGAGCGGCAGCGGCTGGCCGCCCCAGCGGTTGAGCTGCTGGCGCGCGCTGGTCTCGCTCAATTCAAACAGCAGCGTGCGTTCGGCTGGCGGCACGGGCAGCACCTTCAGGCTGACCTCGGTGATCACGCCCAGCGTGCCGAGCGAGCCCGCCAGCAGTCGGCTGACGTCGTAGCCGGCCACGTTCTTCATCACCTGCCCACCAAAGGTCAGCAACTGGCCGCGGCCGTTAAGCACCTGCACGCCCAGCACGTAGTCGCGCACCGCGCCCGCACTGGCGCGCGCCGGCCCCGACAGCCCCGCCGCCACCATGCCGCCCACCGTGCCGCCGGTGCCGAAGCGCGGCGGCTCGAACGGCAGGCACTGCCCGGCCTCGGCCAGCACGGCCTCCAGATCGCGCAGCCGCGTCCCGGCCCGCACGGTGACCACCAGCTCGCTCGGCTCATAAGCCACCACGCCCCCCAGCGGCCGCACGTCCAGCAATTCGCCGTGCAGGTCCTGGCCGTAGAAATCCTTGCTGCCGCCGCCGCGAATGCGCAGCGGGCGCCCGCGGTCGGCGGCCTTGCGGATTTTGTCGGTGAGTGCGTGCAGCGCGGCATCCATGTGGTCGATGGTAATGTTTCGCGGCCCGGGCCACGGGCGGGCGGTCTAGCCCGGTGGCCGAAGCTATTATATTTATAGCTACATGTGGTTGATAGGTCAGCGCTGGCAGGGTTTTTGGCGCCGAAATTGGGCCGCCGCGCGAGCGCAAAAAAGCCCGCCGGGCAGCGGGCTCATGCAGAACCTCGGATCGAGCCGGCGGCGGCGCGCCAGGCCCGCCGCCATGCCGGCTTCACCGGCTGTACGCGGTCTCGCCGTGGCTGCTGATGTCCAGCCCCTCGCGCTCTTCCTCTTCGGTCACGCGCAAGCCGATGAGCACATCGACGATCTTGTAGGCGATCAGCGAAACCACGCCCGACCACACGATGGTCAGTCCCACCGCCTTGGCCTGCGTCCACACCTGCGCGGCGATGGAATAGTCAGCGGCTGTCACCACGCTGGCGGTCACCCAGTCGGCCACGTAGCCGGGGCCGCCGAGCGAGGGGCTGTTGAACACGCCCGTGAGCAGCGCGCCCAGGATGCCGCACACGCCGTGCACGCCGAACACGTCGAGCGAGTCGTCGGCGCCCAGCAGGCGCTTCAGACCCGTCACGCCCCACAGGCCGGCAAAGCCGGCGACGAGGCCCATCACCAGCGCGCCGCCCATGCCCACGTTGCCCGCCGCCGGGGTGATGGCCACCAACCCCGCCACCGCGCCCGAGGCCGCGCCCAGCATCGACGCTTTGCCCTTGTGCAGCGCCTCGCCCAGGCTCCACGTGAGCACCGCGCCCGCAGCCGCCACCAGCGTGTTGATGAAGGCCAGGCCCGCGGTGCCGTTGGCCTCCAGCGCCGAGCCGGCGTTGAAGCCGAACCAGCCCACCCACAGCAGCGCGGCGCCCACCATGGTCAGCGTCAGGCTGTGCGGGGCCATCGCCTCGCGGCCGTAGCCAATGCGCTTGCCGATCATGAACGCGCCCACCAGACCGGCGATGGCGGCGTTGATGTGCACCACGGTGCCGCCGGCAAAGTCCAGCGCGCCCCACTGCCAGATCAGCCCGGCCTTGGCGTTCAGCGTGTCGACCACGGCTTTGCCGGTGTAGGCGTCCGGGCCTTGCCAGAACCACACCATGTGCGCGATGGGCAGGTAGCTGAAGGTGAACCACAGCACCATGAAGGCCAGCACGGCGCTGAACTTGGCGCGCTCGGCAAAGGCGCCGACGATCAGCGTGCAGGTGATGGCGGCAAACGTGGCCTGGAAGGCGGCGAACACGATTTCGGGAATCACCACGCCCTTGCTGAAGGTGGCGGCGTTGGCGAAGGTGCCCGCGGCGTGATCCCAGATGCCTTTCATCAGCAGCCGGTCAAAGCCGCCGAAGACGGCATTGCCCTCGGTGAAGGCAACCGAGTAGCCGTACAGGAACCACAGCACGATGATGAGCGAGAAGGTGACGAACACCTGCATCAGCACGCTCAGCATGTTCTTGCTGCGCACCAGCCCGCCGTAGAACAGCGCCAGGCCAGGAATCGTCATCAAGATGACCAGCAGCGTGCTGACCATCATCCACGCCGTGTCGCCCTTGTTGGGCACGGGCGCGCTGACCGCAGCGGTTGGGGCAGCAGTTGCTGTAGAAATCATAGCTGCGCCGCTAGTCCCTGCGGGCGCAGACGCCGCACTGGCCGCGATGGCGGGGGCCGCCGGCGCATCCGCCGCGAAGGCCGACGCGCACAGCAGGGACAAAATCAACAGGCAAAGCGATACCAGTCGTCGCATGAGGACGCTCCAAAAAAAGAGGGAGAAAAAGACTGAGGCGTTAGAGCGCTTCGGCGCCGGTCTCGCCGGTGCGGATGCGAACCACCTGCTCGATGTCGGTGACGAAGATCTTGCCGTCGCCGATCTTTCCGGTGCGCGCCGATTGCTCGATGCACTCGACCACCTGGTCGACCACGGCGTCGTCCACGGCGGCCTCGATCTTCACCTTGGGCAGGAAGTCGACCACGTATTCGGCGCCGCGGTACAGCTCGGTGTGGCCCTTTTGGCGGCCGAAACCCTTGACTTCGGTCACCGTCAGGCCGGTGACGCCCACTTCGGCCAGCGCCTCGCGCACTTCCTCCAGTTTGAACGGTTTGATGATGGCGGTGATTTGTTTCATGAATGCTCCTGAAGCGGTCAGACTCTGAATCTGTGGGTCATAGGATAACGCCAGTCGTTGCCAAACGCCCGGCGGGTGACGCGGGTGCCGACCGCCGATTGCTGGCGCTTGTATTCGCTGGACTTGATCAGCCGGGTCACGCGGTCGACGTCGGCCGGCGCAAAACCCTCGGCCAGCAGCTCGGCGATGCTGGCATTTTCCTCGACGTAGCGGGCGATGATGGCGTCCAGCACCTCGTAGGGCGGCAGGCTGTCCTGGTCGGTCTGGCCCGGGCGCAGCTCGGCGCTGGGCGGGCGGGTGATGATGCGCTCGGGTATCGGCCCGGCACCGGTGCCATGGGGGTCGTGCGCGTTGCGCCAGCGCGCCAGCCGGTAGGCGGTGGTCTTGACCACGTCCTTGATCGGCGCGAAACCCCCGCACATGTCGCCATACAGCGTGCAGTAGCCGACCGCGTATTCGCTCTTGTTGCCGGTGGTCAGGATCAGGTGCCCCAGCTTGTTGGACAGCCCCATCAGCAGCACGCCACGGATGCGCGCCTGGATGTTTTCCTCCGTCAGGTCCTCGCCGCGGCCGGCGAACAGCGGCGCCAGCGTGGCCCGCAGAGCCTCGAAGGCGGGCAGGATGGACAGCTCGTCGTGCTCCACGCCCAGGCGCCGCGCCATCTCGCGCGCGTCCTCCAGGCTCATGCCGGCGGTGTAGGGGCTGGGCATCATCACGGTGCGCACGCGGGCGGCACCCAGGGCGTCGACGGCCAGCGCCAGCACCAGCGCCGAATCCAGCCCGCCGGACAGGCCCAGCGCCACGCGCTGGAAGCCGTTTTTCTCCACGTAGTCGCGCAGGCCCAGCACCAGCGCATCCCACAGCTCGGCCTCGGGCGTCTGTTCGGCGGCCACGTCTGCTTTCAATTCGATAGCTGCCGGCGCGCGACTGGCCTGCACGAAGAACAGGTTTTCCTTGAATGTCGGGGCGCGACCCACCAGTCGCCCGTCGGCGGCGACGGCCAGCGAGCGACCGTCGAACACCACTTCGTCCTGCCCGCCCACCAGGTTGGCGTACACCAGCGGCAGGCCGCAGGCGCGGGCGCGCCGCGCCATGGCGGCCTCGCGCTCGGCGCCCTTGCCCAGATGAAATGGCGAGGCGTTGATCACCGCCAGCAGCTCGGCGCCCGCGGCACGCGCGGCGGCGGCCGGCTCGTCGAACCAGGCGTCCTCGCAGATCAGCAGGCCCACCCGCACGTCATCGACGGCGAACACGCAACTGCCCTGCCCGGGGCTGAAATAGCGGCGCTCGTCGAACACTTCGTAGTTCGGCAGCAGGCGCTTGGCGTAGTGCGCGATCACCCGCCCTTCGCGCAGCACGCTGGCGGCGTTGGTGCGCTGAGGCGCGTCGGCGCCGGCCCCCGCCGGCGCCGCGTTCACCGGGTGGCCCACGACGATGGCCAGGCCGCTCAACCCCGCCGTCTCGCGGGCCACCTGGTTCAGGGCATCATCACAGGCGGCGACGAACGCCGGGCGCAGGAACAGGTCTTCGGCGATGTAGCCGCCGAGCGACAGCTCCGGCGTCAGCAGCAGGCGCGCGCCCCGCGCGTGCGCGGCGTGGGCGGCATCGATGATCTGCCTGGCGTTGCCCGGCAGGTCGCCCACCACCAGGTTGAGCTGGGCAACGCAAATCTGGAAGGACATGAATGCAGGCAGGTGACGGAGCGGGCGCGTATCGTAACGCGGCGGACGGGGTGGCCGGCGGGCGGCTGGCGCCGCAGATCGTCGACACGCCCGCGCAGCTGCCGGTGGCGCGCTGGAACGCCCTGCTGGCGCGCCAGGCGACGCCCACGCCCTTCATGCGCGCCGAATACCTGGCCGCGCTGCACGACAGCGGCAGCGCCGTGCCGCCCACCGGCTGGACGCCGCGCTTCATGCTGCTGTGGGACGGCGACCAGCTCGCCGCCGCCTGCCCGCTCTACCTGAAGACGCATTCCTATGGCGAATACGTGTTCGACTGGGCCTGGGCCAACGCCTACGCCGAGCACGGCCTGGCCTACTACCCCAAGGCGCTGGTGGCCGTGCCCTTCACGCCCGTGCCCGGCACGCGCCTGCTGGCGCGCGACGAGGCGGCGCGCCGCGCCCTGATCACCGCCGTGCGCGACTGGTGCGCCGGGCACCGGCTGTCGTCGCTGCACCTGCTGTACGGCGACGACGCCGACCTGGCGGCCTGCGACGCCGCCGGCCTGATGCGCCGCGGGCAGGTGCAGTTTCACTGGACCAACCGGGATCCGGCCAGCGGCCGGCCGTTCGTCGACTTCGACGCGCTGCTGGCCGCGCTGACGCAGGACAAGCGCAAGAAGATCCGCCAGGAGCGCCGCAAGGTGGCCGAGGCCGGCGTGCGCTTTCGCTGCGCGGCCGGCGCCGACATCACGCCGGCCGACTGGGCCTTGTTCTACCGCTGCTACCGGCGCACCTACCTGGAGCACGGCAACGCGCCCTACCTGACGCCCGATTTTTTTGCCCACATGGCGCGCGAGCTGGCCGACGCCTGGGTGCTGTTCGTGGCCGAGCGCGACGGCCACCCGATTGCTACCAGTTTGATAGCTGTTGGCGCTGGCCAGTCAAGCGCCGGAGGCCAAAATACTTCAAACCCTGAAGCCGTCGCCTACGGCCGCTACTGGGGTGCGCTGGAGCGCGTGGACGGCCTGCACTTCGAGGCCTGCTACCACCAGCCGCTCGACTGGTGCATCCGCCACGGCGTGGCGCGCTTCGAGGGCGGCGCGCAGGGCGAGCACAAGATGGCCCGCGCCCTGCTGCCGGTGGCCACGCACAGCGCGCACTGGCTGGCGCACCCCGGCTTTGC
>JAKOYD010000136.1 GCA_029780695.1 Pseudomonadota bacterium
CTTACTTTCCGCGGGTCAGCAGACGCATTTGCGCGTAATTTCCGGGCTGCGTTTCGAGGTGCCTAGAACGTGCTTGCGGGGACGCCGAGCAGCGCGAGCACTTTGCGCTGCAGGTCGGTGAGTGTGAGGTTGAATGCCTGAACGGTGCGGCCGTGTTGACGCAGTTGATGGCGCTCGGCCAGGCTGAACAGGCGCAGCACCTGCTCGGTGGTGGGATGCGCGCACTGGCGCTGCTCGGGGTAGATGGGCAGTTCCTCGATGGCTTCGTGCGCCATGGCCTGGCGCAGCTCGCGCTCGATGAGGGCCTGCACCAGCAGTGCGATCGCGTACAGGGTGAACAGTGCCTCGATGCGACCCTCGTCCTTGAGGAACACCGGGGCGATCTGGTGTACGGTCTTGATCTGCTCGAAGCGCTTCTCGATCATGGGCTGGCCTTTGTGGGCCTGCAGGACCTGTGCGGCGCTGAGCTTGCGGTCGTTCGTCATCAACGGGTACATGCCGTCGCTTCGCCGGTCGTAGGCGATGGCCTGCTCGTCGGTGCTCCATTGCACGTCGAAGCGTCGCTTGGTGATCTTGCGGTAGGCCGTGTCGGGGCCCGGGCGGCCACGGCGGGTTTGCTTGAAGACGTGCTCTTCGCGAACGACGCGGCGAACCTTGAGGTAGCGACCCACATGGTGCCTGTCCACGATGAGCTTGATCTGCAGGTCGATCTCGGGGGCGCCGCGCAGCCGGGTCTTGGCGGAGGCCAGGCGCTGGCGCAACCGCTCGAACTCTTCGATGGCAGCGGCGATGTTGCGTAGCCGCCGGGCATGCTGGCGCAGCGTCAGCAGCGTGCTCCAGACCCACACGATGGACCAGGCTTCCATGGAGGGTAGCGGCGCCCGATGGACGTACCAGCAGTCGCGCGGCCCGTCGCTGTAGCGCGGGTTGGGCCGATCCCACACCAGGGACCACTCGGGCGTGTGGGTTTGCAGCCATTCGCGAAACTGCGCATCCTCAAGCCGGCTGCGTGGCATCACGGTGACGAAGCGGCCCCCTGCGCGGTCGATGTGATCCATGTTCTCGCGCGAACACAGTTTGCTGTCGGCCACGTACAGGAAGTCGCTCCTGCCGGCCACCGCCCTGAGCGTCTCCCAGGTCTGCACGTGGGTGACCGAGTCGCTGGTGTTGCCGTCGGTGCAGCGAAACGCCACCGGCACGTTGCCGTCGGCGCTCATGGTCAGAATGAACAGCAGTTGCTTGAGGTCCGGCCTGTGCGCCTTCGAATGCCCGAAGGTGATCGCGGGCGCGGTGCGAGCGCGAATCTGGCGGCCTCGGGCGCGGCGGTAGCCGCCGCAGAAGCTGATCGATGTGGAGTCGTTGTGGAACTCCTCGAAACGCACCCCGAAGCGCTGCCCAACGGCCAACACGAGCTCAGTCAGCAACGCCGTGCGATCGGCATCGAACAGCCGGTCCAAGGCGCGCCCGAGGCGGTCGTCGCTCAGGTGCTCCATCTCCTGGGCACTGATGCCGAACATGCCATCGGCGAAGCCGTGCACGGTCTCGTGCTGGCGGTAGATCGGTTCGCGCTCCACGATGATCGATCGCAGCAGCACGCCCAGCGCGCTGGCATGGGTGATGCTGCAGCGAGCGTCCGAGGGGATGTGGCGCGACAGGGTGTCGTGCAGGCCGATGCGCTCGATGAAGTGGTTGATCAGGGGCAGCGGGCCCAGGCGCTCGGTGTGAAGAGTGAAGCCTGCCGCCTCCTTGGTGGAAGTCGGGGCTTGCGAGCTTGGCATTCTGGCGCTACTATTAACGACAGAATCGCAAAAGTCAAGCACTCATGCCGCGTTCACTCGCACAAAACATCAAGCAGGTCCGAGACAAGATCGGCGGCGTCCGGGCGGCCCTGGCCGACATCGAGTACCTGTGCTCGGGCACGTTGCACATGCGCATGAAGGTGTGCGGCAAGCCCGGGTGCCGTTGCGCCCAGGATCCGCAGGCCCGTCATGGCCCGTACTACGAATGGGGGCACATGATCGGCGGCAAGCTCGTGCATCGCATGGTCACGCCAGCGCAGGCCGAGCTTCTACAACACGCGATCGACAACCACCGCCGTGCCAAGCAGCTTATGCGTGAGTGGGAGGAGCAGACCGAGCGTCTCATCGACTTGGAAGTACCGCGCCAACCTTGACCTTCCCGCGACCGGGAAATTACGCGCAAATGCGTCTGGCGACCTGCGGAAAGTAAGCCGGTATGCCGATCCTTCCGGTTATTGAATGTCGCCGGCGCGCTTCGAATCACGCGGCGCCGCGTCTGCTCCTACGATCAGTGCACTGGCCCGGAAGTCTCCGGGCCCCTCACCATCCATCGCGGCATGCACCGCGGCAAGGGCATTCATGAAAGCGCAAGACAGCACCGACCTGACGCGGGTGGGTCCCGGAACCGTCATGGGAGAGTTCATGCGGCAGTACTGGATACCCGCGGCGCTCTCCTCCGAGTTGCAGGCGGACGGCGATCCCATGCGGCTGATGCTGCTGGGCGAGAAGCTCGTCGCCTTTCGCGACTCGCAGGGATGCGTCGGCATCTTCGACCACCGCTGCCCGCATCGCTGCGCCTCGCTCTACCTGGGCCGCAACGAGGAAAGCGGCATCCGCTGCGTCTACCACGGCTGGAAGTTCGACGTGCGAGGGAACTGCGTGGACATGCCCAACGTGCCGGCGCGCCAGGAATTCAAGGACAAGGTGCATGCCAAGGCCTATCGCACGACCGAACGCAACGGCCTGGTGTGGGTGTACATGGGCCGGCAGCAGGAATCGCCCCCGCCCTTGCCCAACATCGAGGCCAACCTGATCCCCGGCAACGAGATCTGGTGCCTGCAGCGGGAGTGCAACTGGCTGCAGGCGCTGGAGGGCGACATCGACACCTCTCACGTGGGTTTCCTGCACGTGGGGATGCTCAAGCCCGAGGACCTCGACGACGACCATCCGATGCGCCCCACCGTCATCAACCGCGCTCCCGAGTATGAGGTGCGCAACACCGACTGGGGCACGATGTACGGGGGATTCCGCACGAACGACGACGGCCAGATGTCCTGGCGCGTCGCCCACTTCATGTTCCCGTTCTGGACGCAGACGCCCAACGCACGCTTCTCCAGCCGCGCCATCGCGCGCGCCTGGGTGCCGATGGACGACCACCACAGCATGCTGTTCGACATCTCGGGCGGGGTCGACGAAGGTAACCCTGCCTACGTGTCCAAGCGCAGGAACGGGCAGCCGCTGTACGAGAAGTTCGAGTACGAGCCGAACACCAACGACTGGCATGGCCGCTGGCGCTGCCGTGACCGGGCGCACAACGACTGGGGCCTGGATCGCCAGTCGCAGCGCGACGGGACGCAATACACCGGCATCGGCAACATCACCATCCAGGACCAGGCGGTGACCGAGAGCATGGGGCCCATCACGGACCATGACTGGGAACATCTCGCGCCGACCGACCAGATGATCGCCCGCACCCGCCGTCGCCTGCTGCTCGCGGCCCGTGCTTATCGCGACAGCGGCGAACTGCCGCCGGGCGCCAGCGACCCGGACACCTTCATGGGCGCACGCGCCGGCTCCTTCCTGTTCGCCCCCGACGCGCCGCTGGAACAGGCTTACCAGGCGCAACTGGAAAAGGCGGTGCGCTGGACGGCGCAGCCCGAGGAGCGGGCATGAAGGCGAGGGTTCGATCGGTCCGCTGGGAGGCACAGGACATCCTGGGCTTCCGGCTGGAGCCACTGCCCGGGGCGCACCTGGCACCCTTCACCGCCGGTGCCCACGTCGACGTGGCGCTGCGTCCTGGCCTCACCCGCAGCTATTCCCTGCTGAACGACCCCAGGGAGCACGGCGCCTACGAGATCGCCGTGCAACTGGACCCCGCCACCCGCGGCGGCTCGCGCCACATCCACGAGGAATGGCGTGCCGGGCAGCTGGTGGAAGTCTCGGAACCGCGCAACAACTTTCCGCTGGAGGAGAACTCAGCTCACACTGTGCTGGTCGCCGGCGGCATCGGCATCACGCCCATGCTGTCGATGATCGCGAGACTGCAACGCCTGGGATCTTCCTGGGAGCTGCATTACGCCGTGCGCACGCGGGCCCGTGCAGCTTTCCTCGACCAGCTGGCGGCATTCGCGCAGGTACATGTGACCATCGACGATGAGCCGAGCACGCCGCGGCTCGACCTGCAGCGCCTGCTCGGCTCGCTGGCGCCGCAGGCGCATGCCTACTGTTGCGGGCCCGCCGGCATGCTGGCCGCGTACCGCGAGCATGGCGCCCACCTGGGCAAGCGCCTGCACTTCGAGTATTTCTCGGCGGACACGCAGCCTGCATGCCAGGGCGGCTACCGGCTGGAACTCCAGCGCAGCGGCAAGACCCTCGAGGTCAAGGCCGGCGAGACCATGCTGGACGCGTTGCTCAACGCCGGTGTCGACGTGGGCTTCGCCTGCACCGAAGGCGTCTGCGGCAGCTGCCGCGTGCCTGTGCTCCATGGCGTGCCGGACCACCGCGACGTCTTCCTCACCCAGGACGAACGCGATGCGAACGACGCCGTGATGGTGTGCTGTTCCGGGGCACGCACCCCGTCCCTTACCCTGGACCTCTAGATGGACATGCCGACCGGCAACAAGAGCACCGTGAATTTCGACTTCCACGGCCGCACGGCACTGGTCACCGGCGCCGGCCGCGGCGTGGGCGAGGAGATCGCCCGCCTGTTCCACGCCTCCGGCGCGCGCGTCGCGGTGAGCGACATCGACGGGCAAGCCGCGCGGCAGCTGGCGGATCGCCTGGACGATTCCGGCGTCTCTGCGATGGCCCTGACACTCGACGTGCGCAGCAAACGGGCGTTCGAGGATGCGCGGGACCGCATCGCCAGCGCCTGGGGCCGTACCGACATCGTGGTCAACAATGCCGGTTACGCCAAGCGCACGCCGGTGCAGGACATCACGACCGAGGAGTTCGACGACATCGTGGCAATCAACATGCGCAGCGTCTTCCTCAGCTGCCAGGTCTTTGCCGATCACATGCGCTCCAACGGCTGGGGCCGCATCGTCAACATCACTTCGCTGGCCGGGCAGAACGGCGGCACGGTCGCGTCGGCGCACTACGCGGCAGCCAAGGCGGGGGCGACCATGCTGTCGAAGTACTTCGCACAGCAGCTCGCGGGCACCGGCGTCACCGTCAACGCCATCGCGCCGGGCCCGATCTCCACGGCCAAGGGGCGGCTGTCGCAGGAACAGATCGAGCGCATCGAGAAGCTGGTGCCGATCGGCCGATTCGGAGAAGCCTCCGAGTTCGCCGCCGCGGTGGCGCTACTGGCGTCCGACCAGGGCGGGTTCTTCGTCGGGGCGACTCTGGACATGAACGGCGGGCTCTTCATGCGCTGAGAAAAGCCGGCTATCGTTCCCGCCTTACTCCCGATTCCTGAATTGCAGCTCGACGCCGCCCAGCCATGACAGAAGCACCCGCTCTCGGAGATCCCACACTCGATGCTGACCACGCGAAGCTGGCCGACCTCGTCGACCGCCTCGCCGCTGCCAAAGGCGCAGACGTGCTCGCCAGCCTCGACGCGCTTCAGGCGCACGCCAGCGAACACTTCGCGCTGGAGGACCAGGAATTGCGGCAGATGCGTGACGGCAACGCCAGCTGCCACCTGGACGAGCACGCGGCCGTGCTCAAGTCGATGGACGAGGTGCGCGGCATCGTCGCGGCCGGTCCGGACTCGACCGAGTCCGCCCATCTGGTGGCGCGGCTGACGGCCGAGCTGCGCCGCTGGCTGCCCGAGCACGTGACGGCCATGGATGCAGGCGTCGCGCATACCCGCACCCGCAGTCGCCTGGGTGGGGCGCCGGTGGTGCTCACTCGCCGGTCTTCGCCTCCGGGCTGATCGGCGCCACCTCACCACGCATACCTAGGACCGCAGGGAAAACTCTCTCCGGTCGCCGCCCGGCCCGGATCACAGTGTGGACGTGTCCACACCGTCCCGCCGGCCCCGCTCCGCCGAGTCCTGCCCCTGGCAGGCCGACGGTCGCTTCGCTGCCGACCTGCCGCTGGAGGACTATCCCAGCACCATGCTGCTGCGGCTCGCCCAGGCGATCCAGCAGCAGGTCAGCGCCACCTACGCACGTGCGCACGGCCTGTCGGTGGCCGAGTGGCGCATGCTGGCACGGCTGAATTCGGAAGGCTCCGTGCAACTGGCCACGCTGTGCCGCGCGCTGGCGATGGACAAGGCGTACGCGGGGCGGCTGCTGCGCTCCCTCGGCGCACAGTCGCTGGTCACGGTCGAAGCCGATCCGGCCCACGGCCGCCGGCTGATCGTGGCGATCACCCCCGCCGGCCGCGCGCTGGCGCGCCGCATCCTGCCGCAGGCGCGCGCAAGCCAGGAGCAGTTGCTGCAGGTGCTGGATCCGCAGGAGCGCGCCGCGCTGTACGCATCGCTGAAGAAGCTGCAGGCCGCGCTGGACGATACCGCGCCCCAGCCCGCCAGCCACGCGACCGAGCAGCCCGCCCAGCAGCTTGCGGCCCGCCTGTTCGAGGTACTGCGAGGTCAACCCCACGCCCACGGTGGCGAGGAAATCCTTGACGTGCCCGGAGTCGAGTTCGTAGCCGTAGGCCTGGCCGATGCGGTAGACCAGCCGCATCTGCAGCGGGATGATCGCCATGGTCGACAGCGTCTCCGGCAGCAGTTCCAGCGCGCCGTTGGTGATGGCGGCGTTGAGGATGGTCTGGTCGAGCTCCTGCTCGCTGACGTTGGGCGTGCGCACGCCCACGCCCACGCCAGCCACGCCCGCCGTGGGCACGGGCGGAGGCTCGACACTGCCGCCCGGCGCCGGCACCGGGCCGGCCATGGGCGCGGCGGCGACGGATTCGGCGTCTTCGGTGAACTGCCGCGCCCGGCCCGCATCCAGGCCCAGGGTGCTGCGCAGTTGCTCCAGGAACTTCTGCTCCGGCAGCGACTGCACACCGTCGGCATCGCACACGCAGACCGCCATCTCGTAGGCCAGCTGGCGCGTGTCGGCCGAGCGCAGGGCCGCGGCGGTACCGGCCAGGTCCACCCGTTTCATCAGCACGTCCTGCACCAGCGTGGGCAGGTGCACCGCGTCGGACTGCGCCAGCCCCTCGGCGATGCGCCTGACCTCCGCGCGCTCGCGGTCATGCTTGTCGCCGTCGACGAAGGCGGCCATGAGGCTGAGGGTGACGATCGCTTGTGTTTCGGTCTGGGTCATGGGGACTCCGGCTCGGGATGAGCCAGGTAGAGTCGGGACGATGCGACGGGTTCCCGCCGCGGTCCGCCGATGGTCCAGACCCACGCCGCCGCTCAAGCGCCGACTTTCGCTTCCCGCTGTTCGGAGAAGGCAATCCGGCTGGCCATGGCCAGCGCGGCGCGCGACATGGCGCGGGCCGTGGCCACCGCGCTGGCCGCGCCATCGGGGTCCTTGCGCAGCGACATGCCGATGCCGATGTCGGCCACCCAGTCGGCCGGCAACGCGCCGGCCGTGTGCTGCTCGATGTCCTCGCCCACGTGGATCGGCTGCGTGAGGGCGCGCCGCACCTTGGCCGCCATGTGCTTCAGGAGTTCGGGGTCTTCCGTGCGCACCAGCACCAGGAAGCCGTCATCGCCCAGCCGGCCGAGCTGGGCGCCCAGGGGCGTGCAGCGCCGCAGCCGGCCCGCCGAGACGTAGAGCGCATGGTTGTAGGCGGCGCGCCCGTACAGTGCCTCCAGCGTGGCCAGGTTGGCCAGCGTCACCGCCACCACGCCCAGCGACTGCGCCGACCCGCTGCGCAGGAAGGAGCCCACCAGCCGCCCGGCATGGGCGTGCGAGGGCAGCCGGGTGACCGGGTCGAAGCTGGGGCCCTGGGCCAGCACCTGCTTGAGCTCCAGCGCATAGGCGTAGCGCATCCACATGGCCCAGCCCATGATCCCGATGTAGGCCATGGAAGACAGCGCGCCCAGCGCGTGCACGGCCAATGGCGTCGTGTCGCCGTGCACCCAGATCCAGTCGAGCGTGACCAGGCTGATGATGGCCAGCGAAACGCCCGCCGCCGAGATCCAGGCCACGCGGGTGCCGCGCACGGCCTTGCGCAGCGCCAGCACGATGAGGCCGAAGCCCAGCGCCAGGCCGTAGCCGTTGGCCAGCCACATCCCCCAGCGCGGCGGCACCAGCCAGCACAGGACTAGCATCGCGACGGCCGACACCAGCAGGGCCAGCTGCAGTGGCTGGTTCGACAGCGGCTTGCGGTAGCCGCGCAGCACCAGCAGCAGTTGCGAGGTGAGGCCCATCGAGCCCAGCACGGTGAGGTGCGTCAGGAAGCGCGACTGCGCGTCCGGCTCGTCGATGGGCAGGAGCTTGAGGAAGGCGCAGACGAACAGCACCGGCACCACCGAATAGGTGGCGCCGGCGGCGGCCACCCGGCTGAAGCCCCTGGCTGCGGCGACCATGGCTGCAGCGAGCATGACGGCGGCCACTGTGAAAAAGCCGCCCCAGAAGGCGGCCGCTACGGGATGCATGGGGCGCAGGTATAGCAGAGCCGGTATCCGCGATTAAGGGAAGGAACCCTCGCGGCGGCCCATCCTCGGCACAAATTGGCACCGGCGGGCACCCGGCCGTCCCGATTTCGTTCCTGATTCGTTCAGGTTGGGCCGCTATCCTGACTCCAACGCTTCAGAAAAAGGACTCCAATGCTGCGCCTCGCCCTCACCACCATCGCCCTCGTCCTCGGCCTCACCGTCCTGCTGCCAACTGCCTCGGCCGCGGTCAGCCGCGAGCAAGCGGCTGAACTGGCGCAGCGCAAGGCTCCCGGCCGCGTGCTGAAGGTGGAGCGTGGCCTGCACGTGGACAACAGCGTGATCTGGCGCATCCAGGTGCTCACCGCCGCCGGTGAAGTGCGCCTGGTCATCCTCGATGCGGAGACCGGGCGGGTTCGCTAGTTCAGGCGGCAGCCGGCTTCGGGAAGCGGTACGACGCGCACAGCTTGTTGCCGTCCGGATCACGCAGGTAGGCCAGGTACAGCTGGCCGGCGGGGCCCTGCCGGATGCCCGGGGGATCCTCGCAGCTGGCGCCGCCGTTCTCCACGCCCGCGGCATGCCAGGCATCGACCTTCTCCGGGGTATCGCACGCAAAGCCGATCGTGCCGCCGTTGCCCACCGTCTGCGGCTCGCCGTTGATCGGCAGCGTGGCAGCGAACACCCCGGTCTTGGAGCGCCAGAAGATCCGGTGCCGGTCCAGGTGGCCCGGGCCGACGCCCAGGGTGCCGAACACGGCGTCGTAGAAGCGGCGGGACCGATCCAGATCCGAGCAACCCACCATCACGTGCGAAAACATCGAGACTCCTGCGTTGGTTGAGAAATGCGGAGCGCATGTTAAGCGACCCGGCCGCCTTTCCTTGCGTCACTAGAATCGAGCGGGTGCAGGGACCCAAACGCAAGATCGTCTACATCGTTTCCTTCGAGCTCATCGCCATCGTGCTGGCCAGCACGCTGTTGCGATGGCTCGCCGACAGCCCGGTGGCGACGGCGGGCATCACCGCCGCCGCATCGTCGGCCATCGCGATGGGCTGGAACTACTTCTACAACATCCTGTTCGAGTCATGGGAAGCGCGCCAGCCGCGCAAGGGCCGCAGCGTGCTGCGTCGCATCGTGCACGCCGTCGGCTTCGAAGCCGGCCTGGTCGCGATGCTGGTGCCGCTGTTCGCGTGGGTGCTGGGCGTCGACCTGCTCACGGCGCTGATGCTCAACGCCGCGATGATCGTGTTCTTCCTGGTCTACGCCTTCCTGTTCAACCTGGCGTTCGACCGAGTGTTCGGGCTGCCGCTGTCGGCGCAAGGGCGGTAGCCTGCGGATTCTTCTCCCTCTCCCTCTGGGAGAGGGCTGGGGTGAGGGCAAGCGGCGCTGGCAAGACAGCGGTACTGGCAAGGAGCACGGCGCCGGCGCCGGCGCCGGCAGAGCGTGCATCATTGAGCGCCGCTGCCCTCACACCCACCCTCTCCCAGAGGGAGAGGGAGCAAGAGAGAGAGCGCCGCCGTGCAGGCTCTTACGGTGCGTCGGGCGCCGGCTCCAGCCGGATCTCGCCGTCGAACCGCGCCTGCAGGCGCAGCCCCGCGATCTCCAGCGTCATGCGCGCGGGAAAAGTCTCGGTTCCTGCGATCGCACCTTCCTGCATCGCCCGCGCCACCGCCTGCTCGATCTCGCGCTGCGAGCTGACGCCCACCATCTTCAGGAACTTGCGGATGCTGATGTTCAGCTCGTCATCGTTCATGCCCGTGCCTCCTCACTTCTTCGGGGTCATGACTCCGAGCATCAGGTCGGTGTTGAGCTTGGCCATCTGCTGGACCAGCGCCCACTGGCTGGTCATGAGGCGGGAGAATTCCGGGTTGGTCGGATTCGCCTGGCCCGACATCGCCAGCTGCGCGGTGGATTGGGCGATCTTCTGCTGCTCGGCGAGGATCCCCTTGATGGCCTCGTTGTATTGGTCCAGGGTCATGGGTCGCTCCGGTTGAGGGAAAGAGTTGCAGGGGCATCTTATCCCCGCGATCGCAGGCCGCCCGCCTTCACTCCAGCGTGAAGCCGATCTTCACGGTCACCTGCCAGTGTGCGACCTTGCCGTCCTGGATGTGGCCGCGCGTTTCGACCACCTCGAACCACTGCATGTTGCGCACGGTTTCGCCGGCCTTGGCAATGGCCGTGCTGACGGCATCCTCGATGCCGGAGGTCGACGAGCCGGTGAGCTCCAGGATCTTGTACACGTGGTTGGACATGGCACCTCCGTTAAGGTCGAGCACGAAAAAGCGGCAAGGACAGTATGCCGCGTGCGACCCTCAGTCCGCGTAGCCCGGCATCTCCCGGTCCAGCACCCGCATCATGGCCGCGAAGTACAGCGCTTCGCGCTCCGCCTGCGAGTGGCTGTTGCGCGGGTTCGGTGCCTCCACCTTCTTCACCATCGCTTCGTCCAGCAGCGCCAGCGGCCGGCCGGTGGACATGGCCAGGACCTGGGCGCGGCAGACACGCTCCAGCTTGTACAGGCGCCGGTACGCCTGCGCCACGGTGTCGCCCACCACGAGGACACCGTGGTTCTTCATGAACAGGATCTGCTTGTCGCCCAGCACGGTGGCCAGGCGCTCTCCTTCGCTCAGCGAATCGGCCAGCCCGGTGTAGCCGTCGTCGTAGGCGATGTTGCGGGTGAGGAAGGCGGCCGTCTGGCTGCCGGGCAGCAGGCGGTTGTCCTCCAGCATGTTCAACGCGAGCGCCCAGGTCTGGTGGGTGTGCAGGATGACATTGGCGCCGGTGAGCCGGTGCAGCGGAGCATGGATGCTCAGGGCGCTCAACTCCAGGCCGCCGCTGCCTTCCAGCACATCGCCCGCCTCGTTGAACACGATCAGGTCGCTGGCCCTCGCCTCGGACCAGTGCTGGCCGAACGGCAGCACCAGGTAGCGGTCGTCCTGGCCGGGCACGCGCATGGTGAAGTGGTTGTCGATGCCTTCTTCCAGGTCGTCGTAGACGGCAAGGCGGTTCGCCGCGGCCAGGTGGACGCGCGCGCGCCAGGTTTCGTCATGGGTGGGGTTCATCTCTCGTTCTTTCAACAGGTTCGACAGTGTCAAGCATCCAAATGCAACATCTTCGATGGTACGTCGGGAGCCGCCGGATGCAGCGCCGCAGCAACGCTGGCCCCGTCCAGGCGGACTATGCACTGGCCGCCCGCGACCGGCTTCGCTAGAGTGGAGCCCACCGCCCAAAGACAACCATGGACTTCTTCAATTCACTCACCCTGGACCTGAAGATGCTGGTCGTCGCCATCGCGGGCTGCGCGCTGCTGGCGCTGTTCAGCGGCAACCAGAAAGCCGAGAAGCGCTACATGCTGGTCTTCGCCGTCCTGGCCGCCGTCGGTGTCTACCGCTTCACCCAGGTGGAGGTCGAAGCCCCCGAGCAGAGCGCAGCGACGCGCGCTGCCCCGCAGCCGGTCACGCCGGCGCCCAAGCACAAGCCGCTGGTTTCCACCTCGGCCCGCTAGCCGACGCGCCCCGCGTCGCCCCGTCGCGGGCAGATGCGCCAGAATCCGCCCCACTGGAGGGGCGTCGTGGACCCGAAACGCAAGGAACTCGCTCACGCCAAGCGCAAGGCCGGCTTGCTGCTGGCCGCTGCAGCTTGCCTCTTCGCGGTCACGATGCTCGTGCCGCCCAACCCGTGGGTGCACGCCATCCGCGCGATCTCGGAGGCGGCCATGGTGGGCGGGCTGGCCGACTGGTTCGCGGTGAGCGCGCTGTTCCGGCGCATCCCGACCGGCATTCCCTTCATCACCGCGCACACCGACGTGATCCCGCGCAGCAAGGACCGCATCGCCGACAACCTCTCCGCCTTCGTCAAGGAGAAGTTCCTCGCGCCCCACTCGCTGGTCGAACTGATCCGCCAGCACGATCCCTCGCGCTACGTGGCCGAGTGGCTGACCGACCCGGCGAACGCGCGGCGCCTGGGCGCGCACCTGGCCCGCGCCACCGAGGGCGTGCTGCACCTGGTGGAGGACGCCCGCATCGAACAGCTGGTGCGCGACGCGGCGCGCGAGATGTTCAAGGGCGTGGACCTGAGCAGCGCCCTGGGCGGCGTGCTCGACACCCTGACCCGCGATGGCCGCCACGACCAGCTGCTGGAACAGGCGCTGGACCGCGCGCTGCGCGTGATGGACAGCGCCGAGACGCGCGAGTGGATGGCGGCCCAGGTGATCGAGTGGCTGACCCAGGAGCACCCGCGCAAGCAGAAGCTGCTGCCCCGGCAATGGATCGCGCAGAACGTGGCCGCCGCCATCGCCGACGCGGTGGCAGGGCGCCTGAAGAGCATTCGCGCCAATCCGGCGCACGCGTACCGGCAGCTGTTCGACGAGTGGGTGCGCGACTTCGTGCTGCGGCTGCAGTCGGAGCCGCAGTTGCGCGCGCGCGGCGAGGACATCAAGCAGTACCTGCTGGACGACGCGGCCTTCGGCAGCTACGTCGGCGGCCTCTGGGGATCGCTGAAGGCCTGGCTGCAGGAAGACCTGCGCAATCCGCAGTCGGCGTTCCACCAGGGCGTGGCCTCGGGCGGCCGCTGGCTGGGTGAGCAACTCACGCAGGATGCGGAGCTGCGCCAGGCGCTGCGCGCGCAACTGGAAGAAGCGGCCACCCGGCTCGCGCCGGAGTTTGCGGAGTTCCTCACCCGCCACGTGCGCAACACCGTGCGCGAATGGGACGGGCGCGAGATGGCCGACCAGATCGAGCTGAACATCGGCAAGGACCTGCAGGCCATCCGCGTGAACGGCACGATCGTGGGCGGTGTCATCGGCCTGGGGCTGCACCTGCTGACGTACGCGGCCGGAGGCACTTGAGGCTCGCTCGGAATCGCCTGTCGGTGCCTCTCCGACGGACAGGCGGCCCGCAGGCCTTCTAGGCTGCAGGCGAGATGGCCCAAAATATGCGTGATGGGTCAGGACATCAGCATTGCAACCTTGCGCTCGCGCGTCTCCGCCCTGGTGGAGCAGGAGAGTGTGCTGCTGACCCAGGCATTCGAACTCAGCCGTGGCGGTGGCGACCGCCGGGGCGTGGATGCGCTGTTCGCCCAGGTCCAGGCGATGCAGGTGGAACGCAACAGCTTGAGGAAACAGATCGGGCAGGTGCTGGGCACGCAGCGCCTGCACGAGGCAGCGGAAGTCTGGAAGCTGGGCGTGTACGACTATCGGCGCGTGGTGGGCGGCGACCCCGTCCGTGTCCATGTCACGCAAGGCCCGTTGGGATTGCAGGCCCTGCTGCCCGGCCAGCGCGACCCGGTGCGGATCGAATCGCTCAAGGGGACTTTCGATGGCCCGCTCGGGGCCGACGATGGCCCGCCAGCGGCAGAGCGGGAGGCCGTGGCGCAGAATGCGCGCACGCCGGCACGCCAGCGCAAGCCCAAGCCCTAGCCGCCGGCTGGCCGTCGCTGCCACGCTCCGCAAAGCCATGACCTCCCTGCCGCACAGCGCTGCCGCCGACCGCAACAAGGAACCGATCCTGGCCGTGCTGCGCCAGTTACTGGGGCCTGGCGGGTCGGCCCTGGAGATCGCATCCGGCACCGGCCAGCACGCGGCCTGGTTCGCGGCCGCGCTGCCCGGCTGGACGTGGCAGCCGACCGATGCCGACGCCAGCATGTTGCCGGCGATCGCCGCGCGCATCGCCGAGGCCGACCTGTCGAACGTGCGGCCGCCGCTGCGACTGGACGTGGAGGCGCCGCAGTGGCCCACGCCGCAGGCGCCTTTCGCCGAGCGCTTCGACGCGATCTACTGCGCCAACATGCTGCACATCGCGCCGTGGAGCGCCTGCGCCGGCTTGATGGCCGGTGCGGCGCGGCAGCTCGCATCGGGCGGGCGGCTGGTCACCTACGGCCCTTACTTCGAGACCGACCAACCCGCGGCACCGGGCAACCTGGCCTTCGACGAGAGCCTGCGCGCGCGCGATCCGGCGTGGGGCATCCGGCAGCTCGATGACGTCGCAGCGCAGGCAGAACGCCACGGCCTGGCGCTGCAGCAGCGCCACGCGATGCCGGCCAACAACCTGCTACTCGTTTTCGCCGCGGCCGCCAGTTAGAGCGGACTTCCTCCCTCTCCCTCTGGGAGAGGGTCGGGGTGAGGGCAAGCGGCGCTGGCAATCCAGCAGCATTGGCATTGAGCGCCGCAGCCCTCACCCCCCCTCTCCCAAAGGGAGCGGGAGCAAGAGTGCGCTCTAGCTAAGCACGCTCCCAGTCTTCCAGCCGCTCGATGAGGTCATCGATCGCGATCACCTCGCGGCTGGCGTCGTCGCGCTGGAACACGATGGCCGACCAGCCGCTCATGCCGACCGGGCGCAGCGTGCGGCCATCCATGCGCAGCGGCTGGCCGGAGACCGCGCGGATCACCACGCGCTCGTAGCGCGAGCGACCGAGCTGCGCGGGCGGAAACAGGCCGTCCCAGGCGCAGAGCCGGCCGACGTGCTCGTATTCCGGGGGGCGATCTTCCAGGTCGAGCAGCGACGGGCTGCCACCGCGCACGACGGAGCCGATCAAGCGGAAGGTGTACGGATCCGCCATGCGGCCGATCGAGCGCCAGAAGTGGCGCACGGTCTGCCCCGCGATGGCCCGCAGGCTGCGCTGGCCATGCCGTTCCGTGTTCCACGGCTCGCTGTCGATGTCGCACGCGAAGGGGTTCTTCGGATAACAGTCGAAGCGCGCCAGCCAGCCCTTGCGCGACGTGTGGGGCATGGGCTGGAAGCCGCTGATGACGGGGATGCCGCGCCTGGCGAGTTCGTCCAACCCATAGCTCGGCCACGTCATCACCTCGCGCACGATGCCCACGATCAAGGTCGCCGTGGCGATCATCAGCGCGGCGCTGGGCGTGAAATCGGATGTGATCTCGATGCGGTCCTCGCGCGGACGCACGCCGACACCGGTGGAGCGCCGGTTCGTCGCCAGCAGCATCACGGGCGCCGGCAGGATGTACGTGAGCAGCTCGGCCAACTGCTCGATGGTGCGCCCGTTCGCCGGCTGCCCCGGCGGCAGCTCGAACGACACGTTGTAGTGCGCGCTGAACCCGACCAGCCGCGTCTCGCGGCCCTTGCGCGCGTCCCAGGCATCGAGCTCGCCGCGGATGAACTGCAGCGCCTCCCACAGCGAACGCCCCGCGCGCGCCGCGCAACCGCGCTCGATCTCGATCACCGGCGTGGCCACCTCGATCACGCCGGTGTCGAAGTAGACGGCGCCCCCGGTCGGCAGGTGGTAGGACGTGCCCTGGCGGTGCATCAGCTCGCCGCGAATGAAGTCGCGCGGGCTGCCGAACAGGGTTTCCGGTCGCGTCGGTTGGCCATCGAGCAGGAGGGCGCACTCGGCCTCCATCCCGATGGCCGCCATGCGCAGCCGCTGCGGGGCGGCGGCTCGATCGCGCTTCTTCGGGTCCACCATCTCAGCTGGCTTCCCCGGACGCAACGGCGTCCTGCTCGTGCACCGGCTCGAACACCGTGTAGCCGATGTCCAGGTGCAGGTGGTCGTCGGCCTGGCCGTCTTCCGGGCCGTAGGGGCGGATCCAGACGCCGGGAATCACGCGCCGTGCGATGTCGGCGTACTTCTCGATCTCCTCGCGGCTGTCGAGCCAGGTGTCGCCGATGCGGTAGATGTTGGCGGCCGTGCCCCAGCAGTGGCGCGAGGCGTGCCGGCTGAGCGCATGCGCCGGCGAGCGATAACCGCCGTTGGCGGCCACGTGCACATAGGTGCCGACTTCCTGGCGGAACAGTTCGAGCGCGCCGGCCAGCAGCACGACCGCGCACGGAACGTAGCGCGGGAAGGTCCGCATCAGCGGCGTTTCGCGCACGTCGACCCCGATCAGTTCCCACAGCTTGAAGTTGGGGCTCAGCGGCGTCTCCAGCGCCTGGCTCCACGAATCCACCCGAAGGAACGACGATGGCAGAGTGCGGGAGATGCCGCAGCGGTCCTGCAGTGTTTCGCCAGGGCGCAGCACCTGCCGCGCCTGGTCGGACAGTTCGTGCGCGTGGACGAGGGGCAGCGGCAGCATGCTCAATTGCGGTTCCCCGTCATGTACTCGTACACGGCGCGCGAGATCCGCGCGATCGTTTCCTGGCGCGCGTTCACGTCCGGCGCCCACTCGGTGAGGATCACCACGACGTACGCATCGCGGCCGTCGAGATAGACGATGCCTGCGTCGTGGGCGACGGTGGAGATCTCGCCGGTCTTGTGGGCGACGCGCGCATCCTCCGGGAGGCCGGCCGGGATGCCGCTGCGAAAGCGCTGCTGGTGCAGGATGTCGAGCATCGCCTTCGAGGCGTCGGCCGAGATGGCCTTGCCCTCCTCGACCAGGCGCAGCGTTTCGCACAGGCCGGCGGCGGTCACGCGGTTGTTGATGCCGGCTTCCCACGCCGACTCGTCCTCGACGCCGCGGCGCAGGTCGATGCCGCTCACGTGCAGCCGCGCCAGCGATGCGCGCGCGGCCTCGATGCCCACGAGGTCGAGCAGCAGGTTGGTGGCCAGGTTGCTGCTGGTCACGATCATGTGCTCGGCCAGCTCGTGCACAGTCAGCATCCGCCCGATGGCCGCCTGCACCTCCGCGTTGGCGTCGCTGCTGCGCGGCACGCGATACGGCCGGCCATCGACGACGCTGATGAAGCGGTTGCGCACGTGCACGCGCGAGATCGGGTCGAAGCGATGCTGCTCGATGGCGTCGTACACGCCGAGTAGGACCGGCACCTTGATGGTGCTGGCGGCGTGGAACCAGCGGGCCGGGTTGATCGACCAGGTCGTGTGGTGCTCGAAGTCGTAGACCGCGACGGCGACGGCGGACGCCCTGGCGTCTTCCCCGATCCTCAGGATGGTGTCGCGCAGCGTGGCCTCGGTCATGGGGTCGGGTGCTGTTGCGGTCGAGTTGGGCGTGAGGTGTTCCAGACCGCCATCCTGAGCCAGGATACGTGCGCGCCGCGTCGGACTAGGGCCAAATTGCTTGTCGCCGGCCCGGGGCGGGCTACCAACCCAGCCCGAACCGCAGCGCCAGCATCACGCCCGTGCCGCAGGCGATGGTGCCGAACAGGCTGCCCCGCCAGGCGTAGAACGCCAGGCCCGCCAGCGCGCCGAAGATGCGCGCGTCGCGCCAGGTGTCGATCAACTGCCCCTGCGTCATCACCAGTTCCGGGGCCACCACGGCGGCCAGGGCGGCGACCGGCGCATAGCGCAGGCCCTCGCGCAGCCACAGCGGCATCGGCAGGTCGTCCTTGGGCACCAGGAAGAACGCGCGGCAGGCCAGCGCGATGGCCGCCATGCCCAGGGTGGTGAAGAAGATCTCGAGCGAACTCACGAGCCGGCTCCCGCACGCAGCCGGGGCGCGCGGCCGGCCAGCACGCCCACCGCCACCGCGGCCGCGATGGCGGCGATGATGTTCAGCTTCAGCGGCAGCGCATAGGCCGCCACGGCGGCACAGCCGGCGACCACCGCCGCGATGCCGGTGACCGGGTTGCGCAGCTGCGTGCAGGTCAGCGCCAGCAGCGCCATCGTGCCCGCGAAGCCGAGGTTCCAGGCCTCCGGGATGCCATGGCCCAGCACGATGCCCGTGATGGTGGCCACCTGCCAAACACCGAAGGTGACCAGCGCGCTGCCCAGGAAGTAGTCCTCGTACGGGCGGCCCGGCAACGGCTCGGGAAAGCGGCGGATGAACAGCGCGAAGCTGGTGTCGCCCATGACGAAGCTGAGTTTCATGCGCTGGCGCAGCGGCAGGTGCGCGAAGTACGGCCGGTAATGGAAGCTGAAGGCCATGAAGCGCAGGCTGACGCACAACGTGGTGGCCCAGACCACCCACATCGGCGCGTCGGCCGCGATCAGCGGCAAGGCGGCGATCTGGGCCGAGCCGGCGTAGACCAGCAATGTCATCAGGATGGAGAGCGGCACGCCCATCCCGCTCTTGGCCATGGCCACGCCGGCGACCAGGCCCCAGGCGGCGATGCCGATCGCCATGGGAATGGCCTCCACGGCCCCCTCGCGGAACATGGGGCGACGCGCCACGGCGAGCGCCTGGTCACAGATGGATGCGGCAGAAGACCTCAGAGACACACGACCCCCTCTCGAGGAATCGATTGTCGGCGGGATCGGTGCCGCCCCCTTTCAGCCGGCGGACGACGCCCACTCGGCCGGCAAGGCCCCGGACGCTGCACACTCCAGCACCAGACCGCCACCGCCCCGCATGCAGCCCACCACGCCACCGCCCCCACCTCCCCCCCTGCAGGGCCTTGACGCCCGCGAAGCCGCGGAGCGCCTGCGCCGCTTCGGCCCCAACGACACCGGGGAGGGTCGCAAGCGGGGTTGGCTCGGCGCCGTGAAGACGGTGGCCGGCGAGCCGATGTTCCTGCTGCTGCTGGCCGCAGCGGGGGTGTACCTCGCGGTCGGGGACCTCGGCGAAGGCCTGCTGCTGGGCTTCTTCGCGGTGGTCTCGGTCGGGCTGGTGATCCTGCAGCAGCACCGGGGCGAAGAGGCCCTGGACGCGTTGCGCGCGCTGGCCGTCCCGCAGGCGCGCGTGATCCGCGGCGGCGTCACGCAGCGCATCCCCTCGCTGGAGGTGGTCCCCGGCGACCTCGTCGTGCTGTCCGAAGGCGAGCGCATTCCGGCCGATGGCGTGTTGCGCGAGGCGCTGGCCGTGCAGGTGGACGAGTCGCTGCTCACCGGCGAATCGGTGCCGGTGCGCAAGCTCGCGTCCGGCGCGGCGCCGCTCGAGCAGCTTCCCGGCGGCGAGGACACCCCGCATGTGTTCGCCGGCACGCTGGCGGTGTCCGGCCATGGCGTGGCGGAGGTCACGGCGACCGGCCGCAACACGCAGATGGGCCGCATCGGCGCCTCGCTGGCCGGCATCGACTCTGGCCAGACGCCGCTGCAACGGCAGCTCGGGCGCCTGGTGCGCCAGTTCGGCTGGGTGGCGATCGCCCTGAGCGCGCTGCTGGTGCTGGGTTATGGGCTGCTGCGCGGGCAATGGCTGCAGGGCCTGCTGTCGGCGCTGGCGTTCGCGATGGCGATGCTGCCCGAAGAGATCCCCATGGTGATGACGGTCTTCATCGGCCTGGCCGCCTGGCGCATGGCGCGGGTCAAGGTGCTGGCGCGCCGGCCGGCGGTGGTCGAAGCACTGGGCGCCGCCACCGTGCTGTGCGTGGACAAGACCGGAACGCTCACGGAAAACCGGCAGAAGCTGCGCCGGCTGGTGACCGACACAGCGGACGTGGACCTCACCCAGGGCGGTCCGGTGCCCGAGGAAGTCCATGCGCTGCTGGAATACGGCGTGATGGCCTCGCGCCGCGGCAGCGCCGATCCCCTGGACGCCGCCGTGGTTGCCGGCGGCGACCGGTCGTTGCAGGGCACCGAACACCTGCATCCCCAGTGGTTGCTCGAGAAGGAATATCCCCTGACACCGGAGTTGCTGGCGATGTCGCAGGCCTGGACCCGGCCGGATGGCTCCCGCGAGGTGGCGGCCAAGGGCGCCGCGGAGGCGATCGCCGACCTCTGCCACCTCGACGCGGCGCGCACGGACCGGCTGCTGCAGCAGGTGCACGCGCTGGCCGCGGAGGGTCTGCGCGTGCTGGCCGTGGCGCGGGGCCGCACTGCAGCCGGCCAGCCGGCGCCGCCGCAGCAGCACGACTACGACTTCGAACTGCTCGGGTTGATCGGCTTCGAGGACCCGCTGCGCGCCGACGTGCCGGCCGCGGTCGCGCAGGCGCATGCCGCGGGCATGGCGGTGGTGATGATCACCGGCGACCACTCGGCCACGGCGCTTGCCATCGCGCGCCAGGCCGGCATCGCCACGGCGGCGGGCGCGCTCACCGGCGAGCAGGTCGAAGCACTGGACGATGCGGGCCTGCGGCAGGCCGTGCGGGAAGTGCGCGTGTTCGCGCGGACGATGCCCCAGCACAAGCTGAGGCTCGTGCAGGCCTTCCAGGCCAACGGTGAGACGGTGGCGATGACGGGCGATGGCGTGAACGATGCGCCGGCGCTGAAGGCCGCGCACATCGGCATCGCGATGGGCGTGCGCGGCACCGACGTGGCGCGCGAGGCGGCGGGCCTGGTGCTGCTCGACGAGGACTTCTCGCGCATCGTGGCCGGGGTGCGCACCGGCCGCCGCACCTTCGACAACCTGCGGCGCGCCATGACCTACATCACCGCCATCCACGTGCCGATCGCCGGGCTGGCGCTGCTGCCGGTGCTGTTCGGGCTGCCTCCGCTGCTGCTGCCCGCGCACGTGGTGCTGACGGAGATGATCATCGACCCGGCCTGCTCGTTCGCCTTCGAGGGCATCGCCGAGGAGCGCGGCATCATGCAGCGGCCGCCACGCCCCGCGCGCGAAGCGCTGCTCGGCCGCGCCACCGTCTGGCGCGGGCTGGCCGAAGGCGGCGTGCTGCTGGTGGTGGTGCTGGCGATCTACGTGCTCACGCTCGACCAGGGGGTGGAACTGGCACGCACGCACTCCGTGCTGGCGATGACGGCGGGCAACCTGGTGCTGGTGGCCGCCAACGTCGGCACGGCAGGTCGCCCCGGGTGGAACCTGCCGCTGCTGGTGGTGTCCGCGATCGCCGCTGCCGCACTCGGTGTCGGCATCGCCTGGCCACAGGCGCGCGAGCTGCTGGGCTTCGCCGTGCCGTCCTGGCCCGGCATGCTGGCGGGCGCTGGCGTGGCGTGCGGCGCCGTGCTGCTGTCCGCGTGGCTCCTTTCGCGCCGAAGTCCCACGGAAGCCGACTGACGCGACGCGGCTGGCCGTGCCGCGGTTCGGCGACCTCGCCCGATCAGCGCTTGAGCCTTCCCGCCTGGACCTGCATCGCCTCCATCGCCACCTTGAAGAGGTCGTTGGCGGTGGCGCGTTTGCGCTTCGCGTCGAGCAGGGCCACGGAATCTGGCGGTGGCCCACGGCCTTCGATCGATGCCAGGGAACAGGCGAGGATCTCCCTCTCGGCGGCCGAGGCCACCTTGTTCGCTACCCGCCACTCCTTCAGGTAGTCCGTTGCCGGGAGATCGTCCAGGGGCTACTCCTCGCGCGAAACCTTCCGGCGAAATGGCCATCTTGTCCGTCAGGGCCATTATGGGCGCACTGCCTTGGCCGCCTGGCGGCGCCGCGATCCATGGGACCAGGAACCTGCAAATGGACATCGAATGGAATGCCTTCACGCCCGGCGCCGCCCGCATCGGCGGTGCGCTGATCGGCGTGGCCACGATCGACAAGCGGCTCGTGCTGGGAAGCACCATGTTCGGAGTGGGTTGGGGCCTGGCGGGCTTCTGCCCCGGACCGGCCCTGACGGCGCTCGGCATGGGCGAGCCCAAGGCGCTGCTGTTCGTGGCGGCGATGCTGGCCGGCATGGGCATCTACGAGGTGCTGGAGCGCAGGCGGATCGCCCCGCCGTCGACCCAGGCGAGGTGACAATGGGAGGCCACCCCGCCTGGAGCCGGACATGATCTTCAAGCAGCTCTTCGAACCTGTCTCGAGCACCTACACCTATCTCCTCGGCTGCGAGGAAACCGGCCAGGCGGTGCTGGTCGACCCGGTGATCAACGCCATGGACCGCGACATGCAGGTGCTGCAGGAACTCGGCCTGCGGCTGGCGTATACCCTGGACACGCACATCCATGCCGACCACATCACCTCGGCACTGGAGCTGAAGAAGCGCACCGGCAGCCGGATCGCCGCGCCGGCGATCGACCGCCTGCCGTGCGTGGACTTCGGCGTGGAAGAAGCCACGCCGCTGGCGGTGGGCTCTCTCGGCATCCGCGGCCTGCACACGCCCGGCCACACCGACGGCCATTTCTCGTACGTGCTCGGTGACCGCGTGTTCACCGGCGACGCGCTGCTGATCGACGGCTGCGGCCGCACCGATTTCCAGAACGGCGACTCGCGCGTTCTCTTCGACAGTGTCACCCACAAGCTGTTCGCGCTGCCCGGCGAGACGCTGGTCTATCCGGCCCACGACTACTCGGGCCGGCACGTTTCGTCCATCGCGCAGGAGAAGACGCGCAATCCGCGCCTGGGTGGCGGCAAGACGCTGGAAGAGTTCACCGCCATCATGGCGTCGCTGAACCTGCCTTATCCGAAGTTCATCGACCACGCGGTGCCTGGCAACAAGGCCTGCGGCGAGTGCCCGACGAACCTGCCGCAGGAGCTGCAGAAGTACTGCGGGCAGATGGCGGAGAGCCCGCAAGGGTGAGCCTCGCCGGCGGCCTGCCGGCCGCCATGCGCACCCGCTATCGCGCCAGCGCCAGCTTGTGCAGCAGCTCCGCCAGCATCCGCTGCTCGGCGAGCGTCAGGGTGTGGAAGCGTGCCCGCTCCGCGGCGAGCAGGGTCTGCGTGAGCTCGGCGACCAGCCGCTCCGCGGCCCGTGTCACGCGCAGGTGCTGGCCGCGGCGATCCTGCTGGTTCACCTCGCGCAGGATGAAGCCGCGGGTGTGCAGCTTCTCGAGGCTGGAAGTGACGTAGGGCGCGCTCAGGCACAGCGCCTTGCGCAAGCGCGCCGGCGACACGCCGGGGTTGGCCTGGATCAGCGCCAGCATCGTGTATTCGACCGCCTTCAGGTCCTGCGGCCGGCCGACCTGCTCGTCGAAGACTTCGATGGTGACGATGGAAGCCTGCGCCAGCTGGTAGCCCACCAGTTCCTTCATCGCCGCTTCGTCGAGCGCCACCGATGGCGTGGCACTCGGTTCGTCCGGAGGGGCGGCGAAAGCGGCGGGGGCGCGCCTGGTCGGCTTGCGGGGTGAGGGGCTCATGGCGTGCGCCGATCTTAGCGAAGGTGCACACGACCGAGACTCGTTCGGGGTCGAAACAAATCGTCACCATCTGCTGCGGCGCGGTTAAGGGTAAGTCCCGCCCATATCGTTCGCCGAGCGAACTAGATTGCGTTCTCCCCCACCCCCACCCAGGAGACATCCGCATGCGCTCCCGCCTTCGCGGCACCTGTGCCGCCCTCCTTGCCTCGCCCCTCCTCCTCGTCCTGGCCGCATGCGGCGGCGGCGGCACGCCCGCAGCCGCGCCGGAAGCATCGGCCTCCCTGGCACTGGAAAAGCGCGGACCGCCGCCTGCCACCAGCAAGACCGTGACGGCGCAGGAATGCGACCGCTCGGTGCTGGGTGACACCATCTCCCCCGAGTCGATCGGCGAGCCCGTCTCCGGCATCACCCTGAACGACTGGACCTGGGTTGCGGCCACGGCCAACACGCCGGCCTACTGCCGCGTCGGAGGCAGCATGACGCCCATCGATCCGGCCGCGCCGCCCATCAACTTCCGCGTGGCCCTGCCCTCGACCTGGAACTACCGCTACGTGCAGGTGGGCGGCGGCGGCATGAACGGGTCGATCCCCGGCCTGACCGGCGGCCCCGGCGCCGGCACGCCGACCTACCTGGCGCGCGGCTGGGCGGTGGCGGGCAGCGACTCGGGCCATTCGGGCTTCGGTGCGGAGTGGGCGCTGAACGACGAGGCGATGAAGAACCTCGGCTACATGCAGATGAAGAAGACGCGCGACGCGGCCTGGGTGCTGATGAAGCGCCTGTATGGCGGCAAGCCCTACTTCGCCTACTGGGTGGGAGGTTCGCAAGGCGGGCGCGAGGGCCTGACGGTCATGAAGAAGTACCCGTCGGACTTCAACGGCATCGTCGTGACGGTGCCCATCGTCAACTTCTCCAGCCTGATGCTGGCCCCCGAGTGGCTGCGCATCCAGGAAAAGCCGCTGGCCAACTGGGTGACCCCGGCCAAGCGCACCGCGATCGTCACCGAGATGATGCGGCAGTGCGACGGGCTCGACGGCCTGCAGGACGGCATCATCAACAACTACCCGGCCTGCCGCGCCATCTTCGACGTGAACCAGGGCGCCGCCGGCCGCGACCCCTGGGCGGCCAAGCGCTGCCCCGGCAACGTGGATCCGGATCCGGCGGACACCAGCGCCAATGCCTGCCTCACCGACGGCCAGATCTCGACACTGCACTTCAAGCACACGCGCTACCAGTTCGCCACCCGCTCGCCTTCAACACGCGCTCCTTCGGCATGTGGCTGCCCAGCACGGACCCGGGGGGCTTCGGCCTGATCGAGTCGCGCCGCTACCGCGGCCAGGAAGGCGCTGCGCCCGACGCGCCGGTGCACTCGCACCTGGGCATCGCGGGGGTGACGGGCTTCCTGTTCCAGGACCTCACCGCCAACCCGCTGGACTACGTCGAAGGCGGCGCACTGAATGCCCGCCGCGTCGAGATCTCCGAGTACCTCGATGCCACGCATCCTGACCTCACCTCGTTCTACAAGCAGGGGGGCAAGCTGATCGTCACCGTGGGCACCAACGATTCGCTCGCATCGCCCGGCGCGCAGCTGGACTACTACCAGAGCGTGATCGACCGCATGGGCCGGGATGCCGTGGACCGCTTCGCCCGCCTGTGGGTCATGCCGCAGGGCGGCCACGGCCTGAGCGGCAACGCGTACAACGTGAACGGCCTGGGCCAGCCGCAACCCACGACCACCATCCCCAACACCATCGACCGCGTCGGGATGATGGTCGACTGGGTGGAGAACGGTGCCGCGCCGCCGATGCACGCGACCCTCACGGCGGGTGCGCGCTCGCTGCCCCTGTGTTCGTATCCGGCCTATCCGCGCTACCAGGGCGGCGGCCTGCCGACCGACCAGGCCAGCTCGTACGACTGCGCGCAGGAGTAGGCGACCTGCGCATCGGAAGGGCCCCTCGCGGGGCCCTTTTTCATGGGCTACTGGTCGCGGTTTCGCCGGGCGGCTGGAACGGGCACCGGTGACGACGCCATGGGGCGGACCGCACCCGCCGGAGCGCGCGCCTGCGGATCGGTGACGTCCCAGGAGCCGAACACCTCCTGGGTCGTGCGGGTCTCGGGCAACACGTAGACGATGGCCCCCGTCTTCTTCACGGCAGGACTCAGCACCTGCTCGTAGAAGTGCACCGGCAGGTTCACGCAACCGAAGGAGATCCGGTTGTCCTGCTCGGTGGGCGTCGCCAGCCGCTCGAGGCGGCGCTCCGCGGCGACGGTGGGGCGCACCCGGTGCATGGAGAGCGCCGCGTCGTAGTCGATCCAGATCACGTCCTCGCCGTCCGTGTTGACGCCGGGCTGCGCCTCGAAACGTCCGGCATGGGTCGTCTTCTCTTCGGGGCGGATCTGCGCCAGCGGCTTGTCGCCGATGCCCGGCACGCTGTCGTCGCCGATCGCGGACCCGAGCAGCGCAGGCGTGGCCGCGACGAGCCGTCCCTGCGGCTCGAAGGTGTAGACCCTGGCCGCCTTCTTGTCGAGGATCACGACCGACTTGCCCTGGTTGTCGCCGGTGAAGAACGCCCAGTTGGCGACGTGCCGCGCCTCCTGCGATGGCATCTCGTCGCCGAAGTCGGCCAGGGGCCGCGCGGCGCGCGGAGCCGACGCGGGCGGCGCGACGGTGGGCACCGCCGGCGGCGGCGGCGCCTGCCGGTCACGAATCCAGGGAACCGCGACCACCAGCACCAGCGCGCCGATGATGGCGCCGTTGCGGAGGGAGCGGAGGAACTCGTTGCGATCGTTGGCGGAACCGGTGGCGGACATGCGTGCTGGTCATCGATGGAAAGCCGCACAGCGTAAGTGCGGATCCTCTTGTGCAGGCGTCCCGCCCGCACCGAGCCGATGTAGGACGCCGCCGCCGACCTGGGTTTTGCAGCGCCCTTGAATGCACCCGGGTCAGGCTGCTGCTGGAAGTTCCAGCCGCGCCTGCAAACCGCCTTCCACGCGCGGAGCGAGACTGAAGCTGCCGCCGTGGCGCTTCGCAATGGCGTCCACGATGGCCAGGCCGAGGCCGCTGCCGCCTGCCGCCTTGCTGCGGCGCCAGAACCGGCGGGTCGCCATGGCGCGGTCCTCCTCGCTCAGTCCGGGGCCGCGGTCCAGCACTTCGAAACGCACCTGGCCATCGCTGCCGCTAACGATGCGCAGGTCGACGCCAGCATCTTCGGGCGAGGCGCGAACCGCGTTGTCGAGAAGATTGCGCATCGCCGAGACGAGCAGCACCTCCGGCACACGCACGCACCACGCCGCCTGCCCCGGGTCCAGCGTGACCTTCCCCGGCGTGCGCCAGGAGGCCTCCACCTCGGCCACCGCCTGGCGCGCTGCATCGGCGGCGTCGGCGCAGAGGTTCGGATCGACTTCGTCGCCGCCATCCAGGCGTGCCAGCAGGAGCAGTTGCTCCAGGGTGCGCTGCATCCGCAGCACGCCATCGTCCGCGTGGGCCAGCGCCTCCTTCACCTCGGGGGCATCCTTGTTCCGCGCCAGTGCCAGCCTGAGCACCTGCAGATGCGTCTTGACGGCCGTCAACGGGGTCCTGAGCTCGTGCGCCGCATCGTCGGTGAAGCGGCGCTCGCGCGCGATCGTGCTGCGCACCCGCAGGAGCAGGTGCGCGATGGTGTCCACCAGCGGGCGCAGTTCCCTGGGCACCGGCCCGTGGGGCAACTCGGCGTCGTCGTCGGGCCGCCTTTGCGCCAGGGCATGCCGCATGCGCTCCAGCGGCGCCAGTCCGCCGCCGATGCCGAGCCACAGCGCGAACAGCGTTCCGACCAGCGCCACCGCGAACGGAACGGCCGCGGTGAGCGCGACGTCCTTCAGCAGTGCTTCACGCGCGTCGATGCGGTCCGCGGTGGCGATGCGCAGCCCGCCCTGGTTCAGCACATAGATGCGCCATAGCTTGCCGCCGTAGATGCCGGTGCTGTAGCCCAGCGAGGCATCGTCCAGCGCGGGGCTCGATGCCGTCCGCGCCACCTTCTGCACGCTGACTTCACCGCGCACCAGGCTCACCTCGCAGGCCAGGCCGTCGCGCGCCACGACGTCCAGCAAGGGCTTGGCCGCCGCCCCGCCGGAGAGCGACTCGGTCGGGAACTGCAGCGCCAGGCCCGCCACCATGCGCGCCGACGCGGCCAGGCGATCGTCCAGGGCCGTGCGCAGTTCGCCGCGCAGTTCCACCATCATCCAGGCCGCGACGGCCGTCCAGAGCAGGACCAGCGATGCGCCGATGATCACCAGCAGCCGGACGCGCAGGCTGTTCATGCCGACCCCAGCCGGTAGCCGATGCCGCGCACCGTCTCCACGATTCCGCTGCCCAGCTTGCGGCGCAGGTGATGGATGTGCACGTTCACGGCGTTGCTCTCGACCTCCTGCTCCAGCCCGTAGAGCCGGTCGCGCAACTGCTCGGCGCTCAGGATCGCTCGGGGATGTTGCAGGAGCGTGGCCAGCAGGGTGCGCTCGCGCCGCGACAACTCCACCGGCTCTCCGTGCAGCCAGGCCTGCCCCGACGAGGGCTCGAACGTCACGCCCCCATGCGAGATGCGATCCATGGTGCGGCCGGCGGAGCGCCGCAGCAGGGCGTGCAGGCGCGCCACCAGTTCGTCGAGGTCGAAGGGCTTGAGCAGGTAGTCGTCGGCGCCGGCCTGCAGCCCCCGCACGCGGTCCGATACGGCGTCCCTGGCGGTCAGCACCAGCAAGGGCATGCCGATGCCGCGGGCGCGCCAGCGCGCCAGCAGGTCCATGCCGTCCCCGTCGGGCAGCCCCAGGTCCAGGACGGCAAGGTCGAACTCGGACGCCGCCAGCGCTGCTTGCGCGGCAGCGGCGGTCTCTGCGTGGTCCACGGTGAACCCGTGCAGGCGCAAGCCCGCGGCCACGCCGTGGGCCACGGAAGGATCGTCTTCGACGAGCAGGAGGTGCACTAGCGAACTCTTAACGACGCCTTAATCGCGGCTTGCCAGACTGTGCTCGAACCGCGAACAAGGGTGGCATGAAAGAAGCGTTGGAATGGAGATGGCTGAGACAGTTCCCCGCATGGGTGCTGGTGCTCGCCGCATGGATCGCGGTTGCGCCCGCATGGGCTGCCGCTGAATTCCTGGAGCCCGAGAAGGCCTTCCGGCTGGCTGTGCAGGAACAAGGCGCGGGCCAGGTGCAACTGCAGTGGACCATCGCCCCGGGGTACTACCTGTACCGGAATCGTATCGGAGTGAGCGGAACCGGTGTGGGCGCGGTGGAGAAACCGCGCGGCGAGGTCAAGGAAGACCCGAACTTCGGCACCGTGGAGGTCTACCACGAGGCCGTGCAGGTGGGCGTCCAGGCCGGCACCGCCTCGACGCTGCGCGTCACCTGGCAAGGCTGCGCCGACGAAGGCCTGTGCTACCCGCCGGTGGAAAAGGACATCGTGCTGGCCAGCACGGGCCCATCGGCTGCTGCCCCGAGCGCACCCGTACCGGCCGCATCGACGACGGGCGCATCGACGGCGGCCATCGTTGCAGGCAACGACGCCGACATCAGCCGCCTGCTCTCGCAACGTTCGCTGGCCTGGACCCTGCCCCTCTTCTTCGTCCTGGGCATCGGGCTGGCGTTCACGCCCTGCGTGCTGCCCATGGTGCCCATCCTCTCGAGCATGGTGGTGGGCAGCGGGGCCACCCCGCGCCGCGGCTTGCTGCTGTCCCTGGCTTTCGTCGGGCCGATGGCGGCGGTCTATGCGGGCATGGGCGTGCTGGCCGCGCTGGCGGGCGCCGGGCTGCAGGCCTGGATGCAGAACCCGTGGACCCTGCTGTCGTTCGCCGCCGTGTTCGTCGTGCTGGCACTGGCCATGTTCGGCTTCTACGAACTGCAACTGCCGGCGTTCCTGCGCGACCGCCTCGCGAGCAAGACGGTCCGGGGAGGATCTCTCACGGGCGCGGCGGCGATGGGCGCGCTGTCCGCCGTGCTGGTCGGCCCCTGCATGACGGCGCCGCTGGCGGGCACGCTGCTGTACATCGCGCAGGGCGGCTCGGCCGCGGAAGGCGCGCTGCTCCTGCTTTCACTGGGGCTCGGCATGGGCGTGCCGCTGGTCGTGCTCAGCACCTGGGGCGCACGCTGGCTGCCGCGCCCCGGCCCCTGGATGGACCGGGTGAAAGCGGCGTTCGGATTCATTTTGCTGGGCATCGCGATCTGGATGGCGCAGCGCGTGATCGCGCCGCAATGGAGCCTGCTGCTGTGGGGCTGCCTGCTGGTGGCGCTGGCCTTTTCGCTGTGGCAACTGGCACGCTCCGCGGTCGCGGCGAACTTGCGACCCGCCTCCACGCTGGTGGCGCGCAGCGGGGCTGCGGTCGCGGGGCTCTGGGGGGCGGCATTGGTGTTCGGTGCCGCCGCCGGCGCCAGCGACCCCAGCCAGCCGCTGCGCAACCTCGTCGCCGCGCCTGCTGCATCGGCCGCCGCCGCGCCCGCGTTCGAGACGCTGCAGGACCCTGCGCTGCTGCAGGCGCGCCTGGCGGATGCCGCCGCACGCGGCCAGCCCGCGCTGGTGGAGTTCTCCGCCGACTGGTGCACGTCCTGCAAGACGATCGAGCGGGAGGTCTTCGGCGACCCGCGCGTCGGTCGCGCCCTGGACGGTGTCCTGCTGCTGCGCGCCGACGTGACACGCAGCGATGTGGCCCAGCGCGCATTCATGCAACGCCTCCAGGTGATGGGCCCGCCCACGCTCATGCTGTATGCGCCGCAGGGCGAGGAGCGGCGCGACCAGCGGCTGGTCGGCGAGTTCGGGCCCGAAGCACTCCTGGAGCGCCTGCAGACGGGGAGCACCGGATCGTGACGCAGACCCTCACGCTCGGGCCGCTGGTCCTGTCCCTGCCCCTGCTCGCGGGCGCCGCGTCGTACCTGTTCGCCAACCACGTCGGCCGGCGCGTGGCCGGTACGCAAGCCGCCGAGGTGGAGCGACACATCCTGCGCACGCTGCTGGTCGGACTCGTCGCCGCCCGGCTGGCCTTCGTGGTGCAGTTCCACGATGCTTACCTGAAAGCGCCGCTGTCCATGCTCGACATCCGCGACGGCGGCTGGCATGCGGCGATCGGGATCGGTGCGGCACTTGCGTATGCAGGCGTCGTGCTCGCGCGGCGCTCGGCGCTGCGCAAGCCGCTGTTCGCGGCGGCCGGCACCGCGGCCGGCCTCTGGCTCGCGGCCACCCTGGCGCTGTCGGCCGGGGGCTCGGGCGACGTGCGCATGCCGCAGCTGGCACTGCCCGCCACCGACGGCACGACGGTCCGTCTGGCCTCGTTCGAGGGCCGGCAGACGGTGGTGAACCTGTGGGCGACCTGGTGCCCGCCGTGCCAGCGCGAGATGCCCGTGCTGCAGAAGGCCCAGGCCGCGCGGCCCGACGTCCACTTCGTCTTCGTGAACCAGGGCGAATCCGCCCAGCAGGTCGCCGCCTACCTGGCCCGCAGCGGCCTGCAGCTGCGCAACGTGCTGCTCGACGCCAAGGGCGACGCGGGCACGGCACTGGGTCACCGCGCCCTGCCCACCACCCTCTTCTTCGACGCCGAAGGCCGGCTCGTCGACACCCGCCTGGGTGAACTCTCCGAAGCCTCGCTCGCCGAGCGGCTCGCCAACCTTCCTCCTTCCGGACCCAAGAAATGAAACTGAAATCCCATGTCCTTGCCCTCGCCGCGACCGCCGCCGTCGGCATCGCTGGCGTCGTGACCCAGGTCGTCGTCGCCGCGCCGGAACGCCCGGCCGCCCTGCAAGCGCTCGAGAAGCAAGGCGTCACCATCGTCGGCACCTTCCCCGCGCCGGGCGGCCTCACGGCCTGGGCCGGCTACATCGGCCAGCGGCCGCTCTCCCTGTTCGTGACGCCCGACGGCAAGCACGTCATCGCGGGCACGCTGCTGGATGCGCAGGGTGAGGAGGTGGCCGAAGCAGCGCTGGAGAAAACCGTGCGCGGTGCCATGACCGCGGGCGCGTGGAGCAAGCTCGAGTCCAGCCACTGGATCGAAGACGGGAAGAAGGACGCCCCCCGCACGGTCTACGTCTTCACCGATCCGAACTGCCCGTACTGCAACAAGTTCTGGGCCGACGCCCGCCCGTGGGTGGACAGCGGCAAGGTGGTGCTGCGCCACGTGATGGTCGGCATCCTCACGCCGACCAGCGCCGGCAAGGCCGCGGCCCTGCTGGCTGCCAAGGACCCGGCAGCGGCACTGAGTGCGTACGAGCGTGGCCACATGGAGCAGAACGGCAAGTCGATCGCGTCCGGACGCGTTCGCCCGCTCGCCGACGCCGGCCTGAAGCCGCTGGAAGACATCCCGGCCGACATCGAGCGCAAGCTGACCGCCAACCACCGGCTGATGGCGTCGCTCGGCCTGCAGGCCACGCCGGCGATGGTCTGGCGCGACGCGAACGGCGCCGTGCAGATGCGCACCGGGGCGCCGCCGTCGGAGATTCCGGCGATCCTGGGCCCGCGTTGAAGGAGCGCAGCGACGTGCACCCTGCCGACCACCCCCTGCGCATCGTCCTGCACGCACCGACGGCTTCGGCCGCAATGCGGGCCCGGAAGAACGCCGCCAACCTCTCGAAGCAGTCCACGCCGGTCGAGGTCCGGATCGTGGTGAACGCCGAAGCGGTCGAGGCGGTGCTCGACACGCCCGATGCCGGTGCCGACCGCATCACATTCGTCTGTCCGCACACACTGGCACGCATCGGCCGTTACGCGCCGCAGCCGCTGGCCGTGCTGGAGGAATCCGCCGTGCTGGCGATCGCCCGCATGCAGGCGGACGGCTGGCACTACATCCGGTCCTGAACCGGCAGCGCTACTGCCGCAGGATCTTCTCCATCTTGCGGCCCTTGGCGAGCTCGTCGACCAGCTTGTCGAGCCAGCGGATCTTCTGCATCAGCGGGTCTTCGATCTCCTCCACACGCACGCCGCAGACCACGCCGGTGATCGCCGACGCGTTCGGGTGCATCGCAGGGGCTTGCGCGAAGAAGGTGGCGAAGTCGTTTTCCCGGTCGATCTGCCGCTGCAATCCCGCACGGTCGTAGCCGGTCAACCAGCAGATGACCTGGTCGACTTCTTCCTTCGTGCGGTCCTTGCGCTCGGCCTTCTGCACGTACAGCGGATAGACCTTCGCAAACGGCATGGCGAAGATTCGATGCTCGGCCATCGGCGTCCTCCTGGATCGGGCAGCGCCAAGACTAGCCGATCACCACCTCGACCAGGCTGCAGCCCTTGCGCGCCAGCGCAGCCTCCAGTACAGCGTGCAGCCCCTGGGCGTCGGTCACGCGCTCGCCGGGGCAGCCTTGCGCGATCGCGAGCTGGTCGTAGCGGATGCCGGGCACGGCTATGCCGACCACCTTCTCGCCCGGCGCGAACCCGAGCAGGCCGGCGTGGCGTTTCATGGCGGCGTAGCCACCGTTGTTCAGCACCACGAAGGTGACGTCCAGCCCGAGCTGCGCGGCGCTCCAGAGGCTCTGGATGCTGTACATGCTGGAGCCGTCGCCGATCAGCGCGATCACCCTGCGATCGCGTTGCGCCAGCGCGATGCCCACGGCCGCCGGCATGCCGAAGCCCAGGCCGCCGCTGGCCATGGTGAAGAAAGTGCCGGGCCGCGTCATCGGCAGGTACTGCTGCATCCACGGACGGGCCGTGGGCGCCTCTTCCACCACGATGTCGGTGGGGCGGCGCAAGCGCGCCAGCGCCTGCAGCACGTACGCCGTGCTGAGCGGATCCGTCGCCGAAACCTCGGGCGGCGCGGGGCGCGGCGCCGGCGCGTGGCGGGGCCGTTGCAGTAGATCCTGCAGCAGGTCCTCCAGCGCCAGGCGGATGCCGCCCAACACGCTGAGGCCTTCCGGCACGGACGCCGCGGCCTCGGGATCGTCGGTGAGCACCGCCAGCCGCGCGCCCTCGGGCACGTGCGAGCCTTCTGTGCCGCGCGGCACGTGGTAGGCGAACGCGGGCGCGCCAACCACCAGCACCAGGTCGTGGCCGGCCAGACGTTCGCGCAACTGCGCGCCGGCCGCAGGCAGGAAACCCCGGAACAGCGCATGGTCCTCGGGGAAGCTGCCGCGCGCCGACATCGGCGCCGCGAACACGCCGGCCTGGCAGGCTTCGGCCAGGCGCACGACCTGTTCCCAGGCGCCGTCGCGGTCGACCGCGGCGCCCACCACGATGGCGATGCGCTCACTCTTGCCGATCGCGTCACGCAGCGCGTCGATGCCATCGGCGGCCGGGCGGATGTCGCGGTATCCGGCGAGCCGCGGCGGTGCAGCGCAAGGCTGGTCCCAGTCGTCCGCCGGCACCGACACCATCACCGGGCCGCGCGGATGCTGCATCGCCGTCTGCCAGGCGCGGGCGATGGCCAGCGGCACGTCCTGCGCGCGCGCCGGTTCGATGCAGTACTTGACGTAGGGGCGCGGCAGCTCGGTGACCTGCCGCGAGAAGAGGTAGGGATCGAACGGGTGCAGCGCGCGGTACTGCTGCCCCGCCACGATCACGAGGGGCGTCTGGTTCTTGAACGCGGTGTAGATCGCGCCCATCGCATTGCCGACGCCTGCCGCCGAATGCAGGTTGACGAAGGCCGCGTTGCCGCTGGCCTGCGCGTAGCCATCCGCCATGCCGACCACGCAGGCTTCCTGCAGGCCCAGCACATAGTGCATGTCCCCGGGGAAGCCGCGGAACATCGGCAGCTCGGTGGACCCCGGGTTGCCGAACATCACCCGGCAACCGGCGTCCCGCATCAGCTGGTAGAAGGCATCGCGCACGGTGCCGCCCGCAGGCGGCAGTGCGTCCATCGCGCTCACTGCGGCTGGATGTTGGCCGCCTTGGCGACCCGGCGCCAGCGCGCGATGTCGCTGGAGATGCGCTTGCTCAGGGCGGCGCCATCGGTGTCGCCCGGCTCCAGTCCCAGCTTGTGCATCTTCTGCACGTTCTCCCTGTCCTGCAGGATCTCGCCCACTGCGGCGCGCAGCTTGGCCAGCACCGGCGCCGGCGTGCCCTTGGGCGCCATCAGCGCGGTCCAGATCGGGATGTCGTAGCCGGCGAAGCCCGCCTCGGCGACGGTCGGCACGTCCGGCAGCGCTGCCGAGCGCTTGGCGGTGGTGACGGCCAGCGCCTTGAGCTTGCCGCCCTGGATGTGCGGGATCACGGCCGGGCTGTCGAGCACCGCCACCTGGGTCTCGCCGCCCAGCAGGCCCATCACGGTGGGGCCGGAACCCTTGTATTGCACGTGGTTGAACTTCACGCCGGCCGCCTCGGTCAGCGTCTCGGCCACCAGCACGAAGGAGGTGGTGGGCGTGCCGTGGTCCAGCCGGCCGTCCTTGTGGGTCTTGGAGAACTGCACGAGTTCGGCGAAGTTCTTGACCGGCAGCGAAGCGGGCACCGTCACCACCAGCGGGAAGGTCGCCAGCAGCGCGATCGGCTCGAAGTCCTTCTCGGGATCGTAGGCCAGGCTCTTCATGAGCACCGGGTTGGTGGTCAGGCCGCCGCTGGACGACACCAGCAGCGTGTAGCCGTCCGGCGCCGCCTTGGCGACCAGGTCGTTGCCGATGGCGGAGGCCGCGCCCGGCTTGTTCTCCACGATGAAGCTCTGCTTCAACTTTTCCTGCAGCTTCTCGGCCACCAGCCGCGCGAGGATGTCGTTGGTGCCGCCCGGCGGGAAGCCGACGACGATCTTCACCGGCTTGTCCGGATAGGCCTGGGCGGCGGCTTGCGGGGCGTGGAAGGCCAGCGCGGCGAACGCGACGGCGGCGACACCGGGCAGCGCGCGCAACAGCAGGCGGCGCGCGGCGGAAGGACGTTGGGGCATGCGGAAGGTCTCCTGGATGTTGGAATGAACGGCGCGTCTTGATGTCCACGCAGCGGATTGCGAGTCCATTTTATGGACGGATCTTGATCTGCGTCAAATTCCGGATCGCATGTCCGTGTAGCGGACACATGAGCTAGCGGCTCGCCGGCTTGACCACGCTACCGAATCCCAACGCTTCCGACAACCGGGAAGACTCCTGCTGCAGCAGCCTGGCGATCTGCTTTTGCCGCGCCGCGTCCATGCGCACCTCGGGGCCGAACACGCCGATCGAGCCGGCCACCTGCGACTGCCGGTCGAAGAAGGGGACGGCGACCGCCACCGCGCCCGAGACGAGTTCGTTGCGGCTGACGGAGTAGCCGCGCTTGCGGGTCGCGCCCAGCTCCGCCTCCAGGTCCTTCAGGTCCAGCTGCGTGCCTTGCGCGTAGTCCCGCAATTGCTCGGGCGTCGGGTCCATCCAGGCCAGGATGGCGCGGCCGGTGGCACCCAGGACCAGCCGCTCGGTGGAGCCGACGCCGCGCTTGAAGTTCAGCGGTTGCGGGCTGGGCAGCTCGGCGATGCACAGCCGCATCTGGCCCTGCGGCACCAGCAGGGCGACCGTCTCGCGCGTCTCTTCCCAGATCTTGCGCAGCACCGGATCGGCCAGGCTGCTGAGATCGAGAGTCGCCTTCCACACATGGGCCAGGCGCGACACCGCGGGGCCCAGGCGAAAGCGCTGCGGCTCGCCCACAGACACCAGGAAACCATGCTCCTGCAGCGTGTAAATCAGGCGGTACAAGGTGGGCCGCGACAGGTCCACCCGCTTGAGCAACTCTCCCGCCGAGAGCTGGGGATCTTCTTCGGTGAAGGCGGCCAGGATCTCCAGCGCGCGGCCCACGGCGCGGACGTTCTCGTTCTTCTCGACGGTGCTCATGGTTCCCCTCCTGCGATGCCCGGCATTATGTCCGCTCTGCGGACATCTTGACCCAGAACAACGTCAGTCCATACAATGAGACCGCATGTCCGTTCAGCGGACTTTTCTGGAGGTTTCATGGCCGGCACCGCTTTTCCCGTTACCCTGCTCTTCGCCGACGGCGTCTCCCAGCGCATCGCCGTTCCCTGCGGTGGCAAGCTGATCGAAGCGGCGCAGGAAGCCGGCCTGAACCTGCTGACCGATTGTTCCAACGGCCAGTGCGGCACCTGCACCGCGCAGCTGGTGTCCGGCAGCGTCGATCTCGACGACTACGACTCCGCCGTGCTGACCGATGCCGACCGGGCTTCAGGAACCGTGCTGCCCTGCGTCTGCCGCGCCAGCGGCCCGTGCGCGATCGAACTGCCCTACGACTCCAGCGAAGCGATGAGCGAGGAACCCGCACCGGTGGTCGCGCAGGTCACCGCCGTGGAGCAGGTCGCCAGCGAAACGGTGCGGCTGGAAGTGCAGCTGCCCGAGGCCGTCGCGTTCGAGCCCGGCCAGTACGTGCGCATCACGCCGGCCGGCGCCGACTTCCACCGTTCCTATTCGATGGCGAACGTGCCGGGGACGGACCGCCTGCAGTTCTTCATCCGGCTGGTGCCCGGCGGCGCTTTCTCCGAGTGGCTGGCGGGCGCGAAGCCCGGCGACGCCGTGGAGCTGAGCGCGCCGCACGGCACCTTCTTCCTGCGCCAGGAAGACCGGCCCCGCCTGTTCGTGGCCGGCGGCACCGGTGTCGCCCCCTTCCTGTCGATGCTGCGCGCCATGGCGGACCAGCCCACCGCGCAGCGCACCACCTTCCTGATCGGCGCACGCACGCCCGGCCACCTGTTCGCCCTGGACGAACTGCGCCAGCTCGGTGAAAAGCTGCAAGGAATGGAACTGCAGGTGGCCGTCGAACAGGACGCCGATGCCGGCTGCCACGCCGGTTATGCCACCGACCTCATCCCGCAGCTCGGGCTGGATCCTTCCACCCGCGTGTACCTGTGCGGCCCGCCGCCGATGGTGGAAGCCGGCCGCCGCGCCGCCGCCGCCGCCGGCCTGCCCGCGGCGGACGTGCTCTGCGAACGCTTCGCCTGACGACCCCGATCCGAGAGAGACCCGCATGATCCCCATCACACCGCAATCCCGCTACGACGCGCTCGTGAAGCTCCGCGAGGGCAAGATCGGCCGCGAGATCTTCTCCGACCGCGAGATCTACGAGGAGGAACTGGAGAGGGTCTTCACCCGCGCCTGGCTGTTCGTCGGCCACGAGAGCCAGGTGCCCAACCCGGGCGACTTCTTCACCTCCCGCATGGGCGCCGAGTCGGTGATCCTCGCGCGCGACAAGAAGAAGAAGGTACACGTGTTCCTGAACTCGTGCCGGCACCGCGGCATGAAGGTGTGCCAGTACGACCACGGCAACACGCAGCTCTTCACCTGCCCGTACCACAGCTGGAGCTACACCACCGACGGCAAGCTGTTCGGCGTGCCGCAGTTCAAGCAGTTGTACGAAGGCTGCATGGACAAGGAGGAGTGGTCGCTGATCGAAGTGCCGAATATGGAGGTCTACAAGGGCACGGTGTGGGCCAGCTGGGACAAGGACGCGCCCGATTTCCTGACCTACCTGGGCGACGCGAAGGCCCACCTCGACCTGGCGCTGGACTGCCGCGACGGCCGCGAAGGCGGCTCCGAGGTGCTGTTCGGCGTGCACAAGTGGATCATCCCGTGCAACTGGAAATTCGCCGCCGAGAACTTCCTGGGCGACACGTACCACAACGTCAGCCACCGCTCGGTCGACCTGATCGGCATCGGCCCCAGCGCCGAGGCCGGCGTGAAGGGCCGCCGCGACAACGAGATGGAGAAGGCGCAGCACGTCTGGGCCAACTTCCCCGCCGGCCACGGCGTGCACAGTGCGATCATGCCGCAGGACTGGGAGTTCCTGAACACCTACCAGAACAACCCCGTGGTGGCCGAGTACTTCCGCGAGGCGCATGCGAAGCGCAAGGAACGCCTCGGCGCCGAGCGGCACCGGCTGATCCCCTTCGTCGGCACCATCTGGCCCAACACGTCCTTCCACGGCAACCAGCCGCGCAACCTGTGCGTGTGGCATCCGCACGGCCCCGAGTCCACCGAGGCCTGGCGCTTCTTCCTGGTGGACGCCGATGCGCCGCAGGAAGTGAAGGACTTCCTGCGCATCTACTACATGCGTTACTCCGGGCCCGCCGGCATGACCGAGCAGGACGACATGGAGAACTGGAACTACGCCACGGCCGGCAGCCGCGGTGTGATCGCCCGGCGCTATCCGTTCAACTACCAGCAGTCGCTGGGGAAGGTGAGCACGGATGCGCCGGTGCCGGGCAACGTGAGCGTGCAGGTGAGCGAGGAGAACCCGCGGCAGTTCTATCGCCGCTGGCGCGACTACATGAACGGCGCCGACTGGGACACCCTGCTGGGCCGCAAGGACAAGGAGCCGGCGAGCTTCGCCGCGTAAGCCCATGTCCGTTGTCATCGTCACCGGCGGGACCTTCGGCCTGGGCCAGTCCATCACCGTCGAACTGGCCCGCCGCGGCCACCAGGTCGTGGCCTTCGGGCTCGCCCAGCCGCAGGTCTCCAGCACGGCGCAGGGGCTGGATTCGGTGCTGCAGGCGCTCGAACAGGCCGGCTGCAAGGCCGACGTGCTGGAAGCCGACGTCACCAACGCGGCCGACGTCCAGCGTGTCGTCGATCACACCGTCGGTCGCTACGGCGCGATCCACGGCCTGGTGAACAACGCGGCCATCGGTCCTCTGGGTACCGTGCTCACCACCGACGAGGCAGTGTTTGCCAAGGTGCTGGAGGTGAACGTCAAGGGCACCTACCTCATGAGCCGCGCCGCCCTGCCCCACATGATCCGCGGCGGTGGCGGTGCCATCGTCAACATCGGTTCCGGCGCCGGCTACGGCAAGCCCGACATGGCCGCCTATGCCGCCAGCAAGGGTGCCATCGTGGCCCTGAGCATGGCCATGGCCTACGACCACTTCCACCAGCGCGTGCGCGTGAACGTCGCGATTCCGGGCGGCGGCGGCATCGTTTCCGGCATGAGCGTCGGTCGCTTCGGCGGCGACGCCGCTGCCTTCGCACGCAAGCCCGCGCCCGGCACCGCCGCCGGCCGCCCGGCGACCGGCCGCGACCTGGCCAACGCAGTGGCCTTCCTGCTGTCGGACGAAGCCGAAACCATCTCGGGAACGGTCGTCGACGTCGGCTGTTTCGCACATCAGGGCGGGCCGGTCCCGCCCAGGCCTTGAGCCCCCTCCAGGAGAGAAGAACATGCCAGAAACCTTGGAAACCGCGGCCGCAGTGACGCCGGCCGCCGCACCGCGCCTGCCGCGCGATGCGCGCTACTACGACACCAAGCGCGAGATCGAGGAGTTCCTCTACGACGAGGCGAACCTGCTGGACGAGCGCCGCTTCCAGGAATGGCTGGGCACGCTGGCCGACGACCTGCGCTATTTCATGCCGATGGAATACAACGTGAAGTTCGGCGAGCACGCCACGCGTGAGCTGACCCGGCGCGACCAGGAAATGAGCTGGTTCAACGAAGGCAAGTGGTCGGTGGGCAAGCGCGTCGAGCAGATCATGACCGGCGTGCACTGGGCCGAGGAGCCGCTGTCGCGCGTGTGCCGGCTGGTGAGCAACGTGCAGCTGCGGGCGATGTCGACCAACGCCGCCGGCGAACTGGAGGTGGACGTCACCAGCCGCTTCCTGATCTACCAGAACCGCTGCGAGTACGAGGAGTACTTCTTCGTGGGTGACCGCTTCGACCGCATCCGCCGCACCGCCGACGGCTGGAAGCTGGCGCAGCGCGAGATCCGCATCCACCAGAACGTGCTGCTGGCCAAGAACCTCTCCATCTTCTTCTAGGAGGACGTCATGCTCAACCTGCTTGCGATCGTGCCCGGACAGGTGCTGCGCCTGAAGGACGGCAGCAGCGCCGAAGTGACCGAGAACATCGGCGACGGCATCTGGCTGAACGCGCGCGGGGCCGACGGGATGGAGGAGTTGGTGTTCTGCGAGGACATCGCCTCCGTCGAGCCCGCACTGGCGCAGCAGGCCCCGGCCTGAGCGCCTGGCGCCGGCGAGCGAGAATTGCCGGATGTCCAACGCGCCCTTCCTGCCCCTGCTGCTGACGATCATCGAGGCGGTGGGGACGCTGGCCTTCGCCCTCTCCGGCTTGCTGGAGGCTGCGCGCAAGCGGCTGGACGCCGTCGGCGTCTGCCTGGTGGCCGGCCTCGCCGCCTTCGGTGGCGGCACCTTGCGTGATGTCTTGCTGGACCGGCGGCCCTTCGTCTGGGTGGCGCACAGCGAGTGGTTGTGGGTGCTGCTGGCGCTGTGCATCGCCGCCATGGCCTTCCTGCGCGCGCGCCATTTCGCGCCCACCGAAAAGGCGATGCAGTGGCCCGATGCGCTGGGCCTGGGCCTGTTCAGCGCCACCGGCACGCAGCTGGCGCTGGCGCAGGACCTGCCAGGGATCGTGGCGGTGTTGATGGGCGTGATCACGGCCACCTTCGGCGGTGTGCTGCGCGACGTCGTCTGCAACGAGATCCCCACCGCGTTCAGCGATCACCGGCCGTATGCGATCTGCGCCTTCATCGGCGGCTGGGTGCTGGTGCTGGCGCAGCACGCCGGCCTGGCGGCGAGCCTGGCCCTGGTGTTGGGCGCCGCCTGCGCGACCGGCTTGCGGGTGGCGGCGCTGCTCACGGGGTTCACGCTGCCGCGGTGGTCCTCGGGCGACGCCGCCTGACGCGCATACCGTCACCCCCGCGGAGGCGGGGGCCCAGGGCATCGGAACTGCACGCACGCGTGCAGCCCTTGAATGCGGGAGCCCTGGGTTCCCGCCTGCGCGGGAATGACGGTGAAGAAGATCTCAGGCCGGCCGCGCCCCACCGAGCGCCCGCCGCGCCAGGGCCGCGACAACCACCGCGAAGAAGACGACCACCAGCAGCCCCGCTGCCAGCGAACGCGCTTCGGCGATGAAGCCGATCAGGGGCGGCCCGGCCATCATCCCGAAATAGCCCACCGAGGCCACCGCCGCGATCCCTTGCGCCGGCGCGATGCCCGGCAACTGGCCGGCGGCGCTGAACAGGACAGGGACCATGTTGGCGAACCCCAGGCCCACCAGCGCGAAGCCCGCGAGCGCGGCCATCGGGTGCGGCACGGCCAGCGCCAGCACCATGCCCAGCGCGGCCAGCACGCCGCTGGCGCGCAACAGCGGCGCCGGCCGCACACGCGCACGCACCCAGTCGCCGCCGAAGCGGCCGGCCGCCATGGCGCCGCTGAAGCTGGCGTAGCCCATGCTGGCGATGCTGGTCGGCGCACCGAGTTCCTGCCGCAGGTAGAGCACGCTCCAGTCGTACATCGCGCCCTCGCCCACCAGCCCCAGGCCGGCCATCACGCCCAGCAGCAGCAAGGGCCCGCGCGGCAGGCTCAGGCCCGCGCCGCCGGCGGGCGCGCTGCGGTGCTGCCGCAGCATGAAGGGCGTCGCGGCGAGCGCCAGTGCACCCAGCACGGCCGTCGCGCCCAGCAGGTGCTGCGTGGGCGTCACGCCGGCTGGCGCCAGGGCGCTCCACGCCGCCGCGCCCACCATGCCGCCCAGGCTGAACATGCCGTGGAAACCGCTCATGAGGTGCCGGCCCGACAAGCGTTCGATCGCCGTGGCCTCGTCGTTGATCGCGACGTCGAACAGCGCGGCGGCCATGCCGTAAGCCAGCATCAGCGCCAGCAGCGCGCCGTAGCGCGAAGGCAGCAGCAGGCTGCCCACCGCGGCCACGCAGACCAGCGCCATGAAGGGCACGACCGTGCGCGGTGCGTGGCGGGCCAGCACGCGGCCGGCCTGCAGCAAGGCCACCACGGAGCCCGCGCCGGCGGCCAGCATGGCGATCGCCAGCGACTGCTCGCCCAGCGCGTAGTGCGCCTTGATGCTCGGCACGTGCACGCCCCAGGTGGCGAACAGCGCGCCGGCGACGAAGAACTGCGCGCGCAATGCGTGGATCGCGGCCCGGAGCGTGCGCGACGGATCGTTGGGTGTGGGCATGCCCGCAAGCAAAGCTGCCATGCTACTTTCGCCCGCTTCGCGGCAGGTAGGACCCGGCCGGCGCCGGCGGTCGTACGGCGCCGCTCCGGCGGCCCGCTAGCGCCTGAGGCGGCGGCGGATCGCCCACGCTGCCACTGCGCCCAGCAGCACGACCGCTGCAAGCACAAGGCCCTGTGCCCAGGGCGAACGCGGCAGGAGGGCCTGCCAGTTGCCGCCGACGTAACGCACGGCGAACACCAGCAGAGGCACTTCCACGGCGGCGGCCAGGCCGTCGTAGAGGAACTGCTGGCGATAGGGCAGCCGCAGCGATCCCGCTGCGAGATAGACCGCACTGCGCACGCCGGGCATGAAGCGCGCCAGGAAGATCGCCGCCGGACCGGTGCGCAGCATGAAGGCCTGCATCGCCGCCAGCCGGCGCGGCGGGATCGCATGCGCGAGCCAGCGGTGTTCGATCAGCCTGGCGCCGAACACGCGGCCCCAGTGGAAGACCAGGCCGTCGGCGATCAGCAGGCCACACCAGGCCACGGCGATCAGCGGCCAGGGCGCCATCACGCCCGACAGTGTCAGCGCCGCCGCGGTGACCAGCAGGATGTCCTCGTTCATCGGCAGGCCGAAGCCGCTGCCCACCAGGATCCCGAAGACCAGCGCGTACGCAGGCCATCCCTGCAGGGAGTGCAGGAAGGCCATCAGCGATTCGAACATGCTGCGATTCTGGCAAAGGCCAGCGCATCCGCGGCGGCCGACGCTATCCTCGCTGGCATCTTCAACATTTCAAGTCGCGTTGCCATGCCACACCTCGCCCCCGTTCCGCTTTCCGAAGTCCAGGACGAAGACATCCGCCAGCGCTTCGAGCACTACCGCAACACGCGCGGCTTCACGCCCAACAGCATCATGACCATGGTGCGGCGGCCGCAGATCGTGCGCGCCTTCATGGCGTTGAACCAGGCGGTGCTGTACGAGGGCACCGTGCCCCACGAAACCAAGATGCTGGTCAGCCTGGCCAGCAGCTACGCCTCCGGCTGCCTCTACTGCCAGTCGCACATGGCCAACCTGTCGAGCATCTACAAGGCGTCCGACGAGAAGATTGCCGCGCTGTGGAACTTCGAGGAAAGCGAGTTATTCACCCCGGCCGAGCGCGCCGCCGTCCGGCTGGCGCTGAAAGCCGCGAAGCAACCGAACGAAGCCACGCAGGCCGACTTCGACGCGCTGAAGGAGCACTTCGACGACGGCCAGATCGTCGAGATCGTCGCTTCGATCGCCTTGTTCGGTTACCTCAACCGATGGAACGACACGATGGCCACCGAACTCGAGCCGCTGGCGGTGGAAGTGGCCGAGCGCACCATCGGGCCGGTGGGGTGGGAGCCGGGCAAGCACGGCTGAAGGGGACGATCGCTGGCCGGATCATCGACCTCGGCTGGCTAGAATCGAAGGACACGACTGCTTCCCTTGAACTCGCCGACTCCCGCCTTCGCTGCCGTTGCTCCGGCCCGTGCCGCCGACGAGATAGCGCGGCAGATCCGGGAGCTCGTCGCCAGCGGCCAGATCAAGCCTGGCGACCGCCTGCCTTCCGAGCGCGACCTGGCACAGCGACTGCACGTGAGCCGCAACACCTTGCGCGAGGCGTTGCGGGCCCTGGAGCACGCCGGGATGATCGAGATGCGCAAGGGCGCGGCGGGTGGCGCCTTCGTACTGCCCGGCGACTCCGGCGCCATCGTCACGGGGCTGAAAGACCTCTATCACCTCGGCGCGATCACGCCGCAACAGCTGACCGATGCGCGTATATGGCTCAGCGACGTCGTGGTCCGCGTGGCCTGCCAGCGCGCGACCGAGGAGGACTTCGAGCAGTTCGAGGCCAACGTCGCCGCCTCGGCGCAAGCGCAGCGCGCCGGTGACTTCGGCACCCGCCAGCGCCTGAACCGCGAGTTCCACGTGCTGCTGGCGCGCGCCACCCGCAACCCCATCATGGCCAGCATGATGGAAGCGCTGATGGAGGTGATGGGGGAGTTCATCGGGCGCATCGGCCCGAGCGACAACCCCTTCGTGCTGCCGTCGCGGCGGCGGCTCCTGCGCCACCTGCGGGCCCGGGACGAAAAGGCGGCCGTGGCCGAGATCGTCACCAGCCTGACCCGGCTGCAGGACAAGTACCTCGCGCTGGCCGACCGGCAGCGGGCCCAGGCGGCCAGCACCCGCGATGCAACGGCGGCTGCGCTAGCCGCGCCAACGGCCAAGCGCGTCCGCCAGGTCCCCGGCGGCAGCGGCCGGCGCTGACTGGATGGCTGCCGGCGTCCGCGAGAAGCGCGGCGCCGGTGCGGGATGCGTGACGCCATCCAGCACCACGAATGCGCCACGCGCGACGTTGTGCGGGTGCCGGGCGGCTTCGCTGAGCGGCAGCACGGGCGCGAAGCAGGCGTCGGTTCCTTCCAGCAGCTCGCGCCAATGGGCCGCGGGGCGGCTCTTGAAGAGCTGCGCCAGCGCCTCGCGCAGGGCCGGCCAGCGCGAACGGTCCGAGGGCGCGGACTGCCACTCGGGACCCAGTTGCAGCAACTCGCACAAGCGAGCGAAGAACTGCGGCTCCAGCGGCCCGACGCTCACGTGCGGTCCATCGGCGGTTTCGTACACCCCGTACCACGGCCATCCGCCGTCCAGCATGTTGCTTTCGCGGCGTTCGACGAAGGCACCGCGCTGGGATTGGCCGATGAACTGCGCCATCAGGTTGACGACGCCGTCGGTGATCGCCGCATCCACCACCTGCCCCAGCCCAGACCGCCGCGCCTCGTGCAATGCGGCCAGGATGCCCATGACCAGGTAGAGGCTGCCCCCGCCGTAGTCCCCCAGCAGGTTCAGCGGCGGCACCGGCCGGTCGGCCGTGCCGATGGCGTGCAGCGCACCGGTGAGCGCGATGTAGTTGATGTCGTGCCCCGCGGCCTGCGCCAGCGGCCCATGCTGGCCCCAGCCCGTCATTCGGCCGTAGACCAGCCGCGCGTTGCGACGCGCGACCGCCTCCGGCCCCAGCCCCAGGCGCTCCATGACGCCCGGGCGGAAGCCTTCCACCAGGACGTCGGCCGCCTGCAGCAGCTGCAGCACCTGCTCGATGCAGGCGGCGTCCTTGAGGTCGGCCTGCACCACCGTGCGTCCCCGCTGCGTGACGTTGCGCGGATCACTGGCGCGTGCCCCCGGGCGGTCGATCGTCACCACGTCGGCGCCCATGTCCGACAGCAGCATGCAGGCGAAGGGCCCCGGTCCGATGCCCGCGAACTCGACGACCCGCAAGTCCGCGAGCGGGCCCGCGCGGCGCGCGGGGGAAGCATTCGGTTCCATCACGGTTTCTCCTCGATCGGATGCGCACGCGCCGATGCAGCACGACGCGCCGCAAACAGCGCGGCCCGCCAGGCAAAGACGAAGGCCGGCCCCAGTGTCGTTCCCGGGCCCGGATAGGTGCCCCGCATCACGGACGCGGCATCGTTGCCGCAGGCATAGAGTCCTACGACGACACGGCCAGCGCGGTCCAGCACCCGGCCATCGGCATCGATCGGCAGCCCCGAACTCGAAGCCGCGTCGGCCGGCAGGATGCGCAACGCGACGAAGGGCGGTTGGCCGATTTCGCCCAGGCAAGGGTTCGGTCGGTGGGCCGGGTCGCCGTTGAACCGGTCGACCGGCGCATCGCCCTTGTGGAAGTCCGGGTCACGGCCAGTTGCAGCATAGTCGTTGGTCCGCTGCACGGTGGCGAGCAGCCCCGCGGGATCGATGCCGGCGCGCTGCGCCAGCGCCGGCAGGCGGTCGGCCACGCAGACATAGCCTTGGCGGATCCAGCGATCCAGCCGGCGCGTCCCCGGCAGGATCACGCCCAGTCCGTACTTGTGCACGAAGGCCGCATCGCAGACCAGCCAGGCCGCATCGCCGCCGGTGCGCTGCAGGTGGCGCACCATCGCCTCCACGAAGTGGTGGTACGAACCCGCTTCGTCGGCGAACCTGCGTCCCTGGGCGTCCACGGCAACCAGGCCCGGCTTGGCGCGGTCCAGGAAAAGATGGGGAAAAAGCCCTGGCCCACCTGGGCGTGGCACGCGCGACACCGGCTGCCAGAAGAAGTCGCCGGCGGCGTAGCGCTCGAACCCGGCGCCGGCGGATCGCGCCGCGGTGATGCCTTCGCCGTTGACTGCATCGCAAGCCAGCGAAGGCAAGGACATTCCGGCAGGAGCCAGTTCGGCGCGCAGGGCCTCGCCGTGACCAACGCCACCGGTGGCCAGGACCACGCCCGCCCGGCTGTCGAGGCGCCGCTCCTGGCCATCGACGGCAAAGGTGGCTCCCCGCACCTTGCCGCCTTCGACGGTCAGTTCCCGCAGGCGCCAGCCGAAGCGAACGTCGACGCCGGCGCGCTGCAGGCTGTAGAACAGGCGGGCGACCAGCGCATTGCCCATCACCAGGCGCGTGCCGCGGGGATAGCGGATGCGGTCGACAAGGTAGCGGGCCACCAGCCCGGCACTGGCAACGAACGCGGGCCAGGATTGCCAGCGCCGCACCAGTGCCTGGATGTCGGCCTTGCCCACCATCATCCCGCCGAGCAGCAGGAACTCCGGCATCGGCGGCCGGATCCGCGCGAATGCGCCACGCAGCAGCCGTCCGTCGAAGGGGCGCGGCGCCAGCGCCCGGCCAGCGATCGCCGCACCGGGCAAAGCCAGGTAGTCCGGATGCTGTCCCGCACTGACGAAGGCGACGTCGGTGCGCTCCTCGAGGTAGGCAATGGCCGCGTCGCCGGATTCCAGGAACGCCTGCCGCAGCTGGCGCCCATCGTCCGGCCCGATCAGCGCGTCCAGGTAGCTGGCCGCCGCCTGGACCGAGTCTGCATGGCCCGCCTCCGCCCCGTGCCGGTTGCCCGGGATCCAGAGCGTGCCGGCGGAAGTGGCCGTCGTGCCTCCGACTTGTTGTGAGCCCTCGCACAGCACGACGCGCAGGCCTTCGAGCGCCGCCACCAGCGCGGCCACCATGCCGCCCGCCCCGGCACCGACCACGACCAGGTCGATATCGGCTTGCCTTTCATCCGTCGAAGACGACCCCGTCACCGGCAGCGCCACTGCAGCAGCGTGTACGGCTGCGAAGCCTCCGGGTGATGCTCGAACACGCCCTGAACTTCGGCCCCGATGCG
>JAKOYD010000172.1 GCA_029780695.1 Pseudomonadota bacterium
GTATAGGCAACCGCAAGCTCGCCCTGCACGTGCGTGCTCATCGGTTTGGGCAGGGTGCCGATGGTGTACAGCGGCCATGCGGTCGTCGCCAGTGCCAGTACCGCCAGGACCAATGGCCAGCGCCGGGCATGTTGCCGGGCATGGGTCCACGCCCATGCCGCCAATGCCAACAAAATGGCGGCGCCCATCCAAAGGCCGGCCGCGTCGGCACCGCGCTGTTGCGCCAGCACCCACACCAGCCACGCGGCGGTGGCGTACATCGGGAAGGCCAGCAGTTGTTTCAGGGTTTCCATCCATGCGCCCGGTTTGGGCAACAGGCGGGCGAGGGCGGGGACGAAGGCGATCAACAGGAACGGCAGTGCCAGCCCCAGCCCCAATGTCAAAAACACCAGCATCGCCGCAAGCGTCGGGGCCACGAAGGCATAGGCCAGTGCCGCACCCATGAACGGTGCCGTGCAGGGTGTGGACAGCACCACGGCCAGCACGCCGGTGAAGAAATCGGCGCGCACGCCGCTGCCTTGCGCCAGTGCGTCGGCACGACCGCTGATACGGATACTGGCGTACCACATGCCCGACAAGCTCAGGCCCAGCATGAACATCAGCAGCCCCAGCACCGCGACCATGCGTGGGAACTGCAACTGGAAGCCCCAGCTGATCCAGTTTTCGATACCGCCGCTGCGCAGTGCCAGAATCAGCCCGCCCAAGGCGGCGAAGCTGGCCAGCACACCGGCGGTATAGGCCAGCGCATGCCGTCGCGCGGTCTGCCTGCTTGCCCCGCTTTGTGCCAGCGAGAGCACTTTCAGCGACAGCACCGGCAGCACGCAGGGCATCAGATTGAGGATCAAGCCGCCGAGCAAGGCCAGCAGCAGCGCGGCGAGCAGGCTGAGGGTTTGTTGCGTTGGCGGCGTTTCGCGTACGAATTGCGGCGTCTTGCGGGTCGCGGCATCGCGATCTTCGCCGAAGCCTGCACGTGTCGTTGCGGGTATCGACGCCGTGGCATCCGCTGCGTGCGCCGGCAAGGGCGGGGCTGGAATGGGGCTGGTGTTGCCTTGTGGCTGCGCGGTGGCAGGTGCCGGTGTCACCGTGCCCGCCGGCAGCGCCACATCCAGCATGCGGGTCATCGGCGGGTAGCAAATACCATCGATTTGGCAGCCTTGCAGGCCCACGTGCAGCGTGCCTGTGGCGGCCTGCGGCTGCGTGCGCAGCACCGGGAGCTTGATTTCGACCTGATCGAAATACACCGCCACCTTGCCGAAGTGTTCGTCTTTATACGGACTGGCGGCGGGTAGCGCGGCCGCAGACGGCAGCGCAGTGGACAGCCCGTTGCCGGCCTGCAAGCGCACCGACAGCTTGTCGCGATACAGGTAATAGCCCTTGGCCGGGGTCAGCCGTAACAACAGGTGATTGCCATCCAACGCAATCACTTCGCTGGTGAACGCCTGTTCCGGCGGCAGCGGCGCGGCGTCCACTGCGCCGGCAGGATCGCCCAGCCCGAACAAGCCGCCGGACTTCTTGCCAAAACCCAAACCAGGCGCAGCGTCATCGGTAGGCGGCAAGGCCACCGTCAGCGTGCGCGTTTGCGGCGGGTAGCACACCCCGGCATCGGCACAGCCTTGATATTTCACGGTCAGTTTGACGGCATTGGCGCTGGCATCGGCACGGCCACTGACAACCCCGATCAGCTGCTTGCGATAGGTCTGCACATCGCCAAAAAATTCGTCGTGGTGTTTGGCGCCCTCCGGCAGCGCCAATGTGGCATCACCAAACCCGTCGGCCTTGACCGAGGTGCGGTGCCGGTACAGGTAATAGCCTGCGGCAATTTGCCAGCGTACCTCGATGCGGTCGCGTGCGCTGGCCTTGGCCGACAGCACGAACACCTGATCCACCGGCGGCAGATCAACACCGGCGGTGGCAGCGGCCGGCAGGGCCGCCGCCAGGGCCAGTGCGGCCAGCCAGCGGCACGGGCGAAAAGACAGTCGGGTCATCGGATCATTCTACTGGACGGGTCATGTCGGCCACCCAGCGTAGATACGCAGGCAGGCCGTCATTGGATTCGACCGCGACCAGCTCCGGCAGTTCATGCGGATGCAATTGCGGCAGCCTTGCCTGCAGGGCCGGGTAGCGCGCCCGCGTGGTCTTGATCAGCAGCAGCACTTCCCCTGCGTGTTCCACCGCGCCCTGCCAGCGATATACCGAGTGCAGGCCGGGAACGATGTTGACGCAGGCGGCCAGGCGTTCCTCGACCAGCGCCGTGGCGATGCGCTCGGCGCAGGCTGCGTCCGGGCAGGTGGCAAGGCAGAGCAGGATCGCCCCGGCCATGGTCAGCGCTTGCGCTTGCCGCTGGCTTTGGCGGGTGCCGCCACCTCCGGCGTCTGGATGTTGAAGACCACGGCATCGGCCTTGGTGCGGATCTTGAACCAGTCCGCGATCCGTTGCTGTTCGGCCGCAGACAGGTCGGAACGGATGGTGGCATTGAGATACACCACCTGTTGGCGGCTGCCGTCTTCGGCAATCGTCACCCCGTCGCCCACCGTGATCTGGTCCAGGCTCGGGTACAGCTGGCGCAGCTCGCTGGAAATGTCGCCGGTCTGGTTCAGCAGTGCGTTGCGCTTCGCCAGCTCCGCCCTGAGCTTCTGCAGCTGCGATTCGCGCTGCTTGACGGTGTCCTGGCTTTCTCTCAAGAGATCAGACAGCAGCGTTGATTTGAGCGCGGTCACGTCAATCTGGTGGTCGCCGCTCTGGTGCAGGAAGATCTGGGTGCCGGCCAGGTTGGCGATGGCCAGATGGGCCTTGATGGTTTCTTGCATGTCCGTGCTGAGCGGCTCGCCGATCAGGGAAATGTCGATGGTGCGTTTGGCCGGGTCGATCTTGGCATCCACGACCTGGCTGTTGCGGAACACGAACTCGCG
>JAKOYD010000024.1 GCA_029780695.1 Pseudomonadota bacterium
GGCGGCGCGCGTCTCCGATGCTCGGATGCACCTCGACAAGACCCGCCTCCATCAGCACGCTGAGGTGATGCGATAGCAAATTCTGGCTCAGCCCGATAGCTGTCATCAGTTCGGAATTAGACAGATCGTTGAAGGTCAGCAGGTCGAAGATGCGCAGACGATTCGGGTCAGACAGCGCCTTGAAGACCTGCGCCAGGTGATATTCCTGCGATGACATGCCATTAATCTCCTGTGCCGGGGCAGCGTGCGGGGTAGGGCGTGCGGTCATGACAGCGAAAGCTGCACCTGCTCGATGACCCAGCGCAGATTCGCGTTCTGGACGGCTTCGAGCGCGCTGCGGCAGGCAAGCCGCGCGGCTGGCAGGTCGTCTTCGTCCTGCGCGCGAGCCGCCTCCGCCAGCCACGCCAGCGCGCGGTGATCCGGGTCTTCGTCGTCGCGGCGCAGGTCGGCTTGGCGAGCTTCGAGCACGTCGAGCAGCTCGTAAATCGCCTCGACGCTCTTATCCGGCTGCTTCAGCCCGGCGTGCGAGCGCGCGATCAGGGCGTAGATGAACGTCAGGTCTTTCACGCTGGCGCTGTCGCTGCGATCCAGCAGGGCGAGCGATTGTTGTGCGGCTTGCAGCGTCGCCCGGCGGCGGCTGAGCTCGTCGAGTGTCTCTTTGAGGTTCTGGCTGGCGCTGCGGGCCAGATTAGCGTAGACCGTCACCTTCTGATAATACTCGGCGGCTTTTTCCAGGTCGATTTCGGCGCGGTAAGTGTCCGCAATCGCTTCGAGCGTCCGGCTGATACGCTCGTCGCTGCGCGGCGATAGCCCGTTTTCGATCGCCAGCGCCTCGTCGAGCGCGGTATGCGCCTGCCGGTGCTGGCCGTTCTCGCAATACAGCCGCCCGAGCAGTCGCAGCGTGTCCGCGTAGGCAACGGGCTGCAGCGCGCGATCCATGTAGACCAGCGCCTCGTGATGGTGCGCGATAGCCGATTTTAGGTCGCCAGTCGCCTGATACGCGTCGGCCAGCGCCTGAAGCGTCTGCACCAGCCGCGCGTTTGCCTGCTTGGGCTGCGCCTTCTCAATCTCAAGCGCGCGGCGCAGCGGCTCAATCGCCTCGGAAGCGCGGCCCGCGTCGTACAGCGTCTGGCCGAGCGCGCGCCACGTTGCGGCCGCTTGCAGTTCCTTCTCGATGTCACGCTGGACCTGAGACTTCGAGACCCCCAGCTTGTCGGCGATCGCGCGGATGGACATCCCCTTCGCCCGGAGTTCCAGGGCCTTCTCTCGCCGGGCGGCTGCCGAGGCCTTCGCTGGTGCAGTTTTCGCCCCATCGTTCCGGGAGCCGATCCTTACCACCCCATGAGGTGCGCTGCGGTCTCCAGGCTGCCTGTGAGGAGGAGGAGCGCCAGGACAATCACGATCCGGAGCGCCCAGAATGCGCCCCGGTAATAGTGGTATTCGTGCTGCAGGTCCGCGATCAGCTCGGGACTGAAGTCCTCCTTTGCGATCTCGCTGTACCCGAGCGGTCGGAGCCGGGTGCAGGAATGGATGA
>JAKOYD010000045.1 GCA_029780695.1 Pseudomonadota bacterium
TTCCTCATCACCAGCTGCGCCACCGTTGGTGATTGCAACCCGGCCTACGCCCATTCGCCGCAGTACAAGAACTGCCTGTTCGCCAACCCGCCGAACCCCGACACCCCGCCGGGCGCCGGCACCTGGACGATCTGGTCGCGCTTCATCTTTGCCAGCAAGCAGGGCACGGTGCCGGTCGACCCCATCCCGGTGCAGCCGCTGACACCGGCAGCGCTGCAGGCGCTGGACGCCCAGGCCAACCACGTGGTGCGGCTGGGCCATTCGTCGCACCTGCTGAAGCTGCAGGGCAAGTTCTGGCTGATCGATCCGATGTTCGGCGACCGGGCGTCGCCGCTGAGCTTTGCCGGCCCCAGGCGCTTTCACGCGCCGCCCATCCGCCTGCAGGACCTGCCGCCGATCGAGGGCCTGATCCTGTCGCACGACCACTATGACCACCTGGACGTGCCCACCATCGACCAGCTGGCGCAACGGGTGCAGCGCTACTTCGTGCCGCTGGGTGTGAAGGCCCGGCTGGTGGACATGGGCGTGCCGGCCGAGCGGGTGCACCGAAGTTCGACACATCCGGCCCGTTTTCGCCCTTTCCGCGGCACCAAGCTTCAACGGAATCAAGGACTTAGAGCGCCCACGGGTTGCAAGCGTGTAGTCTAAACCCATGTTGGATGTGTAGTTGCTTTGGCACCTTGCTGGCGCTACACTCGGCGCATGTTCGTCAAGGTCACTCGCGCCAAGGGTCACCACTACGCCCAGCTCGTGGAGTCCTTCCGCGACGACAACGGCCAGCCCCGCCAGCGCAACGTGATGACGCTCGGGCGCATCGACGAGAACGGCGGTCAGGTCGAGCGGCTGTTGCAGTCCCTGCTCAAGGCCCGCGGCTTGGCGCGAGAGACCTCTGCGCCCCAGGTGCGGTTCGAATCTGCCTTGTCCTTGGGCGACGTCTGGGCGCTCGACCAGCTCTGGCGCGAGATCGGCTTCGATGCCCTGGCCGGTGTCTTCCGGAGGGCGCGCTACACCACCCCGGTCGAGCAGGCGGTGCGCATGATGGTGTTCAACCGGCTGTGCGACCCCGATTCCAAGCTCGGCGTGCTGCGCTGGGCGCAGACGGTGAGCATGCCCGGGGTGGAAACGTCGAAGTTCACCCACCAGCAACTGCTGCGTGCGATGGACGCGCTGATGGACCACCCGGCCGAGGTCGACGAGTGCGTGGCGCATCTGCTGCGACCGTTGATCGACGACACGCTGTCGGTGGTGTTCTACGACCTGACCACCATCCGCACCGAGGGCCTGAGCGAGCAGCCCGGTGACGTGCGCCGCCCGGGCATGAGCAAGGAGGGCATCGTCGCGCGGCAGTTCCTGCTGGGCGTGGTGCAGACGGCCGATGGCCTGCCCATCCACCACGAAGTGTTCAATGGCAACGCCAGCGAGGGCCCCACGTTGCTGCCGGTGCTCAAGCGCGTGCTGCAGCGCTTTACCCACATCCGTCGCCTGGTGCTGGTGGCCGACCGGGGCCTGCTGTCACTGGACAACCTCAAGGCGCTGGAGGAACTGGCGCTGCCCGACGGCGCGCTCGGGCCGCGCAAGCTGGAGTACATCCTGGCGGTGCCGGGGCGGCGTTACGGCGAGTTCGAGCCGGGGCTCGCCGCCTTGCAGGCACAGGCGAGCGCGCAGGCCGCACAGGTGCAGGCGCAGCGCGATGCCGGCCAAGCCGCGGCCTTGGCCGAGACGCTGGGCGAATCCACCTGGCAGGACCGCCGTCTGGTTGTGGCCCATGACCCCGAGCGTGCGGCCGAGCAGACGTCCAAGCGGCGCCAGCGCATCGCCGAGTTGCAGGCCCGTGCGGCTGCGCTGGCCGACAAACTGGATGCGCAAGACGATGGGCAGCGCAGCCGTGGGCGGGCGCTGTCGGACTCTGGCGCCAAGGCGCGCTTCTTCCACGAGGTGGCCGACGCCCACCTGGCCAGCATCGTCAAGGTCGACCTGACGTCGGACCTCTTCCGCTACGAGATCGACGAGCGGGCACTGGGGCGCGCCGAACTGATGGACGGCAAGCTGCTGCTGGTGACCAACGTGGCCGACCTGAAGCCGGCCGACGTGGTGCAGCGCTACAAGAGCCTGGCCGACATTGAGCGCGGCTTCCGGGTGCTAAAGAGCGAGATCGAGATCGCGCCGGTGTTCCACCGGCTACCAGAGCGCATCCGCGCGCACGCCAGCATCTGCTTCATGGCGTTGATCCTCTACCGGGTGATGCGCCAGCGGCTGAAGCTGGCCGGCCACGATGCGTCGCCCGAGACTGCCCTGGCCCACCTGCGGCGCATCCAGCGCCAGACAGTCACCATCAACGACAGCGCGCCCATCAGTGGCATGTCCACCGTCAATCACGAACAGGCCGGCCTGCTGGCCGCACTCAAGCTCAAGAACCCACCGCCCGACACCCAGATGAACCTGCTGTAGTGGCAATCTTCAGTGCCACTCCAGTCAAATCAATGGCTTACGCGCGTTGGTGTCGAACTCGGG
>JAKOYD010000060.1 GCA_029780695.1 Pseudomonadota bacterium
CAATGACCGCGTGGACGCCATCGTCCTCAAAGAACGCCGCCGCCTGGCCAGGCTTGCCGCGCAGATCGAGCATCAGGATGCGCAGCGCCGCGCGGGCATCTACATGCCCGATGGCGGCGCCGGCGCGCCGCGCGTGGCCGCACAGCGCTACGGGCTACGCCCTGCGCGCTCTGCGGCCACGCAGTCGCCTTGAATCATCCCATCAAGGACTCCCCAAAGGGGACCTCTCTATTTGGGCTGAAAGGGGACATTTGTATTGTGGGTTGACATTTTACACTGGGATATGTGTTCTGCCGGAACTACCCGTCACATCTACATTGCCATTAGGTGTGTAGGAGCGTCGAGATATTCATGTGCACCAAAAGGAGAGTAGGAATTTTTGCGCCAGTAGGCTTCTCATTTCCCACCAGCACTCACACTCTTCTTTTCATGTGACCCTCCGCATCGTGAGGTTTATACTCTACCATAGGCAATAGTGATGTGACGGGTAGGAGATAGGAAATTGAAACAAATTGCGTCAAAAACGTGCCTTCGCATTTCATTAGATCTTGGGAGCACCTCATTAGGTTGGGCCGTTCTGAGGTTGAATAGTGCTTTGGAGCCGAATGCGATCATTCGTGCAGGCGTTCGTATCTTCAGCGATGGCCGCAACCCCAAAGACGGCAGCTCACTCGCCGTCACCCGCCGCGCCGCGCGCGCCATGCGGCGCCGGCGTGACCGCCTGCTGCGGCGCAAGGCGCGCATGGTGAACAAGCTGGTCGAATACGGCTTCTTTCCCGCAGACCCGGCCGAACGCAAGGCGCTGGAGCTGCAAAATCCTTACGAACTGCGCGCCAAGGGGCTGCACGAGGCGCTGACGCCCCGCGAATTCGGCCGTGCCGTGTTTCACCTCAACCAGCGCCGCGGCTTCAAGAGCAACCGCAAGACGGACAAGGGCGAAAGCGATGCGGGCGCGCTGAAAAGCGCCATCGTCCACCTGCGCGAGGACATCCAGGCGCAGGGTCTGCAGACCGTGGGCGAGCTGCTGTGGCAACGCATGCAGGCCGGCAAGGGCACGCGGGCACGTTACCGCGAAGCGCGCGTGCCCAAGGACGATGGAAAGACGCGCATCGAAAAAAGCTACGACCTGTACATCGACCGGCAAATGATCGCCGACGAGTTTGATGCGCTGTGGCGCAAGCAGGCCAGCCTGAATCCCACGCATTACACCGACGCTGCGCGCGACGATTTGCGCGACACCTTGCTGTACCAGCGCAAGCTGCGCCCGGTGACGCCTGGGCGTTGCACGCTGCTGCCCGAGTTGGCGCGCGCGCCGCTCGCGCTGCCCAGCACGCAGCGCTTTCGCATCCTGCAGGAAGTGAATCACCTGCGCCTGCTGGACGAACGGCTGCAAGAACGCCCGTTGACCGAGGAGCAACGCGACCGCATCGTCGCGGCGCTGGAGCAGGCACACAAAGTGACGTTCAAGGGTATCCGCAAGCTGCTCAAACTGGGCGGCGTGGTGCAGTTCAACCTGGAAGACGAAAAACGGCCCGAACTGAAAGGCAACGCCACCAGCGCCACGCTGTCGCGCGATGAGCATTTTGGCGCGCGATGGTTTGAGCTTGATACGGCCTTGCAAGATGACATCGTCCTGCAATTGCTGAATGAAGAGAGCGAAGACAAGCTGGTGGATTGGCTGGCGCAGCACACGGGCGTCGACGACGCACGGGCGCGCAAGATCGCCAACGCGGGCCTGCCCGAAGGCTATGGCAGCCTGAGCCGTGAAGCGCTGGCGCGCATCCTGCCTGCGCTGCGCGCGTGCGAGGTGGTGGACGGCGTGGCGCGCCCGCGCACCTACGACAAGGCCGTGCTGGCCGCTGGCTTTGCGCACCACAGCGTGCTCGCCGTGGAGGCCGAGCCGCATGAATACGATCTGCGCGAGGTGGTTGATTCGGCCACGGGCGAGATCAAGCAGCAGCAAGTGTTCAAAGCCCTGCCGTACTACGGCAAGGCTTTGCAGCGACACGTGGCTTTTGGTAGCGGCAATCCCGAGGACACTGAAGAAAAGCGTTTCGGCAAGATCGCCAACCCGACGGTGCACATCGGCCTGAACCAGGTGCGGCTGGTGGTGAACGCCTTGATTCGTCGCTATGGCCACCCCACCGAGGTCGTGGTGGAACTGGCGCGCGATTTGAAGCAAAGCCGCGAGCAAAAGCAGGAAACGCAGAAGAAGCAGGCGGAAAACCAGCGCCGAAACGAGCGCATTCGACGCGAAATTGCGACCATTCGCGGCATCGAACCGTTCAACGTCAAGATCGCCGACATCCAGAAATGGATTCTGTGGGAGGAGCTGAGTTTCGATGTGGCCGACCGGCGTTGCCCCTACAGCGGCGTGCAGATCAGCGCCAGCATGGTCTTGAAGGACGAGGTGGAGATTGAGCACATCCTGCCGTTCTCGCAAACGCTGGACGACAGTCTGAACAACCGCACGGTGGCGATGCGCAGTGCCAACCGGGTCAAGGGCAACCGCACGCCGTGGGACGCGCGCGAGGATTTCGAGCACCAGGATTGGAGCTACGACGGCATCCTGCTGCGCGCCGAACGCATGCCCAAGGGCAAGCGCTATCGCTTTGCGGCAGACGGCTACGAGCAGTGGCTGCGCGACGACAAGGGCTTTCTGGCCCGCGCGTTGAACGACACGCGCTACCTGTCACGCATTGCGAAGGAATACCTGACGCTCATCTGCCCCGGCAGCGGCGTGCGCGTGATTCCGGGTCAGATGACGGCGATGCTGCGCCGCAGGTTTGGTCTGAATGACGTTCTTGGGATGGACGGGGAAAAGAACCGAGACGATCACCGCCATCATGCGGTGGATGCCTGCGTGATCGGTGTGACCGATCAAGGCCTGTTGCAGCGCTTCGCCCAAGCCAGCGCGGATGCGCGTAACAAGGGGCTTGATCGTCTGGTCGAGCAAATGCCGCTGCCCTGGCCGACCTATCGAGATCATGTGGCGCGCGCGGTGCGGCACATCTGGGTGAGCCATCGGCCCGACCATGGTCACGAAGGCGCAATGCACAACGACACGGCCTATGGCCTGCTGGGCGCTGGCAAGGTGACGGTGCACAAGCGCATTGAGGGCAAGCGCGAGCGAACGGAAGAAAACCTGAAGGTGATTGCGTTTGCCAACGAGAAGGCTCCTCACGGGACCAATCGACCTTGGTTTGGCTCAGCGCATCACAAGCCTGCCAAGCCTTACAAGGGCTACAAGGGCGACAGCAACTACTGCATCGAAATCGTTCGCAACGAAAAAGGCAAGTGGGAAGGCGAGGTGATTTCGACCTTTGAGGCGTATCAGCTGGAGCGCAAGCTGCGCGCGGCTTATCGGAACCAGCACGGGAAGTCGGAGCGTGCTCCGTCGTTCCTTGAGTTGTTGGGCAACACGGAGAGCATCAGCAAGAAGCCGTTGGTGATGCGGCTGATGCGGGATGACATGGTTCGTCTGGTGCATGGAGGGGTGCTGATGACGCTGAGGATCGCCACCATCAAAACCAATGGTCAAATTCTTTTCGCGCCGCATCAGGAGTCGAATGTGGATGCGCGGAATCGCGATAAGGATGACCCGTTTTCATATGTCTCCAAGACTCCGGGTTCGCTGTTTGCGTCGCAAGGGCGTCGCGTCACTGTTTCTCCAATTGGAGACTTGCGAGACCCCGGTTGGAAAAGTGCGGAGTAACCCATGATCGGCCGCATCGTCGAAATCGCAGATGACCGGCGGCACCTGTTCGTCAATCGCGGCTTCATGGTGGTGCGCGACACGGAGGGTGAGCGCAAGGAATTGGGGCAGGTTCCGCTGGACGACATCGCGGCCGTGATCGCCAACGCGCACGGAATGACCTATACCAACAACCTGCTGGTCGCGCTGGCCGAGCGCGGCGCGCCGTTTGTCCTGTGCGCGGCCAACCACAACGCCGTGGGCGTGTTGATCACGCTGGATGGCCATCATGTGCAGGCCAAGCGTATCGAGGCGCAGGTCGAAGCCAGCCTGCCCACGCACAAGCGCTTGTGGGCGGCCGTGGTCAAGTCCAAGCTGGAGCAGCAAGCCGCTGCGCTAGAGGCGGCGGGCGCGCCCACCGCGCCATTGCTGGCCTTGCTGCGCAAGGTCAAAAGCGGCGACCCCGAGAACGTCGAGGGGCAAGGCGCGCGGCGCTACTGGAACCTGCTGTTCGGCGTGGACTTTCGACGCGATCAAGACGGTGACGGTGTGAATGCGCTGTTGAACTATGGCTACACCGTTCTCCGCTCGGCCACGGCGCGCGCCGTGGTGGCTGCTGGACTTCATCCCAGCATCGGGCTGCACCACAGCAACGACAGCAACGCCATGCGTCTGGTGGATGATCTGATGGAGCCCTTCCGCCCCATTGTTGACCTCAAGGTGTGGCAGTTGCAGCGCGCTGGAGAAAGGCAGGTCACACCCGAGACCAAACGCGCCTTGGTGCGCACGCTGTACGACGACATGCAAAGCAGCGCAGGCGTCACGCCGGTGATGGTGTGCATGCAAAAGCTGGCAGTATCGCTGGCGCAGGTCTATATGGGTGAGCGCGACAAGCTGGACTTGCCGCTCCCAGGCTTGCCGCTGGCCTTGGCTGGCAGTCTGGACGGCGATTGATGGGCTTCTCATGCTTTCTGGGTACAGGCTCATGTGGATGCTGGTCATGTTCGATCTGCCCGTGTTACAGAAAGCAGAGCGCAAAGCGGCGACTGACTTCCGCAAGTCGCTGCTGGACATGGGTTTCGAGATGAGCCAACTGAGCGTCTACATGCGCTTTTGCACCAGCCAGACACAGCTTGACACCTACGCCAAGCGCGTTGAGGCTGTACTCCCCGCTGGTGGTAAGGTGAACGTGATGCAGTTCACCGACAAGCAGTACGAGCGCATCATCACCTTCCACGGGTACATCAAACAACCATCCCTGAAAACGCCCGATCAGTTCGATCTGTTCTGACCCCAATGGTGAATTTTTGGTGCTCCAAAAGCAGAAAACCCCTTGTGGGACAAGGGGTTGCTGCTGTCGGATTTTAGATCACTGGGATATGTGGTCTAGCCGGAACCATCCACCATCCAACCCTTCCGCATGTAACATTTTAGATCACTGGGATATGTGGTCTAGCCGGAACTTGGCCATGTAGCCCTCGGCGTTGGGGTCGATTTTAGATCACTGGGATATGTGGTCTAGCCGGAACGCAGCGACCGTAGGTATGGGCGCCGGCTCGATTTTAGATCACTGGGATATGTGGTCTAGCCGGAACTGCTGACAAGCTGGCTGGCCGACATGTCCAATTTTAGATCACTGGGATATGTGGTCTAGCCGGAACACTGACGGGTATGCATTAAGGCGGGGGCACATTTTAGATCACTGGGATATGTGGTCTAGCCGGAACCTGCTGGACTACGTGCGCGATGGCGGCGATATTTTAGATCACTGGGATATGTGGTCTAGCCGGAACAGGTGACGTGGGCGTGTTCCAACGGAACTTATTTTAGATCACTGGGATATGTGGTCTAGCCGGAACCTGAGCGCCAGCAGATCGACCGTGTCGACGATTTTAGATCACTGGGATATGTGGTCTAGCCGGAACGACCTGACCGAGCGCTTGCAGCTCGCGCACATTTTAGATCACTGGGATATGTGGTCTAGCCGGAACACGCCGCATTGGCACGCGCTGCTGTGGGTCATTTTAGATCACTGGGATATGTGGTCTAGCCGGAACTACCTTGAAGCGCTGGGCGACCTTGCCATGATTTTAGATCACTGGGATATGTGGTCTAGCCGGAACATGCCGGCGCATGAAGTGCAGCGCCATGCTATTTTAGATCACTGGGATATGTGGTCTAGCCGGAACTCGATGCGGGTGCGGATGGCCGTGTTGGCGATTTTAGATCACTGGGATATGTGGTCTAGCCGGAACACCTGGACACGCGTGGCTACGACCCGGCGCATTTTAGATCACTGGGATATGTGGTCTAGCCGGAACGCAAAGCAGATCGTGCTGGACGCTTGGGGGATTTTAGATCACTGGGATATGTGGTCTAGCCGGAACTGTGCACCGTCGCGCCCGAGCCGGCCTACGATTTTAGATCACTGGGATATGTGGTCTAGCCGGAACCAGCAGAGCCAATTGCCATTGATGCCAGCTATTTTAGATCACTGGGATATGTGGTCTAGCCGGAACATATTCGGGCGTCGCGCTTTCAGGAAGTGAATTTTAGATCACTGGGATATGTGGTCTAGCCGGAACGACCGTTGGCAAGGCGGCGCTGGCGTTTCTATTTTAGATCACTGGGATATGTGGTCTAGCCGGAACGCCGGGGTGTGCGCGTGTACGGCTTGCGGGATTTTAGATCACTGGGATATGTGGTCTAGCCGGAACGTGGTCGGCCAGCTCGTTCATGGGCACCACATTTTAGATCACTGGGATATGTGGTCTAGCCGGAACGCCAGTACAGCTGGGACAAAAGCACCGTGGATTTTAGATCACTGGGATATGTGGTCTAGCCGGAACGGCCGCTGGAATCTGTCGGACGCCGACATAATTTTAGATCACTGGGATATGTGGTCTAGCCGGAACTCGGATGCGGCGACCGTGAACGCCTACGCCATTTTAGATCACTGGGATATGTGGTCTAGCCGGAACGCTTGCTCCAACGTCACGCGCCGCAATTCTATTTTAGATCACTGGGATATGTGGTCTAGCCGGAACTGTCTCCCCAGCGCTTCCCATAGCGGCGCTATTTTAGATCACTGGGATATGTGGTCTAGCCGGAACCGCCGAGGCCATGGCCACCCTGGCCGACGCATTTTAGATCACTGGGATATGTGGTCTAGCCGGAACTGTGCCGTCGCGCTCGCACACGAGGGTAACATTTTAGATCACTGGGATATGTGGTCTAGCCGGAACGTCGATGCACAGCGCGCGCTCGTCGTGCCAATTTTAGATCACTGGGATATGTGGTCTAGCCGGAACACAACGGCTGCATCATCGAAGAGCACGCCAATTTTAGATCACTGGGATATGTGGTCTAGCCGGAACCTGCAGCTGGATGCCCTGGCCGAATTCGGCATTTTAGATCACCGGGATATGTGGTCTAGCCGGAACAAGCCCGCCCTTTTCCACGCTGCGCGAATCATTTTAGATCACTGGGATATGTGGTCTAGCCGGAACTGTAAAGCCACTGCACCGCGCTCATTCAGTATTTTAGATCACTGGGATATGTGGTCTAGCCGGAACACGACCGCCTGTGCATCGACGCCCAGGGCCATTTTAGATCACTGGGATATGTGGTCTAGCCGGAACAATGCGCTGGTCGACGAAATCGGCCGGCGCATTTTAGATCACTGGGATATGTGGTCTAGCCGGAACAAGCAGATTCCGGTGTTGAAGTTCCAATTCATTTTAGATCACTGGGATATGTGGTCTAGCCGGAACGAAGAACCGGATGCGCTGTCGTTCGACTCCATTTTAGATCACTGGGATATGTCGTCTAGCCGGAACCGCCATCATGTTCAGCTCGCGCTCGATGTAATTTTAGATCACCGATATGTGGTCTGTCTGGACTTCATCGCCAGCGAGCGTGAGCGAATCGTATTTAAGATGGCTGGAATATGTGGTCAAGTTGGAATAATAGTGTGCGCTGATCGAAAGTTGATCTCGATCAGTGAGGGGTCATTAAATTGTTATTTTTTGCCCGTTGATCAATTCGCCCCTGCACACCAGCCGCCACCCTGGCGACGAGGCGCCCGCGCGCCTATCGGCGCTGGCTGACATGGCGTGCCGGAAAGTGCTGTCTGCCAAGGCGTGACTGGCGGGATAGATTGCCGGCATGACCGCTGCCCCTGCCCAATCCATTGCCACGCGTCTGACACGGCGCGCCGAGGATGCCGATGCCGCCGCGAGGGTGGATGTCGGCTCGCCAATCGAAGCCGATGCGCCGACGTGGCTGCGGGGGCGGCTAAAGGCGTTGCGACCTTTTCATCGGGCTTTCGAGCTTTGGTCCGACGCCGATGGCCTGCGCATGAGCGCGGCCATGTCGTTTTACGGCATCTTGAGCCTGGCGCCGCTGCTGGTGCTGATCGTCGCCGTGCTCGGTTGGTGGCTGGACCGCGAGATGCTGGAGACCAGTCTGATTACCCAGATCGGTGGCTTGGTCGGGCAGCAGGGGGCCGAGGTGATCAAGGCCGCCATTGCCAGCGCACGCGAGCCAGGGCAGGGAGTGATTGCTTCGCTGCTGGCGTTCGTGCTGTTGCTGGTGGGCGCCACCGGCGTATTCGCCGAATTGCAGTCGGCCCTGGAGCGCTTGTGGACGCAGGGCACCGGCGTCGCGGCCGTCGACGCGTGGTGGCACACCGCCACGCTGCGGCTGCGCGGGGTGGCCTACATCCTGGCCTTCGGCTTCCTGATGCTGGTCTCCACCGTCATTGCCAGCCTGCTCAGCCTGCTGGAAGCGTGGGCCGGCAGCCGTTTTGACACCAAGGTGGTGCTGGCGGTGCTCAATCAGCTGGTGTCGTTCGTCATCACCACCGGCCTGTTCGTGGCGCTGATGCGCATGAGCGCTGGGCCGCAGCCCCGCATGCGGCATCTGGTGCGCGGCGCGGCGGTGGGCGCGCTACTGTTCGGTGTGGGCAAGTATGGGCTGGCGCTGTATCTGTCGACGGCGGCGGTGGTGTCGGCCTATGGCGCGGCGGGTTCGCTGGTGGTGCTGCTGATGTGGATCTACTTCGCCGCCGCCGTGCTGCTGCTGGGCGCCAGCGTGGCGCGCGTCATGGCCGAGCAGCAGGGCGAATTCGCCAGTGCGCCCACGCCTCCACCCGCCGCGGCGGTCACCGCCGCCCAGGCCGAAGTGGCCAAGGCCGGCGCGGGCGACGCCGCGGCCAGCACCGCCACCGTCGCGGCCGTGCTGTCCGACGTGGCCAGCCAGCCGGCGGGGGACGACGCCAGCTCGCCCGGCCAGCGGCTGGCGGCCGCGCGCGGGGCGGACCAGCCCCGGTCAACGCGGGGCGTGCTGGGCTGGCTGAAAGGGCGCGCCGCCGAACCCGACGCGCGCGAAGCGCTGGCCGTGGTGATTACGCTGACGGCGGCCTACCTGATGACCCGCTCGCAGCCCGGCGCCGATGCGGCCGCGAACGAGCTGCGCCGCGCAGCCGAGGTGCCGCGTTCGCCCACGCCGCCGGCCGAGCGCCCGGCGCCGCGTGGCGCACCGCGCCGCGGTCAGCCCGAAACGCCAGCGTGGTGGGGCGTCGCCACCGCACTGGCCGGCGGTGTGCGCACCGGCACCCGCTTGGTGCAGGCGGCGATGCCTGCCCTGGGCGACACACGGCCTCGCGCCGGCCTGCAGACACCGCGCGCGGTGCGCCAATGGGGTGGCCGCGTGGCCGCCACGCAAGCGGGGCGGGCGCTGGTGGCGTGGCGCCAGTGGCGTGAACGGCAGGCGCTTGCGCGCGCGCAGCAGACGGTGGCGCGCGACGTGCAGGCGCTGCGCGACCAACTGCGCGCGCAGCGTTGGCGCTGAATCGCAGGCGGACGCGGCGGCCCGGCGACGGTCAGACGCCGCGGAATTCCGCCTTGCGCTTGGCCTTGAACGCCGCCACGCCTTCCTGGTAGTCGTCGCTTTCGGCGATCTGCTTTAGATAGCCCATCTGCGGGTAGGCGATCTCGGCCGGTGACTTGGGCAGCGTTTCCAGCGTCGCGCGCTTGATGGTCTGCAGCACCAGCGGCGCGGCGTCGGCCAGGCGCTGCGCCCAGTCGAGGGCGAAGGCGTGCGCCTGGCCGGGCGGCACCACGCGGTTGACCAGGCCCACGTCGTACGCGCGCGGCGCGGGCAGCGGCTCGCCCAGCATCAAGAATTCGAGCGCCACCTTGTGCGGGATGCGCGACACCAGGCTGGCGGTGATGCCGCCGAACAGCCCCAGCTTGGCCTCGGGAAACATGAACTGCGCGGTCTCGTCCACCACGCACAGGTCGCTCATCATGGTCAGCGTGAAGCCGGCGCCCACGGCCCATCCCTGCACGGCGCTGATCAGCGGCTTGTCGATTTTTGCACCGACGTTGGGCACGCCCTTCCAGGCTTCCTTCGACGGGTCGCTCACGTCGACCCCGGCGCAGAAGTGGTCGCCCTCGGCGCTCAGCAGCGCCACGCGTTCGTCGCTGGCCGCGAAGCGGCGCCAGTAATCGTGCAGCAGCGCGCTCATCTCGGCGTTGAGCGCGTTGCGCCGCTCGGGCCGGCGCAGCGTGATGTGGGCGATGCGGTCCTTGGCTTCGTAGGTGATGGGTGGCGACATGGCGCGATTTCCGTTGACTATGTTATTGATAGCTGCATGCGCTTGATGGATAAGCGCTGGGGCATGATTTGTTTCGAATCCCGGGCGCCACGTATCAAGCTTGCGCCGCCGGTGCTGCGTCGGGCTGCCACACGGCGCGCGCGTCGGCCACGACGACCTGGTTGCCCGCCACCATCACCGGGTTGGCCTCGCACTCCGGCAGGCGCGCGCCCAGTTGCATGGCCAGCTGGCCAAAGCGCTGTGCTACGTCCACCAGCGTATCGAGATTGGCCGGCGGCTTGCCGCGGTAACCGGTCAGCAGCGGGTACAGGCGCAAGCCCTCGATGGCGCGGCGGATGGCGCGCGGGCCGGCGCTGGCGGGCAGCAGGGCGGTGTCCTGCAGCAGCTCGACCAGCGTGCCGCCCAGGCCGATCATCAGCATGGGGCCGAACTGCGCGTCCCACTGCGTGCCGATCAGCACCTCGGCGTCGGCGCGCGCCTGCTGTTGCACCAGCGCGCCGCCAAACGTGGCGCCGGGCACGCGCGCGGCGGCGGCCTGCAGCGCGCCGAAGTGGCGGCGCACGGCGTCGGCATCGGCCACGTTCAGCACCACGCCGCCCACGTCGCTCTTGTGGCTGATCTGCGCCGACACCAGCTTCATGACGACCGGGTAGCCGATGGCGTTGGCGGCGCGCACCGCGTCGTCTTCGGTCTGGGCGATGGCGCCGCGCGTGACGGGGATGCCGGCGGCGGCCAGCAGGCGCTTGGCATCGTGCTCGCCGACCAGGCCGGCAGGCAGAGCGTCAACTATGGTTTTGATAGCTGTCGGCGCTTTTCCAGCAAGCGCTGGGGACTCATTTTCATACGCTTCCCAGGCCAGCCGGTTGCGCAGATACCCCAACGCTTCCTTGATGTGGGCAAAGTTGACCAGGCCCGCACTCTTCAGCTTGTCACCCGCCTGCACCCCGGCGCTGCTGGCCGCGTTGACGAAGGCCAATGGCTTGGGCGATTCGCGGTTGACGTCGACCACGGTAGCGGCGGTGCCCGCCATGTCGGGCATGGTGGTCATCACGAACAGCGCGGCGCCGACGGCCGGGTCGGCCAGGATGATGTCCAGCACCTGACGCAGCCAGCGCGGGTCGGTGCGCTGCCGCGCCGGAATGGCGCCCAGGTCGAGCGGCAGGCGCGCGCCCGCCTCGGGCATCAGCGCCAGCAGGCGCTGCACCGTGGCGGGCGACAGCGTGGCGGCCTGCAGGCCGGCTTCGCCCACCAGGTCGCTCGCCACCGCGCCGCCGCCGCCCGAGCCCGATAGCACCGCCACCTGTGGCCCGCTGGGCGCGGGCAGGCGCGTCCACGCCGCGGCCTGCGCGATGAGTTCCAGAAAGTCGTCCACCAGCACCGCCCCCGCAGCGTGCACGGCGGCTTCGAAGGCACGGTATTCGCCCGCCAGGCTGGCGGTGTGCGACTGCACCGCCTTTTGCCCCAGCGCCGTGCGACCGGCCTTGACGATGAGCACCGGCTTGCCCGCCGCGCGGGCGCGCCGCAGCAGCGCGACGAAGCGCGTGCTGTCCTTCACGCCCTCGACGTACAGCGCGATGACTTTCGACTGCGCATCGTCGATGGCGTAATCCAGAAAATCGCACACCTCCAGGTCGGCCTGGTTGCCCAGCGACACGCAGAAGCTGAAGCCGGTGCCCAGGTCGTACGCGCGCGCCAGCATGGCGCCTGCCAGCGCGCCGCTCTGGCTGATGAGGGCGATCTCGCCCTGGACCAATTCGCTGTTGCGCATCAGCGCCTGCGAGTTGAGCAAATTCATGCGCGCATGGCTGTGGAAGTAGCCCATGCAATTGGGGCCGATGATGCGCATGCCGCCTTGCTGCGCAATCTGCAGCACGCGCGCCTGCAGCGCCGCGCCCTCGGGCCCGCTTTCGGCGAACTGCGAGGTCACCATCAGCGCCACCTTCACGCCCGACTGCGCGCAGTCGGCGATGGCGCTTTCGGTCAGCTTGTCGGGCACCACGATGACGGCGACATCGATCGGCCCGGTGGCCGCCACCGCCGCCGACACGCTGGGAAACGACGGCAGCCCCTGCACCGATTCGGCGCCGGGGTTGATCGGCGCGATGCGCCCTGGCCAGCCGAACTTGCGCAGCAGCGCCAGGATGCTGCCGCCCCATTTCTGCGTGTCGTCCGACGCGCCCAGGATGGCAACGGCCTGCGGGTTGAGCGCGCGCGCCACCGCCTCGCGCGCGCCCGCTGCGGTCGGCGCCGTCACTCGTCCACCTTGATGCCGGCTTCCTTGATCACGCGGCCGTAGGTGGCGTAATCGGCGTCCCACAGCCGCTTGAATTCGCGCGGGCCCAGGTACGTGGGCTGCATCGCGTACGGCTTCATGCGGGCGATGACGTCGGGGTGGCGCAGCGCCTTTTCGAACTCGGCCGCCAGCTTGTCGATGACGGGCTGCGGCGTGCCGCGCGGCGCAAAGGCGCCGAACCAGGTGCCGCCCGGCTCGGGCTGCGGCACCGGCAGTTCCTTGACGGTCGGCGCGTCAGGGAAGTCCTCCAGCCGCTTGTCGGTGAAGGTGCCCAGCAGACGCGCCTTGCCCTGCTTCACATACTGGAGCAGGGTCACGTCATGGCTGGTGTCGATGCGGCCGGCCACCAGGTCGGTCACGATGTCGGCCGCGCCCTTGTAGGGCACGTGCGTCATCTTGATGCCCCAGCTTTTTTGCAGCATTTCGCCGCGCAGGTGGCCTTGCGAGCCGACGCCCGACGTGGCGTAGGTCACCTTGCCGGGGTTGGCCTTGGCGTAGGCGATGAATTCCTCGATGCCCTTGGCCGGAAAGTCGTTGCGCACGACGAAGGCGGGGAAGAACTCACTCAGCTTGGCGATGCCCACCAGGTCGCGCTGCGTGTCGAACGGCAGCTTGCGCAGGTGCGGCGTGATGGAGCTGATGCCGGTCGGCCCGACGAAGATCGTGTAGCCGTCGGGCGGCGCGGCCACCGTGGCCGCCACGGCAATCGAGCCGCCGCCGCCCGTGCGGTTGTCGACCAGAAACGACTGGCCGGTCGACTTCTGCATTTCCTGCGCCATCACGCGCAGCACCACCTCCATGCCGCCGCCGGGGCTGAAGGGGTACATGATGCGCACGGGCTTCGACGGAAAGGGGTCGGCCGCCAGTGCCGGCGCCGCCAGCGCCAGCGTGCCGGCCAGCAGCAGCGCGCGGCGCGCCAGTGGGGTGGAAGAAAGCGATCCGGACATGGTGAGCAGCTCCTTCGACAAACGGGTTGGCGCGCGGCCGGTGCGGCCGAGCGTGTGGATGGCATTGCGAATATTGTGGGGGCGAGCCGCCTCGCGCGGTAGACCACGCGGCTGGAAGGCAATACGCCCGCCTACTGTGCCGCCGCCATCAGCGCACGCCGGTATTGCACCGCCTCGGCCACGTGGGCGGTGGTCACGGCATCGCTGCCGGCCAGGTCGGCAATGCTGCGCGCCACCCGCAGCGCGCGGTGCGTCGCGCGCGCGCTCCAGCCCAGGCGCGTGGCGGCGGTGTGCAGAAAGGCGCGCGCGGCGTCGTCCAGCCGCGCATGTTCGTCAATGGCGTGGCCTTGCAGCGCCTGGTTGGGCATGCCCTGACGCGCCAACGCGCGCTGGCGCGCCGCCAGGCAGCGCTCGCGCACGGCGGACGTGGGCTCGCCCGCGGCGGCGGTCAGCAATTCGTCGGCCGGCAGCGCGCCGACTTCGACATGCAGGTCGATGCGGTCGAGCAGCGGGCCGGACAGCTTGCCCTGGTAGCGCGCCACCTGGTCGGGCGTGCAGCGGCAGGCCCGCGCGGGCGAGCCGCGGTAGCCGCAGGGGCAGGGGTTCATGGCCGCAACCAGCTGAAAGCGCGCCGGAAAGTCGGCCCGCTGCGCCGCCCGGCTGATGGTGATGTGGCCCGACTCCAGCGGCTCGCGCAGGGCTTCGAGCGCGGCGCGCGGAAACTCCGGCAGTTCGTCCAGAAACAAGACCCCTTCGTGCGCCAGCGAAATTTCGCCCGGCCGCGGGGGCGAGCCACCGCCCACCAGTGCCACCGCGCTGGCCGAGTGGTGCGGCGCACGGGTCGGGCGCTGCGCCCATTGCGTCAGCGTGAAGGCGCCGCCCAGGCTGGCGATGGCGGCGCTCTGCAGGGCTTCGGACACGTTCATGGGCGGCAGCAGTCCGGCAAAGCGCTGCGCCAGCATCGACTTGCCGGTGCCGGGCGGGCCGACCATCAGCAGCGAATGACCACCGGCGGCGGCGATCTCCAGCGCGCGCCGGGCGGCCGCCTGTCCCTTCACGTCGGCCAGGTCGGGATAGGCCGGCGGCGTGCTGAGCGCGGCGGGGGGCACGCGGGCAAAGCCGTCGGCAGGCAGCGCGTCGGGCGGCATGGCGCCTTCCGGCAGAAAGCGGGCCACCACGTCCAGCAGATGGCGCGCGCGGTGCACGCGCAGGCCGGGCACCAGCGCGGCTTCTTCGGCGCTGCCGGGCGGCAGCACCAGTTGCGCGTCGACGCCCGCCTGCTGCAGCGCCACCGCCACGGCCAGCGCGCCGCGCACCGGGCGCAGCTCGCCCGACAGCGAGAGCTCGCCGGCAAATGCCCACCCGGCCAGCCGCGCGCCGTCGATCTGCCCGCTGGCCGCCAGAATGCCCAGCGCAATCGGCAGGTCGAAGCGGCCCGAATCCTTGGGCAGATCGGCCGGTGCCAGGTTGACGGTGATGCGCTGGTTGTGCGGAAACGCCAGCCCGCTGTTTTGCAGCGCGCTGCGCACGCGCTCGCGCGCTTCCTTCACTTCCACGTCGGCCAGGCCCACCAGCGTGAAGCTGGGCAGGCCGTTGGCCAGATGCACCTCCACCGTCACGGCGGGCGCGGCCAGCCCCATCAGGGCGCGGCTTTGCACCAGACTCAAACCCATCGTGGTCGATTCCCTTCCTGCGGCGCCCCATGGGCGGAGCGGCGCGTACGCTGCGAATGTAACGCGGTGTACGCTGCTGCGTCGTGCACGACCCTGCGCGCCCCACGGCCGGCGCGCAGCCTGTTTTGGTGCACGGCGCGTGTGCGCCCTGGCTTGGCGCTGCACCGTTTGCGCGCTTCGTCGCCATGCGGGCGCATCGCGGGCGGTCGCGGCCCGCTGCGATGCGCTGGCACGTTCCCTGCATGCCTGTGGTTCAACTTGTTCAATTCAAAAGGAGCGGAAGTGAAATCCTCTAAGCACACCATCTGGAAAATCCTGGCCTGCACGTGCGTGCTGTGGGGCCTGACGGGCACGGCAACCGCGCAGGAGCGCAGCGCCACCGACGCCACCACCGAGCAGGCGCCGCCCGCCGCCAACACGCTGACGTTCAACGCCGGGCTGACCAGCGATTACCGCTACCGCGGCATCTCGCAAAGCCGTCTGCAGCCCGCCGCCAGTGCCGGGGCCGACTACGCGCACACCAGCGGCCTGTACGTGGGCACCTGGCTGACCACCATCAAGTGGATCAAGGACGCCGGCGGCGGCGCGCCGCTTGAGTGGGACATCTACGGCGGCTACAAGGGCACGCTGGGCACCTCGGGCCTCGCCTACGACGTCGGCGTGCTGCGCTACCAGTACCCCAGCAACCGCCTGGCGGTGAGCGCCAACACCACCGAGATCTACGGCGCGCTGACCTACGGCCTGTTCACCGCCAAGTATTCACACGCGCTGACCAACCTGTTCGGCTTTGCCGACAGCCAGCACAGCGGCTACCTTGACCTGTCGGCCAACGTCGACCTGGGCAGTGGCTGGTCGGTGGTGCCGCACCTGGGTCGCCAGTGGGTGCGCCACAACAGCGCCTATTCGTACACCGACTACGGCGTCACCCTGAACAAGGACTTCGGCAACGGCCTGTCGGCCAGCGCCGCGCTGATCGGCACCAACGCCGACAAGGCGCTGTACACCACGCCCGCGGGCCGCTTCACCGGCCGCGCCATGCTGGTGGCGGGTCTCAAGTACAGCTTCTGAATATCGAACAAATGGGTCTGCAGCGCTTGCCTGACAAGCGCAGGCAGCTATCAAAAGGAAAGCAACATGAAAATGGTCACCGCCGTCATCAAACCCTTCAAGCTGGATGAGGTGCGCGAGGCCCTGTCGCAGGTGGGGGTGCAGGGCATCACCGTCACCGAGGTCAAGGGCTTCGGTCGCCAGAAGGGCCACACCGAGCTGTACCGCGGCGCCGAATACGTGGTCGATTTCCTGCCGAAGGTGAAGGTCGAGGTCGTGGTCAAGGACGCCGACGTCGAGCGCTGCATCGAAGCGATCGTCAAGGCCGCCAAGACCGGCAAGATCGGTGACGGCAAGATCTTCGTCACGCCGGTCGAGCAGGTCGTGCGCATCCGCACGGGCGAGACCGACGAATCGGCGGTCTGAACCGGGCTTTGCCCTTCAGATCCGGCCGAAGTTGTCCCGGCCCACGGCCGCGCCCGCCAGGGTGTGAAGCTGGTCCAGCAAGGGCGCGACGTCGCTCGCCACGCTGACGGCGTTCAGTTGTTGCGTCGACAGGAAGCCCTCGGTCACCGTCTGCGCCATGAAGCTGACGAGCGCGTCGTAGTAGCCGGCCACGTTCA
>JAKOYD010000098.1 GCA_029780695.1 Pseudomonadota bacterium
CGCCCAAGCCATCGAGCTTCGCCCCACCGATCCCCTGGCGCAATTCGAACTCGCCCTGCGCTACGAGCTCAGCGGCTATGACGCCGCGTATCTGTGCCTGGCAGCCGAGCTCAAGACGCCGCTGGCCACCTTCGACAAAAAACTCGCCGCCGCCGCGCAGGCCCACCTTTCAGGCCTGGATTGAGCCCTCACAATCGAGCCCTATGTCCGCCGACACTACCCTTGACCCACGGCAACGCTTCCTGAGCCTGCTGCGCCGAGACATCCTCAAGCTCGACGCCGCCGAGCTGGACTTCGGCATTTACCGCATCCTGGCCTACCGGCGCGAGCAGGTGCTCCGCTACCTCGACGTCAACCTGCCCGGCCGTATCGACACCTGGGCGGCCGAGCTGGCCACGACGGCGGGCAAAGCCTTGGCTGACGACGAAGCCGCCAACTGCTACTACCACCTGCACACTTTCTTCAACCGCTACTGGGACGACGGCGACTTCATCCCACGCGCCCGCCGGGGCGGCAGCGCCGCCTACGCCGTGCCCTATCACGGGCAGGACACGCACTTTCATTGGGCCACCAAAGGAAGCCACTACGTCAAGAGCGGCGAGCTGTTCGCACGCTTTGCCTACCGCGACGGCGATCGCGAAGTGCGCTTCGTGCTCGACCATGCCGACATCGCCAAAGACAACGCCAAGGGCGGGGCGCGCCATTTCTTCCCCACCGCCTTCAAGCCAGCGGACAGCGGCTTCGAGCTGCACTGGCAGTGGCGGGCCGCCACCGAAGTGGAAACAAAACGCTACAAACTCAAGAGCAACAAGCGACCATCCGACGCTGGGGAAACCGACTTTTTGTATGAATCCCAGGCCGAGGAACCCGCTGGCGAAGGCGCCAACCTCCAAGCGCGGGTGCTGGACGCCTGGCTCAAAGGCGCCGACTTCAAGCCCGCCCAACCGCCCAAGGGCCTTGACCCGGCGCTGCTGGCGCGCAACGCGCAGCGCTACGTGCGCAAGAACACGCAGGACTTCTTCGTCCACCCGCAGCTAGGCGAATTCCTGCGCGGCGAGTTGGAGGTTTATCTCAAACACGAATTCGTCCACGTCTGGGACGCGGCCGATGCCGAATTGCCCCGCATTCGGGCCAAATTCAAATTGCTGCGCAGCATTGCGCTGGACCTGATCGCGTTTCTGGACCAGATTGAGCAGTTCCAGGCCACCCTGTTCGAAAAGCGCAAGTTCGTGCTGCAGGCCGACTACCTTGTGCAATGCAGCTGGCTGATGCGCGAAGCCGGCACGGTCGGCCAGACCCTGGTGCAGGAAGCCGCCGCCAACGCCGCCCAAGCCGCCGAGTGGGCCGCCTGGGTTGGCGACAAGCCCACCGGGAAAAAGAAGCCCAAAGGCGCTGACCTGCTGCGGCGCTTTCCGCACCTGCCACTGCACACGCGCCACTTCGGCCCCGAATTCAAGGCCCGCGTGCTGGCCTGCTTCGACGACCTGGAAGCCGC
>JAKOYD010000103.1 GCA_029780695.1 Pseudomonadota bacterium
GCCCGAATCATACAGGATCAGGTCCTCTCCCCAGATCCGCCGGACCCCGACAACAGGTCCGCGGCAGATCAGCACCGCCAGGTTCGCGTAGTAGGCGTGCCGGCGCTTCCCCTTGCCGCCCTCCAGACTGTCCTGCAGGTCGGTCGCCCAGATTAGGTTGCCACCGAGCCGGACGCGGCCCCAAACCATTGGGATCATGGCCCCGTAGCCAGACCCAGTAACGTGCAGGTCCTCCAGCTTGCCGCTTGGCTCGCGCTGCTGTGGGAACAGGGCGCCCCCAACCACGGTACCAATGGCCCAACCTACGCTGGGCGCCCATGGCGTGAGGGCCGCCCCCAAGGCGCCCAGCGCCGGTATCACGATCGTCGCCATGCCGCCCCTCCGCCGCCGGCCCGGCGCTGGCGCCAGCGCCAGATGCCAACAATCGCCTGACGCCAGTGTTCGGTCAGCGGGTGCTCGACCACCCGACCTGCCGCAGTGTAGCAGTGGATGATGCTGCCCTCCCCAGTTGCCACAGCCAGGTGCTGGTTGCGGCGCAAGATCCGCATCAGCAAGATGTCACCCGACTCCGGCTCGCCTGGGCGCTCCACCGGCTCGCACCACTCCCGCAGCCCGGCCAGGATCATATCCACATCGATGATTGTCGAGTAGGGCAGCACATCCCAGTCTGCCGGGATCAGCCCCGCCCGCCGGGCCGCCAGTATGATCACCCCGCCGCAATCCACGCCGTGCTTGTTTCTGCCCGCGTGCCGGTAGGGTGTGCCCACCAACGCGCGTGCCGCCGCCACGAACTCTCTCACTCGCGCCCCCGTTGCAGCAGCGTCTCCGTGCCCGGCACCCGCGGCTCGCCGCGGAAGTTCACCGCGTTGCCAAACTTGTCGCGGCAGGTCTTGAGGCGCCGGTCACACCCCGCCTCAAGCACCGCCGTGTCGCCGGGCGCCGGCAGGACCGGGAGCGCCTCCTGCAGGATCAGGCGGGCGGACCCGGCTGGCTCTTTGGTATGCGTGCGGATCTCGCGGGCTAGGCCGGCGCAGGCGCCCGATGTGAACTGGACGCGGCCATGGGAATAGTAGCCGGGCGCCGCGGCGTCACCGGCGAATACCAGGATGCTCTCGGATTTAGCGGCGGCCAAAGTCCGGGTCGCCCGATACAGGGCCAGGTTCACCCCGCATTCGGCATCCCCCAGGGCGCGCGCCCGGCAGGTCGGGCTCACCAGATCCCCGATCTGCTGCCCCAGCCGCTGGCTCAAGCTGCGGATCTCCGCCGTGTAGCGACCCGCCTGCACCGTGATGTTTCCGAACTGCCCCTTCAGCAGCTTCAGCGGCGCAAGCCCCGGCTGCTGCCAATCCACCACGAACAGGCGCACCGTCGCCCCATCATACCGCCCGGCCAACAGGTCCGACTCCGAAATGCGCTCGCTTTGGATGAGGCCGGCCACGTCCAGGTTGTCCACCCCCGCGCCCGCCTCTTGGCGCACGGCTGTGGCATCCACGCCCCCCATCGGCTCATACGTCTCGCCATCCACCAGCAGCTCCGCGTCATGCGTCGTCAGGCACACCACCTGCCCATCCCGACGCTCAATGCGCACGCACACCGCCAGGTGCAATGCCTCCTGCCCCAGGTCTATCCCAGTCTGCCGCAGCATCAGATCGCCTCCAGCAGGCAGTCGATCTCAATCTCCAGCCCCGCGTGCCAGAACCCGAACGCTCCCGTGGTGGTGATGCTCACACCAGCACCTCCACGATCTGGATCCGCTCCCAACTGCGGATCTCGGCGTCGTCCAGCGTCATCTGCATCTGATCAACGTCGAACCGGGCCGGCACGTCATACTCCCCGCGCCAGGTCGGCACATACCCCGGCGACGACGCGAACGTCACCACTCCCGTCGTCGCGTCCAGCGTCCACCCGCTCGTCACCTCCTGCCCCAGCGTGTTGTACAGCCGCACCGTGACCGCCACCGGTTTGGTGATGGTCCGCGTGTAGGTTTGCCCGCCGGAGCTATAGGTGCGTTGAAGCTGGAACTTCGTGCTGGTGACCTGCGCCGTGGCGAACTTCACGCCCGGCACCGGCTGATCGGTGCTGTAGTCGCTCCAGTCCTTGAACCGGAACCCCCGCAGCCGCCCCTGGCGCGCAAGGAAGAACGAGAGCAGCTCGTGCGCCTGCGCCGGCGTGCGCAGCGCGTGGCTCACATCCCACACTGCTCGTCCACGTTCCCACAGCGCGATCCGCTGCTCCGCACCGCTCGCCGTCGTGATCACCACCGTGCTGAACGTCGGCCCGCCAGTCGCCCCGCGGCTGATCTCCGGCGGGAACCGTACCTCATCGAATGCAGTCATCTCCTACCCCGTCCGCGCCGCCGCCAGGCGCGCCTGCCGCCAGATGTCGGTCATGATCTGCCCCTGGCTGCGCCGGAAGCTCTCCGCGTCCGGCGTCACCACCGTCATCTGCACCGTCACCCCCACGGTGGAGGGCGCAATCGCCCCGGCTGACCGCGGCACAAACAGTTCCGGGCCGCGTTCGCCCACCAGGTAGGCCCGCCCGGGTTCCACCGGGCCACCCAGGGCGCGCGCCCCGCCGAATGCCCCGGCCAGAATCTCGCCCAGCCCACCGCCCCTGCCGAACAGCCCGCCCAGACCCCGCATCAGCAGACGGTAGAACTGCGACGCCAGAATGTCAATCGCCATCTGCTGCAGCGTCGCCTGCAGGCCCTCGCGCAGGCTCGCGAAGAAGCTCTTGCCCCCGCGCGCCATGTTGCCCAGCGCCCCGCGAAAGACATCCGTCAGCCGCCCGGCGAACTCCTCCCACGCACGCCGGGCCCGCTGCACCGCCTCCGCCTGCACGATTGTATCCGCGATCTGCTGGGCCAGCCCGCGCTGCTCCTCCGTCAGATCGCGCGTGGCCAAGTTCAGCCGGGCGAGCACCTCCAGATACGGATTCGCGCCGCCACGCACCCGCCGGTAGGCAGCCTCCGCGTCCGCCAGCTCCTCCTTCAGCCGCCGGGTGATGTTCGCGCTCTTCTCCTCCTCCCGGTTCACCTCGCGCCGCGCCTCGGTCTCAGCCCGCGCCCGCGCCGCAATCTGCTCCTCCAGCCGCGCCCGCTCCTGCCGTAGGGCCAGGAGCTCGCGCAGCCGCGCATCATCAACGCCCGGCATCTCCAGCCGCAGCAGTGGCATCGGGTCGCCCTGGAGGCCGGCGATTTCCGCCCGCACCTGTGCCAGAGCATCGGCATACCGGCGCATGCGGTCGGCGGCCTCCTGCGCCGCCTGCCGTGCCGCCTCCTGCGCCTTCCGCTCCGCCGCCTGCCGGGCCACCGCAGCCATCCCCGCCGCTTCCTCCATCTGCTGCATGGCATACAGATCTGCTATCTGCTGCTCGCTCCATCCCTCCCGGCTCAGCTTGGCCCGCAGCGCCTCCAG
>JAKOYD010000111.1 GCA_029780695.1 Pseudomonadota bacterium
CGTGGTCACCAGGGTGGTGTAGTTGAGCGTGGGATTGGGCAGCAGGTTCTCGATGTAGCCGGAGTACGGCGCCTTGAACACGTCCTTCACGTCGGTATAGACGTTGCCATAGACCTTCTGCCAGGCGGTGACGAGGTAGGGCACGAAGAACTGCACGCCCGCGATCGCGTCGGGAATGCGCAGCGAACCCGACAGGTTGTACGGGCCTGCAAGGTGCGCGCCCGCGACCACGTTGAATTCGTTGCCATAGTCCCGCTCTGCCGCGCGCTGCGCTGCCATGGACGAGTGGCCGCCCTGCGAGTAACCGGTGAACATCACCTTGCCCGACAGCGTGGCCCCCACCGTGCCTGCCGCATTGCGTGCCGCGCGCACCGAGTCGATGACCGATGTGGCTTCTGAATCCGCGTGCAAGTAGGGGTGGTAGCTGTAGCCCGACTTGGCAAAGCCCAGGTAGTCGGTGGCCACCACGGCATAGCCCTGTGCGGCGTACATGGCCGCCAGCAAGAAGGTTTCGCTGTCCTGCGGGTTGGCCAGGGTGCGGGGCTTTTGCACATCGGTGCCCTTGGCATAGGCCACCAGCGGGGCTGCAGTGGTGCAGCTGCCGGCTGGCACGAGCATCACGCCCGAGGCGTTGGTGTTTTCGCCGCTCTTGGCCCCCACGGTCGCATAGTTCAGCGACACCACCTTCACATCGCACTTGGCCTTGCCGCTGATCGCCTGCAGGCCGCTGCTGGCCGTGGCCGCGTCGATCTGCGCCACGGTGAGCGTGGTGAGCGTGGCAGGGGGGTCTATCAGTGCGCCGCGCGCCGGGTCGTCAGAGCCACCGCAGGCGACAAGCAGGACCGCCGCAGCGGCCACACAGGTAAGGCGGAAATAGGTCATGGATGGATACCTCGGTCAGTAAAGAACGACGCATCGTGCGCGCACCTGCGCTGCAGCATCCATAGGGGATAACGCGGGAGGCCATGTCTCGCCAGACACCTAGGCGACAGCGCGCCAGGGTAGCCCCGCCGGGTCAGTCAGGACGGCGTGCGCTGTACACCAGCTTCATACCCAGGATGGTGCCGGCCAG
>JAKOYD010000121.1 GCA_029780695.1 Pseudomonadota bacterium
ACCTGCGCCATCACCCATCCGCCAAAGATGTCGCCATTGCCGTTGGTGTCGGCGGGCATGGGGATGACCTTGAGCACCAGTTCCTTGTCGTTGGGCAATGCGGCGGGTGGCGGGCTGAAAACAGCAGACATGGGCACAATCTCGGTTGGGGCTGAGCCAATCCTTGGGGAAACCGGTGGTTTCATCAGGCCTTGCGCCCCGAGAAAACCACCTGGGCATCAGCCAGGTCGGTAAAAACAACAACCGGAATTGTCCCCCATGCGCCACCACGGCGAAACTGCACCCACCGCAGCCGGTGCCACTGCCAGTGGCACGGCCGCCAGCCCCGCGCCGGTCCAGTCGGACTGGGCCACCCTGCAACGATTGCTGCCCTACCTGTGGCAATACAAGTGGCGCGTGATCGCCGCCATCGTCTTCATGGTGGGCGCCAAGTTCGCCAACGTGGGCGTGCCCATCCTGCTCAAGACGCTGGTCGATGCCATGAGCCTCAAACCGGGCGACCCCACCGCGCTGCTGGTGGTGCCCGTGGGGCTGCTGGTGGCCTACGGCGCGCTGCGACTGTCCACCTCGCTGTTCACCGAGTTGCGCGAGCTGGTGTTTGCCAAGGCGACCCAGGGCGCGGCGCGCTCGATTGCGCTGCAGACCTGTGAGCACCTGCATGCCCTGAGCCTGCGCTTTCACCTGGAGCGGCAGACCGGCGGCATGACGCGCGACATCGAGCGCGGCGTGCGCGGCATCGAATCGCTGGTGTCGTTCTCGCTGTATTCCATCGTGCCGACGATCATCGAGGTGGCGATGGTGCTGACCATCCTGGCGGTGAAGTTCGACGCGTCGTTTGCCTGGATCACCGGCGGCGCGCTGGTGCTGTACATCGCCTTTACCGTGGTGGTGACCGAGTGGCGCACGCAGTTTCGCCGCCAGGCCAACGAGGCCGATTCGGGCGCGCACACCAAGGCCATTGATTCGTTGCTGAATTACGAAACCGTCAAATACTTCAACAACGAAAGCTTCGAGGCGCGCCGCTACGACGAAAGCCTGGAGGCGCTGCGCCGCGCGCGCCTGAAGAGCCAGAGCACGCTGAGTCTGCTGAACACCGGCCAGCAACTGATCATCGCCGTCGGCCTGGTGGCGATGCTGTGGCGCGCCACGCAGGGCGTGGTCGATGGCCGGCTGACGCTGGGCGATCTGGTCATGGTTAACGCGTTCATGATCCAGCTCTACATCCCGCTGAATTTTCTGGGCGTGATCTACCGCGAGATCAAGCAGAACCTGACCGACCTGGACAAGATGTTCACGCTGATGGACCGCGAACGCGAGGTGGCCGACGCGCCCGGCGCCGAGCCGCTGCGCACCAACGGCCCGGTCGACGTGCGCTTTGAGCACGTCGATTTCGCCTACGAGCCGGCGCGGCCCATCCTGCACGGCGTCAGCTTCGAGATTCCGGCCGGCAAGACGGTCGCCGTGGTCGGGCCTTCGGGCTCGGGCAAGTCCACGCTGGCGCGGCTGCTCTACCGCTTTTACGACCCGCAGCAGGGCCGCATCCTGATCGCCGGCCAGGACATCCGCACGGTGACGCAGGCCAGCGTGCGCCGCGCCATCGGCATCGTGCCGCAGGACACGGTGCTGTTCAACGACACGGTGGCCTACAACATCCGCTACGGCCAGCCCGACGCCAGCGACGCCCAAGTGGAGCAGGCGGCGCGCGCCGCGCACATCCACGACTTCATCGCCAGCACGCCCCAGGGCTACCAAACCAAGGTGGGCGAGCGCGGGCTGAAGCTGTCGGGCGGCGAAAAGCAGCGCGTGGCCATCGCCCGCACGCTGCTGAAAGACCCGCCGGTGCTGATCTTCGACGAGGCCACCAGCGCGCTGGATTCGGCCAACGAGCGCGCCATCCAGGCCGAACTGAAGAGCGCCGCGCGCGGCAAGACCGCGCTGGTGATCGCGCACCGGCTGTCCACCGTGGTCGATGCGCACGAGATTCTGGTGATGGAACTCGGCCGCATCATCGAGCGCGGCACGCACTTGCAACTGCTGGCCGCGCGCGGGCGCTACGCCGACATGTGGGCGCTGCAGCAAAGCGCCGAGCTGCGCGTGGAGCCCGCCGACGCCTGACGCGGCCATTTTGGCTGGGACCATTCATTGGGGGTTTCTCAGGGTTCCCACGTAGACGTCGATTCGTAGAATGCGTTGATAGGGTCTCGCGCCTGCATTTGTGCGTAGCGCTCTTATTTTTGAAAGGGTTTACATGAAGAAGCAAGTTCTGGTTCTGGCCGCTCTGGCCATGGCTGCTGGCGCCGCCGTGGCGCAGGCCAACGACACGCTGGCCAAGATCAAGTCGAGTGGCGTGGTCAACCTGGGCGTACGCGACTCTTCGGGCCTGGGCTTCACCATTGGCGGCGGCAAGTACGTGGGCTTTCACACCGAAATGGCCGAGCGCATCGTCGACGACCTGAAGAAGGTCACCGGCAACCCCAACCTGAAGATCAACTACCAGGTCATCACGTCGCAGAACCGCATCCCGCTGCTGCAGAACGGCACCATCGACTTCGAGTGCGGCTCGACCACCAACAACCTCACGCGCCAGAAAGACGTGGCGTTTGCCGTGACCACCTACGTGGAAGAAGTGCGCATGGCCGTCAAGGCCAACTCGGGCATCAAGTCCATCAAGGACCTGAACGGCAAGAGCGTGGCCACCACCACCGGCACGACGTCGGTGCAGACGCTGCGCAAGCACGAGCGCGCCGGCGGCATCGACTTCAAGGAGGTCATGGGCAAGGACCACGCCGACAGCTTCCTGCTGCTCGAGTCGGGCCGTGCCGACGCCTTCGTGATGGACGGCTCCATCCTGGCGGCCAACATCGCCAAGTCCAAGTCGCCCAAGGACTACGTCATCGCCGGCGAAGTGCTGAGCGTCGAGCCCATTGCCTGCATGCTGCGCAAGGACGACCCCAAGATGAAGGCCGCGCTGGACGACAGCATCAAGCGCCAGATCAAGGACGGCTCGCTCGGCAAGCTGTACGACAAGTGGTTCATGCAGCCCATTCCGCCCAACAACGTCAGCCTGAACATGCCCATGTCCGAGAGCACCAAGGCGGCCTGGGCCACGCCCAACGACAAGCCGATGGAAGACTACGCCAAGAAATAATCGCCCGGACGTGCGATGATTTAGACGCCCACCCGCTCCCGGGTGGGCGTTGTCGATTGAGGAGCCGCGAGCGTTAGCCGGCAGGAGGAAGCAAAAATGGCCATGGAATGGCAGGTGTTCTGCAAGGACACCCTGACGTCGGAGGTGGTGAGCGGCTGCCTGGGCAGCGGCAAGGACATCACCTACCTGAACTGGATCTTCAAGGCCTGGGGCTGGACGGTGGGGGTGTCGCTGACGGCGCTGCTGATCGCGCTGGTGGTCGGCTCCATCATCGGCGTGATCCGAACCCTTCCCAACAGCCCCTGGCTGGTGCGCTTCGGCAATGCGTGGGTCGAGCTGTTTCGCAACATCCCGCTGCTGGTGCAAATCTTCCTGTGGTACCACGTGGCGCCGGCGCTGATTCCGCCCATGAAGAGCCTGTCGCCCTTTGTGCTGGTGGTGCTGGCACTGGGCTTCTTCACCTCGGCGCGCATTGCCGAGCAGCTGCGCGCCGGCATTCTGGCGCTGCCCAAGGGCCAGCGCTATGCCGGCATGGCGATGGGCTTTACCACGCCGCAGTACTACCGCTACGTCATCCTGCCGATGGCCTATCGCATCATCATCCCGCCGCTGACCAGCGAGTCGATGAACATCTTCAAGAACTCGGCGGTGGCGTTCGCGGTGTCGATCCCCGAGCTGACGCAGTTTGCGCTGCAGGCCGGCGAAGAAACGTCGCGCCCCATCGAGGTCTACCTGGCCGTCACGGTGCTGTACGTGATTTCGGCGCTGGTCATCAACCGCATCATGGCCTTCGTCGAAAAGCGCGCACGCGTGCCGGGCTTTGTGGCGTCCGGTAGCGGGGCAGGGGGCCATTGACATGAATCTCGATTTCTCGCTCCTCAACTGGGACCTGATCCAGGGTTTCATCCTCAAGGGCCTGGCGTTCAGCATCACGCTGACCATCGTGGCCACGCTGGGCGGCATCTTCTTCGGCACCCTGCTGGCGCTGATGCGCCTGTCGGGCAAGAAGTGGCTCGACGTGCCCGCCGCCATCTACGTCAACGGCATGCGCAGCGTGCCGCTGGTGATGGTGATTCTGTGGTTCTTCCTGCTGGTGCCGTTCATCATCGGGCGGCCCATCGGCGCTGAGTATTCGGCCTTCATCACCTTCATCGCGTTCGAGGCGGCGTACTTCAGCGAGATCATGCGCGCCGGCATCCAATCGATTCCGCGCGGCCAGGTGTTTGCCGGGCAAGCCATGGGCATGACCTACGGCCAGAACATGAAGCTGGTGATCCTGCCGCAGGCCTTCCGCAACATGCTGCCGGTGCTGCTGACGCAGACCATCATCCTGTTTCAGGACACGTCGCTGGTGTACGCCATTGGCGCCTACGACTTGCTCAAGGGATTCGAGACCGCCGGCAAGAACTTCGGTCGTCCGATCGAGATGTACCTGACGGCTGCGGTGCTGTACTTCATCATCTGCTTCTCGCTGTCGTATGTCGTCAAGCGGCTGCACAAGAAAATCGCCATCATCCGGTGAACACCCCCCTGAGTCGCTTCGCGCCTTCCCCCCTTGCTGCGCGATGGGGGGACAACGCCAGTCGCCGGCGCAGGTCCGGCGAAGGCGTTCCACGCATGGTTTGCTCCGCAGCCTTTGTAATAAACGCGCATTTCTCATCACGTTGAAGGAAAAAGAATGTCCGAACACATGATTCAAATCCGGGACGTGTCCAAGTGGTACGGCCCGATCCAGGTGCTGAACAACTGCTCGGTCAACATCGACAAGGGCGACGTGGTGGTGGTGTGCGGGCCATCCGGCTCGGGCAAGTCCACCCTGATCAAGACCGTGAACGCGCTGGAGCCCATTCAGAAGGGCGAGATCATCGTCAACGGCGTCAAGGCCAGCGACCCGGCCACCGACCTGCCCAAGCTGCGCAGCAAGGTGGGCATGGTGTTCCAGCACTTCGAACTGTTCCCGCACCTGTCCGTCACCGAGAACCTGACGATCGCGCAGATCAAGGTGCTGGGCCGCAAGCCCGACGAAGCCAAGGCGCGCGGCCTCAAGATGCTCGACCGCGTGGGCCTGATGGCGCACAAGGATAAGTTTCCCGGCCAGCTGTCGGGCGGCCAACAGCAGCGCGTGGCCATCGCCCGCGCGCTGTCGATGGACCCGGTGGTGATGCTGTTCGACGAACCCACCTCCGCGCTCGATCCCGAGATGGTGGGCGAGGTGCTGGACGTGATGGTGGGCCTGGCCAAGGAAGGCATGACCATGATGGTGGTCACGCACGAAATGGGCTTTGCCCGCAAGGTGGCCAACCGCGTCATCTTCATTGACGTTGGCGGGCGCATTCTGGAAGACTGCACCAAGGAAGAGTTCTTCGGCAACCCCGAGGCGCGCCAGCCGCGCACCAAGGACTTCCTGAACAAGATCCTGCAGCACTGAGCGCACGCGGTGCACGTTGCAGACTGAAGGACGGCCAGGCGCCGTCCTTTTTTTCATGGCCGCCGCATGCCTGCCGCCCGTGCGCCGGCGCGCGGCCGCGGCTCAGGCGCCGCTGGATGAGCGCGGATCGATCACCAGTTGCGTCTGCGTGACCACGGCGCACAGCTTGCCTTCGGCGTCGCGCACTTCGGTCTGCCAGACGTGCGTGCGCCGGCCACGGTGCAGCGCGACGCAGTGGCCGCTCACGGTGCTGCCGGCGCGTGCACCCCGGATGAACTTGGTGCTTGAATCGGTGGTGGTGGTCTGCTGCTCCGCAGCCAGACTCATCACGGTGCCGACCGCACCCAGCGTATCGGCAAACGCCATGTACGCGCCGCCGTGCAGAATGCCGCCGGCCGTGCACAGATCCGGCCGCACCCGCATCTCGGCCCGCACCTCGTCCGGCGATGCCGCGAGCAGGCGCACGCCCATCAAGACGGGGAAAAGGGGCACCAGCAGCGCCTGCAGCGCCGTGACGTCGGGGCGATGAACGGGATCGGTCATGGGCGGCCCTGGATGGCGGTTCGCATGACAAGGCTTATACCGATTTGCGGCGAACGGCGCAGCGCTGTGGAGGTTTTCCTCGTTCAGGATGCCCAGCTGGCCTTCACCCCTGTCCCGGCCGTCGCGGGGGGCAGGCTCTATCGCAGGGGCAGAGGCAGATCGACATGCACGGCTCGCGTGGCTTCGTACGTCAACCCCGTCCGAAGGCCGCGGAGCAGGCCATCCGAGCGAACGCCATGCCCGGACCCGCGCCGGGCATCGGCGTTGTCCCCCTCCCGCAGGAGAGGGGGAAGCCGCGTCAGCGGCTCAGGGGGTGCTTACTTCTTCCTCGCCGCGATCGCCTTCTCGGCCGCGTTCACCAGATCGGCGCCGACCTGGCCCTTCCACTTGTCGTAGATGGGGCGCGTGGCCTTGACGAAGGCGTCGCGCTCGGCGGGGGTCAGGTGCGTCACCGTCACGCCCATGGCGGCGATGTCCTTCAGCAGCGGCTGGCCGGGTTCGTTCATGCCCTTGCGCGCGATGCCGATCTGCTCCTTGCCGGCTTCGATGGCGGCCTGGCGCACCAGTTCGCGGTCGGCCGGGGTCCAGCTGTTCCAGATCTCCTTGTTGACCACGAACACCAGCGGGTCGGCCACGTAGCCCCACATGGTCAGGTATTTCTGGCCCACGGTGTGCAGCTTGGCGGCGGTGAAGATGCTCATCGGGTTTTCCTGCCCGTCCACCGCGCCGCTGGCCAGCGCCGGCTGCGCGTCGGCCCAGCTCATCTGCGTGGGGTTGGCGCCCAGGGTGGTGAAGGTGTCCAGGAACAGCGGCGAGCCGACGACGCGAATCTTCAGGCCCTTCAGGTCGGCCGGCGTCTTGACCACGTGCTTGGAGTTGGTCAGCTCGCGGTAGCCGTTCTCGCCCCAGGCCAGCGGCACCACGCCGGCCTTTTCGAGCGTGGCGAAAATGTCCTTGCCGACTTGGCCCTGCGTCAGCGCGTCGATGGCGGCGTAGTCGGGCATCAGGAAGGGCAGCGAGAACAGGTTGAGCTGCTTGACCTGCGGCGACCAGTTGATGGTGGAGCCCACGGCCATGTCGATCACGCCCTGGCGCAGCGCGCTGAATTCACGCGTCTGGTCGCCCTGGATCAGCGACACGCCAGGGTACAGCTTGATGTTGATGCGGCCGTTGGTCTTTTCGCGCACCTTGTTGGCCCAGATTTCGCCGCCCTTGCCCCACGGGAAGGCCGGGCCGACCACCAGCGACAGGCGGTATTCGGACTTGTAGTTCTGCGCGGCCGCAGGCAGCGCGAAGGTGGCGCCGGCCAGCGCGGTGGCGGCGGCGGCAAAGGCCAGCAGAGTGCGGCGAAGTTTCATGGTCACGGTCTCCTTCATCAAATGAACTACAAAAATAATAGCTGCCTGCGCTTGTCCATCCAGCGCCAGCGGCCAAAAACACCTAAAACCATCAATACCCCAAGACGCGGGGCAGCCACAGCGCCAACTCGGGCCAGATGATGACGGCCACCATCACCAGGCCCATGGCCAGCAGCATGGGGCCAACCCAGCGCACGGTTTCTTCCATGCGCACCTTGGCAATGCGGCAGGACACCATCAGGTTGACCGCCAGCGGCGGCGTGAACTGGCCCAGCGCCACTTTCAGCGTCAGCAGCACGCCGAACCACACCGGGTCCCAGTTGTAGTGCTGAACGATGGGCCACAGCAGCGGCACGAAGATCAGAAAGATCGACACGCCGTCCAGGAACATGCCCACCGTGATCAGCATCAGGATCAGCAGCGCCAGCACGCCGTATTCGCCCAGCCCCGAATTCACGATGGCCTTGGTGATCGGGTCGATCACGCCCAGCGTCGACAGCGAAAACGCGAAGATGCCCGCCAGCGACACCACCAGCAGAATCACCGCCGACAGCTCGCCCGATTCCTTGAGGATGGGGAACAGGTCGCGCAGCGTCATGGTGCGGTGCACGAACAGGCCGACGAACAGGCCGTAGAACACGGCCACCACCGCCGCTTCGGTCGGCGTGAACCAGCCCATGCGCATGCCGCCCAGAATCAGCACCGGCGCGGCCAGGCCCCAGATGGCCTCGATGAAGCTTTTCAGCAGCGGCGGGCGCGGCAGCGACGATTCGAGCTGCCCCATGCCGTGCTTGCGCGCCATCCACACCGCCGGCACGATCAGCGCAATGCCCGCCAGCACGCCCGGCACCATGCCGGCCGCAAACAGCGCCGGCACCGATGCGCCCGGCACCAGCACCGAATAGACGATGAAGGCCACGCTGGGCGGAATCAAAATGTCGGTGGCCGCCGCCGCGCCCACCACGCTGGCCGAATAGCTGGCCGGGTAGCCGGCGCGGTTCATGGCCGCGATCATCACCGCGCCCACCGCCGCCGCGTTGGCCGGGCCAGAGCCGGAAATGCCGCCCAGGAACATCGCCACGCAGATCGCCACCAGCGGCAGCATGCCGGGCCCGCGCCCCACCAGCGCGATGGCAAAGTTGACCAGCCGCTGCGCCACGCCCGAGCGGTCGAAGATCGAGCCGACCAGCACGAACATGGGAATCGCCAGCAGCGGGTACTTGCCCAGGCCGGCGTAGAAGTTCTGCGGCACCGCCAGCAGGCCGAACCACGGCGCCTCGGCGTTGGCCAGCGCAATGGCCGCCGCGCCCGCCAGGCCCAGTGAGGCGCCGATCGGTACGCCCAGCAGCATGGTGATGATGAAGACGGCGAACAGCAGCGTCGCGATCATGATTCGGCACTCCCCCCTGAGGCGCTGACGCGCCTTCCCACCTCTCTGCGGGGAGGGGGGACAACGCCAGTGTCCGGCACAGGTCCGGCCACGGCGTTCGCTGGCACGGCCTGCTCCGCGACCACCTGCGCCATAGTGTGCTGCTCGCTGTTGTTGGCGTGGATCACGGTGCCCGCTCCTCGGCCCGCACTTCGGGCGATGTGGGCAATTCGCCGCTGTCGGCCGCGGGCTGGCCGCCGCGCAGCATCAGGCCGACGGCGCGCAGCATGATGGCCACGCTCAGGATCGGCAGCCACATCGTGTACCACCACTGCGGCACGCCGATGCCGGGCGAGGTTTCGCCGTACTGCACGTCGTCCCACAGCACGCGCGCCGACAGCACGGCGAGCAGGCCGAACAGCAGCGCCACCATGGTGGCGCCAAACTTGGCCAGCGCGCGCTGACGCGCTTCGGGGCCGGAATCGGCAAAGTATTCGATGCGGATGTGCCGGTTGCGCGCCACCGCGGCCGAGCCGGCCACCATGGCCAGCACGATCATCAGGAAAACCGAGACCTCTTCCGTCCACGCAAACGATGCGTTGGTGAAGTAGCGCACCAGCACGTTGGCAAAGGTGATCAGCGCCAGCAGGGCCATGATGATCACCGTCGCCCAGTCTTCAATGGCCAGCGGTACGCGGGTGGCTGCGGGCTGCACGGGCGCTGGGCGCGGCGCAGTGGGCGGCGCGGATTCGTTGGAAAGGGACATGGCGCAACAAACCGGCGCCCGCAGGCGCCGAAAGATTTTTCCTGCCGGCAAGGCGCCAGCGAC
>JAKOYD010000132.1 GCA_029780695.1 Pseudomonadota bacterium
GGTCGGTCTGTTTCGCGCGCCGCTGCTGCGCGCCCGCGATGGCAACTGGAAGCACTGGAGCGGCCAGGTGTTTGCCCATTTCACGCGGGTCGATGTGTCGCACCTGCGGCACCACGCCGATGTGGGCATCGAGGTGGCGCAAGGCCGGGGCGCGCTGCGGGCCTGGGCCGATGTGCGCAGCGGGCAGGTGGTGGGCGGCACAGCCGACCTGGCGCTGGCCGATGTGAACACCACGCTGGCGGCCGATTTGCGCCCGCTGGTTCTGCCTTCCATCCAGGGCAGGCTGGGGGGGCGGCGGCTCACCGGCGGCTTTGAATTCTCGACGCAGGCGCTGCAGGTCCAGACCGACGACGGCCTGACCTGGCCCGGCGGCAACTTGCGGCTGGTGCACACCGATGCCAACGGCAAGGCCCCGGCGCAAGGCGAATTGCGGGCCGACCGGCTGGACCTGGCGGCCCTGGCGCAGGTGGCCAGCCGTCTGCCGCTCGGAGCGGCCGCCCACAACGCCTTGCGCACCTACACGCCCCAGGGGCTGGTGGACGAGATCCAGGCCGCCTGGAAGGGGCAGCTGGATGCGCTGCAGCAGTACCAAGTCAAGGGGCGCATCCAGGGTCTGGCGCTGGCCGGTGCCACTGACGGCGCAACCCCCGCCCACCTGGGCCTGCGGGGCGCCAATGTGGACATCGACATGACCCAGGCAGGGGGCAAGGCGGCGCTGACCATGGCGTCGGGGGCGCTGGTGCTGCCGGGGGTGTTCGAGGAGCCCGTCCTGCCGCTCGACCGGCTCAGTGCCGACGTGCGCTGGCAGGTGGACGGCGGCCGTATCGCCGTGCAGGCCAACGATGTGCAGTTTGCCAATGCCGACGCGCAGGGCGATGCCCGCGCCACCTGGCACACCAGCGACCCCTCCAAGGCGCCCCACCGGTCGCGTTTTCCGGGGGTGTTGGACCTCACCGGCACGCTGCACCGCGCCGACGGCACACGCGTGCACCGCTACCTGCCCTTGTCGATCCCCGCCGAATCCCGCCACTACGTGCGCGATGCGGTGGTCGCCGGCAGCGCCAGCAATGTGCAGTTCCGCGTCAAGGGGGACCTGCACGACCTGCCCTTCAATGACCCCAAGCAGGGCGAGTTCCGCATTGCGGCGCGCGTCAAGGACGTCACCTACGCCTACGTGCCCACCGCGTTGCAGCCCGCAGGCACCCTGCCCTGGCCCGCGCTGACCGATCTGGGCGGCGAGCTGATTTTTGAACGCTCGTCCATGCAGGTGCGCGGCGCCAGCGGCGGCTTCGCGGGCAGCAAGGGCTTGCGGCTGTCCAAGGTCGAGGCGCGCATTCCAGACCTGGCGCATACCGTGGTCGGCGTGAGTGCCGATGCGCGCGGCCCGCTGGCCGAGCTGCTCACGCTCATGACCACCTCGCCGCTGGGCCGTATGACGGGCAATGCGCTGGAGCAGGCCAGCGGCACGGGCAACGCCGACTTCCAGCTGCGGTTGAGCCTGCCCATCAGCGAC
>JAKOYD010000002.1 GCA_029780695.1 Pseudomonadota bacterium
GTGACGCCCGAGGCCATCAACTTCATGGCCCGCTTCGGCCGGGGCCTGATCTGCCTGACGCTCACGCGCGAGCGCTGCGAGTTCCTCAAGCTGCCGCCCATGGCCGCGCGCAACGGCACGGTGTACAGCACCGCGTTCACCGTCTCCATCGAAGCCGCCGAGGGCGTGACCACCGGCATCTCGGCCGCCGACCGTGCCCGCACCGTGCAGGTGGCCGTGGACCGCAACAGCCAGCCCAGCGACCTGGTGCAGCCCGGCCACATCTTCCCGCTGCAAGCGGTGGACGGCGGTGTGCTGATGCGCGCCGGCCATACCGAAGCCGGTTGCGACCTGGCCGCCATGGCGGGCTGCAGCCCCGCTTCGGTGATCTGCGAGATCATGAAGGACGACGGCACCATGGCCCGCCTGCCCGATCTGCAGTTGTTTGCGGCCGAGCACGGCCTCAAGATCGGCACCATTGCCGACCTCATCGAATACCGCAGCCGCAACGAGTCGCTGGTCGAAAAGGTCGGCACGCGCACGCTGCACACAGCCTATGGCGAGTTCACTGCCCACGCCTTCCGCGACCAACCCAGCCAGGCCGTGCACCTGGCACTGGTCAAGGGCCAATGGAGCGCCGACGACGTGGTGCCCGTGCGCGTGCACGAGCCGCTGTCGGTGTTCGATGCGCTCGAAGTCAACCGCTCCATGCACTCGTGGGGCCTGGACACCAGCCTGCAATACCTGGCCAAACAGGGCAAGGGCGTGGCCGTGCTGCTGAACTGCGGCGAAAGCGCCGCGCAACTGCTGGCCCAGTTTGAAGGCACCGCCCGCTCTGCCCAGGCGCCCGAGCGCGGCCGCATGGACCTGCGCACCTACGGCGTGGGCGCGCAGATCCTGCGCGAATGCGGCGTGCACAAGATGGCCCTGATGGGCCAGCCGCGCCGCATGCCCAGCATGACGGGCTACGGCCTCGAAATCACCGGCTTCATCCCCAAAGAATAAAGACAGGAACAGGATCACTATGTTTGGCGCAGACAAAGGCACCGCAGACAAACTGGACGGCAAGAAGCTGCACATCGGCATCGTGCAGGCCCGGTTCAACGAGAGCATCACCAACACCCTGGCCGCCGCCTGCCGCGCAGAGCTGCTGGCCCTGGGCGTGCAA
>JAKOYD010000004.1 GCA_029780695.1 Pseudomonadota bacterium
GGCGAACGGCCCCGAGAGCGGGTCGATGTAGGCGATCTTGAAGGTTTCCTGCGCGCTGGCGGCCGTGCCGATCAGCAGGGCCGCCGCTGCGGCCAGCGGGGTAAGGAATGCTGTCTTCTTCATGGTGCTCTTGTCTCCTGTGGTGGTAGGGCTCGTCGCGTGTCGTGGAGCGTGTTATTCCGCGCTCCGCTTGCGGGTGCGGCGCAACCCGAGCACGCGCCAGGCCAGCTGTGACAACTCCTGCACTACCGCGTCCTGCGACAGACGGCCATCCGGGCGGTACCAGTTGTAGAGAAACCCAGGCAGGCTGCAGGCCGCCAGCGCGGTGATCTTGGTGTCGTTGAACTCGAACATGCCGTCGTCGCGACCCTGTTCAAGCAGTGCGCACAGCCGGTCATAGAAGTGGTTGGCCAAGTCCTTTTGCGCTGCCAGGTATTCAGGCCGGTACACCTGGGGTTCGCGGTACGGGAAGAAGGCCGACGGGTGGTGCTCCAGCGTGGCGCGGATCAGCCGCTCGATGCCCTCGGTCACCTTTACATGCGCGGGCCGGTCGTCGTCTGCCGCAAAGTCCATCGCGGTAAAACACGCCACGGCAGGCGCCCACGACAGCGTCTCGAATATCTCCTGCTTGTTGCGGAAGTAGTAGTACACAAAGGGCTTGGTCACGCCCAGCTGCTGCACGATCTGCTCGATGGTGGTGTTGGCGTAGCCCTGCGCATCAAACAGCGCCTCGGCCGCGCGCAGGATGCGTTCGCGCTTCTCATCGGACCCAGCCGTGGCGGCCTTCTGCCGGCCACGGGCCTGTGGGAGGGGCTGCTGGCTCATGGCTGTCCTTTGTGCGACGTTGAAGTTATACCCATGGGTAGCATTGTTCTACCGAGAGGTATATATTGGCAAGACGCTGGCGGGTGCAGGCACCTAGCGAAAACCCTTGGGGCCGCCAAGAACCAGCGATTCCAGACACCTTGGAGACAACGCCATGCCACAGACCGCACCGCAGCTGCCGCTGCACGAACACCTGCGCCGCCATGCGCGCGAAACGCCCGACCGTGTGGCCTACCTCTGGTACGGCCAGCCCCTCACCTGGGCACAGCTCGATGCGGCCAGCGATGCGTTCGCGGCGCGCCTGCAGGCGCTGGGGGTGCAGAAGGGTGAGCCCGTGGCGCTGTTCATGAACAACTGCCCGCAGTACGTGATGGCGCACTACGGCATCCAGAAGATCGGCGCCATCGTCTGCCCCTGCGGACCGCTGAACAAGGAGCATGAGCTGGAGTACCAGCTCACCGACCTGCAGGCGCGGGTGATCGTCGCGGCCGACGTGCTGCTGCCGGTGGTGGACAAGGTGCGCGCGAAGACGGCGCTGCAGACCGTGTTCGTGGTGCGCTACGCCGAGCTGCTGCCCGAGGGCGCACCCAGCATCGACGTGCCCGCCGAGCTGCTGGCCATGCGCGCCGCCATGGCCCCCGTGCCTGCGGGCTGCGAGGACTTCCTGGCCGCCACCCGCACTGGCGCGCGGCCTGCGCCCGTGGCGCTGTCGCTGGACGACGTCTCGCTCATGACCTACACCTCGGGCACCACCGGCCTGCCCAAGGGTGCGATGCTGAGCTACGGCAACGCCACCTTCAAGACCGCCGCATCGGCCGACTGCAACGGCATGGGCCAGGGCGAGATACTGCTCGCGGTGGCGCCGCTGTACCACATCGCCGGCATGGTGATGGGCGTGAACCTGCCTGTGTACACCGGTGCCACGGCCGTGCTGCTCTACCGCTTCGACCCGCTGGGCGTGGCCCAGGCGCTCGCGCGCCACCGCATCACCTGGTGGTACAGCATCGCGCCCATGAACGGCGCGCTCATGCAGGTGCCCGGCGCGCGCGACATGGACTGGAGCGCGCTGCGCCGCAACCCGGTCACGAGCTTTGGCATCACCTTTACCGAAGCGCTGGCGCAGCAGTGGCGGCAGTTCGCGCCCAACTGCATTGCGCACGAAGCGGCCTATGGCCTCTCTGAAACCCACACGGTGGACACCGCCATGCCGGTGGACGCGATCCGCTGGGGCACCCAGGGCAAGCCCGTGCCGGGCAACACCATCCGCATCGTCGACCCCGACACAGGCGCGCCGCTGCCCACCGGCGAGGTGGGCGAGATCACCATCCACGGCCCCGGCAACTTCCAGGGCTACTGGAACAAGCCCGAGGCCACGGCCAGGACCCTGCGGGACGGCTGGGTCTACACCGGCGACATGGGCAAGATCGATGCGGACGGCTATGTCACCTTCATCGGCCGCTTCAAGGAAATGATCAAGGTCTCGGGCTACAGCGTGTTCCCCGAAGAGGTCGAGACCCTGCTCATCAAACACCCCGCCGTGGCCCAGGCCGCCGTGATCGGTGTGCCCGACGCCGAGAAGGGCGAGGTGGTGCGCGCCTTCATCGTCACCAAGCCCGGCCAGGTGGTGGACGCCGCCGCGCTCGTGGCCTGGTGCCGCGAGAACATGGCGCCCTACAAGGGGCCGCGCGAGGTGCGTTTCATCGACGCGCTGCCCGCCACCGGCGCGGGCAAGGTGCTGCGCCGTTTGTTACGCGATCTTTGAGTCAAATTGCCATCCGGCGTCCGCCTGTCAAGCGCTAGTAGCTTTGAAATTAATAGCAAGAATCCCCATGCCATCGCCCACCTTGTTCACCAAAGTCCTGGTCGCCAACCGCGGCGAGATCGCGCTGCGCACCGTGCGCGCCCTGCATGACCTGGGCATTGCCAGCGTGGCCGTGTTTGCCGATGACGATGCCGCCAGCCCCCACGTGCAGGCGGCCAGTGCGGCCGTGGCGCTGAGTGCGACCGGCCCGGCGGCCTACCTGGATGCAGAGCGGCTGATCGCCATTGCCAAGGCACAGGGCTGCGATGCCGTGCACCCCGGCTACGGTTTCCTGAGCGAGCGTGCCGACTTCGCCCGCGCCTGCGCCGAGGCCGGACTGCGCTTCATCGGCCCCACGCCCGAGCAGCTCGCGCTGTTCGGCGACAAGGCGCAGGCCCGCGCGCTGGCGCAGCAGCAGGGCGTGCCGCTCATGCCTGGAACGCAGACGGCGGTGACGCTGGAGGAGGCGCAGGCCTTCTTCGCGCAGCACGCCCAGGCAGGCATCGTCATCAAGGCCATCGGCGGCGGCGGCGGGCGCGGCATGCGGGCGGTGTCGTCGGCCGATGATTTGCCTGCTGCCTACGCCCGCTGCCGCAGCGAGGCGCAGGCCGCCTTTGGGGTGGATGGCGTGTACGTGGAGCGCCTGATGGGCAACGCGCGCCACATCGAGGTGCAGGTGCTGGGCGATGGGCGCGAGGTGATCGCCCTGGGCGAGCGCGAGTGCACGCTGCAGCGGCGCTTCCAGAAGGTGGTGGAGATCGCGCCCAGCCCCTCGCTGCCCGCGCCGCTGCGCAGGCGCATCGTCGCGGCTGCGCTGTCCATGGCGCGCGCCGTGGCCTACGAAGGCCTGGGCACCTTCGAGTTCCTGGTGGACCTGGCCAGTACCGAGCTGCCCTTCGTGTTCATCGAGTGCAACCCGCGCCTGCAGGTGGAGCACACCATCACCGAAGAAGTCACGGGCGTGGACCTGGTGCAGGCGCAGATCGCGCTGGCTGCGGGCCACACGCTGCAGGACCTGGGCCTCGACCCCGCCGCGCCGCCGGCGGCGCAGGGTTTTGCAGTGCAGTGGCGCATCAATGCCGAAACGCTGGATGCGCAGGGCGGCGCCACGCCCGGCAGCGGCACGCTCACCCGCTTCGACCTGCCCACGGGCCCCGGCGTGCGCGTGGACACCCACGGCGTGGCCAGCGCCACGCCCTCGCCGCACTACGACACGCTGCTGGCCAAGCTCATCGTGCACTCGCGCAGCCCGCGTTTTGCCGACGCGCTGCGCCGCTCGCAGCGCGCGCTGGCCGAGTGCCGCATCGACGGGGTGGCCACCAACCTCGCGCTGCTGCAGGCGCTGGCCGCCCGGCCCGAGATGCAGGTCCAGCAGGTGCACACGCGCTGGCTGGAGTCGGTGTTGCCGGTACTGCTGGATGCTTCCAAAAGCATAGCTGGCAGCGTTATTCCAGTAAGCGGTGCAGGCCCCCATGAACCCCAGAACGCTGCGCCCGCACCGGCAGATGCCGTGCTCGCCCCGATGCCCGCGCGCCTGGTGCAGCTCAGCGTGGCCGAGGGCGACATGGTCGCAGCCGGTGCCGAGCTGGCCGTGCTCGAAGCCATGAAGATGGAGCATGTGCTGCTGGCTCCGCATGCGGGCCGGGTGGGCGCGCTTCTGGCCGTGGCCGGGGGCTACCTCGCGCAAGGGCAGCCGATCCTGGTGCTGCAGGCCGCCGAAGGCGCGGCCGAGGCCGAGGAGCTGGGTAGCGCCGCGCAGGACCCAGACCACATCCGCGCCGACCTGCAGCGCGCACTGGACCGCCACGCGTTCACGCTCGACGCCGCGCGGCCCGATGCCGTGGCCAAGCGCCACGCGCAGGGCGGGCGCACCGCGCGCGAGAACATCGCCGACCTGTGCGACGAGGGCAGCTTCATCGAATACGGCGCGCTCGCCATCGCCGCGCAGACACGCCGCCGCAGCTTGGACGACCTCATCGCCAACACGCCCGCCGATGGCATGGTCACCGGCATCGGCGGCATCAACGGCGCGCTGTTCGGGCCCGAGAAGTCGCGCGCGGTGGTCATGTCCTACGACGCCACCGTGCTCGCGGGCACCCAGGGCGCGCGCAACCATGCCAAGACCGACCGCATGCTGGGCGTGGCGCTGGCGCAGAAGCTGCCCGTGGTGCTGTTCGCCGAAGGCGGGGGCGGCCGCCCGGGCGACACCGACATGCCCGTGGTGGCCGGCCTGCACGTGCACACCTTCGCCAGCTACGCCGCGCTGTCGGGCCAGGTGCCGGTGGTCGGCATCGCGGCGGGGCGCTGCTTCGCGGGCAATGCTGCGCTGCTGGGCTGCAGCGACGTGATCATCGCCACGCGCGGCAGCAACATCGGCATGGGCGGCCCCGCCATGATCGAAGGCGGCGGTCTGGGCGTCTTCAAGCCCGAGCAGATCGGCCCGAGCCGCGTGCAGCATGCCAATGGCGTGATCGACGTGCTGGTGGAGGACGAGGCCGGTGCAGTGCAGGCCGCGCGCCACTACCTGTCGTTCTTCCAGGGCCGCAAATCAGAGTGGTCCGCACCCGACCAGCTCCTGCTGCGCGCCGTGGTGCCCGAGAACCGCCTGCGCGTGTACGACACCCGCACCGCGCTGGCCGGTCTGGTGGACGAGGGCAGCCTGCTGCTGCTGCGCACCGGCTTCGGCGCGGGCATCCACACCGCGCTGGCGCGCATCGAAGGCCGCCCCGTGGGCCTGCTGGCCAACAACCCGCAACACCTGGGCGGCGCCATCGACGCCGATGCCGCCGACAAGGGCGCGCGCTTCATGCAGCTGTGCAACGCGCATGGCCTGCCCATCGTGAGCCTGGTGGACACGCCCGGCTTCATGGTCGGCCCCGAGGTCGAAGCCACGGCCCAGGTGCGCCACGTGAGCCGCCTGTTCGTCACCGCCGCCAGCCTGCGCGTGCCTACCTTCAGCGTGGTGCTGCGCAAGGGCTACGGCCTGGGCGCCATGGGCATGACGGC
>JAKOYD010000046.1 GCA_029780695.1 Pseudomonadota bacterium
ATCGCGCCGTCCGTGCGCGCGATGTCCTCTGCTGCCCGCGTCTCATAGAGGTCTCTCCGCCGCTCGGCCCATTCCGCCCGGATCGCCGCGATGTCGTTTGACACCGTGCCCAGCGCGCAGCCGAGCTGCCGCGCATACCACCGGTAGCCCCGGCCCGGGTTTGCCATCAGCAGCTCGGCTAGCCGCGTCCGGCGCTCCTCAGTCTGCGTCGCCTTTGCCCGTGCCATCGCGCTCAATCCGCACCCGGGGCGTTCAATTTCTATGCGTTCAGCCGCCCCCGGAATCACAAATGGCCGGCCCCCAACAGGACCAGCCCCCCAATCAGCAAGGGCCTGCGCCACAGACGCAAGCCCTCTGCCACCATTCTACACGTCTCCAGACGTACTGTCAAGCCCCCCATCCCCAAACAGCTTCCGCAGCCGCTCGTCTACCAGGTCATCCACCGTTACAGGCCGCACCTTCGGCAGATGCTCCTCGCCACCGCGGGTTCCGCCCCGCCGGGCCACCTCGTTCCGGATCAGCTCCAGCACCTCGCGCGCCTGCTGCGCCAGTTCAGCGCGCAGTTCAGCCACCGTCCTGCCTTTCCCGCCCACTACCAGCGGCGTCGCGGCGAGCTTGCCGCGCGCCCGCCCCAACGCCTCTCCAACGCCCCGCCGGTTGCGCCCGAGCACAACGCCAATCTCGTGGTCAGTCGCGCCGCAGTAGTGCAGCCACAGCGTCAACGCCTCGAAGAGGGTCAGGTTCGCGGCCAACGCGTGGAGCAGGTACCAATCCGGTGGGCGCAGCAGCGTGCTCACCACCCCACACCTCCGTCTCCTCGCTCGCAGAGCGACCTGGCACACACCTCCACCCGCTCAACGTCTCCGGGGCCCAGGCTCTCGGCGTACGCCCGGTCCACCACCAGCGCCGCCACCTGCCTGTCATCGCGCCACCACCCGGCACTCGTGCCCGCGTCCAGGCACGCTCTGGCAACCTTGTCCAGGTCGCGACCGTTGGCCGGGATGTACGGCACGCCCTGGCGCACGGCGCTGCCGCGCCTCCGGCCCTCATAGTGCGCCAGCGGCCGTCGCTGATACACCCAGATCTCCACCGCCACCGGCCCCCCCAACGGCCGTGGCGGCGCCACCCGGCGCATCGCCGCTACCGCCCGCGCCCGCCACGGCGCCAGCCGCCGCGAGTCGTGGATCACCCACGCCCGCGATCCGCGCACGACTGCCCTGTGGCTCCCCTGCGTCGGCGCGGGCCCCTCAATCGTAACTTGCAGTGTCATCCCTGTCCTCCCATCGGTAACGCCACCTCCCCGGCGGCGCGCAGGTCCGGCCCGTTCATGTCGAGCCAGGTGCGCCCGCCACCGCACATGCCCATGATCCGGCTGGTGATCCTGCGGCCCTGACCTGGCGCCACAGCATCGTAATGCTGCTCCATCGCGTCCGGATCTGAGTTGGTGGTGATGATCGTGCCGCGGCGTGCCCGGCGCCGCGCCTCGATGAGCCCGTATAGCTCACGGGCAGCGAACTCCGTTGGCCTGTCGGCCCCCAGATCATCGAGTACCAGCACCGGCGCGCGTGACCACCGCTCTCGCAGTTGCGTGATGCCGAACTCGGTGTCGGCCCTGCAGGCGGCACGCAGTGCATCAGTCATGCGCACCTCGGGCAGATACATCGCCCGGACGCCAAGCCGGCAGAGATCTGCCACGAGGGCGGCCGCGAGGTGGCTTTTGCCCGTGCCGGTTTCGCGCCCAGCCAGCACAATCCACCATTCCGGCGGCGGCTGGTGCGATTCGAGGGCTGTCCGCCAATCAGCGAGATACCGGCGGAGCATCTCGACCGCGGCTCGCTGGTGGCGGTGCCTGGCCACCGTCGCTAGGCTCAGTTTGCGCTCCAGCGGGGCCAGCCCCGATTGAGCCAGGATCAGTGCCGCCTGCTCCGCCGTCGGCGCCGTCCACGGCGGCCTGCTCTGCCCGTCGCTGGGCGAGCACTCGCGCCCATCTGCCAGGTGCCGCGCCCGCATCTCCTCCAGCCGCTGCACGATCGGGCTGGCCACCGCGCCGAACCGTGCCATTGGGTATGTGTGCATTGCGACCTCCATCTGCTCCGGCCCCCAACCGACGATACACGAACGCCCGGTACGCCCGGCGGAGATTCTGGTAGCGCTGCCCACGGCAGTCGGCACCTCCCACTGCCGCCAGATCCGCTGCAGCGGCCGCCATGGCGTCAGGCGCCTGGCACTCGTTGGCGAGAGAGCATACCAGCCCAAGGTCGGCGCGATCGTCTGCCTGCCATCCTGGCACGGACCGGAGCACGTTGATGATCTCCCAGGCCTGGGTTTCGGAGATGGATCTGCAGGTCCACCTCCCCTGGTGCTGCTGCTGCTCGCCATGTGCTGCTGCGTTCGTCTGCTCGTCAGCATGTACAGCAGCAGCTGGTTCATGGGTATGGTTATATGGGTATGGTTCTGTGTGCACTGGTGCTACAACCCCTGTAGCACCAGTGCTACAGGTGGTGTGCACTGGTGCTACAGGTGGGTGCTGTGGAGGTGCTACCTGTAGCACTGATGCTACAGGTGGTTGTAGCATGGATGCTACAGGTGGTTGTAGCACCGGTGCTACATGTAGCACTGGTGCTACAGGTTCCTGTTGCACTGGTGCTACAGGTTCCTGTTGCACTGGTGCTACAGGTTCCTGGGCCGGCGCGTCGGCCAGGGCCGGAGGCTGCAGGATTCGGTAGGTATCTGTCCGGCCAGGCCTGCGGATGATCTCGATCAGGCCGGCAGCCGCGAGCCGGCGGAGTGACCGTAGCACAGACCACCGGCTGCAGCCGCCGTAGGCCGCCAGGGTTGCCATGCTCGGCCAGGCCTCGCCGTCGCCGTTGGCGTGGCTCGCGATAGCCGAGTAGACGCCAACATCTGCGAATGTCAGGCCACGGCGAGCGGCCTCCCGTGGGATGCAATCTGGGATCCGGTGATACCCGCTCACTCCAGCCACCAATCGAGCCGGGTCACGCTCAGTTTGCGTCTAGGCTGAGACCCCGGCGCGGTCCTCACGTGGACGCGGCGGCCGGCTCGGCTGTCGAGCCGCTGCAGCGCCACCAGACAGGCGAGACCCTCCTCACTGCAGAGGGTCAGGTCGATCCAGAGGTCCGTGCCGCACGCCTCCAGCATCTCGGCGGCGTGCTGCATGAACTCGTGCTGGGTGGAATAGGTGAGTTCCCGCGTCCAGGTGATCGAGGCGCGGGAGGGTGGCCGAGCTTGGGTGGAGCATACTGCCTGCATCTGCGTGCCTCCGGCCCGGCGGCCCCGCACGCCCTCCCGCACGCCGCCGGGCACTGCGCTGACGAGCTATCCATTGGCTCCAGGCTCATATTCCTCACAGGGGTCGGCGGTGAGCAGTGGTTCCTGCAGCGGCTGCTGCTGTGGCTGCGCCGGGCGCGCATTCCCGCTGGCCGCCGGCCGCGTCTGCCGGCCCTGCCCACCGCCATTCAGGGGGCAGCCTGGGTTCGTGGCCCAGTGGCGCTTCCCCGCGCATGTGCAGCCCGCCGGCTTCCCGTTCCCGTTCGCCTGCGCCGCCGACGCGGCCGCCGTCGCTGTCGGAGATGCCGGTGGCTGCGGCTCCTGCTCCTGCTCCGCAGGCTCGGTCAGCTCCTCATCCGGGCTCACCACGCGCGCCCCTGGGATCGTCTCCACCTCCGTCTCATCCATCCACCCGAGGCCACAGATGCTCAGCGTCACCCGCCGCTTCGCCTTGGTAATCGCTTTGAGGATCGCATTGGCCCGGGCCTCTCCGCGCAGACCCTCCAGCGAGACGACACCAAGCTCGCTGTCCTCGCGGCCGTCGGCGGTGCGCGCCGTCACCGAGACGACCACCAGGCCATCCTCAAAGCGCACCTCGGGCGGGCCGATGCTCACCTTGTCGCGCTTGCGGAGCTGGTCGGCGCAGGCGCGGGTGGCGTAGAGAGTCAACTTGCCGTTCAAGATGATGTATTGGAACGGGTTGGTCAGCCAGTTGAGCGCCAGGCTGTCGCACAGCCGCCTCATGTAGGTCAGCCGGTCGGTCGGCGAGAGCTTGCTCAGGTCGTTGCTCAACAGCGCCAACTCCACCGCCTCCGGCAGCGGGCCGCCGGGGTCATTCTTGGAAGTGGTCGCTACGGCGTTCTCACTCAGCGTATGGCTGTTCGCTCTTACCGCGTTCACTCTCACAGCTTACCTCCCAGGATATCACCGGTCAGAATATCGCTAGCGAGGAACATGGCCGGCCCCAGCGCCAGCGCCACAAGTAGCGGCCACCGGGCCACGCATGGCCACGGGATGCCGACGATTGCCGCGACGATGCCAGACATGA
>JAKOYD010000056.1 GCA_029780695.1 Pseudomonadota bacterium
CCCAGCGTCAAAGTCCGCGAAAACGAACCCTTTGAATTTGCCCTGCGCCGCTTCAAGCGCACCTGCGAAAAGGCAGGCGTGCTGGCCGAAACCCGCAAGCGCGAGTTCTACGAAAAGCCGACCCAGGAACGCAAGCGTAAAGCCGCTGCCGCCGTGAAGCGTCAGGCGCGCCGCAGCTCACGCGACGTCACCAAGCGCCAGCGCATGTACTAAGCGCGGTTGGCGTCTGCGAAAGCCGGCACGTGCAAGCGTGGCCGGCTTTTCGCGTTTCTGCAATTTGATTATTGAACTGGAGGCCACCATGAGCCTGAAACAGCAACTGACCAACGACATGAAAACCGCGATGAAAGCTGGCGAGAAAGACCGCCTGGGCGTCATCCGCCTGATCAACGCCGCGATCAAGCAAAAAGAAGTCGACGAGCGCATCGACATGACCGACCCGCTGGTGCTGGCCGTGCTCGAAAAAATGGTCAAGCAGCGCAAGGACTCGATCACCCAGTTCGAAGCCGCCGCCCGCGAAGATTTGGCCGCGATCGAGCGCTATGAGCTGGGCGTGATCGAAGCCTATCTGCCGGCGAAGATGGACGAGGCCGCGATTGTGGCTGAAATCGACAAGGCCATTGCCGCCACCGGCGCAGCGTCTGCCGCCGACATGGGCAAGCTGATGGGCGTACTGAAGCCGGCGCTTGCCGGGCAAGCCGACATGGGCTTGGTCAGCAAGCTGGTGAAGCAGAAACTGTCCTGATCCGCGAATCCCGCCATGACTGATACCCTCATCGCCATCCGTCCCGCCATGCCGGACGACGTGCCGCTGATTCGGCAACTGATCGTGGAATTGGCCGAATACGAACGCATGCGCGATGCCGCCGTGGCCACCGATGCGGCGTTGCGTGAACAACTGTTCGGCGCGCAGCCGGCGGCAGAAGTCTTGCTTGGCGAAGTGGATGGGCAACCGGCCGGCTTTGCGCTGTTCTTCCACAACTTCAGCACATTTCTGGGCCAGCGCGGCTTGTATCTGGAAGACCTGTTCGTGCGCCCGCAATTTCGCGGTGCCGGCCTTGGCAAACACCTGATGGCCACCTTGGCGCGGCTGGCGGTGCAGCGTGGCTGCGGGCGTTTTGAATGGAGTGTGCTGGACTGGAACACGCCGTCGATTGGCTTTTACCGCAGCATCGGCGCGGTGGGTATGGACGAATGGACCGTGCAACGACTGCAGGGTGATGCGCTGCACGCACTGGCCGCACGCGACGAGTTGTAAGCCGCATAATC
>JAKOYD010000057.1 GCA_029780695.1 Pseudomonadota bacterium
CGCCTGCGCGGGCCCGAGGCCGCAGCAGCGGCGCACCAGCAGTTCATGCGCGAGGTCATCACCCCCGCCATCAAGCCCCAGGCGCTCGACCTGATCCGCCAGCACCAGGCGGCGGGTGACGAGGTGCTGATCGTCACCGCCACCAACGAGTTTGTGACCACACCCATCGCCCAGGCCCTTGGCGTGCCGCAGCTGCTGGCCGTGCAGCTGGTGCGTGATGCCAGCGGCTGGTACACCGGCGAGATCGACGGCATCCCGACCATGCGCGAAGGCAAGGTGCGCCGCATGGAACAATGGCTGGCCGAGCGGCAGCTCAGCTGGGCCGACGTGGAGAGCACGTTCTACAGCGACTCCATGAACGACGTGCCCCTGCTGGAGAAGGTGAACCACCCCGTCGCCACCAACCCTGACCCGCGCCTGCGCGCCCTGGCCCAGGAGCGCGGCTGGCGCATACTGGACCTGTTCTCGGCACCCTCCGGCGAGCCCGCCAGCCAGACGGCCTCCTGACCACTGCGCTCGCAGCCCCCTGATATTTCCCTACCCATGATCAAGAAGTTCATCGACAAACTGCTGGGCAAATCGACGCCCGGCACCTCGGGCGGCAAGCCCCATTTCGGCAAGCGCGAAGAAGTGCCTGCCAGCGTGCACGGCATCAACCCCGAACTGGTGGACCGCCGCGCGGCCGAGGTCGTGCAGACGCTCAAGGATGCGGGCTTCGAGGCCTACATCGTCGGCGGTGCCGTGCGCGACCTGCTGCTGGGCCTGCGCCCCAAGGACTTTGATGTGGCCACCAACGCCACACCCGAGCAGGTCAAGGGCCTGTTCCGCCGCGCCTTCATCATCGGCAAGCGCTTTCGAATCGTGCACGTGGTGCACGGCCGGGGCCGCGAGCACGAGGTGATCGAGGTCTCCACCTTCCGCGCCTACCTCGACAACAGCGCCGCAGGCCAGGTCAGCGGCAACGAAAAGACCTCCAAAGCGCAACTGGCGGGCATGCAGCACGCCGTGGACGCCAGCGGCCGCGTGCTGCGCGACAACGTCTGGGGCCCGCAGGACGAGGACGCCACGCGCCGCGACTTCACCGTCAACGCCATGTACTACGACCCGGTGAGCCAGATCGTGGTGGACTACCACAAGGGCATCCAGGACGCGAAGAAGAAGACGCTGCGCATGATTGGCGACCCCGCCACGCGCTACCGCGAAGACCCGGTGCGCATCATCCGCGCCGTGCGTTTTGCCGCCAAGCTCAGCCCGCTGGGC
>JAKOYD010000094.1 GCA_029780695.1 Pseudomonadota bacterium
CACCACGCGTATGAACATGAGGGGCCTCCTGATGCCCGCACGGTGATCCTGGCGCTCTACATCGAGCCTGGCTGGCTGGCCGAACTGCAGCGATCGCTTGCGCTTTCAGGTCATCCGCGCTTTTTTCCCGAGCCTTGTGTCCGGCTCACCGTGGCCACCCGAAAAATGGTCGAGGAATTCGTGCTCGAGCTCTGGTGGGACGACGAGGTCTCTCCAGGCCGCCTGGAAGACCTGCTGTTCAACCTCATCATTGCGGTGGTCGAGAGCTATTCGGGGTGGCGGGACTTGGCCAGTCTTTTGCGCACCAAGCCACCGGTGGCAATGGACCCCCGCATTCGCCAAGCGATCGCCCTGATGCGCAGGGACGTGTCCCGAGAGCTTGATGTCGATGGCCTGGCGGTCGCTGCCGGCCTTTCCAGGGCGCACTTCTTCAGCCTGTTTCAGCGCGACACGCAGGTGACGCCACTGGTGTACGCCAACGTGCTGCGTTTTGAGGCGGCCGTCCAAAGGTTGACCCAAACCGCAGAGCCTGTGGGCGATGTGTCTCACGAGCTGGGGTTTTCGGCGCCCAGCCATTTCTCGCGTTTCTTCCGCGCGCACCTGGGCATCACGCCCAGCGATTATCGGCGCAAGGTCAATTTGTTCGAGCCTCCGCGTGGGCCGCGCTCGGACGTGATCTGAGCCCCGCCGCAAAGTCATCAGACTTTTTGGATAGCCGGCAGATGGAACGGACATTTGCCGGACACCTGCGATAACGCAGATTCTGCCTCCCTGCCGACACTGGTGCTGCACAAGAAAAGCAGCCGCCACGTCGGCACAGGAGACAAGATTGCACTCAGAACCCTCGCTGGCGGGCGCGGCCCGGCAGGCATGGGTCGGCCAGCGCCTGGAGCGCCTGGAAGACGATGCCCTGCTCAATGGACGCGGCGCCTACGCCGATGACCTGGGCACCCGCCCCGGAACGCTGCACGCAGCGGTTCTGCGCTCGCCCCATCCCCACGCCCGCCTCCTGGCGGTTCACACGCAGGCGGCGCTGGCGCTCCCGGGGGTGCGGGCAGTCCTGACAGGCGCGGACGTACAGGCCTGGGCCCAGCCCTTCGTCGTCGGCGTCAAACAACCCATGCAGCACTGGGCCCTGGCCGTAGACCGGGTACGGCATGTGGGGGAGCCCGTTGCGGTGGTCGTGGCCGAAGACCGGTACCTGGCGGAAGATGCGCTTGATCTGCTGCGCGTGGACTACGAGCCCTTGCCGGTGGTCAGCGACATTGAGCACGCCCTGCGGGAAGACGCCTGCCCGCTGCACGACGGGGTTGGCAGCAACGTGGTGTCAGACCGGGCGTTTCGCTATGGCGATCCCGATTCGGCTTTCTCTCAGCCGGGGGTGCGCACCGTGCGCACCACGGTGCACTACCCGCGCAACAGTTGCTCGCCCATGGAATGCGCCGTGGTGATCGCCGAACACCTGCCCGGCGACGAGGGCTATGACGTTACCTCCAATTTCATGGGGCCGTTTTCGCTGCACGCGGTGATGGCCATGGCGCTCAAGGTGCCCGGCAACAAGCTGCGCCACCGCGTGCCGCGCGACTCGGGTGGCAGCTTTGGCGTCAAGCAGGCGGTGTTTCCCTATGTGGTGCTGATGTGCCTGGCCTCGCGCAAGGCGGGCGCGCCGGTGAAGTGGGTGGAAGACCGGCTTGAGCACCTGAGCGCCGCCACATCGGCCACCGCTCGCCTGACCACCATCGAGGCGGCCGTCACGCCCGAGGGCCGCGTGCTGGCGCTGCGCTATGACCAGGTCGATGAGGTGGGCGCCTACCTGCGCGCCCCAGAGCCCGCGACCTTCTATCGCATGCATGGTGCCCTCACGGGGGCCTACGCCATTGACCACCTGCAGGTGCGCAACCGGGTGGTGGTCTGCAACAAGACCCCCACCGGCCTGGTGCGTGGCTTTGGCGGGCCGCAGGTGTTTTATGCGCTCGAACGCCTGATGGACCGCATCGCGGTGGAGCTGGCGATCGACCCGGTGCCGCTGCGCGTGCGCAACTACGTGCCGGCGCAGGCCTTTCCCTACACGGCGGCCGCTGGTGCCGTGCTGGACTCGGGCGACTATGTCCGCCTGACCGAGATGGCCATGGCCCAGGCCGATGCCCTGCAGCTGCCCGAGCGCCAGCGTGCCGCACGGGCAGCCGGCAAGCTCTATGGCATTGGCGTGGCGGCCATCGTCGAGCCCTCGGTGTCGAACATGGGCTATATCAGCACCGTTCTCACCGCCGAGCAGCGGGCCAAGGCGGGCCCGAAGAACGGGGCCATTGCCAGCGCCACGGTCGCCATTGATTTGCTGGGCGGCGTGAACGTGACCATTGCCTCGGCGCCAGCGGGGCAGGGCCACATGACGGTGTGCGCCCAGGTGGTGGCCGATGCGCTGGGCTTGCACCCGTCGGCAGTGGTGGTGAACGTGGAGTTCGACACCGCCAAGGACGCCTGGAGCGTGGCCGCTGGCAACTACAGCAGCCGATTCGCCGGGGCGGTGGCCGGCACGGTGCACCTGGCCGCGCAGCGCCTGCGCGACAAGCTGGCGCGCATCGCCGCAGCGCAGTGGGGCTGTGACAGCGCTGACATCGGGTTCGAGGGCGGGCAAATCTTCAACCGCCGGCAGCCCGCGCAGTCACAGCCGTTCACGCGCCTGGCGGCCAGCCCTCACTGGGCCCCGGCCCTGCTGCCCGAGGGCGAAACCCCCGGCCTGCGCGAGACCGCCTTCTGGACACCAGAGACGCTCAGGGCGCCCGATTCGGCGGACCGGGTCAACACCTCGGCCTCCTATGGCTTTGTGTTCGATGTGTGTGGCCTGGAGATCGACCCGGCCACCGGCGCCGTCCGCGTGGACCTCTACGTCACGGCCCACGATGCTGGCCGCCTGCTCAACCCGGCGTTGGCCGACGGGCAGATTCGCGGGGCCTTTGCCCAGGGGCTGGGCGCGGCCTTGCTGGAAGAGTTCCGCTACAGCCCGGACGGCAGTTTCCAGAGCGGCACGCTGGCCGACTACCTGATGCCCACCACCTGCGAGACGCCCGATCCAGTGATCGTGCACCTGGAGACCCCCAGCCCCTTCACGCCCCTGGGCGCCAAGGGCCTCGGCGAAGGCAACAACATGAGCACACCG
>JAKOYD010000131.1 GCA_029780695.1 Pseudomonadota bacterium
GGTGCAAGCCGCCGGCGGCAAGCTGTGGACGCCCAACTTCGCCAGCCTGAACCAAGCCGCGCTGCGGCAGGCGCAGCAACTGGGCCTGAAAGTGATTCCGTGGACGGTGAATGAGCCCGCCGACATGGCGCGGCTGATCGACTGGGGCGTGGAGGGCCTGATCACCGACTATCCGGACCGGGCGCGCGCCGTCATGCGCGACACAGGCATGGCGCTGCCGGCTGCGATTCAAGGCGCCAAGACTATCAATTGAATAGCTGCTCGCGCTTGGTCCTCACGCGCTGGAGGCCGAAAATGCTTGAAGCGCGCCAAGCATGAAAAGGCAGCCTCGGCGATTTTCTGGTTGTCATCGAGGGCTTTCTTCGGCGTGGTTGGCCCTCACCCCCCTTCGACAAGCTCAGGACAGGCCAAGCCTCTCTCAGAGGGAGAGGGAGCAAGACAATCCTGCGTGAAGCAACAGGGTCGATGGTTCACGGGCCGAGCGAAGCGATGGCCCGGATGGACTTCAAACCCCCTTCTGGCCATGCCGAGAAGCGCAGGGCGTGGGGCGGGCGGGCAGCGCAGCATGCCCGCATCGTGCTCTGACTCGCTGCCGGTGTTTGAGCGAAGAGAACACAGTGAACGAAGCGAGTTCGGCAGCGCCGCCCCACGACCGAGCATCGCAGGCTGCCCGCAGGGCCACGGCCAGTGGGGCCGCCTTTTCTTTGGTTACTTTCTTTTGGCGGAGCAAAAGAAAGTGACTGCGCCGCCGGGCGCACAACCCGGCCGACAGCGCCTCCAATCAAGCACCGCCAGACAGGCAAAAAAAACCTAAACCGCCGCGTCGTCCTCTTCCCCCGTCCGAATCCGCACCACCCGCTCCACCGACGTGACAAAAATCTTGCCGTCACCGATCTTGCCGGTGCGCGCCGCCTTGACGATCGCGTCCACACAACGTTCGACGTCGCCCTCGCTCACCACCACCTCGATCTTCACCTTGGGCAGAAAGTCCACCACGTACTCGGCGCCGCGGTACAGCTCGGTGTGCCCCTTCTGGCGGCCGAAGCCTTTGACCTCGGTCACCGTCAGGCCGGTCACGCCAACCTCGGCCAGCGCCTCGCGCACCTCCTCCAGCTTGAAGGGCTTGATGACGGCGGTGATCTGCTTCATGGCATGGGCTCCTGTGCGGATTTGAATGAAATCAGGCGCCAGCGCTTGATGGGCAAGCGCCAGCAGCTATCAACTTCAGAGCATCAAGCCCTGAACTTGTTGGTCATAGGATAACGCCAGTCCTTGCCAAAACCGCGGTGCGTCACGCGCGTGCCCACGGCCGACTGCTGGCGCTTGGATTCGTTGATCTTGATCAGGCGCGTGACCAGTTCCACATCGTCCGGCTTGAAGCCCTCGGCCACCAGCTCGGCCACACCCATGTCGTTTTCCATGTAGCGCTCGATGATCGCGTCCAGCACCTCGTACGGCGGCAGGCTGTCCTGGTCGGTCTGGTCGGCGCGCAGCTCGGCGCTGGGCGGGCGGGTGATGATGCGCTCGGGAATCGGGTTGGCGCCGGTCTTGAACGGGTCGTGCGCGTTGCGCCAGCGTGCCATCTCGAACACCTTGGTCTTCACGACGTCCTTGATCGGCGCAAAACCGCCGCACATGTCGCCGTACAGCGTGCAGTAGCCGGTGGCGTATTCGCTCTTGTTGCCGGTGGTCAGGATCAGGTGGCCGTGCTTGTTGGACAGCGCCATCAGCATCACGCCACGAATGCGCGCCTGAATGTTTTCTTCGGTGATGTCCTCGGGTTTGCCGTCGAACAGCGGCTTCAGCGACGCCTTGAAGCTTTCAAATTCGGGCAGGATGGAAATCTCGTCGTAGCGCACGTTCATGCGGCGCGCCATCTCGCGCGCATCTTCCAGGCTGATGCCGGCCGTGTAGGGGCTGGGCATCATCACGGCGTGCACGTTTTGGGCGCCCAGCGCGTCCACGGCGATGGCCAGCACCAGCGCCGAATCGATGCCGCCCGACAGGCCGAGCGCCACCGTCCTGAAGCCGTTCTTGCGCACGTAGTCGCGCAGGCCCATCACCAGTGCGTCCCACAGGTCGGCGTCCAGCGCCCGCGCGGGCGCCATGTCTGCTTTTAATTCGATGGCATCCGCCGCACGCTGGACGTCGACGAACCACAGTTTTTCTTCAAAGCTGGGGGCGCGGCCGGCCAGTTGCGCGTCGGCGCCGACGGCAAACGAATGGCCTTCGAACACCACTTCGTCCTGCCCGCCCACCAGGTGCGCGTACACCAGCGGCAGTCCGCAGGCTTTCACACGCTCGATCATCATGGTCTCGCGCTCGTAGCCCTTGCCGATGTGGAAGGGCGAGGCGTTGATCACGGCCAGCAGCTCGGCCCCGGCCTCCTTGGCCAGTTGCGCGGGCTCCTCGAACCAGGCGTCTTCGCAGATCAGCAGGCCCACGCTCACGCCTTCGACCTGGAACACGCAGGTGCCCTGCCCCGGCGTGAAATAGCGCCGCTCGTCGAACACCTGGTAGTTGGGCAGCAGCCGCTTGGCGTAGTTCTCGATCACGCGGCCTTCGCGGATCACGCTAGCCGAGTTGGTGCGCTGAGGCACGCTGACGCTCTTGCCGCGCTGGTCCTTGCCGATGGGGTGGCCGACCACGATCACCATGTCCTTCAACCCCGCCGTCTCGCGGGCCACCGTTTTCACGGCATCATCGCAGGCGGCGATGAAGGAAGGACGCAGGAACAGATCCTCGGCGATGTACGCGCAGATCGACAGCTCGGGCGTCAGCAGCAGGCGCGCGCCTTCGGCGTACGCGGCCTTGGCGGCGTCGATGATCTTCTGCGCGTTGCCCGGCATGTCGCCCACAACAAAGTTCAACTGGGCGACGGCGATCTTGAGCGTCATACACGATGTCTGAAAACGGTTCCGGCAAGCATGGTAACCGCCTGCGCCTGCAGGTGGCCGATTCACCGCTTTCGGTGGATGCCGCCGCCTGGAACGCCCTGCTGGCGCGCCAGGCCACGCCCACGCCCTTCATGCGGCACGAATACCTGGCGGCGATGCAGGGCAGCGGCAGTGCCGTGCCCCGCACCGGCTGGTCGCCGCGCTTTGCGCGGCTGTGGGACGGCGACGCGCTGGCCGCCGCCTGCCCGCTGTACGTCAAGGCGCACTCGTATGGCGAATACGTGTTCGACTGGGCCTGGGCCAACGCCTATGCCGAGCACGGTCTGGCCTATTACCCCAAGGCGCTGGTGGCGGTGCCCTTCACGCCCGTGCCCGGCTCGCGCCTGCTGGCGCGCGATGCGGCCACGCGCGCGGCGCTGGTGCAGGCGCTGACGCAGTGGTGCGGGTCGCAGAAGCTGTCGTCGCTGCACGTGCTGTTTGGCGACGCGGCGGACTGGGCGGCGTGCGACGCCGCCGGGCTGATGCAGCGGCAGCAGGTGCAGTTTCATTGGCACAACGCGCACCCGGCCGAGGGGCGTGCCTTCCACGGCTTCGACGACTTTCTCGCCTCGCTGGCGCAGGACAAGCGCAAGAAAATCCGCCAGGAGCGGCGCAAGGTGGGCGCGGCCGGCGTCACCTTCCGCTGGGCGCGCGGCCACGACATCGCGCCGGCGGACTGGGCTTTCTTCTACCGCTGCTACGAGCGCACCTACCTCGAACACGGCAACGCGCCGTACCTCACGCCCGCCTTCTTCGACGCCATGGCGCGCGACATGGCCGACGCCTGGGTGCTGTTCATCGCCGAACGCGACGGGCAGCCGATTGCTTCAAGTTTGATAGCTGTCAGCGCTTGTCCGGCAAGCGCTGGCGGCTTGAATGATTCGCAAACCGTGGCCTACGGCCGCTACTGGGGCGCGCTGCAGCGCGTGGACTGCCTGCATTTCGAGCTGTGCTACTACCAGCCCATCGACTGGTGCATCCGCCACGGCGTCGGCCGCTTTGAAGGCGGCGCCCAGGGCGAACACAAGATGGCGCGTGCGCTGATGCCCGTGGCCACGCACAGTGCGCACTGGCTGGCACACCCCGCGTTTGCCGACGCGGTGGAGCGCTTTCTGGCGCGCGAATCGGTCGGCATCGGGGACTACCTGCAGCATCTGGACGAGCGCTCGCCGTTTCGGCGCGGCGCAGGCTGAGGCGCCGCCGGCCCTCTCCCAGAGGGCGCCGCACGGCAGCCGGTCAGCCGCCAATCACTCGCGGTCGCGGCGCGGCGCGCGGGCGCCGGTTCGCACGCGGGTGCGCCGGTTGTCGCGGTACGCCACCTGCGTGGGCATCAGGTCGTAGTACGGGTCGGCGGCCGGGCCGCAGTTGGTTTCGGCGATGCCGAACACCATCGTGGCGCCCGGGCCGTACTTGTAGGGCACGGTCTGGTGCAGCTGGTACGACATGTCGACCGGCGGCGTGGACGATTGCGACAGGATCTGGCCCTTGGGCCCCATCACGGTGTAGCAGGCGGCGTGCGCGCCCGCGGCCAGCAGCAGCGTGGCGATGAGGGTCAGGGGCTTTTTCATGGTCGTTCTTGCAATTTGTGACAAGTATCGCCCAAGTCTGCCCGCCCCGGCCGGCTTGTCAAGCGGCGGCGGGCTCGAAGCGGCGGTCCAGCGCGCGCGCGACGTCGGATTCCAGCGCCTGGCGGTCGGCGTCGCCCGCGCCGCGCCGGCGGTCGCCGCGCTCCCAATCCGGATGGCCGCGCGCGGGCCCCAGCGCACGCACCACCTCGTCCAGGCCCGGATCGACCTGCTCGTCGGTCACGCGCAGCTTGTGCAGGGCGGCGTGGCCGCGCTGCTCCAGCGCGCGCGCCAGATCCAGCAGGTGGTCGGCCAGCAGCAGCAGCACGGGGTCTTCCACCGTCAGTTCCTGCACGCCGTTCAGGCGGTTTTCCAGCTTGCGCCAAAGCGGCCGCCAGCCGCCCGACGCGGCGCCGCCGAGGGTCGCGCCCAGCGTGGTGGCGGCGCCCAGCGACAGACCCGCCATCGCCACGTCGGCCACCATGCCCAGGCCCGCGCCAATGGCGGCGCCCAGGCCCAGCCGCTTGCCGGCTTCTTTCAGCAATTCAGGGTTGAACAGGTCGTCTTCCCAGCGGCCGCCCAGCTGCGGCATTTCGGCCAGTTCGGCGTCGTCGGGGCGGAAGGCGAACACCGCCAGCAGGTCGTCGACGGCGCGCCGCGCATGGCGCCGCACGTCGTCCTGGAAGGCGCGCACAAAGGCCTGCTGGCGCAGCTCGTCGGCAAATTCCTCGGCCGGCAGCGCGCGCCGCATGGCGGCCACGTCGATCAGCGTCGACGCGGCCACGCGGCAGGCGGCCAGCCGCCGCTCGCGCGCCTGCAGCGTCAGCGCGTCGACGATGCCGGCCAGCTGCTGGCGCCGTGCCGGCAGCAGCGTGGCCAGGTCGCCGTACAGCTGGCGTTCGGAGCCGTTGAACGGCGCCACGACGTCGAATTCGACCCGCGCGTGCAGCCCGCTTTCGAGCAGCGCCTGGTGCCACTCGGGCAGGCGCGTGCCGACCGAGCGCACGAAATTCAGCACCGGCATGATGGGCTTGGCGCACCACGAGAGGATTTCCAGCTCGGCGCGGTACTTAGGCAGCACCGGCTCGCGCGTGTCGATGACGATCATGGCGGCGTCGGCCGATTCGGTCAGCGCGCGCAGCACCTTGGCCTCTTGCTCGAAGCTGCGGCTGGCTTCGGGGCCGCGCAGGAAGGCGCGCACGCGCTCGGGGCGCGTGTCGGCGGCCAGGGTGTTCAGATAGTCCAGCAGCGCGACCGAATCCTCCAGCCCCGGTGTGTCGATGAAGCGCACGGCTACCGCGCCGTCAATGCGCAGGTCGATCGTCTCGGCGTGGCGGGTGGTGCCCGGGCGGTCGGACACCTCGCCAAAGTCCACCTTGCGCGTCAGCGTGCGCAGCAGCGAGGTCTTGCCGGCGTTGGTGTGGCCGACGATGGCGATGCGCAGCGGTTCAGTCATGGGCGGATGCTATCCAATTCGCAGCATCCTGCGTTGATTCGACAAGCGCCAGGGCCGTAAAACCTTCTGATTCCAGCCATTGCCGCCAGCGCGCAGCGCCGCCCTCGCCCATCGGCCACAGCGCCAGGCGGCTGGCGTGCGGCTGTAGCTCGCGCACGAAGCGGGCGGTGCCGCGGTCGGGGCTGGACGCGGCGTGCACCGCCAGCAGCAGCGCCGCCGGGCGCGCCTCGGCCAGCCGCGCCATGACGGCCTGGCGCTCGCGCGCGCTGCCGGCAATGCGTTCGAGCAGCACCGCGTCGGCCGCCACGCCGGGCGGTGGCCAGGCGGCTTCGGGCGGCAGCTCGAACCCGATCAGCGCCAGCGAGCCGGGCGCGCCCGGCGCCGCGTGGGGCGCGCGCGGCACGTCCGCGCCGCCGGCGGGGCGCTCGGGGTCGATCACCTGCGGCGGCGGCTCCAGCGCGTCCAGCCGCTGCAGCAGGCGCTGCACATACGGGTCGGCCATCTCGAGTGCGCCCAGCCGGCGCGCGCCGGCCTTGAAGCGCTGCACGCTCAGCGCCAACAACAGCAAGCGCGGCAGCAGACCGTAGACCGCCACGCAGCCCATCAGCCACCAGGCCCATTGGCGCTGCGAGGTGGCATCGCCCCAGGCACGCACGCCGGTGTCGGCGGCCACCGCATTGCCGACGCTCTGCACCGCCGCGGCGTCCGGCACCGGAAAGCCCAGCAGCCCTGGCAGCGCGCCGGTGACCTGCACAAAGCGCTGGAAGAACGCCGCGCTGAGAATGGTGCTTTCCCACGTCAGGCGATAGGCGTGAAAGGCAAAGCCGAAGGCCAGCGCCGCCAGCATGATGACGAAGGCCAGCGACCAGATGCCGTGGCTGAGCGCCCCGGTCAGCCAGCCCAGCAGCCGCTGCCGCTGCAGCACGGCCGTCAGCGACTGCAGCAGCGTGGGTGCGTGCGGCCCGCGTTCCAGCGGCAGGCGCGCCGTCAGCCACAACGCCAGCCGCCCCAGCCACGGGCCGGCCCAGCGCCCCTGAAACAGCAGCAGCGCCAGCAGCCAGACCGCCAGCATGGCGGCGTGCAGCCCCAGCAGGCTGACGAAGGCGGCGATGGCGTTGATGCTGCGCCCTTCGCCCAGCACGGCGCGCGCCATGCCCAGGCCGGCCAGCGCCATCGCCACGGCCAGCAGCGCCGCTACGCCCCCGCCCAGGCCGCGCCAGCGCGCCAGCTCGGCCGGCAGGCCCAGCCGCTGGCCCAGCAGCCAGCCGCGCTCGGCGATCTGCTCGGCGCGCGTGGACCGGGTGCGGAAGGCCTGCTGCAGCGCAGCCTGGTCGTCCAGCGGGCCATCGGATTCGATGCGGCGCACGGCGTCCAGCACCACGGCGGTGGTCAGTGGCGTGCGGTCGGGGGCGGGTTGGGCGGTCATGCGGCGCTTGTGAGGACGCTGCGGATTATCGGCGCCGCCGCGCGCGGCGAGGGGCACGCCCGAAGCTATTGAAAAAATAGCTACATGCGCTTGTGTGGCAAGCGCCAGATGCTGATTCAGCACCCAAACATGGCAACAACCCTGGCTGGGACGGCGTCGGTGAACCCGGTGCCGTCGCGGCCAAGGCCGCTGGGGCACGGCGCCGCAGCGCCGCGCCACTGCTCACTCAGGCGCCCTGCTTGGCCTTCTGGTAGGCGGCGATCCCGTCGGTGATTTCCTTGCGCGCGGCGTCGGGGCCTTCCCAGCCCAGGATCTTGACCCACTTGCCCGGCTCCAGGTCCTTGTAGTGCTCGAAGAAGTGCGCGATGGACGCGGTGCGCGCGGGGTTCAGGTCTTCGGGCTTTTGCCAGCCGCTGTACAGCGACAAGATTTTCTTGATCGGCACCGCCAGCACCTTGCCGTCCTCGCCCGCCTCGTCCTGCATCTTCAGAATGCCAATGGGGCGGCAGGTGACGACCACGCCTGGCATCAGCGGCACCGGGGTGATCACCAACACGTCCACCGGGTCGCCGTCGCCCGACAGCGTGTTGGGCACGTAGCCGTAGTTGGTGGGGTAATGCATCGCCGTGCTCATGAAGCGGTCGACGAAGATGGCGCCGGTTTCCTTGTCCACCTCGTACTTAATGGGGTCGGCGTTCATCGGGATTTCGATGACGACGTTGAACTCGTCGGGTGCCTTGTCGCCAGGGGTCACGTTGTCGAGGGACATGTTTTTGCTTCTCGCGGGTTGATGTGGATTAAGACAAGTCGGGATTAACCCTGATTTTACTTTCGCGCCCCTTGCACCTTCCGCAATTGTCATGTTTTCCGGCTAAATTCACGCTGTTGGCCAATCGACCGCCCGTATACGCACAAGAGGGGGCGAGGAAGCAACGCAGTGGAGGATTCGGCTGCGTGGCATCGCTGGCGGCCTGATCCTCCGAAGCGCAACCGCTTATGTGAGGAGAAATCAATGACAGGCAACTCGGCGCTGATACTGGCGCTCGTCTGCGGACTGATCGCCGTCGTGTACGGCTTCTGGGCGCGCGGATGGATTCTGGCGCAGGACGCGGGCAACGCCCGCATGCAGGAAATCTCCGCCGCCATCCAGACCGGCGCGGCGGCCTACCTGGCGCGGCAATACAAGACCATCGCCATCGTCGGCGTGGTGCTGGCGATCCTGATCGCCGTGTTCCTGGACATGACCACCGCCGTCGGCTTCGTCGTCGGCGCGGTGCTGTCGGGCGCCTGCGGCTTCATCGGCATGAACGTGTCGGTGCGCGCCAACGTGCGCACCGCGCAGGCAGCCACGCGCGGCATCGGCCCGGCGCTGGACGTGGCCTTTCGCGGCGGCGCCATCACCGGCATGCTGGTGGTGGGCCTGGGCCTGCTGGGCGTGGCGGCGTTCACGTGGTTTCTGCTGGCCGGTGGCACGCCCACCAACCAGCCGCTGGCCACGCTGCTCAACCCGCTGATCGGCTTTGCCTTCGGCTCGTCGCTGATCTCGATCTTCGCGCGTCTGGGCGGCGGCATCTTCACCAAGGGCGCCGACGTGGGCGCCGACCTGGTGGGCAAGGTCGAAGCCGGCATCCCCGAGGACGACCCGCGCAACCCCGCCGTGATCGCCGACAACGTGGGCGACAACGTGGGCGACTGCGCCGGCATGGCGGCCGATTTGTTCGAGACCTACGCCGTGACGCTGATCGCCACCATGGTGCTGGGCGCGCTGATGGTGGCGGGCGCGCAGATGCAGGCGGTGATGTACCCGCTGGCGCTGGGCGCGGTGTCGATCGTGGCCTCCATCGTCGGCACTTTCTTCGTCAAGGCCAGCCCCGGCATGAAGAACGTGATGCCCGCGCTGTACAAGGGCCTGGCGATTGCCGGCGTGCTGTCGCTGGTGATGTTCTACTTCGTCACCGCCTGGATCATTCCTGACAACGCGATTGCCGCGAGCGGCAGCGTGATGAAGCTGTTCGGCGCCTGCGTCGTCGGCCTGGTGCTGACGGCCGCGCTGGTGTGGATCACCGAGTACTACACCGGCACGCAATACGGCCCGGTGCGCCACGTGGCTCAAGCCAGCACCACCGGCCATGCCACCAACATCATCGCCGGCATCGGCGTCAGCATGAAGTCCACCGCGTGGCCGGTGCTGTTCGTCTGCGTGGCCATCGTCGCCGCGTACTGGCTGGCCGGCCTGTACGGCGTGGCGGTGGCCGCCATGTCGATGCTCTCCATGGCCGGCATCATCGTCGCGCTGGACGCCTACGGCCCCATCACCGACAACGCCGGCGGCATTGCCGAAATGGCCGAGCTGCCCAGCAGCGTGCGCGACATTACCGACCCGCTGGACGCCGTGGGCAACACCACCAAGGCGGTGACCAAGGGCTACGCCATCGGCTCGGCCGGCCTGGCCGCGCTGGTGCTGTTTGCCGACTACACGCACAAGCTGGAAAGCTTCGGCTCGGCCGTGAGCTTTGACCTGAGCGACCCGATGGTGATCGTGGGCCTGTTCATCGGCGGCCTGATCCCCTACCTGTTCGGTGCCATGGCGATGGAAGCCGTCGGCCGCGCCGCCGGCAGCGTGGTCGAGGAAGTGCGCCGCCAGTTCCGCGAGATCAAAGGCATCATGGAAGGCAAGGCCAAGCCCGAGTACGGCCGCGCGGTCGACATGCTGACCGGCGCCGCGATCAAGGAAATGATGATCCCGTCGCTGCTGCCGGTGGCCGTGCCGATCGCGGTCGGCCTGCTGCTGGGCCCCAAGGCGCTGGGCGGCCTGCTGATGGGCACCATCGTCACTGGCTTGTTCGTCGCCATCTCCATGTGCACGGGCGGCGGTGCCTGGGACAACGCCAAGAAGTACATCGAGGACGGCAACCACGGCGGCAAGGGCAGTGAAGCGCACAAGGCCGCCGTCACCGGCGACACCGTGGGCGACCCCTACAAGGACACCGCCGGCCCGGCCGTCAACCCGCTGATCAAGATCATCAACATCGTCGCACTGCTGATCGTGCCGCTGGTGGTGGGCATGCATGGCGGCAAAGGTCAGACGGCGGTCGCGCACGCCCCCGCTGCGGCGCAGGTCGGCATGTCTGGCATGTCGGGAATGAGTGGCATGTCGGGAATGAGCGGCATGTCGGGTATGTCCGGCATGAGCGGACAGGCGGGCATGTCCGGGATGTCAGGCATGAGTGGCATGTCGAGCATGTCCGGTATGAGCGGTGACGCAGGCGCCGCCGCGGCAGCCGCTGCCGGCGCCGCGGCCGAGCGCTCCGACAACGCGCAGCTGGCCGCCGCCAAGGCCGCTGCCGACGCCGCCGCGGTGATGGTCGAAGGCGACAAGGTGGTGTTCTACTTCGCCACCGGCAAGACCGACGTCGCCGCCGATGCCGACGGCAAGCTGGCCGCCGTGATTGACGGCGTGAAAGCCGGCAAGAAGGCCATCGTCAGCGGTTATGTCGACGCCACCGGCAACGCCGCGCAGAACGCCGAACTGGCCAAGCAGCGCGCCTTCGCCGTGCGCGACAAGCTGAAGGCCCTGGGCGTGCCCGAAGGCCAGATCGACCTGCAAAAGCCCGCCGACATTCAGGCCGGTGCCGGCGCACAGGCGCGCAAGGTGGAAGTCACGCTGCAATAAGCGGCATCACCCGCCCAACACGGGCGCGGTCCTTCGGGGCCGCGCCCTTTTTTCATGGGCCATCGAGCAGGCGCCGGCGCGCAGATTGCTTTTTATTTCATAGCGAACCAGCGGCACGTTTCAAGCGCAAACGGCTTGTTTCTTGCACGAAACGAGGCTCGTCGCGGCGCACGGCCATGCCGTCGCGCCCTTTTTCCTCTGCGTGTGCCGCCCGCCACTGCCGCGCCGGCAAGGCCAGACTACGTGGCGGCGCCCGCCCGCCGCAGCATCAGCCCCAGCATCGCCAGCAGGCTGAAGCCGGCGCCGGCGGCAAACGTCGCCTGCGGGCCGATGCCTTCCCACAGCAGACCCGCCAACACGCTGGCCAGCAGCATCGCCACGCCGCTGACCAGGTTAAAAAAGCCAAACGCCGTGCCACGCAGGTCGGGCGGTGCGGCGGCCGCCACCATGGCCGCCAGCAGGCCTTGCGTCATGGCCATGTGAACGCCCCACAGCCCCACGCCCAGCAGCAACCCGGCCCAGTGCGTGCTGACGGCCAGCACGCCATCGGCCGCCACCAGCACCGCCAGCCCAGCCAGCAGCAGCCCGTGGTGCGACACGCGGTCGGACAGCTGGCCGAACGGGTACGCGGCCGCGGCGTACACCGCGTTCATTGCCACCATCACCAGCGGCACCAGCGCCAGGGCGATGCCGGTCTGCTCGGCGCGCAGCACCAGGAAGGCTTCTGAAAAACGCGCCAGCGTAAACACCGCCCCTACGCCCACCACCCACCAATAAGCGCGCGGCAGGCGCTGCAGGCTGGCCCGGCTGATGGGGTTGACGCGCCGCTCGCCCGCCGGGCGATCTGGCTCGCGCACGCCCAGCGCCAGCAGCAGCACGCACAGCACCGCGGGCACCACCGCCACGGCGAACACGGCGCGAAAGTCGTTGGCCCACAGCAGCATCAGCCCCACGGCGATCAGCGGACCCAGAAACGCGCCCACCGTGTCCAGCGACTGGCGCAGCCCAAACGCCGCGCCGCGCCGGTCCGCCGGCGCGATATCGGCCACCAGCGCATCGCGCGGCGCGCCGCGAATGCCCTTGCCCACGCGGTCAAGCAGCCGCGCGGTGAAGATCAGCGCCGGCCCCGTGGCCAGCGCGAACAGCGGCTTGGTGGCCGCCCCCAACCCGTAACCCAGCAGGGCCAGCGGCTTGCGCCGGCCAAACCAGTCGCTGATGACGCCCGAGAACACCTTCAGAATCAGCGCCGTCGCCTCGGCCAGCCCTTCCAGCAGCCCGACCAGCGCCACGCTCATGCCCAGCGTGCCCACCATGAACAGCGGCAGCAGCGCGTGGATCATTTCGCTGGAGATGTCCATCAGCAGGCTGACGAAACCCAGCACCCAGATGCCGGCGGGCAGCGGTGGACGCTGGGCGGGGACGGTCATGGCGATGCGACAAAGTTGATGGCGGCGGGACGCGGATTGTCGCTCGCGCGGGTTGCCCCGCTTGTAGACGCATCCACAGCCGCCTACCATCGGTCCATTCATACCCATTGGCGTTCGAATCTGTAGAAGCCGTTCGCACTGAGCCATTCGACTTCGCTCATGACAGGCTTGTTGAAGTGCATGCGCGTCAGGGGCTTCGACAGGCTCAGCCCGAACGGCTCTTGTCGTTTTCAAAGCACTTTAGTATCCGAGGAGACATTCGCCGTGAAGACCCTGACCGACCAGCTGGCCCAGTACGCCGCCTACCACCGCGACCGCCGCAACATCGCCACGCATTTCGTCGGCATTCCGATGATCGTGCTGGCGGTGCAGGTGCTGCTGTCGCGCCCCGCGTGGGCCGTGGGCGGCTGGACGCTGACGCCGGCGCTGCTGGTCACGCTGCTGGCCTGCGTGTACTACCTGGTGCTCGACCGGCCGCTGGGCCTGCTGATGACGGTGCTGCTGGCCGCCGGCCTGGCGTTGGCCGCGCCGCTGGCCGCGCTGCCCACCGCGGCCTGGCTGTGGTGGGGCGTCGGGCTGTTCGTGGTCGGCTGGGTGATCCAGTTCGTCGGCCACATTTACGAAGGGCGCAAGCCCGCCTTCGTCGACGACGTGATCGGCCTGGCCATCGGCCCGCTGTTCGTGGCGGCCGAAGCGGTATTTGCGCTGGGTCTGCGGCGCGATTTGCATGCGGCCATCGAATCGCGCGCCGGCCCGGTGCGCGGCGCGGCGCGCTCGGCGCCCCTCTAAGCTGCGTTTTTCATAGCTGCTCGCGCTTTGTCGGCGCGCGCTGGGCGCCGATTTTATGGTCACAGCGGGTCGGTCGCATGACTTGCCGCACAATGCCCGCATGCAGCTCAACTTCATCGCCAACCAGTCCGTCGCCTCGCATTCCGGCCGCACGCTGCCGGTGATCGACCCGTCCGACGGCCAGCCTTTCGACGCCATTCAGCGCAGCGACCAGCGCGACATCGACGACGCCGTGCACGCCGCGCGGCGCTGCTTCGACGGCCCATGGAGCCAGTGCTCCGCCGCCGAGCGCGGTCGCCTGCTGATGGCGCTGTCGCGCAAGGTGGCCGAGCACGCCGACGAGCTGGCCGCCATCGAGCAGCGCGACTGCGGCAAACCCACCAAACAGGCCACGGCCGACGCCGCCGCGCTGGCGCGTTACTTTGAGTTTTACGCCGGCGCCTGCGACAAGTTGCATGGCGAAACCCTGCCCTACCAGCCCGGCTACAGCGTCTTCACCTGGCGCGAGCCCCATGGCGTGACCGGGCACGTCATTCCATGGAACTACCCCATGCAGATCTTCGGCCGCAGCGTGGGTGGCGCGCTGGCGGCGGGCAACTGCTGCGTCGTCAAGCCGGCCGAGGACGCCTGCCTGTCGCTGATCCGCGTGGCGCAACTGGCGGCCGAATGCGGCTTTCCGCCCGGCGCCATCAACATCGTCACCGGCTACGGTCACGAAGTGGGCGACGCGCTGGCGCGCCACCCGGGCATCGACCACATCAGCTTTACCGGCAGCCCCAAAGTGGGCACCATCATCCAGCAGGTGGCCGCCGAGCGGCACTGCCCCGTCACGCTGGAGCTGGGCGGCAAAAGCCCGCAAATCGTGTTCGCCGATGCCGACCTGGACGCGGCGCTGCCGGTCATCCTCAACGCCATCGTGCAAAACAGCGGCCAGACCTGCTCGGCCGGCTCGCGCGTGCTGATCGAGCAGGCCATCTACGACAGCCTGCTGGCGCGCCTGGGCGAAGCCTTTGAAGCGCTGCGCGTCGGCCCCGCGACGATGGACCTGCACCTGGGCCCGCTGATCCGCCAGAGTCAGCAGCAGCGGGTGTGGGATTTTCTGAGCGACGCGCAGACGGCGCACATTCCCATCGTGGCGCAGGGCGTGGTGGTGGACGAGGCGCCCGACACCGGCTTCTACCAGGCGCCCGTGCTGCTGGCCGACGTGCCGGTCGCGCACCGCATCGCGCAGGAAGAAGTGTTCGGCCCGGTGCTGTCGGCCATGCCCTTCACCGACGAAGAACACGCCGCCCAACTGGCCAACGCCACGCCGTTCGGCCTGGTGGCGGGCGTGTGGACGCGCGACGGCGGCCGCCAGTTCCGCATGGCGCGGCGCGTGAAAAGCGGCCAGGTGTTCATCAACAACTACGGCGCCGGCGGCGGGGTCGAGCTGCCCTTCGGCGGCTACAAGTCCTCAGGCTATGGGCGCGAAAAGGGCTTCGAGGCGTTGTACGGCTTCAGCGTGCTGAAAACGGTGGCGGTGCGGCACGGTTGAGAGCGCTACTTATCCAATAGCGCACAGCGCTTGAATGACACTCGCTGCGAGACGATTGAGCCGCCAGTCCGCTCAATCGGTGCGCGGGCTTTGCGGGGCGTGCTGGCGCGCCGCGCCGATGAACTGCTCCTTGACCAACCAGGCGGCGACATCCGCCTTTTCGCGCGCCTGACACTGTCGACCCAGCGTCGCCTGGCAGCGTGCGGTAAACCACTTCTCGAGCTTGACGTGATCGACCGGCCCGTCCGTTTCCAGCTCGAGCGGCGTTGCACCTGCCTCCAGCCGGCCGAGCAACTCACGCCCCCGCGTCGGGTCTGCGCCTGCGCCCGCGTGACGCGTGTATTCGGCCAGCACGGCGCCGGGCGTGGCGTGGATCGAATCAGCCTGCGCGGTGGGCAGCGTGGCGCCTGCAAGCGCGATGCCTGCAGCGGCGATGGCAATGAACGGGCGATACATGTCTTCACTCCTTCGATGGTGAACGCTTGAAACTCAAACTGCCTGGAAAGCCGTCATGCCCGCAACGCGTGAATGACGAGGCAGCAGGGCAACTTGAAGTCGATGTCTGTCGGATCAATGGCTCAGAGCACCATGCGCTCGAAGTCCTGCTTGCCCACGTTGCATTCGGGGCAGCGCCAGTCGGACGGCACGGCGTCCCAGGGCGTTCCGGCCGCGATGCCATGCTCGGGCAGACCCACAACCGGGTCATAGACCAGGCCGCAGACCATGCAGATGTAGACGGCGATGTCGATAGCGGTGCTCATGGCGGTTTCCTTTCAGGTAGAAGTGGATGGCACTGCAGTCAGTGTGGTGCCGCCATCTGAAGGCTGGCTGAGCGCGCGGCGCACGCCCTAAACTCCAGCGTTTTCACCCATCGCGAGAGGCTCCGTCATGCGCGTTCCAGGCAAGTCCATCATCGTTACCGGCGCCGGCGGCGGCATTGGCGAAGGCATCGCGCGGCGGCTGGCGGCCGAGGGCGCGCGGGTCATCGTCAATGACATCCACGTGGGGTTGGGCGAAAAGGTCACGGCCGACATCACCGCCGCCGGCGGCCAGGCGCGCTTTGTGGCGGGCGACGTGACGCGCGGGGCCGACTGGCAGACGCTGGTCGCCGCCGCGCAGGCCTTCGGCGGCCGGCTCGACGTGGTCGTCAACAACGCCGGCTGGACGCACCGCAACCGCCCCCTGCTGGAAGTGAGCGAGGCCGAGTTTGACAAGGTCTACGACGTCAACATGAAAAGCATTTACTGGAGCGCCATCCACGGTGTGCCGGCGATGGCGCAGGCCGGCGGCGGCAGCTTCATCAACATCGCGTCCACCGCGGGCGTGCGGCCGCGCCCGGGCCTGACCTGGTACAACGGCAGCAAGGCGGCGGTGATCGTCACGTCGAAGTCGATGGCGGCCGAACTGGGGCCGCAGAACATCCGCGTCAACTGCATCAACCCGGTGTTCAACCCCGACACGGGCCTGTCCGCCGAGTTTGCCGGCGGCCCGGTGGATGAGGAGCGCAAAGCCAGGTTCCGCGCCACCATTCCGCTGGGTCGCTTCTCCACCGCGCTGGACGTGGCCAACGCCGCGCTGTACCTGGCCAGCGATGAGGCGGCCTTCATCAGCGGCGTGTGCATCGAGGTGGACGGGGCGCGCTGCGTGTAGGCGCGTGCCGCGCCATTTGCGTCAAAACCGGTGCTGGCGCATGCTGGAAAAGCGCCGGCAGCTATTATTTTGAAAGCAAGCAGGCCTGCGAACTTCCGTCATTCCCGCGCAGGCGGGAATCCAAGGTAGCTTTGCAGCCGCTGATGGATGCATGGAGCTCCATCTTCGCGGGAATGACGGTGTCAACGGCAGCGGTTCGAGTCATCGAATATCGGATCAAACCGCGCGAAAGATCACCCCGTTTTTGTGCGACGTCTGCGCCACCTTGGCACCCGCCGCGTCCAAAAATATTCGCCCGCCGCCCTCACACCCAGCGCGCCAGATCGGCCACGTCTTCGGCAAACAACTGCCCTTTCTCAGCCTGCACCACGCGGCCATCCTTGCCGCGCACCACGGTGACGGGCAGGCCGTCGGGCTTGGGGAAGGCGCGCGCCACGTCGGTGCCGTTCCACACGGCAGGGAAGGTGTAGCCCCGCTGGCGCAGGTAGCGGGCGGCGTCTTCGGCGCTCTTGTCGATCGACAGCGCCAGCATGCGCAGGCCGCGATCCTTCTGCGCCGCCCATAGCTTCTGCATCTCGGGGCTTTGCTGGGCGCAGAACGGGCACCAGCTGGCCCACCAGTACAGCACCAGCGCGCGGCCATCGGCCTGCGCCGGCTCGAAGCGGCCGCCGTCCAGCAAGGGCACGACCGCCAGCGGGTAAGGCGCGCCCAGCGCGGGCAGCGGCACGGCGTTTTTCTGCGCGCCGGCCCAGCGCGCCGGCAGCGCCGCGGCGGCAGCGCTGGCTTGCAGCCAGCGGCGGCGGGTGAAGGCGAAGCGGTTCATGGCGATATCCCCTGCAGCCCGACGGGCGGCCGATGCGGCGCATGGTAGCGCGGCCGATGGCCTTGCCGCGCGGCGGGCAGCGCCGCTTTGGGATAATTTGGCCATGGGCGAACGTGTCATTCCCTTGGTCGATCACCGCACGGTCGGGCTGGCGGTGCCTGCGGCGTCTGCGCCCGCGCCCACCAGCGGGCTGACCGATGCGCGCGGCCGCCCGCTGCGCGACCTGCGCATCAGCGTCACCGACCGCTGCAACTTCCGCTGCAGCTACTGCATGCCCAAGGAAGTGTTCAACAGCGAATACACTTGGCTGCCGCACAGCGCCCTGCTCTCGTTCGAGGAAATCACCCGGCTGGCCACGCGCTTTGTCGGCCTGGGCGTGCACAAGCTGCGCCTGACGGGCGGCGAGCCGCTGCTGCGCAAAGGGCTGGAGACGCTGATCGCCCAGTTGGCCGCGCTGCGCACGCCCGATGGCCAGCCGCTCGACATCACGCTGACCACCAATGGCTCGCTGCTGGCGCGCAAGGCGCAGGCGCTGCAAGCGGCGGGCCTCAACCGCGTCACCGTCAGCCTGGACGGGCTGGATGACGCCACCTTCCGCGCCATGAACGACGTCGACTTTCCGGTGGCCGACGTGCTGGCCGGCATCGAGGCAGCGCGCGCGGCCGGGCTGGGTCCGATCAAGGTCAACATGGTCGTGAAGCGCGGCACCAACGACGACCAGATCCTGCCCATGGCGCGGCACTTTCGCGGCACGGGCGTGGTGCTGCGCTTCATCGAATACATGGACGTGGGCGCCACCAACGGCTGGCGCATGGACGAGGTGCTGCCCTCGGCCGACGTGGTCAAGTTGCTGCAATCCGAATTCGCGCTGGTGCCGCTGCAGGCCAGCGAGCTGGGCGAAACCGCCGAGCGCTGGGGCTACGCCGGCGCCGACGGCCGGCACAACCCGGCGCTGGGCGAAGTCGGCTTCATCAGCAGCGTCACGCAGGCCTTCTGCGGCGACTGCAACCGCGCCCGGCTGTCGATGGACGGCAAGCTGTTTTTGTGCCTGTTCGCCGGGCAGGGCTACGATCTGCGCGCGCTGATGCGCGGCGGCGTCGACGATGCCCAACTCGACGCCGCCATCGCCGCCATCTGGCAAGGCCGCAGCGACCGCTACAGCGAACTGCGCGCCAGCCTGCCGGCGGACGTGCAGCAGGCGGTGCGGCGGGTGGAGATGAGCTATATAGGCGGGTGACCCCCCTGAGTCGCTGCGCGCCTTCCCCCCTGTGCTGCGCGAGGGGGGACAACGCCAGTGGCCGGCGCAGGTCCGGCCACGGCGTTTGCTGGCATGGCCTGCTCCGCGGCCGTTTGAGGTTTGAACGGAAGCCTTGTAGACGTGCATCATCGAATGCTCAAATTGGCCGTAGATCCTCCAGAAACGTTTTTTCTACGGCCATTCGATGCCCTCGGCCGTGGTTGCATTGGGGTAAAGAGGATGCCTTTCTGCGTGGCCGAATCGGCGCTGTGCTGGGTCGCGCGCCGGATGGCGGCTTGACCCGCAAGGTCGGGGCCGTGGGATCCATCCCGCGGGAAAGCCAGGTGCGCACCGCAGACACCATTCGTGCCATTCGACCCGATGGGCGGGAACCCCATCGGAGCGGGTATAACCCCCGCATGACCACCCCTCATCTGCCCGACACCAGCGCCATCACCGCTCTCCTGCTGGCCGGCGGGCGCGGCAGCCGCATGGGCGGCGTCGACAAGGGCCTGCAAAACTTCAACGGCGCGCCGCTGGCGATGAACGCTCTGCTCCGCTTGCAGCAGCAGACGCTGCCGCCGGCCGAGGTGATGATCAACGCCAACCGCAACCTGGCGGCGTATGAGTCCTTTGGCGTGGACGTGTGGCCCGATTCGCTGCCCGACTTCGCGGGGCCACTGGCAGGCTTTCTGACCGGGTTGGAGCGCTGCGAGACGCCGCTGCTGCTGACCCTGCCGTGCGACGTACCCAACTTTCCGCTATCGCTTTGCGAGCGCCTTGCGCAGGCCCTGAAAGCGCAGGACGCCGATATCGCCATGGCCGCCGCGCCCGAGGACGACGGGCAGCTGCGCACGCAGCCGGTGTTCTGCCTGCTGCACGCCAGCCTGCTGGAAAGCCTGGTGCGCTTCACGCACGAAGGCGGCCGCAAGATCGACGCCTGGACCGCGCAGCACCGCCAGGTCGTGGTGCCCTTCAATCTGCCGGGCGACGACCCGCGCGCCTTTGCCAACGCCAACACGCTGTCCGAGCTGCGTGCGCTCGAGCAGCACCGATAACGAAAGGAGACCCCATGCCCGCCGACGTCACGATCCGCCTGCTGACCGACACCGACCTGCCCGCCTACAAGGCGCTGCGCGACGTGGGGCTGCAGCACGACCCCGAGGCCTTCACCAGCGACTTCGACACCGCGAGCCGCCTGCCCCCCGCCACCTACGCCACGCGGCTGGGCCAGCCGCCGCAGGATCACTTCATCCTGGGCGCCTTCGACGCCAGCGGCGCCATGCTGGGCGCCGTGGTGTGCCAGCGCCACGCGCAGCTGAAGAAGCGCCACGAGGCCGAGCTGGTCGGCATGATCATCGCCCCCACCGCGCGCAGCCAGGGCATCGGCAAGGCGCTGCTGAAGGAGTTCGACACGCTGGTGCGCAAGCTGCCGGGGCTGGAGCAGCTGGTGCTGTCGGTCACCGCCAGCAACGCGCACGCCGTCAAGCTGTACGAGAACGCCGGCTTCGTGCGCTACGGCCTGCAGCCGCGCGCCATCAAGGTCGACAACGCCTATCACGACAAGGCGCTGATGATCAAGGAACTATGATTTTGATAGCTTTCAGCGCTGGATGGAAGGGCGTTGGAAGCCTTTTTATCGATGTTCTCAAAGAGGATCCGACACCCCAACCCCCGTTCGGGCCGAGCCTGTCGAAGCCGGTTCTTCCGAGTCCCCCGTTCGGGCCGAGCCTGTCGAAGCCGTTGCGCCCGAACCCGTCGTTCGGGCTGAGCCTGTCGAAGCCGGTTCTTCCGAGTCCCCCGTTCGGGTTGAGCCTGTCGAAGCCGTTGCTCCCTAGCCCCTCGTTCGGGCTGAGCCTGTCGAAGCCGTTGCTCCCGCCCCCCCCGTTCGGGCTGAGCCTGTCGAAGCCGTTGCTCCCGACCCCCCCGTTCGGGCTGAGCCTGTCGAAGCCGGCTCTCCCGAATCCCCGTTCGGGCTGAGCCTGTCGAAGCCGTTGCTCCCGAACTCAGTCCTGCGGCAGCCTCAGAACGAACGTCGTTGGACCACTTTTGAATTTGGTTACGAGAAATACGCACCATGAAAACGATCGCCCAGATCGCCGCCGAACTGCAGGGCTACGACCCGCAGGCCCTGCCCGCCGACGCGGTCAACGCCTTTCTGGCCGAATTGGTCGAGCCCGTGACGCAGGTCGAGCGCGTGCCGCTGTTCAGCGCCCTGGGCCGCGTGCTGGCCGAGGACATCGTCTCGCCCATCAGCGTGCCGCCGCACGACAACTCGGCCATGGACGGCTACGCCTTCGACGGCGCGCAAGGGGTCGCCGGCCAACCGCTGCAGTTGAAGATCGTCGGCACCGCGCTGGCCGGCCCTGCTTGGCAAGGTGCGGTGGCGCATGGCGAATGCGTGAAGATCATGACCGGCGCCGTCATGCCCGCCGGACTGGACACCGTGGTGCCGCAGGAACTCACGCAGGTCAGCGGCGACGTCGTCACCGTGCCGGCCGGCGTGGTGACGTGCGGCGACAACCGCCGCAAGCTGGGCGAAGACCTGCTGGCCGGCCGGCCTGCGCTATTGAAAGGCGAGCTGCTGGGCCCCGCCGCGCTGGGGCTGGTGGCCAGTCTGGGCCTGGCCGACGTGGCGGTGATGCGCCGCCTGCGCGTGGCTTATTTTTCGACCGGCGACGAGATCCTGTCGTTTGGCGAAGCGCCGCGCGACGGCGCGGTGTACGACAGCAACCGCTACACCGTGTTCGGCCTGCTGACGCGGCTGGGAGTCGACGTGATCGACCTGGGCGTGGTCAAGGACGAGCCGGCGCTGCTGGAGGCCGCCTTTCGCGATGCCGCGTCGCGCGCCGACGCCGTCATCACCAGCGGCGGCGTGAGCGTGGGCGAGGCCGACCACACCAAGGCCATGATGAAGAAGCTGGGCGACGTCGCCTTCTGGCGCATTGCCATGCGGCCGGGCCGGCCGATGGCGGTCGGGCGCATTCCGCCCTCGGGGCGCCAGGTGGTGGCCGAATCGGCCGCCGGCGCGCATGCAGAAAGCGCCATCAGCTATTTAAACCATAGCGCCGGCGCCGTGCTGTTCGGCCTGCCCGGCAACCCGGTGGCGGTGATGGTGACCTTCCTGGCCTTCGTGCGCCCGGCCCTGCTGCGCATGATGGGCGCGCGCCCGCAGCCCGACGTGCTGCTGCGCGCCGCCAGCGAAGAACCCATGCGCAAGAAGCCCGGCCGCACCGAATACCAGCGCGGCATCGTCACCCGCCACGCCGATGGCACGCTGACGGTGCGCACCACCGGCAACCAGGGCTCGGGCGTGCTGTCCAGCATGGTGCAGGCCAACGGACTGATCGTGCTGGGCCACGCGCACGGCAACGTAGCCGTGGGCGACGCCGTCAGCGTGCTGATGTTCGACGGCGCGCTGGGCTGAAGCGCCCGGCGTACGTGGCGGCAGGCCACCCGGCGTGGCAGCGTTTCACGGGCTGACAAGCCGCTCGCGCGCTACCCGCCACGGCAGCCAGCTATTGTTTTTGCAAAGAAACTGGCGCAAGCGGCGTTGGCCGCCGTTCAATCCAGCGTGATCTTCCGGTCCTTGATCAGCTTGTGCCAGCGCACCGATTCGGATTGGATGAGATCGGCATAGGCCTGGGTGCTGCTGCCCACCGGTTCGACGCCGAATTCGATCAGCTTCTGTCGTACTTGCGGTTGCTGGATGGCGGCGGCCACCTGCTTTTGCAGCGCCGCCTTCACGTCGGCGGGCAGGCCGGCAGGACCGACCAGACCGACCTGGGCCGACGCCTCGACGCCCTTCCAGCCCAGTTCGGCGAAGGTGGGCACGTCGGGCAACTGCGGCAGGCGCTTGTCGTTGGCCACCGCCAGCGGGCGAATCTTGCCGGACTTGATGAAGCCAGCGCCCGCGGCCATGTCGACCATCATCACCGGGATCTGCCCACCCGCCAGGTCGCCCAGCGCCGGCGCCGCACCGCGGTAGGGGATGTGCACCATGTGCAGGCCAGCCTGGGACTTGAGCAGTTCCATCGCCAGATGGTGGGGGCTGCCGGCACCGGCCGAGGCGTAGCTGATCTTGCCAGGCGCGGCCTTGGCCTTGGCCACGAAGTCCTTGGCGTCCTTGGCGTCGGCGCTGGGGCCGACCACCAGGATCAGCGGAAAGCGCCCCATCAGCGTAATCGGCGCCAAGTCTTTGTCGGGGTTGTAGCTGAGCTTGCTGTACAGCGCGGGGTTGAACACCATGGTGCCGTTGTCGGCCGACAGCACGGTGTAGCCGTCCGGCGCTGCGCGGGCCACTTCGGACGCGGCGATGGCGGTGGCGGCGCCCGGCTTGTTCTCAATCACCACCGACTGGCCGATCTGGGTCGACAGCTGCTGGCCGATGGTGCGCGCCAGAAAGTCCGAACCGCCGCCCGCCGGGTACGGCACCAGCCAGCGGATGGACTTGGATGGGAACGACGCCTGCGCCGTCGCGCCAGAGGCGCCCAGGGCCAGCGGAAGCGCCACAAGGGCAGCGGTAAACAAGGACTTCATGGGAGTGGATTGATGTGCATCAAAACGCGTAATACTACTTCCCATTGCGCAATCATTGATCCGGACTTGTACCCATACGCTTGCGTTCATGACGACCCGAAACCGCCCCACCCCACCCGCTGCCGAGTCGACCGCCGAACCCCGCCGCCGCCGCGTGCAATCGGCCGAGATGGGCATGGGCATCCTGAAGGCGCTGGCCGCGCTGGGCGGCGCCGCCAGCCTGACGGCGGTGGCGCAGGCCGTGGGCGAAAGCACGGCCAAGGTGCACCGCTACATGGCCAGCCTGGTCGAGCAGGACCTGGTGGCGCAGGAGCCATTGAGCCAGCGCTACTTTCTGGGCCAGGCCGCCATCCACATCGGCCTGGCGGCGCTGCGCCAGTGCGACCCGATCCGTGCCGGCGAGCCGGCCCTGGTGCGCCTGCAGGCCGAGTTGGGCGTGACCTGCTTCATCGCGGTGATGGGCAACCAGGGGCCGACGATCCTGCGCATCGAGGAGCCCGCGCTGCCCGTGGTGGTGAACGTGCGCGCCGGCTCGGTGCTGCCGCTGCTGTGGTCGGCCACGGGGCAGGTGTTTCTGGCGCATGCCGAAGGCGGTGCGCTCGACGCGCAGATGCTACAGGAATGGGAGCGCTCAACGCCCACCCAGAAATCGCTGGTGCCACGAAAGGCGGCCATCGCAGCGTTGCGCGAGCAGGTGCGCGCCCAAGGCTGCGCCAGCGTGCAGGGCCTCTTGTCGGCCGGCATCAGCGCCGTGGCCGCGCCGATTCGCCAGCACACCGGCCAGGTGGCGGCGGTGCTGACGGCGCTGGGCGCCTCGGGCGGCTTTGACGCAGCGCCTGCAGGTCGCATTGCCACGTGCGTGAGGCAGGAGGCAGAGGGAATCAGCGCGGCGCTGGGGTTTGTGGGCTGACAAATTCCGGATACCGGACGCGAAGGACGCGAAAACTACGCGAAGGACGTGAAAAAAACCTTCTTTTGAATTTTTTGCGTCCTTCGCGAATCCTTAGCGCCCTTCGCGTCCGGCTGTTTAGCAGCGCATCACAATTCCAACACCAACTTATTCCCCACGGCGCGTGAGCAGCAGACCATCATGCGGTCTTGCGCATCGCGCTCGCCACGCGTCAGCACCAGGTCGCGGTGATCCACCGCGCCGCCCAGCACGCGCACTTCACACGAGCCGCACAGCCCTTCGCAGCAGTCGCTCTGCACGTCGATGTTGGCGGCTTTCAGGGCTGACAGGATGGTCTGGTCGGCGCGCACGGGCAGGGTGATGCCGGAGTCTTTGAGTTCGATCTCGAACGCGTGCTCCTTGGCCGGGTCGAGCGTGGGCGGCTCGGTCTGGAAGTGCTCGACGCGCAGGGCGTCGTCGGGCCAGTGGGCGGTGCAGGTTTGGAGCGCGCTCAGCATGCGCTCGGGGCCGCAGGCGTACAGGCGCACGTCGGGTTGCGGCGTGGCCAGCAGCGCGGTCAGGTCGGCGCGCTGGCCCTCGTCCTTGGCGTAGACGTGCAGGCGCTCGCCGTGCTCTTTGACCAGCGCATCCAGCAGCGGCATGCGCTTGCGGCTGCGCCCGCTGTAGTGGATTTCATATTCCATGCCCAACAGGCGCGCGCGGTGCGCCATGGCGGCGATGGGCGTGATGCCGATGCCTCCGGCGATGAAGACGGCCTGCTTCGCACCTTCGTCAAAGCGAAAGTGGTTGCGCGGGCCGCGGATGCGCAGGCGGTCGCCTTGCTTCAACTGATCGTGCACCCAGTTCGAGCCGCCCCGGCTGGCGGCGTCGCGCAGCACGGCGATTTCGTAGGCGCCCGCGTCCGCCGGATCGCCGCACAGCGAATACTGGCGTGACAGGCCGGTATCGCCGCATTCCAGGTCGATGTGCGCGCCGGGCTGCCATTTAGGCAACGGCTGGCCGTTGGCGGCCACCAGGCGCAGCAGCACCGTGTCGTCGGTGATCGGCGTCACACGCTCGACGACCATGGGGCGCGTCACCGTCTGCTTGGATGGCTCGCCCAGGCGCACGGGCAGTTGCTGTTGCAGGATGCCGGGGTTCGCACGCTCGGGATTCAGCGCCGGGTCCCATTCGACCCACAAATGCTTGGGGCCGCGGAAGGACGTGTTGGGCACGTAGTCAAAGCGCTGATCGGCCAGGCGCATGTGCGGCAGGCGTTGGGTGAACTCTTCCAGAAACACCTGCAACTCCAGCCGCGCCAGGTTCTTGCCCATGCACTGGTGCGAACCGTAGCCGAAGGTGAGGTGGTCGCTGGCGTTGTCGCGGCGAATGTCGACGCGCCCCGCATCGGCAAAGTGGCGCTCGTCATGGTTCGCCGACGACATGACGATGAGCAGCTTGCTGCCAGCGGGAATGTGCACGCCTCCCACCACCGCGTCGCGCGTGGCCAGCCGCCGCCACGCGGCCACCGAGCCGTTGTGGCGAATGCACTCTTCGACCGCGCTCGGGATCAGGCTCGGGTCTTCGCACAGCTCGCGCCACACGTCGGGTTGCTGCAGCAGCGATTTCAGCGCGTTGGCGATGCCGTTGGCCGTGGTCTCGTGCGAGGCGACGATGCCGGCCATCATCATCGAGTGCAGGTAGGAATCGGTGACGACCTCCGGGTACTCCTTCTGCTTGCGGATGCCGTATTGCATCCAGCCCGGTGCGTCGGGGTTCTGGCGCATTTTTTCCAGAATCTGGCCCGAGAGCTGCCAGAAGTTGCCCACGGCGTGCGCCACCGCCACCTGCTCCTCGGGCTTGGGGCGGCCCCAGGTGTTGACGGTGTGGGCGATCGAGTAGCGGCGCAACTGGTCCATGTCCTCCTCGGGCACGCCCAGGAAATGCAGGCCGATGGTGAGCGGCGCTTCCCACAGCATCTGATCGACCAGGTCGGCGCGGCCGTCGTGGATGAACTTGTCGACGTACTCGCGCGCCACGCGGCGCACCATGGGCTCGTGTTCTTGCAGCGCCTCGGGCGTGAAGGGCTGGATCAGCACGCGGCGGCGCGCCATGTGGGCGGGCTCTTCCTCGTTGACGAGCGTGCGGTTCATCGCGTAGTCGTAGCTGGCCAGCACGGCGTTGGCCTCGTCGCCGGTGGGGGTGATTTTTTCGAGCGCGATCGAGGCGCTGAAGGTCTGGTGATCGCGGAACACCGCCTTCACGTCGTCGTAGCGCGTGACGACCCAATAGCCCAGCTTGGGCGAATAGAACACCGGCTCCTGCTCGCGCGACCAACGCACGTAGTCAGGCGGGTTCTGCTGGTAGCCGTCCTCGAACGGGTCGAACTCGGCCGCGCCGGCGCTGATGGGGCAACCGGTGGGGCCGGTCATGGCGGCGTCGTCAACGGGGCAGCGGGCGGCTTCGGTGTGGGACATGGCAACGGCATCCAGCAAAAGCGCAATGCTACTCCGCAAAGCGTAATCAGCCAACCATGTGGACGGGCGGGTGCGGCGGCGTCCGACAGCGCCGCGCCGCCGCCACATCGACAATCGCAACATGCCCTATGTCGCCCAATTCACCCCCGAAACCCTGACCCGCGCCGACGTGGACGCCTCGCGCGGACCGCTGGTGCTGGAATTCGGCACCCCCTGGTGCGGCTGGTGCAGCGGCGCACAGCCGCACGTGCGCGCCGCCTTCGAGCAGGCCGGCGCCGCGGTGCCGCACGTGAAGGTGGAAGACGGCCCGGGCCGCCCGCTGGGCCGCTCGTTCAAGGTCAAGCTGTGGCCGACGCTGGTGTTTCTGCGCGATGGGGTGGAGGTCGAGCGGCTGGTGCGGCCCAGGTCAGCCGACGATGTGGCGGCTGCCTTGCAGCGCATTGCCTGAAGACCAAATAAGCCCTCAGCGCTTGATGGAACAGCACATCTAGCTATTCAAACCATAGCGACAGTCAATCGGTGATCGGCGGGCAAGGCTGAAACCGCACGCACGGTGCGACTTTGCGCAACGCGACCACGGTGTTGCCTTGGGGCCGCCGCTCGGCGATGAAGCCGACTTCATCGCCCACGCCGATGCCTTGCAGCAACTGGCGGTGTTGCACCTGAAAGGTCAAGGTGCTGAACGGAAACTGGCCGCGCGGGACGATCTTCAGCCGGATCAGCGCGGGCTGCGCGCCCGCAGGCGGCATGTCGCGCACCACCGCTCTGGTGTAGACCCGCGATGCGGGCGGCTGCGCTGAGGCAACGGCCCAGGGCACCAGCAAACTCAGCGCGAGCGTGCTGAGCAGACGGCTTTGGCTGCGCACGGCACGCTCGGTGGGGTGGTGCATGGCGTCATTCTGCGCTCAAGCTGTGGGCGACGCCAGGCGCTCCCACGGCGGCACCGGCTCGAACTGCGCGGCCAGCGCGTCCAGCAGCACGCGCACCTTGGGCACGCGCGCGCGGCTGGGGGTGTAGCAGGCATAGACGTGGTCGCCAAACGGCGTGTGCGGCGGGTAGCCGGGCAGTACGGCGCGCAGGCGGCCAGCGGCGACGTGGGGCGCGGTCAGATAAGTCGGCAGGATGGCCAGACCGTGACCGGCCAGCGTCAGGTCGAGCAGGCCGTCGGTGTTGTTGGTGCGTACGCGGCTGGTGACGGGCACGGTGTGCTCCTGCCCGTCGGGGCCGATCAGGCGCCAGCGGTTGCCGTCGGTCAGCAGGTAGCTCAGTGTCTGGTGCGCGGCCAGGTCGGCCACGCGCAGCGGCGTGCCCTGCGCCGCCAGGTAGGCGGGCGCGGCGAAGATGCCGCGCGCCAGCGTCACCACGCGGCGCACCACGGCGTCTTCGGGCGGCGAACGGGTCATGCGCAGGGCCAGATCGATCTGCTCTTCGGCCAGGTCGACCAGCTGGTCGGTCAGGATCAGCTCGCAGCTCAGGCGCGGGTGCTGAGCGGCGAGTTGCGGCAGCAGCGGCGCCACATACAGGCGCCCAAACGTCAGCGTGGCGCTGACGCGCAGCACACCGGCGGGTTCGTCGCCCAGGTTGCCCACGGCCAGTTCGGCGGCGGCCACGCTTTCCAGCGCCGCCTGCGCGTGCTGGTGGAACACCTGGCCGGCCGGCGTCAGCGCCAGGCGGCGTGTGCTGCGCTCAAGCAGGCGCACGCCGAAGGCGGCTTCCAGCTCGGCCATCTGCTTGCTGACCTGGGCGCGCGTGCAGTTCATCGCCCTTGCGGCACCGGCCATGCTGCCCGCCTCGACCACCTTGACGAAGGCCTGCCACGACCCCAGCCACGGCCCGGCACGTGGGGTCGTCACACGCAGGGCCGAATGCGCGCCCGGTAGGATGAATGGCAGGCCTTTGCGCTGCATTGTCAATGAATGGTTGACATAACTGACCGGATTATGGACTGCTTGTGTCGCCGTAAGCGGCCTATGATCCAAGCCTCCGTGTTCAATGCCTACTAGGCCGCTGGCGCCCGCCCCTGGTGCGGCAGGCGCTACAAAAACAAGAGTTTTCCATGTTCAAGAATCTGAAGAATCAGGGCGCCTTAGGCATCACGCTGGCGGCGGCGGGCATCCTGATGATCACCATGGGCGCGCGCCAGTCCATCGGCCTGTTCGTCGGGCCGATGAATACCAGCACGGGCCTGGGTATCGCCACCATCAGCTTCGCGCTGGCGATTGCGCAGTTCACCTGGGGTGCGGTGCAACCCATTGCCGGTGCGGCGGCCGACCGCTGGGGGCCGCGCGCCGTGTTGATCGGCGGCGTGCTGATGCTGGCGGTGGGTACCGCAATCACCCCGCTGATGGGCACCGGCCCGGGCCTGATCTTTGCGCAGGGGTTGCTGGTGGCGGCAGGCGCGGGGGCAGGCAGCTTCTCAGTGCTGATCGGGGCGGCGGCGCAGCGCATGCCGGCGGCGTCGCGCGGCTCGGCGTCGGGCGTCATCAACGCGGGCGGGTCGCTGGGGCAGTTCGTGTTCGCGCCGATCGCACAGAAGCTGATCCAGTTCGTCGGCTGGATGGGCGCCATGTACACACTGGCCGTGATGGCGCTGCTGGCGCTGCCGCTGATCGGCCGCGTCACCAACGGCGGCAATACCGCGCATACCGCAACCGCCGCCGATACGGACGGCGGCCTGCGCCGCGCGCTGAAGGAAGCCATGGGCGACCGCAGCTACCTGCTGCTGCACGCGGGCTTTTTCACCTGCGGCTTTCACATCGCCTTCCTGGTCACGCACCTGCCGACCGAGGTGGATTTGTGCGGCCTGCCGCCTTCGGTGGCCAGCTGGTCGCTGGCGCTGATCGGGCTGGCCAACATCGTGGGCAGCCTGGTCACCGGGCACCTGGTGGGCGTGTACCGCAGCAAGATGATTCTGGCGCTGATGTACGCCAGCCGCGCCCTGCTGGTGCTGTGGTACCTGGCCATGCCGCGCGAGCCGTGGGTGTTCTATGTGTTTGCCGTCGGCCTGGGCCTGACCTGGCTGGCCACGGTGCCGCCGACGGCGGGCATCGTGGGCAAGCTGTTCGGCGTGCGTTACCTGGGCACCCTGTTCGGCCTGACACTGCTCAGCCACCAGATCGGCGGTTTTCTGGGCGCCTGGCTGGGCGGGCTGGCGATCACGCGCTTTGGCAACTACCAGTGGATGTGGTGGGCCGACATCGCGCTGGCGCTGCTGGCGGCGGTGGTCAACCTGCCGATTCGCGAGGCGCCCGTGCGGCGCGCGCCGGCGGCTGCTTGAAAATTCATAGCATCAAACGCCGATTCGGCGGTGGCTGCAGCGTGTTCGCACTGGATTAACCCGCAGATCGAACTGCCGGACGCAGAGGACGCGAAAGATTCGCAGAGGACGCAAAAGAAACAGCCAAAAAAGGTTTTCTTTTGCGTCCTCTGCGTAGTTTTTGCGTCCTCTGCGTCCGGTATTCCGCATTCGGTATTCGACGCGCCCTCCTCCCGCCCGCCGCCACCTACATCGCCACCCGGCACGCCTTGCCGCTGCGCCCGCGAGGCACGTTGCAGCCGGGTTCGCCCAGCACCACAATGGGCTCGGCCCCCTGCTGGCTGGCGAAATGCTGCAGCGCGTCGCGGCAGCGGCCGATGGCGGCCTCGGCGGCGGCACCGCGCAGCGGCACGCGCAGCACCAGCGTCTGGGGCCCCTGCTGGCTCAGCTGAAAGTCGAACACGCCGCCCTCTTCCTCGATCACGGTGCACAGCGCCATCGGCAGCAGGCTCACCATCTGGCCCTTGCGCCGGGCCGGCACGCGCAGCACGTCGTCGACGCGGCCCTGCACGTCGATCACCGGCAGCGCCGAGCCGCAAGCGCAGCGCTGGCCACTGGCCGTGACCTGATCGCCCAGGTCGTAACGGATGAGCGGCTGCGCCAGGTTGGCCAGGTTGGTCAGCAGCACGGTGTACGAGGGCTGGCCCGGCGGCACGGGGCGGTAGCGGTCGTCCACCGGCTCCAGCAACACCCAGTCTTCGTTGACGTGCAGGTGGCCGTGCGCGCATTCCCAGGCGATGGGCAAAAACTCTGACGCGCCGTAGCTGCCTCGCACCGGGGCGCCGAACACGCGCGCCAGGCGGTCACGCACCGGCTTGCTCAGGTTTTCGCCGCCCAGCATGACACAGCGCGGGTGAATGTCCAGCCGTCCGGCCTCGGCCTCGTCGGCCAGCAGCGCGGCGGCCGTCGGGTAGGTGGCCAGCAGCGTCGGCTGGAAATCGTTGAGTGCCGCCACCAGATCGTCCACCGGCTGCAACAGGCTGAAGCTGCGCGAGCCCGCCCCCAGCCAGGGGTTGACGCGGCGCAGCCGTTCGAAGCTGACGATGCTGGCAAAGTGCCCGCCCGTGGCGGTCACCAGCGCGGGGCGGTCTGGTGAGCCCAGCATCTCCAGCGGGTTGAACGCGCTCAACCAACTGCGCGCGCCGCGTGAAGGCGCGCGGTGGCGCACGGCTTCCAGCGCGTCGTACACCGCCATGGCCTGCGCGTCTTGCACGAAGATGCCGGGTTGGCCGCTGGTGCCCGAGCTTTCCCACACCACGTAGCGGCCGAGCCACGGTTCGGCGACGCGCGAGGCGTCGGCGGTGAAGTCGCGCAACGCATCCAGCCGCAGCAGCGGGTCGGTCACCCAATCATCGAAGCGCGCCATCAGCTCGCCGCGCGTGACCGGCGCCATGCGCCGCAGGTCGGACGCGCGCGGCCGCTGCACGGCGCCCATGCGCTCGCGGTACAGGGGCGCGCCCTGCGCGGCTTCGAGCAGGCGCAGCAGGCGCTGCTGCTGGCGCTGGGCGATCAGCGCCGGCGGCGCGTGCGTGGCCGCCATCACGTCCAGCATGGCGGCCTGTAGATGCAGGGCGTCGAAGACGGCGTGGCCCGCGCTCATCGCACCGTCCCGCCAGTTGCGGGGCGGGCGGCGAACGGCCGCGGGCAGATACTGCGAACCATGATGTATGTCTCCTTCGATCATCGGCGGCTGGTACGACCGCCGTTGTGGCCAGCTCGGGTGGCGCGACTTTCGTCACGCCATTGGCTACCTTGGCTTGATGGTGACGGCCGAGGGAAATTCCGCCTTGACTCCGGTCAATGTACGCGCAAGTCGGTCGGCTATTGTGCGCTTTGGCATCGGTGCGGCTGGCCAGCCGGCCTGCGTGTATTGTCACGCGCCCGCCATCACACCGACACATCATCACGTCACCACGATGCCGCCCCCGACCACCCCGACCGAGAAACCCGTCATGGATCGACACACCTCCTCCATCGCCCGCGTCGCGCAGCGCCGCGGGCGCGCCGCCGATACCCGCACCCCCGTCGAGGCCGCCGACCCCGCCAGCCGCGACGAAACGCCCACGGAAAAGCTCGACCGGCTGGTACAAAGCGCCAGCGCGCCGGCCTACGGCAACCTGTCTCCCATTGCCTTGAGCCTGGCTTGGGCCGACTGGGCCTGGCACCTGGCCGCCTCGCCGGGGCGCCAGCTCGAATTGGCCACCCTGGCCGCGCAGCTGGCCGCCGACACCCTGAGCATGCGCGACGACAGCGGCGCTGCCACCAGCCCCACGGACGACGACGCGCGCTTTCGGGCCGAGGAATGGTCGCGCTGGCCCTTCAGCCAGTGGCGCGCGGGCTTTCGCCACGCCGAAGCCTTCTGGCGCGAAGCCGCCAAAGTGCCCGGCGTCAGCGCGCATCACAGCGCCATGGTCGACTTCTTTGCCCGCCAGTACCTGGACATGATGACGCCGGCCAATCGCCTGCTGACCAACCCGGTGGTGCAGAAACGCACCCTCGAGACCGGCGGCATGAACCTGGTGCAGGGCATGCTGAACTGGCTGGCCGATAGCACCGGCGTGCCAACGGCCGCAGACCTGGCCGCGCAGGGCCGTTTCGTGGTCGGCGGCAACGTGGCCGTCACGCCGGGCCATGTGGTGTACCGCAACCACCTGGTGGAGCTGATCCGCTATGCCCCACAGACCGACAAGGTGCACCCCGAGCCGGTGTTCATCGTCCCGTCGTGGATCATGAAGTTCTACATCCTCGATCTGTCCCCGCACAACTCCATGGTGCGCTACCTGGTCGGCCAGGGGCACACGGTGTACATGCTGTCGTGGCGCAACCCGGACGAGGCGGACCGCGAACTCAGCATGGACGACTACCTGGAGCTGGGCGTGCTGGAAGCCATGCGCGCCGTGCGCCACGACGCCGGTCAGGCGCCGATGCACGCCATGGGCTACTGCCTGGGCGGCACCTTGTTGGCCGTGGCCGCGGCCGCGCTGTCGGCCACCCACGGCATCGCCGGTTACCAGGACGTGCCCGCGCCGCTGACGCTGAGCTTGCTGGCCGCGCAGGTCGACTTCTCCGAACCGGGCGAACTCGGCCTGTTCATCGACGAAGGCCAGGTCAACCTGCTCGACCATCTGACCAAGGGCCAGGGCTTTCTCAGCGGCAAGCAGATGGCCGGCTCGTTCCAGTTCCTGCATTCGCGCGACCTGGTGTGGACGCGCCGCATGCGCGAATACCTGATGGGCGAGCGCGAGCAGGGCAACGACCTGATGGCCTGGAACGCCGACACCACGCGCCTGCCCGCGCGCATGCACCATGAATACCTGGTGGCGCTGTACCTCAACAACGCCCTGGCGCACGGCCGCTACATGGTCGCCGGCGAGCCGGTGTCCCTGCACGACTTGCGCATGCCCGTGTTCCTGGTCGGCACCGAACGCGACCACGTCTCGCCCTGGCGTTCGGTCTACAAGCTGCATCTGCTGAGCGACGTGGAGATCACCTTTGCCCTGACCAGCGGCGGACACAACGCCGGCATCCTGTCCGAGCCTGGCCACAAGAACCGCCGCTACCGCATCAGCACCCGCCCCGAGCGCGGCGACTGGCGCAGCGCCGACGAATGGCTGCAAGCGGCCGAGAACGTTGATGGGTCCTGGTGGCCCGCGTGGCAAGCCTGGCTCGCCGCGCACTCCAGCACCCCGGTCAAGGCCAAGGCCGTCGCACCCAGCCGCGCCATGGGCGACGCGCCGGGCACCTACGTGTTGCAGCGCTACGCCGAATAGGCGGCGCGCGCGGCCCCTGACGCGGCAGGCGTTGCGGCTTCATGAAGGTGCCATGAGCGCGATGCAGCATGGGCGTGCCGATTTCACGCAAAACCCTAAGGACTCCCATGACCTTGCACCGCCGACATTTCATCCAGTCCGCCTCGCTGCTGGGCGCCTCGCTCACCTCCTTGCCCGCCTGGACGCAGGGTGCGCCCGCCCTCATCACGCGCGACAGCCAGCGCCCGCAGATGCCGCACGGCGTGCAAAGCGGCGACGCCACCGCCGATACCGCCGTCGTCTGGACGCGCGCCGACCGGCCAGCGCGCATGTGGGTCGAGTGGGCACCCACGGCCAGCTTTGCCAATGCGCAGCGCGTGCGCGGGCCTTTTCTGCTGCCCACCAGCGACTTCACCGGCCGCGTCGACCTGAGCGGCCTGCCCGCGGGGCAGGACATCTTCTACCGCGTGGTGCTGCAGGACTTGCGCAACGAGCGCACGCTGTCCGAGCCGATGAGCGGCCACCTGCGACTGGCCCAGCCCTGGCACGCCAGCAAGTTGCGCCCCCTGCGCCTGGTGTGGAGCGGCGACACCGCGGGCCAGGGCTTCGGCATCAACCCCGAGTGGGGTGGCATGAAAATCTACGAGCAGATGCGCGCCGTCAACCCGGACTTCTTCATCCACAACGGCGACACCATCTACGCCGACGGCCCCATTCCGGCCGAGGTAAAGCTGCCCGACGGCCAGGTGTGGCGCAACGTCACCACGCCCGAGACGCTGAAGGTTGCCGAAACGCTGGACGAGTTTCGCGGCCGCTACCGCTACAACCTGATGGACGCGCACGTGCGCCGCTTTTCGAGCGAGGTGGCACAGATCTGGCAATGGGACGACCACGAAGTGACCAACAACTGGTCGGACAGCAAGAGCCTGCTGGAAGACCCGCGCTACACCGAGAAGAACGTCCCCCTGCTGGTGGGCCGTGCCACGCGCGCCTTTCTCGACTATGCCCCGCTGCGGCCGCACCACGCCGGCGAGTCCGAGCGCATCTACCGCCACATTCCACAAGGGCCGCTGGCCGACGTGTTCGTGATCGACATGCGCAGCTACCGCGGCCCCAACACGGCCAACATGCAAACCAGCGAAAGCGCCGACACCGAATTCCTCGGCCGCCAGCAAGTCGACTGGCTGATAGCCGGCCTGAAGCAGAGCAAGGCGGTATGGAAAATCATCGCCGCCGACATGCCCATCGGCCTGCAGGTGGGTGACGGCAAGACCGCCGAGGGCCTGAACCGCTGGGAAGCGGTCGCCAACGGTGACGATGGCCCGGCCAAGGGCCGCGAACTCGAAATCGCCCGCCTGCTGCGCGCGATCAAGCAGGCCGGCGTGAAGAACGTGGTCTGGCTTACCGCCGACGTGCACTACACCGCCGCGCATTACTACGACCCGCGCAAGGCGCGGTTCAGCGACTTCGACGGCTTCTGGGAATTCGTCTCCGGTCCGCTCAATGCCGGCAGCTTCGGCCCCAACAAGCCCGACGCGACGTTCGGGCTTCAGGTGGTGTGGGAAAAAGGCCCGGCCGAGCAGAACACCTCGCCCTTCGCGGGCCTGCAGTTCTTTGGCCAGGTCGACATCGACCCCAAGACCCGCGCCATGACGGTGGCGCTCAAGGACCTGACAGGCGCCACGCTGTACAGCAAGGAATTGGCCCCGGCTTGATGCGGCGGGGCGGCCGCGCCAGCACGCCGACCCAGCCAGGCGGGTCGGCGCGTAAGGTCAAGCGGCTGAGCGGCCTTTCACCCTTGGTGCACCGGGTGCGCCTCTCGCGCATCCTCGACCGGCGTCGTCCTGGCGCCCGGCACGGCCTTGCGCGCCAGCAGCGCGTACATAGTCGGCACCACGAAGATGGTGAGCAGCGTGCCGACGCTCATGCCGCCCACGATGACCCAGCCGATCTGCTGGCGGCTTTCGGCCCCCGCGCCAGTGCCCAGGGCCAGCGGCACCGCGCCCAGCACCATGGCGCCGGTGGTCATCAGGATGGGGCGCAGACGTTGCTGGCTGGCGTGCACCAGCGCGGGAAGCATGGCTTCGCCGCGCTGGCGCAGCTGGTTGGTGAATTCGACGATCAGGATGCCATGCTTGGTCACCAGACCGACCAGCGTGATCAGGCCGATCTGCGAATACACGTTGATCGACCCGCCCGTCAACTGCAGCGCCAGCAGCGCGCCAATCATGGAAAGCGGCACCGAGAACATGATGATCAGCGGGTCGACGAAGCTCTCGAACTGCGCCGCCAGCACCAGAAAGATGAACAGCAGCGCCAGCACGAACACGATCACCAGCGCGCCCTGGCTGGAGCGGAATTCGCGCGAGATGCCGTTCAGGTCGGTGGTGTAGCCGGTCTTCAGCACCTTGTTCGACGTCTGGTCCAGAAAGGCCAGCGCCTGGCCGAGCGAATAGTCGGGCGCCAGGTTGGCCGTGAGCGTGGCCGAGCGGCGCTGGCCAAAGTGGTTCAGCTCGCGCGGCGCCACGCTTTCGCGCACCGTAACCAGACTGGACAGCGGGATCATGGCCTCGCCCCGGCCGCGCACCTGGATGCGGTCGATGTCTTCGGGCGTGGCGCGGCCGCTGCCGGCCGTCTGCACGATCACGTCGTACTGCTCGGCGTCGCGCTTGTAGCGCGTGACCACGCGGCCGCCCAGCATGGTCTCGATGGCGCGCGCCACGCTTTCGACCGGCACGCCCAGGTCGGCCGCACGCTCGCGGTCGACGTCGATGCGCAGCTCTGGTTTTGATAGTCGCAGGTCCAGGTCGGGCGCCACGAAGCCGGGATTTTTGCTCACTTCGTCCATCAACTGGCGCATCACGCGGTTCAGGTTGGCGTAGCTGTCCGACGTCTGCACCACGAAGTTGATCGGCCGCTCGCGAAAGCCCTGGCCCAGCGACGGCGGCGTGATGGGAAACGCGGTCACGCCCGCCAACTGGTTGAACTTGGGTTGCAGCTCGCGCGCGATCTGCAGCGTGCTGCGGTGGCGCTCGTTCCAGTCCACCGCGCGGTACACCACGCTGCCCTGCGACACCGTGGGGTTGCCGATGTTGGCGAAGATGCGGTCGAACTCGGGGTATTGCTCGCCCATGCGTTCAAGCTGGCGCGCATAGCGGTCGGTGAACTGCAGCGTCGCGCCGTCGGGCGCGTTGATGTTGGCCAGCACCACGCCGCGGTCTTCCAGCGGCGACAACTCCTGGCGCATCTGCGGGTAGATCCACGCAATCGCCACCGCGCAGGCCAGCATCACGCACACCACCAGCCAGCGCCAGCCGTGCAGCACGCGGCTCAACAGAAGGCCGTAGGCGTTTTCCAGCGCGGTGAGCGCACGTTCCATGAAGCGGTCGAACCGGCCCGGCTTGGGGTTGTGCTTGAGCAGCAGCGAGCACATCATGGGCGACAGCGTGAGCGCCACGAAGCCCGACACCAGCACCGCGCCGGCCAGCGCCAGCGCAAATTCGATGAACAGCCGCCCGGTGCGCCCCGGCGTGAAGGCCAGCGGCGCGTACACCGCCACCAGCGTCAGCGTCATGGCGACGATGGCAAAACCGATCTCCTTGGCGCCGACGATGGCGGCCGAGAATGGCTCCATGCCGTCTTCGATGTGGCGGTAGATGTTCTCCAGCATCACGATGGCGTCGTCCACCACCAGGCCAATGGCCAGCACCAGCGCCAGCAGCGTGAGCGTGTTGATCGAAAAGCCCGCCAGCGACATCAACGCAAAGGCGCCGATCAGGCTGACCGGAATGGTGACGATGGGAATGATCGACGCGCGCACCGTGCGCAGAAAGACGAACACCACCAGCGCCACCAGCACGATGGCCTCGACGATGGTGTGGTACACCGCATTGACCGAGTGCTGGATGAACACCGAGTTGTCGTTCGCGATGTCGATCTTGACGTCACTGGGCAGGTCTTCCTGCAGGCGCGGCAACATGGCGCGCACGCCCTTCGACAGCTCCAGCGGGTTGGCGGTGGCTTGGCGGATGATACCGGTCGATATCGCCGGGCTGCCGTTCAGGCGCACCGCGCTGCGCTCCTCGGCCGGCCCTTCCTCGACGCGCGCCACGTCGCGCATGCGCACGGCAAATCCGTTGACGCTCTTGACGACGACCTGCTCGAACTGCGCCGGCTTGACCAGGTCGGTCTGCGAGGTGACGGAAAACTCGCGCTGGCGCGACTCGATGCGGCCGGCCGGCACTTCCAGGTTGCTGCGGCGGATGGCGTCTTCGACGTCCTGCGTGGTCAGCTTGTAGGCGGCCAGCCGGTCGGGGTCGAGCCACACGCGCATGGCGTACTTGCGCTCGCCGAAAATGCGCACGTCGGCCACGCCGGTCACGGTCTGCAGGCGCGCCTTGACGACGCGGTTGATCAGGTCGTTGATTTCCAGCGGCGAGCGCTTGTCGCTGGAAAACGCCAGCCAGATGACCGGGAACGCATCGGCCTCGACCTTGGCGATGACCGGCTCGTCGATGGCCTGCGGCAGCTTGTTGCGCACGCGCGAGACGCGGTCGCGCACCTCGGCGGCGGCGGTGTCGGCGTCTTTTTCGAGCCGGAAGCGCACGCTGATCTGCGCCTGCTCGGGCCGGCTGATGGAGGTGATCACATCCACCGCATCGATGCCGGCAATGGAGTCTTCGAGCGGCTTGGTGACCTGCGATTCGATCACCTCGGCCGAGGCGCCGGCGTAGCGCACGCTCACCGTGACCACCGGCTCGTCGATCTTGGGGTATTCGCGCACCGCCAGGCGCTGAAAGCTGACCAGCCCGACCAGCAGGATCAGCAGCGACAGCACAGTGGCGAACACCGGGCGGCGAATGGAGACTTCGGCGAGCTGCATGGCGCGGGCTCTCTTCAGCTATTCAATGTATAGCGCCCGGCGAGCACAGACGGGCGCTGGGCGGCAGAAAGCATCATGAACGGCGCTGCGGCGCGCCGCCCGGCAGCCCGCACGGGCTGGGGCCGGCCGGCGGTTTGACCAGCGGCAGCGCGGCCATCGGCCGGGCGCCTGCGGCGCCCTGGGCTTGGGGCGCCGCAGGTGCGCTCGGCGCCGCGCTGGCGCCGGCCGCGCTGGCAACACTGGCGCCACTGGCCGGGGCGCGCACGCCACCGTCCGGCACGCCGGCGCCCGCCAGCCGCACGGTCTGCCCGTCGCGCTGCACGCGCTGGTGCCCGGCGGTGACCACGCGGTCGCCCACGGCCAGGCCGGTGACGATTTCCACCTGGCCGGGCAGGCGCTGGCCGGTCGTCACCGCCACGCGCTGGGTGGTGAAGACCGGCTTGTCGCCCGCGTCGGCACGCGTCAGCCGCAGCACGCTGAGCGAGCCGCCCTGGCTGACGATGGCTTCTTCCGGCACCATCAGCGCCTCGCGCGGGGCGCCCAGTTCGGTTTCGACGCGCGCGAACATGCCGGGGCGCAGTTGCAGCGCGCGGTTGTCGATGCAGCCGCGCACGTTGAGCGCGCGGCCATTGGCGTCGATCTGCGGGTCGACCGCCTGCACCTGCGCGGCGAAGACGCGGTCGGGCAGCGCGTCGACCTGCACGCGGGCGGTCTGCCCCGGGCGCACGCGCGACTGCAGGCGCTCGGGCAGGCGGAAGTCGACGAACATGGCCGACATGTCTTCCAGGTTGACGATGTTGTCGCCTTCCTTCAGGTAGTCGCCCACGCTGATGTTGCGCAGGCCCGCCACGCCGTCGAACGGCGCCAGCACGCGCATGCGCGCGGCGGTGGCGCGGGCCAGGTCGAGCTTGGCGCGCGCCACTTTCTCGGCGGCGGCGCTTTCGTCCACCCCGCGCGGGCTGATGAAGCCGCGGCCAGACAGGTCGACGTTGCGCCGATGGTTGGTCTGCGCAATGCCCAGTTCGGCCTGCGCCTGCTGCACCTGGGCCTGCTGCAGCTTGTCGTCCAACTGCACCAGCAACTGACCGCGCCGCACGCGCTGGCCGTCGCGGAAATGGATCTGCACCACGCGCCCGCCCACTTCGGAGCGCACCAGCGTGCCCTGCCGCGAGCGCAGCGAACCGACGGCGTTGACGTCTTCGGCCACCGGCTGCACGCGCACCAGCGTGGACTCGACCACCACCGGGCCGCCGCCACCGCCCGCGCCCGCGCCGCCCCCGCTAGCACCGCCGCCACCGCCCTGCCCCGCTGGCCGCGCCGCGCTGGCCACGGCCACGGGACGCGCTTCACCGCTCGGCCCGCCGCGCTGCAACCACCACGCACCCGTGCCCAGCGCCACGAGCGCGCCGATGGCAACCAAGGGCACCCACTTAGACCGGGTCATGACCAGCGGCCCCGCGCAGGGACGAAAAACGGCGACGATGCGGCAGCATGGGCTGTCAGTGTGTAGGCAAAACCGTGATTTAGCCACATCGCCATGCGCCAAGCTGACTGGCAGCCGACCACGGGGGCAACTTCACCTGTGATTTACAAAAAAATGTTGGCCATCAGCGTAGGCTTGCGGCGCCGTCGGCCGCCCCGCGTGACCGGCACCCCATCAGCCGCCGGCGCGCGGCACGCCCCGGTTGGCCAGTTGGTCGGCGCGTTCGTTTTCGGGGTGGCCCGCGTGCCCTCGCACCCAATGCCAGTGGATGCGGTGGCCCGCGCCCGACACCAGCGCGTCGAGCTTCTGCCAGAGGTCGACGTTCTTCACCGGCTGCCCGGTGGAGGTGCGCCAGCCCTTGGCCTTCCAACCCGCGATCCAGGCGGTGATGCCCTGGCGCACGTACTGGCTGTCCAGATAAAGGTCGATCTCGCACGGCCGCTTGACCGCGCTCAGGCCTTCGATGACGGCCGTCAACTCCATGCGGTTGTTGGTGGTCATGGCTTCGCCGCCGAACAATTCCTTTTCGTGGCCAGTCGCGCGCAGCAGCACGCCCCAGCCGCCCGGCCCGGGGTTGCCCTTGCAGGCGCCGTCGGTGTAGATCTCGATGCGATTCACGGTGATGATTCAGTATGCGTTGTCGGGGCGGCGCGGTTAGCTACAGAAGCAGGAGCACCGACGGGCACCGGTGCCGTCTTCCAGGCAGCGCCCACCAGCTTGGCGCCGTGCGTGCGCTTGACGGCCACCAGGCAGTAGGCGGCGCCAAACACCGGCCACCAGCGCGCACCGGCGCGGTCCATCCATTCGAAGCGCGCCAGGCCGCGTTCGCTGCGCGCAGCGGGGCGCCAGCAGCCAAAGGTCAGCGATTCCAGTTCAAACTGCAGCAGCCGCAGCCAGTCGCGCAGCCGCCAGTGGCTGATGAATTCGTTTGCCTGCGGCAGAAACGGCTGCGCGCTGCCGACCGGCAGCTTGAGTTGCGCGCGCCATTGCCGCAAGCCCCACAGGCTGGCCGGATTCAGCCCCGCAATCGCCACCCGCCCCTCGTGCACCAGCACGCGGTGCACTTCGCGCAAGGTGGCGTGCGGATCGGGGCTGAATTCGAGCGTGTGCGGCAGCACCACCAGGTCGACGCTGGCTTCGGCGAACGGCAGCGCCGTCGGGTCCATGACCAGCGAGGGGCCGACGACGGCCCCATTCAAGCCCTGGTCATCGCCCGCCGGACGCGGCGGCGTCGCGGCCAGCCAGCGGTGCGGCATGCGGTTGGCGGCCAGGGTATCGATGTTGCCCAACCCCACCTGCAGCGCGTGGTAGCCGAACACGTCGGCCAGCGCAGTCTCGAACTGCGCGCGCTCCCAGTTCAGCAGGTACTGGCCGGGCGGCGACTGAAACCAATCGGTCATGCGCCCCCCTGCGGCACTGCGCGCCTTTCGCAGGGAGAGGCGACGACGTGGGCGGCCGGCGCAGGTACGGCCGCGGCGTTCCGGCATGGCCTGCTCCACAGGCTTGCTGCGCTGGTCGGCCACGCGCATGCCGACCGGGCGCGCCACGCCAAGCCCCCGCCCTGTGGGCCACGTGTGGCCGCGCGCGGGGTTTGGGACGCTGGGGATGTAAAGATGGGTTGCAAGGCTCGGGACGGTGGCAGCGGTTTTTATAATCCGCCGCTCATGGATTTGATTGCGCTTCCCGCTTTTTCCGACAACTACTTCTGGCTGCTGCACAACGGCGCCGATGCGCTGGTGGTGGACCCGGGCGACGCAGCGCCCGTGCAGGCCGCGCTGGCAACGCACGGTTTGCGGCTGTCGGACATTCTAGTCACGCACCACCACGCCGATCACACGGGCGGCGTGGCCGCCTTGCGCGCGGCCACCGGCGCCCGCGTGTTCGGCCCTGCGCGCGAACGCATTCCCGAGCCGTTCACGCCGCTGGCCGGCGGCGACGTGGTGCAGGCCCTGGGCGTGGGCTGGCGCGTGATCGACGTGCCGGGGCACACGGCGGGGCACATTGCCTACTTCGCACCGGATGTTGACGGCGCGCCGCTGCTTTTTTGCGGCGACACGTTGTTTTCAGGCGGCTGCGGGCGCCTGTTCGAAGGCACGCCCTCGCAGATGCTGGCCTCGCTCGACGCGCTGGCCGCCTTGCCCGCCGACACGCGGGTGTGTTGCGCGCACGAATACACGCTGTCCAACCTGCGCTTTGCGCGCGCGGTCGAGCCGGGCAACGCGGCGCTGGCGGACTACGAGCGGCACTGTCAGCAACTGCGCGCCGAAGGCCAGCCCACGCTGCCTTCCACCATCGGCACGGAGCACGCCATCAACCCATTCCTGCGCAGCCGCGAACCCGCGGTGGCCCGGTCGGTGCGCAAGCGCGCGCCCGCCGCAACCGACGAAGTGGCGGTGTTCGCCGCGCTTCGCCAATGGAAAAACGAGTTTTGATGAACAGATTTCTAGGCTTGGCGCTGGCCGCCAGCATCGCCCTGGCCGGCTGCGCCGCGCCCGGCACGTCTTCGCCAGGCAGCAGCGGCGGCACTGCCACCACCCGCGGCGTGGCCCGGTCGGGCGAGATGCCCGACGTCGCGGTGTCCGAACTGCGCGGCACCAGCGTGGCTGCACTGGAAGCGCCGGCCGACTTGTGGGACCGCATCCGCCGCGGCTACGCCATGCCGGAGATGGAAGGCGATCTGGTGACGCGGCACGAGCAGTGGTACGGCACGCGGCCGGACTACATCGAGCGCATGGTTAGCCGCTCGCGCCTGTACATCTTCCACATCGTCGAAGAGCTGGAATTGCGCGGCATGCCGACCGAGCTGGCGCTGCTGCCCTACATCGAATCGGCCTTCAACCCGCAGGCCGTCAGCAGCGCCAAGGCGGCCGGCATGTGGCAGTTCATGCCGGCCACGGGGCGCGACTTTCAGTTGCGGCAGAACATGTTCCGCGACGACCGTCGCAACGTGCTGGACTCGACCCGCGCGGCGCTCGACTACCTGCAGAAGCTGCACGACATGTTCGGCGACTGGCACCTGGCGCTGGCCGCCTACAACTGGGGCCAGGGCAACGTCAAGCGCGCCATCGAACGCAACCAGGCCGCCGGTCTGTCCATCGGCTACATGGACCTGAACATGCCGGCCGAGACGCGCAACTACGTGCCCAAGCTGCAGGCGGTCAAGAACATCATCGCCAATCCACAACGTTATGGCACGGTGCTGCCGCTGATCGAGAACCACCCCTTCTTCGACACCGTCGACATCAAGCACGACATCGACGTGGAAACCGCGGCGCGCATGGCCGAAGTGCGGGTGGAGGACTTCAAGGCGCTCAATCCGTCGCAGCGCAAGCCGGTGATCTTTGCCGCCGGCACGCCGCAGATTCTGCTGCCCTGGAACAACGCCGCCGTCTTCCAGCAGAAGCTGGCCAAGGCCGACCCGGCGTCGCTGGCCTCATGGACGGCGTGGGTGGCACCGTCCACCCTGCCCTCGCGCGAAGTCGCCAGCCGCTTCGGCATGGACGAGGAAGACTTCCGCGAGATGAACAACATCCCGCGCGGCATGGTGATCAAGGCCGGCTCCACGCTGCTGGTGCGCCGCGCGGGCCAGGCCGGCGCGGTGGCCGAAAGCGTCGTCAACAACGCGCACCTGGCGTACACGCCCGAGATCGTGCTCAAGCGCACCAGCGTGCGCGCGCGCAAGGGCGATTCCATCGCCACCGTGGCCGCGCGCTACGACCTGCCCGCCGCCACCGTGGCGGGCTGGAACCACACCAGCGCCCGCGCTGGCCTGAAGCGCGGTCAGGCGGTGGTGCTGTTCCTGCCGGTGCGCGCCGCCGCCGCAGCTGCGCGCGAAGGGCTGGAAGCCGCACGCCGCGAACAGGCCGAGGAACGCCGCGCCCGCGCCAGCACGACGGCGGCCGAGCGCAAGCGCGATGCGCGGCAAGCGCGCGAGACCCACGGCGCCGCCAAGCGTGGGCGTGCCGACCGCCAGGCCAGCACCCACGACAGGGACAAAAGCAAGGACAAGGCCAAGGACAAGGCGGGCTCCAAGCGCGAATCCGCGAAAACCGCCGCGGCCAAGGCCAAGCCCGCCCAGTCGGACGGCAAGGCCAGACCAGCCAAGTCAGCGCCCAAGCCCGCCAACAAGGCGGCGGCCAAGCCCAAGCGCTGACTGACGGCGGGCCGACGGCGCGTCAGCCTGCCGGCGTGCCGGCGCCGATGCCCGACACCTGAAAGCGCTGTTTGGCGCGGCGCGCGAAGTCATTGGTGTAGGTGGCGCCCGGCGACTGCGCGCGCACCGTGCCGCCGCTTGGAAAGTACTGCGACACGATGCGGTGCGCCACCGCCACACCCTCCTCGGACACCATGCCGTCGGGCGACAGCGCCTCGCGCGCCTTTTCGAGCGCAGCCAGGTAAATGGCGCGGTCGCCATACATGTAAGCCTCGGGCACGGCGCGCACGATATCGCTGGGGCCAGCCGTCTGCAGCCATTTCAGCGCCCGCACCACGGCATGGGTCAGCGCCTGCACCGTGGGCGCGTAGCGCACCACAAACGCCTGCGGCGCGTACAGGCAGGCGCCAGGCATGGGGCCGCCGTACAAGTCCTGCGTGCCGCGCAGCGAGCGTGTGTCGGCCAGCACGCGAATGTCGCCGCGAAACTCCAGCATGCTGATCACCGGGTCGATGCTGGAGATGGCGTCGACGCGCCCTTCGCGCACCGCGCTGGCGGCCGCCGTCGACGTGCCGACACCAACGTACTCAACGTCGGTGGGCAACAAGCCGTGGCGCGCCAGCAGCATCTGCGCGAACCAGTGCGTCAAAGAATCGGGCGCCGACACGCCAATGCGATGGCCCTTGAGCTGCGCCAGCGCCCTGGCATCGGGCACGACGCGCGGATTCGCGCCAAACACCACCTGCGGCGCGCGCCCCAGAAACACGAACGCGCGGCAGCTGTAGCCACGCTGGCGCAGCAAGATGGCGTGTTCGAGCCCGCCGAGGGCCACGTCGGCCCGGCCCTGCAACATCGACTGCTGTGCCAGGCTGCCGCCGGCATGGTCCAGCAGTTCGACGTCCAGGCCTTCGTCGCTGAAGTAATTGAGCTGTTCGGCAACGGCCAGCGGCAAGCAGTACAGCGCTGTCTTGCCGCCGACGGCGATGGCGATTTTTCGCTTGTCCTGCAGCGACTGCGCGCGCGCCACGCCCACAGCCGCCGCCGCCGCCACGGCCGTGCGCAGCCAGCGGCGGCGTGTCATTGGGACGGGTGATGGACGATGAATGGCTGGGTGAAACATGGCGCAGTGCAATCCATCCGACGGTAGCGCAAGCCTTGCGGCCAGGGCATCGGCAGCTACCCGCATGGGGTTTGTGTGTAGGGTCGGTCGCGCGGTCAGGAGGAAGTCAGGCTCGCGCCCTGAACACGCCGCAACAAGCGTGCGACAGTGCCAGCGCGGGCGCTGCGGCCATGCTCGGTGAATGCGCGTCTGCCGCGGCTCTGACGCACGCAGATACACGACATGAAGCTATCAAAAACAAAGCAACCGAGCGCCGGCGATCAGCGCCGGTCGGCCAGTGCATGCGCGATGGTGCCGAGGTCGACGTATTCCAGTTCGCTGCCGGCCGGCACACCGCGCGCCAGGCGTGTGACGGTAAGCCCGCGGCTCTTGAGTGTCTGCCCGATGACGTGCGCGGTGGCTTCGCCCTCGGCGGTGAAGTTGGTGGCCAGGATCACCTCCTGCACCGTGCCATCCAGCGCGCGCTCGATCAGTTTGTGCACACCGATATCGCGCGGGCCGATGCCGTCGAGCGGACTGAGTTTGCCCATCAGCACGAAATAGCGGCCATTGAACGCCGCCGTGCGCTCAAGCGCCGCCTGGTCGGCTGGCGTTTCGACCACCGCCAGCTTGCTGGCGTCGCGCCGAGGGTCGCGGCAGGTCGCGCAGACCTCGCTTTCAGTGAAGGTGTGGCACAGCGTGCAATGCCGCACCTGCGCCACCGCGTCCTGCAGCGACCGCGCCAACAACTGCGCACCGTCGCGGTCGTGCTGCAACAAATGAAACGCCATGCGCTGCGCCGAACGCACACCCACCCCCGGCAAGCGCCTGAGTGCTTGCACCAGGGTGTCGAGGCTGTGGGTGTCGGACATTTTGGGGTTGAGCGTTGGGAGTGGGGCCTTGGGAGTGGGGCACGCTTAGGCACGCGCACAAACGGATCGAACGGCCGCGGAGCAGGCCATCCCAGCGAACGCCGCGGAAGGGCTTGGCCCGCCCGCTGGCGTTGTCACCCTTCCCGCGCAGCGCAGCGAAGCGAGAGAAGGGGGAAGCGGCGTCAGCCGCTCAGGGGGATGAACCTGTTTAAAACGGGAACTTCATGCCCGACGGCAGCCCCGGCATGCCCGCTGGCATCAGCTTGCCCATCTTTTCGGCCGACAGTTCCTCGGCCTTGCGCACGGCGGCGTTGAAGGCGGCGGCGACCAGGTCTTCGAGCATGTCCTTGTCGTCGGCCAGCAGGCTCGGGTCAATCGTGACGCGCTTGACGTCGTGCTTGGCGGTCATCAGCACCTTGACCAAACCGGCGCCGGATTCGCCTTCGACCTCCATCAATGCCAGCTCGTCCTGCGCTTTCTTCAGGTTGTCCTGCATGGCCTGGGCCTGCTTCATCAGGCCGGCGAGTTGTCCTTTGTTGAACATCGGTATTCCTTCGGTTTTCAGATTCAATGCATCAAAGCGGCTTGATGCTTCCGGGCACGATTTTCGCCCCAAAGTCGCGGATCATCTCCTGCACGAACGGGTCGGCCAGCAGCAGCGCTTCGGCCGCCTTCAGGCGCTGGTCGGCGGCGATCTTGTTGCGCCGCGCCGGGCTGTCAGACACCGGGCCGATGTCGACACGCAGGCGCACCGCGTGCCCGGCCTCGGCCAGCGCGGCCTGCAGGCGTTCGCGCGCGGCAGACTGGCCGAGCGATTCGCTTTCGACCTGCAAGGTCCATTGTCCGTCGGCTCGCACCATCAGCTGCGACTGCAGCGCCAGCTCGCGCACCAACGCGGTAATGGCTTCGCGGGCCACCAAGTCCTGCACCACGCCGTGCCAGAAGTTGCCTTCGGCCGCTGGCACCAGGGTGGTTGGCACCGGAGCCATGGGCCTGGGCTGAGGGGGCGCTGAATCGGTGATTTCATGCACCTTTACAGCTACGGTTTCAGTAGCATCCGGCGCTTGATCCGTGTGCGCGGACGGCGCATTTGGTCGTGAACCCAGCGGTGGAGGCTGCTGGTGCACGGGCAGCGACTGCAGCGCGGGGCGGACACGAGTTGGCGCTGGCGGCGGCGCATCGAAGTCACCCATGTCCGGCTCTGGCTCGCCCGCGGGCTCGGCGTCGGGCGGTGCGAAGGTGCCACCGTCGTCCCACTGGGCGGGCGCGGACTCAGGCAAAGGTGCGCCCGACGCGCCAGCGGACGGCACTGGCGCGGTTTGCCGCGGCCCCGTGGGCACGGCCGCAGCGCAGACACTGGGTGGTGTCGCCGCGCGCTGGGCGGGCGCAGGTGTTTCCGCCAGCGGCTCAGCCGGCGTTAGAGTTTTTTTTTCAGCCGTGGCGCTGGCCTGTGAACGCGCCCCTGCCTTGAAAGGCAACAGCCGCAACAGCACCATGGTCAAGCCGGTGTATTCGTCCGGTGCCAGGCCCAGTTCGGACCGGCCATGGATGCACAGGCTATACAGCAGCTGGGTTTCGTCAGCGGGCAACAGCGCGGCCAGGCGGGCGATTTGCTGCGCGTCGGGGTCGGTTTCGTCGACCGGCATGTCGGGTACGGCCTGCTGTACGGCCATGCGCTGCAGCACGCTGGCCATGTCTTCGAGCGTGGTGGCGGCGGACTGGCCGGCCGCGCGCAATTGGTCGACCAACTCGACCACCACGCGGCCGTCGCCCGCGGCCAGCGCCGCGATCAGGCTGAACACCACGCCGCGGTCCACGCTGCCCAGCATCTGGCGCACCGCGCTTTCGTCCAGCCGACCGGAGCCGAAAGCGATGGCTTGGTCGGTCAGGCTGAGGGCGTCACGCATCGAGCCGCGCGCGCCGCGCGCCAGCAGTCGCAGCGAGCCGGGGTCGGCCGGCACATTTTCGGCCGCCAGCACGCGCGCGAGGTGATCCAGCACCGTCTCGGCCGCCATGGGACGCAAGTTGAACTGCAGGCAGCGCGACAACACCGTTACCGGCACCTTCTGCGGATCGGTGGTGGCCAGCACGAACTTGAGGTATTCGGGCGGCTCCTCCAGCGTCTTCAGCATGGCGTTGAAGGCCGTGTTGGTCAGCATGTGCACTTCGTCGATCATGAAGACCTTGAAGCGGCCCTGCACCGGCTTGTAGACGGCCTGCTCCAGCAGGCTCTGCACTTCGTCCACGCCGCGGTTGCTGGCGGCGTCCAGTTCGGTGTAGTCGACAAAGCGGCCGGCGTCAATGTCGGTGCAGGCCGGGCACACGCCGCAAGGCTGGGCCGTGATGCCGCCCTGTCCGTCGGCGCCGATGCAGTTGAGCGACTTGGCCAAAATGCGCGACACGGTCGTCTTGCCAACACCTCGGGTGCCGGTAAACAGGTAGGCGTGGTGCAGCCGCTGCTGGGTCAACGCGTTGGTGAGGGCCTGCACGACGTGCTCCTGACCCACCATTTCCGAAAAATTACGCGGACGGTATTTGCGAGCCAGGACCAGATACGACATGGCGAGGATTCTACGGGCCGAAGCCAAGCCGCCGGGATTAGAGGATGGACTCGGAAACGATGCGCAAATAAGACGGAGACTGTTCCGCAACGCTTAAACACGATATGCTGCAGCGCAACAAAAAAGCATTTCATTCAGCGACTGCGCGGGCACCGCTTGGGGTGTGCCGATGCCTGGAGCCTCTGCTTATGCCGTACTTTATCGAAGCATCTGACTCAGCAGCGTTCACCGAACGAGCGTGGTCAGATTTGCATGCCCAGGCCGTTGCACTGAGCCATGCGCTGAGCGACTGCTGTCACCCGCGCGCCGCCCGCCTGCAGGCACGGTTGAGTGCCCATATCGACCCAGATCAGCTGGCCCAACTGCGCGGCGAAGTGCTGAACGTGCTCGCGCTCAGCTTCGGCGCCGCCGAAGCGCAGCGCCGGCTGCACTGCGCTGCGCCACAGAAGCTACAATAGCCCCCGACGGGCCTTCCCGCATGGCGAAGGAGCCAACCGGGTCAGGTGGGGAACCAAGCAGCCCTAACTTTGGAGTCAGTGCCGGGGTAAAGGCTCGTCACCCCCCATCACCAAGTCCCGCCTGATTCATCCATCAATTGGAAGCACAAGGGGCGGCGCCCTGCGCGTTGTCCACCGGCTTTGCCATGCGCACTAACGCAGCGAGCCGAAAGGTGCAGGCAGTGCCATCGGCCGGTCTGCCGGCCCGAGTCAAGGTGCGGTGTCAGCGCCTTCCTGCGGCTGAAGCTGGTTCAGCTCGAAGGGCGACATGGTCAACAGCACCGTAAGTGCGCTGCAGACCATCATCATGAACCAGAAGATGAGAAAAGTGACGGTGTAGACCGCTTGGCGCGACCAACCGGCCGGCTTGCCGAACAGGGTCAGCATTTCTGGATCCAGCACGGCGAAGACCATCAATTCGAGCGCGGCCGCGACCAGAAAGGCCGGCCAGGCGATCCAAAACAGGCGTTGTTTGCTGATCATGGCGGTGTGGCGAAGTGATACGAGGGGCTTACCGACCGGTGCGCGGGTCGGCGGGCTCAGGCGGCACGCCGCCGGTGGCGGCATGGTTGCGCGCCTGCATTGCAGGCACGGCGGTCGCACCCACTTCGTCTGCGGGCTGTTGCGCGGCGCGATTGGAGCGCGGCGCGTCGGTATACACCGGGTCGGGGTGACTGATGGCCAGATAGAGCGTGACGAAAGCGGCCACCACGACCACCGCGGGCCCGCCGACGACGAGCCACATGTGCGGATAGCGCCACCAAGGGCCGGAACGCTTGGGATCGGTCATGGTTTGAACTCCTGCGGATTCAGCGCGGCACCAGAAACACGGTTTTTTCGTGCACCGTGCCGACGTCGGAGGCAATGGTCAGGGTGACCGGATGGGAGCCGGGGGCGGCGCCGTTGTAGGGCAGTTGCATTTGCAAGGGCACCCATAACGCATCGGCCGCCTCCACCTTCACGGTGGGCTGCGAGGTGAGCATCAGGCCCGGCAGGCCTTCGACGCTGAGGCGATAGTCCTGCGCACGTTCGGTGGCATTCATGATCTGCACGCGGTACACGTTTTCGATGTTGCCGCCCTGCACGATGCGCGCCAGCGAGGCGCGGTCGCGCACCACGTCGACCTTGAACGGCGTGCGCAGGTAGATGCTGGCCAGCAGCCCCACGCACACCGCTCCCAGGATGGCGGTATACAGCATGACCCGCGGGCGCATGATGTGGCGGATGATTTCAGCCCGGCCCCAGCGCTCTTCAAGCCCGTGCTGGGTGGTGTAGCGAATCAGGCCGCGCGGATATCCCACCTTGTCCATCACCTCGTCGCATACGTCGATACAGGCGGCACAACTGATGCACTCGTATTGCAAACCGTTGCGTATGTCGATGCCCGTGGGGCACACCTGTACGCACAGGGTGCAGTTGACGCAATCACCCAGGTTCAGCGCCTTGGGGTCGGCCTTGCGCGAGCGCGCGCCGCGCGGCTCGCCGCGCTGCTTGTCGTACGAGACGATCAGCGTGTCCTTGTCGAACATGGCGCTCTGGAAGCGCGCGTAAGGACACATGTACTTGCAAACCTGCTCGCGCATGAAGCCGGCGTTGCCGTAGGTCGCAAAGCCGTAGAAGAAGATCCAGAACGTTTGCCAGGGGCCGAGCGTCCAGGCAAGCACGTGCTGCGCCAGTTCGCGGATCGGGGTGAAGTAACCCACGAAGGTGAAGCCAGTCCACAGGCCGACAGCAATCCATGCTGCCTGTTTGGCGGACTTGCGCAGAAATTTGGCGGTGGACAGGGGCGCCGCGTCGAGCCGCATGCGCGCCGAGCGGTCGCCTTCGATCTTGCGCTCGATCCACAGATAAATTTCGGTGTAGACGGTTTGCGGACAGGCATAGCCGCACCATTGCCGCCCAGCCACCGCCGTGAACAAAAACAGCAACAGCGCAGAGATGATCAGAATGCCCGACAGGTAGATGACATCCTGCGGATAGAGCACCAGCCCGAAGATGTAAAAGCGCCGCGCCTCGAGGTCGAACAGCATGGCCTGGCGCCCGTTCCACTGCAGCCACGGCATGCCATAGAAGAACAGTTGCGTCGCCCAGACGAAGAACCAGCGCCACTTGGCGAACAGGCCCGTGACGCTGCGCGGATAAATCTTCTTGTGGGCCTGGTAGAGGGAAACCAAGACGTCGTCATCGGCCAGCTTGGCGGATGCAACGGGTTTTTCAGGAGATGCGGGAGTGTTCAAGACGACTTCTCGGGAACGAACATCGACAAAGGGCAGCTATCTCCTCCGGATTCGGCCGACATGCGATGACGACCATGCCCTGTTGCCATTGTATTACTTAAGCCATTGCGCATATAACGATTGAGCATCAGAAAAAAAACCGGGCACACGTGTTTCGCGGCCCGGTCTTCCTTCAGCTCAGTGAGCTCACATCAGCTTGACTTCCACGCGGCGCGCCTGGGCGCCCGCGCCGGCCTCGACGTTGTCGGGCTTCTGCAAGTCGATGCTGCCTTCGTCCACGCCCAGCGCCTTGAGCTGGTCGCGCACGGCAACGGCACGCTGCTTGGCCAGTTCTTCGTTCTGGGCGGCGCTGCCGGTGGAATCGACGTAGCCGCTGACGATGGCCTTCTTGCCGGCTTTCACGCCGGCCACGATTTCGGCCAGGGCTTTGTCGGCACCACTCGCCACGTCGGCCTTGCCGGTGGCGAAGAAGAACTTGACGATGCCGTTCTCCACGCTGACGGAGGCAGCGTCGGCCACAGCCGCCGCAGGCGCGCCGGGTACGCCGCCGCCCTTGCCCCACACGTAGGCCGTGAGCACCTTCAGCTGCTCGGGCGTGAATTTCGATTCCCATGCCGGCATGACACCCGTCTTGCCGTTGTTGATCATGTTCACGATGTGCGCCTCGACGCCGGGGCCATGCGTGAAGATGCCGCTGGTCAGGTTGGGCGCGCCCATGGCAGGGTTGCCCTTGCCGTCCGCACCGTGGCAGGCCGCGCAGACCATGAACTTTTCCTTGCCCAGGTTGGCGCGCACGGAATCGTGCGGCGCGCCGGACAGGCTCAGCACATGGTTGGCGAGGTTGCGCACGTCTTCCGGCGAACCGACCGCGGCGGCCATCGGCGTCATGACGCCCATGCGGCCCTTGGCAATGGTCTCATGGATCTTGTCGGGCGTGCCGCCCCAGTTCCACTGCTTGTCGGTCAGGTTGGGAAAGCCCTTGCTGCCGCGCGCGTCGGAGCCGTGGCACTGTGCGCAGTTGTTCAGAAACAGACGGTCACCGATGGCCATGGCCTCGGGGTCCTTGGACAGCTGCTCGGGCCCCATGCCGGCAAAACGCGCATACAGCGGCGCAACCTGCTCGTTGCCGCGCGCCACCTCGGCGTCAAACTGGCCCGTCTGCGACCACTTGAGCGAACCGGGGTAGGAACCCAGACCCGGGTAGAGGTATAGGTAGGCAAAGGCGAACAGGCAGGTCAGCACGAACAGGCCCACCCACCAGCGCGGCAGGGGGTTGTTCATCTCGCGCAGGTCGCCGTCCCAGACGTGGCCCGTGGTGTTGTCGGCAGCCGTCATCGCCTTGGTCTTGCCACTGATGACGAGCAAGGCCAGGCAGGCCAGAATGCTCAGGATCGTGACGCCGGCGATGAAGACCGACCAGAAGTTGCTCGTGAAGTCGCTCATTTTGGGTGTTCCTTATGCTGCAACGCGGGTCATGCCGAATCGCATCAGTCCTGCTGGAAGGGCAACTGGGCGGCTTCGTCGAAATCGGCCTGGTTGCGGCGTGACCACGCCCAGACCACGATGCCGATGAAGACCAGAAAAGCCACCACTGTCACTATGCTGCGCAGCAGGTTGATGTCCATGGGGAACCTCGCGTTGGGTGCGTTTACTTGCGGTGAATGCCCAGCACCTGCAGATAGGCGATGACGGCATCCATCTCGGTCTTGCCCTTGAGTTCTTCAGGCGCCTTGGCGATCTCGTCGTCGGTGTAGGGCACGCCCACGCGGCGCAGACCGGTCATGTGCGCCGAGATGGTCGCCGCATTGGCCGCGTTGCGCTCGAGCCATGAATAGGCGGGCATGTTGGATTCGGGCACCACGTCGCGCGGGTTGTTCAGGTGCACACGGTGCCAGTCGTCGCTGTAGCGGCCGCCCACGCGCGCCAGATCAGGGCCGGTGCGCTTGCTGCCCCACTGGAACGGGTGGTCATAGACGAATTCGCCAGCCACGGAATAAGGACCGTAGCGCAGCGCCTCGGCGCGGAAGGGGCGGACCATCTGCGAGTGGCAGTTGTAGCAACCCTCGCGCTGATAGATGTCGCGCCCTGCCAGCTGCAGCGCGGTGTAGGGCTTGAGACCCTCGATCGGCTGCGTGGTGGACTTCTGGAAAAACAGCGGAACAATCTCGACGATACCGCCCACTGCCACGGTGAGCAGGATGAGCACGATCATCAGAAAGTTGCTGGTCTCGATCTTGGCGTGACCCGTGGTGGGATGTGCTTGAGCCATGTTGTTCACTCCTTCCTGGCTTTAGGCGTGTGCAGCCACGGCCGGAATCTGCACCGGGGTGGCGCGGCCGGCGGCCGCTGTCTTGAAGGTGTTCCACAGCATGATGACCATGCCACCAAGGTACAGCAGACCACCCAGCAAACGCAGCACGTAGAACGGATAGGTCGCCTTGACCGATTCGACGAAGGTGTAAGTCAGCGTGCCGTCGGCGTTGACCGCGCGCCACATCAGGCCTTGCATCACACCGGCAATCCACATCGCGGCAATGTAGACCACGATACCGATCGTGGCGACCCAGAAGTGCACCTCAACGGCCTTCATGCTGTACATCTGCTTCTGGCCGAACAGGCGCGGGATCAGGTAGTACATGGAACCCATGGTGATCAGGCCCACCCAGCCCAGCGCACCGGAGTGCACGTGGCCCACCGTCCAGTCGGTGTAATGGCTCAACGCGTTGACGGTCTTGATGGACATCATCGGGCCTTCGAACGTGGACATGCCGTAGAACGACAGCGACACGATCAGGAAGCGCAGGATCGGGTCGTCACGCAGCTTGTGCCAGGCGCCGGACAGCGTCATGATGCCGTTGATCATGCCGCCCCAGCTGGGTGCCAGCAGGATCAGCGAGAACAGCATGCCCACGCTTTGCGCCCAGTCCGGCAGGGCCGTGTAGTGCAGGTGGTGCGGGCCAGCCCACATGTACGTGAAGATCAGCGCCCAGAAGTGGACGATGGACAGGCGATAGCTGTACACCGGACGCTCGGCCTGCTTGGGAATGAAGTAGTACATCATGCCCAGAAAGCCCGCGGTCAGGAAGAAGCCGACGGCATTGTGGCCGTACCACCACTGAACCATGGCGTCCTGCACGCCGGCGTAGGCGGAGTAGGACTTCATCATGCCCACCGGGATTTCAGCGCTGTTGACGACGTGCAGCAGCGCCACCGCCAGGATGAACCCACCGTAGAACCAGTTGGCCACGTAGATGTGCTTGACGCGACGCGTACCCACGGTGCCGAAGAACACCAGCGCGTACGACACCCACACCAGCGTGATCAGGATGTCGATCGGCCACTCGAGTTCGGCATATTCCTTGCCGGTGGTGAAGCCGAGCGGCAGCGAAACTGCGGCCGCGACGATGACCAATTGCCAGCCCCAGAAGGTAAACGCCGCCAGCTTGTCGCTGAACAGGCGCACCTGGCAGGTGCGCTGCACCACGTAGTAAGACGTGGCGAACAGGCCGCTGCCACCAAACGCGAAGATCACCGCGTTGGTGTGCAGGGGTCGCAATCGTCCATAGCTGAGCCATGGAATGCCCAGATTCAGCTCTGGCCAGGCGAGCTGCGCGGCGACGATCACGCCCACCAGCATCCCGACCACGCCCCATACCACCGTCATGATGGCAAATTGCCTGACCACTTTGTCGTTGTAGACCGTGGCCCGTGTATTGGCGAATGTCATTTCCACCTCTTCCTGATAAAACCTTCAGCAGTATCCCGACTCGTATTATGGGCTTGGTTGACGCAGGTCAATCGTGATCCAGAATCCGTTCGCCTTCGCGGTCGACGTCGTCGAATTGGCCACGGTAGATGGCCCACCACAACGCCCCGAGGATAAAGAACACCAGCACCACCGACAACGGGATGAGCAGGTAAAGAATATCCATCAGCGTACCTCGACTGGCTGCATGTCGGCCTTTGACAGCCGCAGCGCATTCAACACCACCACCAGCGAACTGGCCGCCATGCCCAAGCCCGCCGCCCACGGCGGCATATAGCCTGCCATGGCCAGCGGAACGCCAATGGCGTTGTAGGCCGCTGCCCAGCCCAGATTTTGTCTTACAACCTGCATGGTGCGGCGCGCCTTGGCATGGCATGCGGGAATCAGCGACAGCCGGTCGCCCAGCACGACGAAGTCGGCTTGGGCGCGCGCCAACGGCACCGAGCGCCCGAAGGCGAACGACACGTCGGCCCCCGCCAGCACCGGCCCGTCGTTCAGCCCGTCGCCAACCATGGCCACGGTGGCGCCCGTCGCCTGCGCGGCGCGCAGATCGGCCAGCTTATCGCCCGGCAGACACCCGCCGCGCGCGTCGTCGATGCCGGCCAGTTGCCCCACCCGGGCGGCCGCTTCCGGCCGGTCGCCAGAAAGCAGCCTCACCTGCACGCCAGCGCGCCGCAATGCGTCCACGCTGGCTTTGGCATCCGCCCGCAAATCCTCACGCAAATGAAAGCTCGCCAGCCAACCGTTGGCGTCGCTCAGGTGCGTGACCGGCCCTCGCGCCGCGATCGGTGCCACGCCGCAAAAAACGGCCGAACCCAGGCGCACTTCGTTCAGGCCGCCGCGCCCATCGGGCAGCCGCGCTGCCACGCCCTGCCCCAGCACTTCGCGCAGGTCCGTCACGGCGATGGCCGGCGCCTCGCAGCCTTCGTCCGCGCCGGCTTGCGCCAGCGCGCGCGACACCGGGTGCAGGCTGCCGCCCGCCATGGCCGCGGCCAGCCCCAGCGCCTGCGCACGGGTAACACCACGCCGCAGTTGCACGTCCTCCAGCACGAAGGCATCGCGCGTCAGCGTGCCGGTCTTGTCAAACACCACGGTATCGACGTGCGACAGCGCTTCCAGCGCCTGCATGCGGCGCACCAGCACGCCGCTGCGCGCCAGCGCGCCCGCGCTGGCCAGCATGGCGGCGGGCGTGGCCAGCGACAACGCGCACGGGCAGGTCACCACCAGAATCGCCACGGCAATCATCAAGGCGTGGCTCGGGTCGCTCGACCACCACCATGCACACGCCAGCGCGGCAGCCACCAGCACCAGGATGAGAAACGGCTTGGCCAGCCGATCCGCCAGCAGCGCGATCTCAGGCTTGCTGGTGGATGCTTGCTCCATCAGCGCGACGATCTGGGCGTAGCGGGTGTCGCCGCCGACCTGTTCGACGCGAATCTCCACCGGCGCCGTCAGGTTGTGGCTACCCGCCACCACGCGCTGGCCAACACCGCGCGCCAGCGGCGTCGATTCGCCCGTCAGCAACGCCTCGTCGGCCGACGTCTGGCCTTGCTCCACCACACCATCGGCGGGGATCACCTCGCCTGGCAGCACCCGCAGCAGGTCGCCAACCCGAATGCGGCGCACCGACACGCGCTCCCATTCGCCGGCCGCGCCGCGCCGCTGCACGCTGTCGGGCAAGCGGTGCATCAGCGCCTCCAGCGCGCCGGCAGTGCGATCACGCAGTCGCAACTCCAGCCAACGGCCCGTCAGCAGGAAGAACACGAACATCGTCAGCGAATCGAAGTAAACCTCGCGCCCGAACAGGCCGCCCGGCTCGAACGTGCCCAATGAACTGACGACGAACGTGATCAGCATGCCCAAAGCCACCGGCAAATCCATGCTGACGCGGCGCAGCTTCAGGTCGAGCAGCGCGTTGCGAAAGAACGGCTGGCAGGAAAACAGCACCACCGGCACCGACAGCACCCATTGCGCCCAGCGCAGCAGGTTGACCAGGTCGGGCTCAATCTCTCCGCTGGCGGTGAAGTACGTCGGCGTCGCGTACATCATCACCTGCATCATGCACAGGCCGGCCACGCCCAAGCGCCATTGCATCTTGCGTGTTTCCGCCTGCCGGCGCTCGGTGGCGAAGGCGTCGTGTGCCGGCAATGGGCGATAGCCCGTGCGCGCCACCGCCTGCATCCAGCGCGAAGGCCGAGTGGCGCCCTCGTCCCACACCACGCGCCCGCGCTGGCTGGCCGCGCTGACGTCGGCTTCGCGCACGCCGGGCGTGGCGCGCAGCGCCTGCTCAATGGTGCCCGCGCAGGCCGCGCAATGCATGCCCTCGAACACCACGCTGGATTCCCACAGACCGGTGTCGGCGGCCGCGCCTGGCGCGCCGACGGGGCGGCTGAACTCCAGCCATTCGTCGCGCTCATCCAGCAGCACCCAGGCAGCATCGCCCCGCACCGGGTCGGCGGCGGGCGCCGACGCGGGCGTGTCGATGGCAGCCGATGAAATCACGCCAACACCTTGCTTCACGGGGGCGACTGTACGCGCTTTGGCCGACCGGTCAAATTGACACGCGTCAATATCCGGCGGTGGAGGCACTGGTAACTTAGGGTATCGTTCAGCCCGGCACGCGACTTCGCCCGCCGGGTGCGACCGAGCCAGCCGAGAATTTCCAAGGAGAACTCACCATGTACAACCGCATTCTCGTTGCCACCGACGGCTCCAAGCTGTCCAAAAAAGCCGTCGACAGCGCCATCGGCCTGGCCGCCCTGTGCGGCGCCGAACTGATCGCATTGAAGGTCGTGCCGCGCTATCCGCAGAGTTATTTCGAAGGCTCGATTCCGCTGTCTGCCGAAGACGTGGCGCGCGTCGAAAAGCAGTGGGCCGACGACGGTCAGAACGTGCTGGACGTGGTGAAGAAATCCGCCGATGCCAAGGGGGTCAAGGTCAAGACGGTGCTGGCCAAGTCCGACGTGGTGTCAGATGCGCTGATCGCCGGCGCCAAGAAGCACAAAGCCGACATCATCGTGATGGCGTCGCACGGCCGCAAAGGCGTCAAGCGCCTGCTGCTGGGCAGCGAAACCCAGCAAGTGCTGACGCATTCCGAAATTCCGGTGCTGGTGCTGCGCTAACCAACCCGTCGGTTAGCTACTAAATGAATAGCTACAAAACGCCGCTGGCAGGCCGCCCGGCCTGATTTCCCCCATCGGCGCGCGTTCAACCGCTCAGCGGTTCAGCGCGCAACCGCGTCACCGACCGGATCCGCCCCGGGCGATGCGACCGGCGCCTGCGCGGGCAGCGCCGCAGTCACCGCTGGCCGAACCGTGGCTGGCGCGGGCACATACCCCGCCAGCCCGTCACGCAGACCCATTTCCAGCCGATCCACCCGCGCGTGCAGGTCGCGGTTGTGGGTTTCCACCGCCTGCGCCAGACGGGTGATCTCGGCGTCCACGGGCCGCTCGCGCAGGCCCATTTCGGCGCGATCCACGCGCGACAGCGTCTCGCGCGCCTGCCTGTCGATGACTTCGGACAGGCGGGTAATTTCCTTGTCCAGGTGCGCGCGCAGATCGGTAAAGCGCGAAGCCTCGGCCTTGTCGGCCAGTTCGCGCTGAGCCGACAGTTCCTTGGCGTGGCGGCGCGTTTCCATCAGCACCGTGCCCTGGGTGTAGGCGATCAGCGCGACGAAGACCACCGACAGCAGCGCCATCAGCCCCAGCAGTACCAGACCCAGTGGCGCCTGAATGTCGGTGAAGCCCAGGGTCAAGGTGGTGGGCGTGGTCATGGCCACCCAGTTGAGGCCTACGAAAATGACGATGGCCGCCCCGATCAGCAGCAACAGCAGGGACTTCAAGGACATAGGTATTCCGCTTTTCAGGTCAATGGCAAGTGCCTCACGGCGCGCCGCGCGCGCCCCAAGCAACCGCTTGACCCACAAGTGTAGCCCCCTGCCTCGCCCCGCCCTGTCAGCCAACGCCGTCAGCTAACTCGGCTTGAACAGGCCCTGATAGCGGTCGCGCAGCAGGTTTTTCTGCACCTTGCCCATGGTGTTGCGCGGCAGTTCGGGTTCGACGTAGCAGCGCTTGGGAATCTTGAAGTTGGCCAACCGCGCCTTCAGCTCGGCCAGCAACCGCTCACCATCCAGCGCGGCGCCGGGCTTGGCGATGACCACCGCCACGCCCACCTCGCCAAAGTCGGGGTGGGGCACGCCAACAATGGCGCTTTCGGCCACGCCGGGCAGCTCGTTCAGGTAGCCTTCGATCTCGGCCGGATAGACGTTGTAGCCCCCGCTGATGATCAGGTCCTTGCTGCGCCCGACGATGGTGACGTAGCCGCGCTCGTCCTGCTTGCCGACATCGCCGGTCTTGAAGAAGCCGTCGCTGGTGAACTCTTCGGCCGTCTTCTCGGGCATGCGCCAATAGCCGCTGAAGACGTTCGGCCCCGCCACCTGAATGCCGCCGATTTCGCCCGCCGGCATGGCGGCGCCGTCGTCACCGCGCACCCGCACCTCGACACCCGGCAGCGGGAAGCCCACCGTGCCGCCGCGCCTCTCGGCCTGCCCGTCGAAACGGCCATCCGCACGGTAGGGGTTGCTGGTCAGCATGATGGTTTCGCTCATGCCGTAGCGCTCCAGAATCGTGTGGCCGGTGCGCGCCTGCCAGTCGTTAAAGGTCTCGATCAGCAGCGGCGCCGAACCGCTGATGAACAGCCGCATGTGCGCCGCCTGCTGCCGCGTCAACGACGCTTCGCCCAGCATGCGCACGTACAGCGTCGGCACGCCCATGAACACGGTGGCGCGCGGCAGGTCGGCGATCACGCGTCGGGGGTCGAACTTGCCGTGCCACAGCATCTTCGAGCCGTTCAGCAGCGCGCCGTGAATGGCAACGAACAGCCCATGCACGTGGAAGATCGGCAGCGCGTGAATCAGCACGTCGCCGGGCTGCCAGCCCCAGTAGTCCTTCAGCATGGCCGCGTTGCTCAGCAGGTTGCCGTGCGACAGCATGGCGCCCTTGCTGCGGCCGGTGGTGCCGCTGGTGTACAGGATCGCCGCCAGGTCGCCCTCACCGCGCTGCACGGGCGTCTGCCGGTCGCTGCAATGCGCGGCGCGCTCCAGCAGGCTGCCGGTGCGGTCGTCGTCCAGCGTGAAGACGTGGCGCGTGCCGGCCTTGAAGGCGATTTGGCTGACCCACGGGAAGTTCTTGCTGCTGCACACCACCACGGCCGGCGCGGCGTTGCCGATGAAGTATTCGATCTCGGCGCTTTGATAGGCGGTATTGAGCGGCAGGAACACAAAGCCCGCCCGCAGCGTCGCCAGGTACAGCACCATGGCTTCGACCGACTTTTCGACCTGCACCGCCACGCGCGGCGGCACGCCGTCGGCAGCCCGGGGAATGTCGAGCGACTGCAGCAGGTTGGCCACCATGGCGGTGGCGCGGTCGAGGTCGCGCCACGAATAGTGAAGGCCGTTGTCCGTTTCGACGGCGACGGTGTCCAGATCGGCCGGGAAGGCGTCGCGCAGCGCGACGAAAAGATTCTGGTTGGGCATGGTGGTGGCGTGACGTAAACGATGGGTCAGAAGCGCGCGGGACGCTTTTCGAGAAAGGCGGCGATGCCCTCGCGGTGTTCGGCGCTGTCGGCATAGTCGTATGCGCCGTTTACTATGTTTTCTATAGCTTTTGATGCAGTACTGCTAAGCGCTGAAGGCTCATTCAGCGCTCTGAACAGCTGCTTGTGGGCGCGCGCCGCCCGGGGCGCCAGTGCGGCGATGCGGCGGGCGCGCTCTTGCGCGTGCGGCAGCAACTCGTCGGGCGGCTCGATGCGGTGCAGAAAGCCGCGCGCCTTCATTTCGCCGGCGCCAAGCACGGCGGCTTCCAGCAGCATTTCGCGCGCCGTCGCCTCGCCGGCCACGCGCGCCACCAGTTGCGCCTCGCGCGGCGCCATCGGAAAGCCCAGCTTGGCGATGGGCGCGCCAAAACGGGCGTCGTCGGCCGCCACGCGGATGTCGCACGCACTGGCCATCTCCATGCCGGCGCCCATGCAGTTGCCCGCGATGGCGGCGACGATGGGCACGTCGCAGTCGAGCATGGCCCGCAGGCCGCCCCAGACTTCGTCTTCGTGAAAGGCGCGCAGGCTGGCGGTGGCAAAGCGAAACGACGGGTATTCGGCAATGTCGCCGCCAGCGCAGAAGTGCGCACCCTCGCCACGCAGCAGCACGCAGCGCCAGTCGCCGGACTGGATGCGCGCGAAAACGGCCTGCAGCTGGCGCCACATCGCGCGCGACATGGCGTTGAACTTGGCGCGGTGGCACAGGGTGACGACGGCGACGCGCGCGTCACCGTCGTCGCTGCTCAGGGACACGTGGCCGGACAAGGGGCTGAAACCTTTACCCGACTCAATCCAGCTTGGCGCCGGACAGCTTGACCACCTGCGCCCACTTGCGGATCTCGTCCTGGATCAGCTTGGCGAACTGCGCTCCGGACACGTTGGGAAAGTCGGCGCCCTGCCCCGCCCACACGGTCTTGGCCTCTGGCTCCTGGCAGGCCTTGCGCGCGACCTCGATGGCGGCTGCCTGCGCATCGGCGGGCGTGCCCTTGGGCGCCCACAGGCCGTACCAGGTGTGCACGTCGTAGTCGGGCAGCCCCACTTCGGCGGCGCTGGGCACGTCGGGGAAGGCCGGGTTGCGCTGGCGGCCGGCCACCATCAGGGCCTTGATGCGGCCGCCCTTGATGTGGGTGGCCGACGAGCCCAAGCCGTCGAAGGCCATATCGACGTTGCCGGCGATCAGATCCTGCAGCGCCGGCCCGGCGCCGCGGTACGGAATGTGGGTGATGAAGGTTTTGCTTTGCTGCTTGAACAGCTCGCCCGCCAAATGGTGCACCGACCCGGCGCCGGCGGAGGCGTAGTTGAGCTTGCCGGGGCTGCGGCGGATCAGGTCGATGAATTCCTTGAAGCTGCCCGTGTTGGCGCGCTTGGCGTTGACCACCAGCACCTGCGGCACGCTGGCCACCTGGATCAGCGGCACGAAGTCTTTCTCGATGTCGTAGTCCAGTTTGGGGTACATGCTGGGCGCCACCATGTGATGCGCGCCGCCCATGAACAGGCCGTAGCCATCAGGCGGCAGTTTGGCCGCGATCGAAGCACCCACGGTGCCGCCGGCGCCGCCGCGGTTGTCGATGACCAGCGTCTTGCCCGTCAGCTTGGAAAACTGCGCCGCCAGCGGCCGCGCAAAGGCGTCGGTGCCGCCACCGGCCGGAAACGGCACCACCAGCGTAACCGGCTTGGTCGGCCAGGCCGCCTGCGCGCGCAGCGCGGGCGACAGCGCCCAGGCGGCGCTGGCCAGCAGGGCATGACGGCGGCGGATGATGGGGTTCATGGGCTTTGTCTCCTGTCTTGCGGGTTCGAAAACCACCCATCTTGCAGGCTTTCGACCGCGCCCGCCACGGGGACTTTTCCCTGTGCCAGCTGCGCGCGGTGCTTGTCCAGGCGTTTCAGGTCGTAGAGGTAGTTGACCATCAGGCCATACGACTGGCGCATGCCCTTGGGCGAGGGGTCGGCCAACCAGTTCAGCCGTTCGATGCGCGCGCCATTGGCCAGGTGAAAGCGCGCCACCGCGTCGCGCGGGCGGCTGTCTTCGGCCTGCTCATGGCCCAGGTAGCGCGCCGCGCTGGCCAGCAGCCAGCGGCGAGCGGGGGATTTTTCGTCCAGCGTGGCGACGCCTTCCAGCGCCTTGAGCAGCAGGGGCGCGGCCACTTCGTCCTGGCCCAGCTGGCGCGCCAGCGCCTGCCGCGCGCGCGCCGGCATGGCCTGCAGCAGCGCATCGGCCTGCCTGCCCAGCCACGGGCGCAGCCCGGGTATGGGCGACAGCGTGGCGAACACCTTGAGCTGCGGAAATTCGTGCTGCAGCGCTTCGACCACGCGCTTGATCAGCGAATCGCCAAAGCTCACGCCCTTGAGGCCCGGCTGCGTGTTGCTGATGGAATAAAAAATGGCCGTCGTGGCCCTGCCCAGGTCGGCCGGCTCGGCCTCTTCGTCCAGCAGCGGGGTGATGCTGCCGGCCATCGACTTGAGCAGCGCCACTTCGACGAAGATCAACGGCTCGCCCGGCAGCCTGGGGTGAAAGAAGCCGTAGCAGCGACGGTCTTCGTCGAGCCGGTTCTTGGCGTCGGCCCAGCTGCGAATGTCGTGCACGGCTTCGTACTTGATCAGTTTTTCGATCAGCGAGGCGGGCGAATGCCAGTCGATGCGCCGCAGCTCCAGAAAGCCGACGTCGAACCAGGTCGAAAACAGATCTTCCAGTTCGGCGTCGAGCGCCAGCAGGCGCTTTTCCTGCTTCAGGCGTGGCAGCAGTTCGGCCCGCATGTCGACCAGAAAACGCACCCCGTCAGGGAATGCAGCAAAGCGTTGCAGCAGACGCGTGCGCGGCGATGCAAACGCCTTGCGCAGGCGCACTTCGGCGCGCGCTTCTTCGTCGGTATGGCGCGCGGCGTCGTACGCGGCGTGCGCGGCCTGAATGGCGGTGGGGTCGGGCGGAAACTGCTCGCTCATCAGCAGCCAGCAGTCCTGCCGCTGCTCTGGCGTGGCTTGGGCGTACCAGCGCGCCACGCCCGCGGCGCGGCGACCGCCTTCGACGTCGCTCACCATCGGGTCGGCCACGTTCTGCAACTCGCGCAGCGTGCGCCGCAGCACGCGCGGCGGCAGCGCTTCGTTGCTGCGGCCCAGCATGGCGCCCAGGCGCTCGCGGGTGCTGCGCAATTGGCGCGACAAGGTGGCTTCCAACCCGCTTTCCGCTTCACTATTCATAGCTGCACGCGCCCGTGGTGACTGCGCTGGCGTCTATATTCATCTGCCTTCCGGCGCCCGGCTGGCCCAGGCCCACAGCGCCAGGCCGGCCACCATCATGGGCACGCACAGCCACTGCCCCATGCTCATGCCCAGGGCCAGCAGGCCCAGGTGCGCGTCGGGCTGGCGAAAGTATTCGGCCACGAACCGGAACACGCCGTAACCCAACAAAAACGCCCCGCTCACCTGCCCAGTCTTGCGCGGGTGGCGCGCGTACAGCCACAGCAGCACGAACAGCAGCACCCCTTCCAGCAGGAACTGGTAGATCTGCGACGGATGCCGCGGCGGGTTGGTGCCGTCCGGCAGCGCGGCGCCCGGAAACACCATGGCCCAAGGCAGCGACGGATCGGCCACGCGACCCCACAGCTCGCCGTTGATGAAATTGCCCACGCGGCCCGATGCCAGCCCCAGCGGCACGCAGGGCGCGATCAGGTCGGTCACCTGCAGCCAGGGCCGGCCGCGCGACTGCGCCCAGGCGATCATGGCCACGATGACGCCCAGCATCCCGCCGTGAAAGCTCATGCCGCCCTGCCAGATGGCGAAGATTTCCAGCGGGTGAGCGGCGTAATAGCCCGGCTTGTAGAACAGGCAATAGCCCAGGCGCCCCCCGGCGATGACGCCCAGCACGCCCCAGAACAGCAAGTCCTCGATGTCGCGCCGCGTCCACGGCGCGGGCTGGGTGATGGAAGCGTAGGGTTCGTGCCGCAGGCGCCGTGTCGCCAGAAAGAAGAACAGCGCGAACGCGACGAGGTAGGTGATGCCGTACCAGTGCACGGCCAATGGGCCAAGCCGGATGGCGATGGGATCGAATTGCGGGTGCATCAGCATGAGGGGATTATGTACAGGCCGGGCCGCAAGGGCCGGGCGTTCCCCTCAAGGTGCGCGCCGGTTTAGGGTCAGGTGCTCGCCATGCGCGCACACGCGCAGATAGCTACCAAAATAGGAGCATGATGCGCAGTTTGAGCGTGGGCTACCGACGCCATCGGCACCCACGCAGCGCGTCAGTCGTCCAGCAGCGACAGATCGCGCACCGCGCCCTTGTCAGCCGACATGGCCAGCTTGGCGTAAGCCTTGAGCGCGGCCGACACCTTGCGGGGACGGGGCGCCGCGGGCTTCCAGCCGATCTTGTCCTGTTCGGCGCGGCGGCGCGCCAGTTCCTCGTCGCTAACCAGTACGTCGATGGTGCGCTTGGGGATGTCGATGCGGATGCGGTCACCGTTGCGCACCAGGCCGATGGCACCGCCCGCCGCGGCCTCGGGCGAGCAATGGCCAATCGACAGGCCCGACGTGCCGCCGGAAAAGCGCCCATCAGTCAGCAGCGCGCAGGCTTTGCCCAGCCCCTTGCTCTTGATGTAGCTGGTGGGGTAGAGCATCTCCTGCATGCCGGGGCCGCCCTTGGGCCCTTCGTAGCGCACCACCACCACGTCGCCAGCCTTGACCTGGTCGTTCAGGATGTGCTCGACCGCCTCGTCCTGCGACTCGACCACGTGGGCCGGGCCTTCGAACACCAGCAGGCTGTCATCGACGCCCGCGGTCTTGACGACGCAGCCGGCCAGCGCGATGTTGCCGTGCAGCACGGCCAGGCCACCCTCCTTGGAAAAGGCGTGTTCGAACGAGCGGATGCAACCGCCCGCGCGGTCGGTGTCCAGGCTGGGCCAGCGCGCGGACTGGCTGAAGGCGACCTGCGTCGGCACGCCGCCCGGGCCGGCACGATAGAAGGTCTGCACCGCTTCGCTGGGCGCGCGCGCCACGTCCCATTCGTCGAGCGCCGCGCCCAGCGACGGCGCGTGCACGGCGGGCACGTCGGTGTGCAGCTTGCCGGCGCGGTCGAGTTCGCCCAGGATGGCCATGATGCCGCCGGCGCGGTGCACGTCCTCGATGTGGTACTTGTTGGTGTTGGGCGCCACCTTGCACAGCTGCGGTACGGTGCGCGACAGGCGGTCAATGTCCTGCATGCTGAAGTCGATACCGGCCTCTTGTGCGATGGCCAGCAGGTGCAGGATGGTGTTGGTGGAGCCGCCCATGGCGATGTCCAGCGTCATGGCGTTTTCGAACGCCTTGAAGCCCACGCTGCGTGGCAGCACGCGCTCGTCGTCCTGCTCGTAATAGCGGCGCGCCAGTTCCACGATCAGCTGGCCAGCGCGCTTGAACAAAGCCTCGCGGTCGGCGTGCGTGGCCACCACGGTGCCGTTGCCAGGCAGCGACAGGCCCAGCGCTTCGGTCAGGCAGTTCATCGAGTTGGCGGTGAACATGCCCGAGCACGAGCCGCACGTAGGGCAGGCAGAGCGTTCCACCTCGGCCACGTCGGCGTCGCTTTGCGACGGGTCGGCGGCCATCACCATGGCGTCGATCAGGTCGAGCTTGCGGATCTCGATGGTCTTGGTCTCGGGGTTGGCCAGCTTGGCCTTGCCCGCTTCCATGGGGCCGCCGGACACGAACACCACCGGAATGTTCAGCCGCATCGCGGCCATCAGCATGCCGGGGGTGATCTTGTCGCAGTTGCTGATGCACACCATGGCATCGGCGCAATGGCCGTTGACCATGTATTCGACGCTGTCGGCGATCAGGTCGCGGCTGGGCAGGCTATACAGCATGCCGTCGTGGCCCATGGCGATGCCGTCGTCGATGGCGATGGTGTTGAATTCCTTGGCCACGCCGCCCGCCGCCTCGATCTCGCGGGCCACCAGCTGGCCCAGGTCCTTCAGGTGCACGTGGCCGGGCACGAATTGCGTGAAGCTGTTGACGACCGCGATGATCGGCTTGTCGAAATCGCCATCCTTCATGCCGGTGGCGCGCCACAGGGAGCGGGCACCGGCCATGTTGCGGCCGGCGGTGGAAGTTCTGGAACGGTAGATGGGCATGGAATGGATGGCGTTGTGGGGTCGAAAAAAAGTCGGTTCGCCAAAGCTGGGCGGCGCACGCTGGATTATGGCGGCCGGGTGGCGCGCACGCCTGCGCGCAGCGTGATGCCGCCCTCAGCGGCGGCGCGGTGCGGCCGTGCTGGGCTTCTGGCCAATGGCCGTGCGCTGGCGGTTGATGCGGTCGAGCTTGCGCTGCTCTTCTCTTTGCATGGCTTTGCGCTTGGTGTAGCCGGACCAGTCGGCCCAACTCCACCACGCGGCAGCCAGGGCGAATGGCGTCAGCACCCACCACCACGACCACGCGGCGACCGGACCGATCTCTTGCCATTTCAATAGCAACAAAACGATGCCGAGACCCAGAAAATACATGCGGCTTCCTTGATGTGCGCCAGATTTTTCGCACGCCGATCGTCAACCGAGAAGCGTAGAATGGCGTTGAACGACTGTAGCGCAACTATCCCTTATGGAGGAAACGATGAAGCGTGTTCTGTTGACTTTTGCCGCTCTGGCCGCCGTGGCCGCTGCGGCCCCCGCGATGGCCGACGAAGCCATGGCCAAGGCCAAGAACTGCATGGCCTGCCACGCCGTCGACAAGAAGCTGGTGGGCCCCGCCTACAAGGACGTCGCCAAGAAATACGCCGCCGATGCCAAGGCCGTTGACCTGCTGGCCGCAAAAATCCAGAAGGGCGGCTCCGGCGTGTGGGGCGCAGTGCCGATGCCTCCCAACGCCAACGTGAACGCCGACGAAGCCAAGAAGCTGGCCACTTGGGTCATGTCGATGAAGTGATCTGACGATCACTTGCAGCACAAAAAAAGCCCGCGATGTTCGCGGGCTTTTTTGTGGGCGCCTGCTTGGTCACGCCGTGATCGCACTGCACACTTCTTGACGTTGGCGCCCCTGCGCCACGCTGCGCTCATTCGCGCTGTCGCGAAACGCCAAAACGCAGGCAAAAAAACGGGCGCTACACCCCATGTAGCGCCCGGCTCGCCTCCCTCCTGGAGGACGGGACTCAGTAGGTCTGATCGAGTTGCGTCAGGATGGCCGGGTTTTCCAGCGTGCTGGTGTCCTGCGTGATTTGCTCGCCCTTGGCCAGGCTGCGCAGCAGGCGTCGCATGATCTTGCCCGAACGCGTCTTGGGCAGGTTTTCACCAAAGCGAATGTCCTTGGGCTTGGCGATGGGGCCAATCTCCTTGGCAACCCAGTCGCGCAGTTCCTTGGCAATGGCCTTGGCCTCATCGCCCTGCGGCAGCGGGCGCTTGAGCACCACGAAGGCGCAAATCGCCTCGCCCGTGGTTTCGTCCGGACGACCCACCACGGCAGCTTCTGCCACCAGATCGGTTTTGGCGACCAGCGCGGATTCGATTTCCATGGTGCCCATGCGGTGGCCCGACACGTTCAGCACGTCGTCGATGCGGCCGGTGATGCGGAAGTAGCCGCGCTCGGCGTCACGCACAGCACCGTCACCGGCCAGATAGTAGCCCTTCAACTCCTCCGGGAAGTAGCTCTTCTTGAAGCGCTCGGGGTCGTTCCAGATGGTGCGGATCATGCTGGGCCAGGGCTTCTTCATCACCAGGATGCCGCCCGAGCCGTTGGGCACTTCGTTGCCCGACTCATCGACGATGGCGGCGAAGATGCCCGGCAGCGGCAGCGTGCAGGAGCCCGGCACCAGCGGCGTGGCGCCCGGCAGCGGGTTGATCATGTGGCCGCCGGTCTCGGTCTGCCAGAACGTGTCGACGATGGGGCAACGCTCGCCACCAATGTTTTTGTAGTACCACATCCAGGCTTCGGGGTTGATCGGCTCGCCGACGCTGCCCAGGATGCGCAGGCTGCTCAAGTCCCAGTTCTTGGGGTGCACCTTTTCATTTGTCTCGGACGCCTTGATGAGCGAGCGGATCGCCGTGGGCGCCGTGTAGAAGATGCTGCACTTGTGGCGCTCGATCATCTGCCAGAAGCGGCCGGCGTCTGGGTACGTGGGCACGCCTTCAAAGACGATTTCGGTCGCCCCCGCGGCCAGCGGACCATAGGCGATGTAGCTGTGGCCGGTGACCCAGCCGATGTCGGCCGTGCACCAGAAGACGTCCTCGGGCTTGAGGTCGAACGTCCAGTCCATGGTGAGCTTGGCCCACAGGATGTAGCCACCGGTGGAATGCTGCACGCCCTTGGGCTTGCCGGTGGAGCCAGAGGTGTAGAGGATGAACAAGGGATGCTCGGCGTCCACGATTTCGGGGGCGCACTCGGTCGATTGGCCTTCCAGCACTTGCTTGAAGGTCTTGTCGCGACCGGCCACCATGTTCACGGCGGTGGGCGTGCGCTCGTAGACGAACACGTTCTTGATCGATTCGCAACCGCCCATGCCGATCGCCTCGTCCACGATGGCCTTCAGCGGCAGTTCCTTGCCGCCGCGCATCTGGTAGTTGGCGGTAATCACGGCCACGGCGCCAGCGTCCTGGATGCGCTCTTGCACCGCCTTGGCCGAGAAGCCGCCGAACACCACGCTGTGCGTGGCGCCGATGCGCGCGCAGGCCTGCATGGCGACCACGCCCTCAATGGTCATGGGCATGTAGACCAGCACTCGGTCGCCCTTCTTGATGCCATGTGCCTTCAGGCCGTTGGCGAACTGGCTGACGCGGGCCAGCAATTCCTTGTACGTGACCTTGGTGACTTCGCCGCCATCGGCTTCAAAGATGATGGCGGTCTTGTTCTCGACCGGCGTGCCCATGTGCTTGTCGAGGCAGTTGGCGCTGGCGTTCAGCTGGCCATCGGCAAACCACTTGTAGAACGGCTTGTTGGACTCGTCCAGCACCTGCGTGGGCGCCTTGGCCCACATCACGTTTTCTTTCGCCAGTCGGCTCCAGAAGCCGTCGAAGTCGCGCTCGGCCTCGTCGCACAGCGCCTTGTAGGCATCCATGCCGCTGATGCGCGCCGCCTTGACGGTCGCCTCGCTCGGTGGGAACACGCGGTTTTCGACCAAAACCGATTGAATGGCGCTCATGGGCCTTGTCTCCTGTAGGGTTGGATGATTGCGCCACGGGGCATGGCGCCCGCAGCAAACCATTTCATCATTCCGTCAGGCTCTTACAAAGCACTGACTGGCAGTGCGCACTCTACTCCAGCCAGCAGCCGACGCAGCGGACCATCGCCGCCGCACGCGGCGCGCTGCCTTGGCACCCAGCCGGCCCACGGTGCGGTGAAGATTTCTGCCGCCTGCCGCCAGCGGCCCTGGGTTGCCGACGCACCGCCATGAAACAAACATGCCGCTTGCGCTGTCCTGACGTGCGCCTATAGCTCACATATTAATAGCAATCTAAGCCGCGCCCACCATCGCTGCCGGCACCACCCAGGCGTCGAACTGCTCCGCCGTCAAGTAACCCGTGGCCAGCGCCGCCTGACGCAGGCTCGTGCCATCGTGGTGCGCCTTCTTGGCAATCTGCGCCGCTTTGTCATAGCCGATGTGCGGGTTGAGCGCGGTCACCAGCATCAGCGACTGCTGCACCAGCTCGTCGATGCGCGCGCGATTGGGTGTGATGCCGACGGCGCAATGGTCGTTGAAACTGACCATGCCGTCGGCCAGCAGGCGCACGCTCTGCAGAAAGTTGTGCGCGATCATGGGGCGGAACACGTTCAGCTCGAAGTTGCCCGATGCACCGCCGATGTTGATCGCCACGTCGTTGCCCATCACCTGCGCGCACAGCATGGTCAGCGCCTCGCTCTGCGTCGGGTTGACCTTGCCGGGCATGATGGACGAGCCGGGCTCGTTTTCAGGAATCGACAACTCGCCAATGCCGCTGCGCGGCCCGCTGGCCAACCAGCGCACGTCGTTGGCGATTTTCATCAGACTCGCGGCCAGGCCCTTCAGCGCGCCATGCGCATGAACCAGTGCGTCGCATGAAGCCAGTGCCTCGAACTTGTTGGGTGCGGTGACAAAGGGCAGCCCCGTCAGGCGCGCCAGTTCAGCGGCGGTCGCTTCGGCATAACCCTGGGGCGCATTCAGGCCTGTGCCCACCGCCGTGCCGCCCAGCGCCAGTTCGCACAGGTGCGGCAAGGCGTCGCGCACGTGCCGCTCGGCATGATCGAGCTGCGCCACATAGCCTGAAAATTCCTGCCCCAGCGTCAACGGCGTGGCGTCTTGCAGATGGGTCCGCCCGATCTTGACGACGCCGGCGAAGTCACGCGATTTGGCGGCCAGCGTGGCGCGCAGCTTTTGCAGCGCGGGCAGCAGCCGGTTGACCAGCGCCTGCACCGCCGCTACGTGCATCGCGGTGGGAAACACGTCGTTGCTCGACTGGCTCTGGTTGACGTCGTCGTTGGGATGCACCAGGCGTGCGTCGCCGCGCGGGCCGCCCAGCAACTCGCTGGCGCGGTTGGCGATGACCTCGTTGAGGTTCATGTTGGTCTGCGTGCCCGAGCCGGTCTGCCAGACCACCAGGGGAAACTCGTCGGGGTGATGGCCGGACAACACCTCATCGGCTGCGGCGACGATGGCGTCGGCCTTCTTCTTGTCCAGCAAACCCAGCCGTTGATTCACTACTGCCGACGCGCGCTTGACCAACGCCAGCGCGTGAATGATCTCGCGCGGCTGGCGTTCGCCCGAGATGTCGAAATTGAGCAGCGAGCGCTGCGTCTGCGCCCCCCACAATTGATCGGCAGGCACGTTGATGGGGCCGAAGGTGTCCCGTTCAACGCGGGTCGGTTTGTCAGCAGCGGTCATGGGGCAGCCTGTCAAAATGGAGGGTTGAGGCGACGGTATCAGACCCTCGATGTCCCGCGCCAGCGCCACAGCATTTCACGATAAGGAGCTTCCATGACCGCCATCAAGCAAGACGATTTGATCGAATCCGTCGCCGCCGCGCTGCAGTACATCAGCTATTACCACCCGGCCGACTACATCGCCCACCTGGCGCGCGCCTATGAGCGAGAGCAGTCGCCCGCCGCCAAGGACGCGATGGCGCAGATCCTCACCAACAGCAAGATGAGCGCCACCGGCCACCGGCCCATCTGCCAGGACACGGGCATCGTCAACGTGTTTTTGAAAGTGGGCATGGACGTGCGCTGGGACGGCTTCACCGGCAGCTTGGACGACGCCATCAACGAGGGCGTGCGCCGCGGCTACAACCACCCCGACAACACGCTGCGCGCAAGCGTGGTGGCCGACCCGCAGTTCGCCCGCAAGAACACCAAGGACAACACGCCCGCCGTCATCGTGACCGAGATCGTGCCCGGCAACACGGTGGACGTAACGGTGGCCGCCAAGGGCGGCGGCTCTGAAAACAAGAGCAAGATGGTCATGCTGAACCCGAGCGACAGCCTGGTCGACTGGGTGCTGAAGACGGTGCCCACCATGGGCGCCGGCTGGTGCCCGCCCGGCATGCTGGGCATCGGCATCGGCGGCACGGCCGAAAAAGCCGTGCTGCTGGCCAAGCAATCGCTGATGGACGACCTGGACATGTACCAGCTGCAGGCCAAGGCCGCCAAGGGCGATGCGCTGTCCGACGTGGAAAAACTGCGCCTGGAGCTGTTCGAGAAAGTCAATGCGCTCGGCATTGGCGCGCAGGGCTTGGGCGGCCTGACGACGGTGCTGGACGTGAAGGTTGCCATGTACCCGACGCACGCCGCCAGCAAGCCCGTGGCGATGATCCCCAACTGCGCCGCCACGCGCCACGCGCACTTTGTGCTGGACGGCAGCGGGCCGGTCTACCTGGACCCGCCCTCGCTCGATCTGTGGCCCAAGGTCGATTGGACGCCCGACACCGAGAAGAGCCAGCGCGTCGACCTGAACACGCTGACCAAGGAGCAGGTCGCGTCGTGGAAACCCGGGCAAACCCTGCTGCTCAACGGCAAGATGCTCACAGGCCGCGACGCCGCCCACAAGCGCATCCAGGACATGCTGGCCAAGGGCGAAAAGCTGCCGGTGGACTTCACCAACCGCGTCATCTATTACGTCGGTCCGGTCGATCCGGTGGGCGATGAAGCCGTCGGCCCCGCCGGCCCCACCACCGCCACCCGCATGGACAAGTTCACCGACATGATGCTGGCGCAGACCGGCCTCATCGCCATGGTCGGCAAGGCCGAACGCGGCCCCACCGCCATCGAGGCGATCAAGAAGCACAAGAGCGCCTATCTGATGGCCGTGGGCGGCGCCGCCTACCTCGTCAGCAAGGCCATCAAGACCGCCAAGGTGGTCGGCTTTGAAGACCTGGGCATGGAAGCCATTTACGAATTCGACGTGGTCGACATGCCCGTGACCGTGGCCGTCGATGCCGGCGGCACCAGCGCCCACATCACCGGCCCGGCCGAATGGGAAAAGCGCATCGCCTCGGGCGAATTCAAGGGCATCTCGGTCGCGGCCGCTTGAGATTGCCGCAGCACAGCATAGACCGCGCCGCGCCCATCGGCGTGTTCGACAGCGGCATTGGCGGGCTGTCGGTGCTGCAGGCGTTGCGCGCGGCCTTGCCGGGCGAAGATCTGGTCTACGTGGCCGACAGCGCGCACACGCCGTATGGCGAGCGCAGTGACGCGTTCATCACCCAACGCACCAGCGCCATCGCCCGGCACCTGCGCGACGCGCACGGCGCCAAGCTGCTGGTGATAGCGTGCAATACCGCCAGCGCGGCCGCTGCGCACGTGGTGCGGCAGGACAACCCAGGCTGGCCGGTGGTCGCCATCGAGCCCGCGCTGAAACCTGCGGCACACCATACGCGAACTGGCCACGTGGGCGTGCTGGCCACGCGCAGCACCCTGGCAAGCCGAAAGTTCGCGGCCTTGCGCGCGGCGGTCACGTCCGCTCACCAGGACGTGCGATTCAGCGAGGTCGCCTGCGACGGGCTGGCCGCGTCCATCGAGCGCTGGGCGCAAGGCGGCGACGGCAGCGCCAGCCGCGACCTGCTGGCGCGCTATTTGGGACAACTGGGCGAACTGGGCGCCGCCGCCCAAGCGATCGACACCTTGGTGCTCGGCTGCACGCATTACCCGCTGATTCGAGAGCAGATCCAGCAGCAATTGCCGCCGGGTGTCGGCATCGTCGACTCGGGCCTGCCGGTGGCCCGCCACGCCCGGCGCCTGCTGCATTCGACAGGGCTGCTGCGCGACGAGACAACGGGCGATGAAGCACTGTCGCAGGCATCGCTGCGTCTGCTGGCCACCGGCTCGGTGCAAACGTTGCGCGCTGCCGCGCAGCGCTGGCTCACGCCCACAACGGCCGCGCTGCCCGACGTGGAAACGTTGGCGCTCTGACCGCGCCGCACTGCGCCGTCAGTGCAGATGGCGTGGCCGGCGGCCGCTGCCGTGGCCCGACGAGCCACCGCCACCGGGCCCGCGCGGCGGCTTGCCCAGTTCCAGCGAGCTGGTCAGCGCCGAATAGCGGCCCGCGAACAGCTTGTCGATCTCGGCCACCACGCCGCCCAGTTCGGCGCCGTCAAAATGGCGTTCCATCAGGGCGACCACGTCTTCAACCAGAAGGTTGCGCTGCGCCTGCATGATGGCTTCGGGCGTCGGACCGACGAACAGCAGCACGAAGTCGTCGCGCGACTCACGGCCATCGTCTTCGTCCTCGTCGTCGAATTCGGCGTCGTAGAAGGTCACCTCGATCTGCGTGCCCTGAGCCGACAGCTCGTTCAGGTTCATGCACAGATCATCGAGCTGATGGCGAAAATCCTCGTCGCCTTCCAGTGTCCAGCACATCTGCAGCAGGTGCTGATGGGGGTCGAAGCGAATGCCCGGCTCGTCCTCGTACATGCTGGCCGCTGCGTCGGCCAGCGAACGGGCGCCAATGTACTTCCAGAGGGGTTTCAGGGCGTCCTGCAGGGCGTCAAACCCCACATCGGCGCGCAATGTCACGTCGCCATGCACGTGAATCTCGAACGGTGCTGCTTGATGACTCATGGCGTTTCCTTAGCTGACTGGTACCCCGGGCCGGGATCGAACCGGCACGCCCCTTTTCAGGAAAGCGGCGGATTTTAAGTCCGCAGTGTCTACCAGTTTCACCACCGGGGCCGAACACGCATTCTCGCAGGCCAGCGGGTCTGCGCGGCGGGTACGGGAATCAGGCGAGGGGGAAGGTGGAGGCGCGATCCGGAGTCGAACCGGACTAGACGGATTTGCAATGCCCCAACTCCCTTGTGCGACAACCACTTAGGCGCCTGCTTCATCTGAATTGGTAGCAGGCTTCAAAACTCCGCCTGCGGCCTATACTGCCGCTCATGGTGATCATACGGCGGCTGCGATTCTTCTGGTCCTGCCTGTGCCTGCTGCTTGCGGTCGGCACCGCGGCCCTTGCGCTTGTACCTGGCCCCTCGCAGCCAACCTCGCCGTGGGCGGTTGTCGTCGCCGCCGCGGTCGCGTTCTACGGGCTGGCGCTCAGCTGGTACGGCCGGCCGTTCATATCCGCGGCCCGCCAGTTCCTTTTCGCGGGCATCCTGCCAGCGTTCTTCGCCGTGCTCTCGTTCGGACAAGTTCCTGCTCCTGCGATGGTGACTATCCTGACGGGCACCGCGGTGCTCGGCAGCGTGCTGCTTATTGCTGTGTCGCTGGTTCGCGGGTTTCGTCGTGGCCGCCGGTGACGTAGCCGCGGTACAGCGCGTTGGCGGGCATTGACTTGAGCGCGAACGACTCGAACTCGCGCCGCCCGCCCAACACCTGCGCGCCCTGCACCAACTGCTCCACCGTAGGCCCGGCCAGCGCTCCGACGCCCACGCCGCCGCGCTGGATGTCCTGCAGGAAGTCGGTGCCGAACTGGCCCACGCCGTACAGGCCGGCGCGCTCCACACCGTTGCTGATGTAGTCCCAGGCGCCCCAATTCTTCTTCCACTCGGGCTCCTCGCCGCCGCCCTGGATCAGCCCGCGCACGTAGTCGGCCGCGATCATCACCGGTACATAGCCGGCCAGCGCAACCGCCGGGCCATAGTTGCCCGCCTTCACCTCGTGCAGCACGCGGTCAAGGATGGTGTGCTGGAACGAGTAGATGAACTGCTTGAAGTGCGCCACCAGCATCCAGTTGGGGTCGTTCATCCAGATCGTCCGGTCGGCCGCGTCGGGGCGCAGGATCGCGCCATCGACCCAGCGGTTGATGGCCACGGCGTACTTGTCCTCCGCGGCCGGCAGCCAGTTGCCGCGCGCGTCGAAATCGCTGCGGCTCAGCCCCAGCTCGGCCAGGTAGCGGTCGCTGTGGCGGTTCGGGCTGCGCACGTGGCGCTCTATGAATTTCATAGCTGCCTGCGAAGCAGCCACGCGGGTCGAGCGCGTGTACTGCTCCATGAGGTTCCAGCGGAAGAATTGCTCGTTGATCTTCTTGCCGAGCCCCGAGGTGGCGCCCTCGCTGTACATGTCGGACATGAACGTCGACAGGGCCGACGATTCGATCACGCCCAGCGTCTCGGCCAGCTGCGTCGCGTCGTCGAACTGGTAGTCCTTCTTCAGCAGCGTGCCCACCGACTCCTTCATGCCGCGCGTGAAGCCGCGCCAGGCGTCGCCCACCGTGCCGCCGCGCACCACGATGCCGATCGGGTCGACGATTGAGCTGAACAGCGCCAGCGGCAGCAGCCGGATGTTCTGGTAGACCAGCATGTTGCCCATCAGCTGCCGCGCGCGCGGGTCGATGTTGCCGCCCAGCGTGCCGGTGACGCCCTTGAGGTAGTCCTTGGTCACGGCCAGCTGGTCGGCGGTCGCGCCGTCCTGCTCAGCCTGCGCCAGCAGCGCGTCGAGCCTCTCGTTCTTGCTGCCGAAGCGCCGCGCCCATTCGGCGCGCTTGGTGGCCTGCCGGGTGTAGTTCGTCAGGATGCCGCGCAGGTCCTTGACCATGAACGGCTCGGCGTCCGCGCCGCTGATCATCGCCAGTTCGCGCGTCTTGCTCGCCTGCATGCCGGGGCGGTCAACGGCCAGGCCGATGTCATAGCCGCCCTGGTTCAGCAGCGTGGTCATCACGCCGCGCGGCAGCTGGTACTGGTCCAGCATCGCGCGAAACGCCTTCGGGTCGCGGGCGATCAGCTCCGGGCTCCACACGCGCGGGAAGTAGTTCTTGCCGTAACCCGTGTCCCCCATGACGACGCCCGCGCCGCGCAGATAGGTGAACATGTCGTCCAGATACGCCCGCACCTGCACGCGCAGCGCCTCGGCCTCCGGTGTCACCGCCGACGTCTCGGTCTGCAGCGCCGCCAGCGCCTTGCCCATGGTGTCTTCGGACACACCCTCGAACATCGCGCCCAGCTTGTTCAGCTGCTCGGTGTTGCGCACGCGCGCGGCCGGCAGGTAGCCGGGGTCGGCCCCTTCGCTGGTGTGCTCCAGCTTCACCAGGTCGGCGATGCGCGTGAGCGAGGCGTTCTCCATGTCGCGCACACGCGCGTGCCCCGCGCTGAGCACGGCGCCGTACAGCCGCTCCAGCGGCGCCTTGATGTCGTTCAGCGCGTCCACTGCGCGGTTGCGCCCGATCTCCAGCGTGGCACGCTTGATCGCCGGAACGTTGTTGCCGTCCCGCACCAGCCCGCCCTGCTCCAGGTACTCGAAGACCGCCAGCGCACGCTCGTCGTTCGTCATGATGCCCAACACCTTCAGGATGGCGCGCTGGACGCGCTCGAACAGGCTGCGCGGCGCGGCGCCCAGCTTGAAGCCCTTCGGGTCGGCGCTCCAGAACTGGTAGGCGAACGCGGCGGCTTCCTCCGGGTCGCCCAGCTGCTTCAGCGCCTCGGGCGAGTGCTTCAGGCGCTCGCGCAGCTGCGCCATCACCACCGGCGACTGCGCCACTGCCTCGACGATCTTCTGCACATCGCCAATGCCCAGGTCGCGCAGTTCCTGGAACACGCCGTGCAGCGCCTCGTGATGGGCGGTGCCCATCGGGTCGAGCGCCGTGGTGGCCAGCCGCAGCACGTGCTCGCCGGTCTTGGCGCGCTGGTGGTACTCGCCAGCGTGGCCCATGGTCGCCACGAACTCCACCACGGCCTTTGGGCCCAGCACCTTCTCGACGTACGCCTTGGCCTCGGCCTGCTGCTGTGCGCTCATCGCCTGGGTGCCGGGGCGGGTGGCGTCCATGCTGTAGCGAACCGTGCCAGCGGCATAGGCCGCCTTTGGCGAGCTATTCAGAAGCTCGCGGATGCGCGCATTGCCCGCGTCGACCAGCCGCGCCGGTGCGTCGGCGTCGTTCATGTCCTTGACCGCCCGCTGCAGCTCCTTGGGATTGTCGTGGCGCTTGAGCTCGTTGAAGAGTTTCGTGTCGTCGGCCTTGGCGCGCTCCTGCAGCGCCGCCCGGCGCTCCTTCACTTCGGCCAGGGTCAAGGTGCTGTCCTGCGTGGCCTTCATGGCCGCCGCACCCAGGTCGATCATCTGGCTCAGCGCGCTGGTGTGCTTCTCGCCCAGCCCCAGCGCGCGGCGCGCGATGGCCACGAACGCGTCCCACGCCGTGGCCACCTTGCCCAGCAGCCCCTGCACCTCCGCGCTGGCCGGAATCGCCTTCAGGCGCTCCTGCGTGTAGGGGTTGGCCATGCCCTCGGCGATGAACTCCAGCACGTTGGTGGCAGCGTAGCGCTTGCCCAGGCCGGGGTCGACCGCCAGCACGTGGTCCAGCAGTTTCTCGGCCGCGGTGTACAGCGCCGGTTCAGCCATCAGCCCCTTGATCGTGGCGGCGTGCACGCCCTCGTGCATCAGGGTGTGCAGCGGCGCGCGCATGTCCTCCAGCATCACGATGCTGTGGTTGCCGGTGTTGTAGTAGCCGAACGCACCGCCTGTGCGTTTCTCGTTGGTCGTCACTACGCCGGCGTCGCCCGCCACCTTGGCAATACCGCGCGCCAGCACGTGCATGAAGCTGTTGTCCGTGGTCTGCACGACGGTATCCATCAGCGCGCCCAGACCCTGGTATCCGGTGCCCAGCGCGGCGTGCACGGCTGCGTTCGCCGGGTCGGCGGCGTTGGCAAGCACCTGCTCCACCGTGCCCACCAGGAAGTGCGACGCGGCGCGGGCGTCCGCCAGCACGTCGGGGCGCCCGTCCTTGCGCGCCTCGGTCTCAATTGCCTGCACCGCCTCGCGCGTGATCTCGCGCAAGTAGGCGCGGTCGCCCGGGCGGTTGTAGTCCTTCACGTCCAGCGCCACGGACGAGATGCGGCGGGCGTGCTCCACGTACAGGTCGCTGACCATCAGCTCACCGCGCCACCCGTCGGGGCGAGCCACGGCGTTCGGCAGCACGTCCTCAGTAGAACGTGCCAGCGGCGACTTTGGGCGGTCCGCGGCCGCCACCTCCGGGGCGACCTCGTGAGCCTTCATCGTGGTGTCGGTCCTGGGCTTCTCCTTCGTGCCGTTGATGCGGTACTCGGTCGAGGCTTTCTTCGCCACCTTCAACAGCGCCGTCTTGTCGACGTCATCGGGCAACCCTTCGATGAACGACGACCAGCTCGCATCGAGCTCCGCATGGGTGCGCGACTGGTTGCCGCCGTACTCGAACTTGCGCTGCAGCTCGCGCAGCATGCGTTTGTCGTGGGCGTTCAGTCCGGTCCGCTCGCGCAGGTCGGCGTACAGCTTGCCGGCCGCCTTCACGAAGCCCTCCAGCGCCTGCGGCGAGGTCAGTTTCGATACGTCCTTGCCCAGCAGCACGTCGGACACGCGCTCCGCGACCTGCGCGTAGCGGTCCGCCGCCTGCTTCTGCACGGCCTTCTCGGCCATCATGCGGCGGTCGCGGTCGTTGAGCTCCCCGGCGGCGCGATCGGCCTGGCGCTGCTTGTAGACCTTGGCCGCGTCCTCGCGGATCAGCATCAGCGCCTCCGCAGCGCCCGGCAGGTTGAAGATGTGCCGCGGCTTGCCGTAGCGGTCCTTCGACTCGGTGTTCAGCACCTGCATCAGCGCGTTGCGCGCGGCCACGTCCAGCTGGTCGGCGTTGTCGGCGATCTTCATGATGCGCGCGGTGATCGCCTTGAAGCCGTCCGACGCCTCGGCCGCGGCCACGGTGCGGCGGTCGGCGTAGTCCGCCTCGCTCTCGCCCCGGCGCTTGGCCAGGTCCAGCCGCTGGCTCATGTGGTACTGCACCCATGCGCGCGCCGCGTCGGCCACCACCGATTTGAACTGCTTCAGCCCTTCGGCGTTCAGCGTGCCGTGCTCGGCCTGGTACGAGGCCCGGCGGCGCTGCAGCGCGGCGCGCGTGTCCTGGTTCTTCTCGCCCTTCAGCTGCGCCTTCAGCGCGGCGATCTGCGCGCTGAAGTCGGCGGTGTTGCTGGCCGTGCTGTAGGCGCGGCTCTGGCCATCCGTGTCGGTGCGAATCTGGATGTTGTCCTCGCCGAAATACGCCGCCGCCGAATGGATGTCGGCGCCCCAGTCCATGTCGCGCCGCCCGGTGCCAGCCGACTCGGCGCGCACCGGCCCGTAGACGACCTTGGTCTGCGCTGCCTCCAGCGCGTCCTTGGCCGCGTAGTAGGCCTGTCGGGACTCGGTATCCCAACGACGCGACTGCGCGTTCTCCAAGGCCTGCTGCTTGGCCGCGGCCAGCTTGTCCAGGTTGACCCCCACCTCGTTGCGAGTGGGTTGGCTGATCAGCACCTGCAGTTGGCGCTGCAGTGTCTTGATGCGCGGCGCGTCGGCCGTGGTCTCCCCGACGGCGCCCGCGCGCCCCTGAAGCGCCGCGATCTCCGTCTGCAGCCCCTTGATGTCGTTCGCACGGGTCGCCGCCGACTGCTTGTTCACCAGGGCGTCCAGCTCGGTCTCGGCCTTGGCCAGCGAGCGGCGCGCCGAGGCGATGCCCGTGGTGTTGGACGCCGGCAGCGTCTCCAGCAGCTTCTCCACGGTGGTGATCGTCTGCTGTAGCTTCTTCATGCGCGCCAGCGCCAGGCTGTTCTGCACGCCCGCCTCGCGTGCGCGCGCCTCGCCCAGCCCCTCGGCCCGCGTCCTGGGCTCGAACATCGCCGACTCGTCGCCCACCTGCAGCCGCTCGGGGCGGGTCGTGTCGATGCCGGCGTTCTCGCCCGTTCCGTCCGTGTCCAGCACCCGCGCCTTGCGTGTGTCGCCGGAGCGTAGCGCCTCTTCGCCCTTGATCAGGTCCAGGCGGTCCTTGAAGTCGGCCACGCGCTGGCGCTCTACGCCCACGGCGGTCTGCAGCCGCTGGGCACGGGCGCCGTCGCCCGCATCCTTCGCTGCGCGGCGCGCGCTGATCAGCCGGTCCAGCATGTCGACGGCGTCGGTGTACTCGCGCGTCATCTCCTGCTTGTGCGTCACCAGTTCGTCGCCGCTCAGGTAGGTCAGTGTGTCGCGTTCCTGCAGCAACCAATCTTCCTTCGGCGTACCGTCGAAGTTGGTCTCGCCGCGCTTGTTGGCGTCGGGCCGGAACCCCAGCCCGCGGATGTCGCCCACCGTCAACGGCTCGCCACCCACGGTGGCAATCACCATGCTGTCCTTGAGCGCGGGCGGCTCGCCGCCATAGTGGTGCACCAGGTCGGCGTACGCCGTCATGAACGCACGCGCCGCGCGGTGTCGCCCAGTGTTGTCCGACTCGCTCCAGGGTAGCCGGGCCAGGTAGCGCTGCGTCATCTTGCGCAGGTCCATCTGCGCAGGCTTCAGCGTGTCCTGGCCCTGCAAATACCGCGCGTAGTCCTCATCGGTTTCGCCCGCCTGCTGCGTGCGCGGCTTGCCGCGGCTGAAGCTCAGCGCCAGGTCGGGGTTGTCCTTCAGCTGGTTGCCGTTGCGCTTCGCGTCGTACGCCATGGCGCGGAGGTCGCCGTCACGGACGTTGTCTCCATCGTCGCGCCCCTGCAGCTTGATATAGCCGTAGGTGCCGTAATCCTCCTCGGCCACACCCTTGAGCTCCGGGAAACGCTCGCGCACCTGCTCGCGCGTCATGCCGGTCTGGCGCATGTAGTCGTGGAGCGTGACGAAGCTGACCGAGTGCTGTGGGTACTCAGCCTGCAACGCCTTGATCTTCTTCTCGGTCGTGCTGGTCGCGGTGGCCTGGTTCTTCGCCAGGCGCTTGTTGTGCTCCACCGTGCGCAGCAGCCCGCCGACGTTGCGGTCGTAGGGGTCGAACTCGTCCACGGCGTCGCCTTCCTGGCCAGCCACGCGCGAGCTCGGCTGCCCGTCCGTGCCCGCATACAACGTGCGGGGGCTGCCGTCGCTGTTGCGTTCGTAGCGCGCCTGCTCCTGCTCCATGTCGTAGGCCAGCTCGGTCTGTGCCGCGGTGTCCTCGTCCGCGTCCTGACCCGACTGGGTCGACAGGGCGGGGGCCTGCTCGCCACGGCCCTGCAGGCGCTTCGAGTTCGTCTCCAGCAGACGCATGGCGGCGGGCGCGTTCGGCCCGTACGCCTCGTCGATGACCGCCAGCATCTGCGCGTTGTTCACCGTGCGCTCGTTGGGGCCGGCGTTGGAGTCCAGCTCGCCGTTGGCCCAGCGCTCCAGGTGGCGGAAGAAGTTCGTCCGCTGGCGGTCGCCCATGCGCGTGGCCGCGCCGGGGTCCAGCAGGTCCTGCAACCCGGCGTGCAGCGACGCATAGTGCTTGCCCGCCGCCTGCAGCTGCGCCACGTTGGCGAACACCTGCTCGCGCGTGTCTGGGTTCGGCTCGTTCGCCGCCTGGTAGATGTCGGCGATGACGTCGCCGGCGTCCGGGCCCAGCAGCGTGATCATCGCGTCGTGCCACTTGTTCAGGCTGCTCTTCGCGGCCAGCGCGTCCAGCGCCTGCAGCTTGCCGCCGCCGATGCTCGGCGGGTTCTCCATGTTGCGCGCGGCCGTCAGGTAGTTCTGGACGATCTCCGAGATGTTGCCCAGCATTTCCTTGTCGTCCACCGCCCCTTCGGGCAGGCGCGGCAGCACGCGGTCGATGATGACCTGGCCAAGCGCCGTGCCCTCCATGGACTTCTTGGCGGGGGTCTTACCCTCCCCCAGCGCGGCGCTGATCTGGAACTGCTCCTTCAGGTCGCGCGCCGTGGCGGCGAGCGAGTCCAGCGCGGCGCGCGCCTTGACCTTGCCGGCGATGAGCAGGCGGCTGGCTTCGTCGCGCGGGTTCTGACGCAGCGCCTCGACGGCGCCGGTCAGCTGGTCGAAGTCGGCCTTCGACAGGTTGGCGCTGGTCAGCAGGCCTTCGCCCTTCTGCACCGCCCAGTCGGTGGCGCGCTGCAGCGCATTGCGCTCAACCTCCAGCGCCTGCTCAGGCGTGGCCGCGGCAGCCAGCTCCTGGTCCGGCACAACCTGGCCGTTGGCGATGGTGTCGGCCATCACCGTGTCCGGGTCGCCCGCCAACCCGCTGCGCATCGCCTTCACGGCATCCGGCACGGTCTGCGCCGCGACAGTCGCCTTCTCGGCGGCCTTGTTGGCGGCGTACAGTTCGCGGTGCAGCAGCGCGATCTCGGCGCGCTTCAGGGGGTTGAGCGCGCCGTTGGCCAGCTCGGTCACACGCGCCTTCACCTGAGCCTGCACGTTCGGGTCGTTCTGCATCTGCTCGATGTAGCCCCGCGCCGTCTGCAGCTTGTCCTTGGCCGTCGCGCCCAGTTCCGAGTCGTTGAACCCGTCGATGCCGGCCTTCACCACGTTCTTGAGCGCATCCCAGCTCTGCGTGGCGGCCGACTCCACGCTGGCGCCGGCGGTGCCCGCCGCGTCCGCGGCGGTCTGCGCGACGTCCGCCACCCCGCGCCCGGCGTCCGCCCGCGCCGAGCGGCCTGCTGCCGCTGCGTCGCTGGCCTGCTGGATGCGGCCGCGCGTGTAGTCGCCCGCGGTGCCCAGCCCCGCCGCCGGCACGCCGCCGATGGCGCCCGCGATGGCCGCGTCGGTGATGCCGGTCCAGTCCAGCGACTTGTCCGGCGCGGCGCCGAACTGCTTGAGCGCTTCGGAGCCGCCTTCGGACACGCCTTCCATCGGGATTTCCCAGGCGTTGTGCGCAGCAGCCTGGCGCAGGGACATCGGCGCCGCGCGGCCGACTGCGCCGCCGAGCTTGCCGCCCACGATGCCGGGCACGATCGACTGCGCGCCCGCCGAGGCCACACCGGTCAGCGCCGCGCGCGCCAGCTGCTCGTCGGTCAGGTTCTGCTGGCCAGGGTTGGCCTCCTGAATCTTCTGCACCACATCGCCCGCCTCCAGCGGCGAGTAGGCCGCCGTGGCCCGCGCCATGGCGCCGAGCGGCGTGCGCGCGCCGATGGCCGAGCCGATACCGAGCGCCATCGACGGCGCCGTCTGGCCCAGCACACCGCCGACGTAATCGGAGATATTGCGCAGCGACATGCCCTCCTTGCTCAGCTGGCTGAACGAGCCGATGCGCGGGCCGATCTGTTGCGCCTCCTGGTTCAGCGCGGCGGCGTCGCGGTAGCGGTCACGCGCGAACTGGTCCGCGCCGGCGTAGTCGGCCACGCCGCCCACCGCCGACATGAGCTGGCCGCCCATACCCCGCAGTCCCGCGGCCAAACCGCGCCCCGCCTGGTCGAAAAAGCCTGTGTTCTCGTCCACCGGGGCGGGCGTCTGCCGGGCGATGGCCTCCTGGCCACGCCGCATCAACTCTTCAAAGCTCGCGGCCATGTGCGGTCCTTTGCATCAAAACTGCTTGAGGGCATCGAACCGACGGGTGCGGTTGTCCACCCAGTCGTTCGGCAGGACGGCCGAGCCGCCGTTCTCGTAATCCACGTGGCGCTGCAACAGGGTGCCACCGCCGCGCAGCTTGTAGGTCGGCGCGCCGTACCAGGTGCTGCTCTTGCCCGTGATGTCCATGTCCTGCGGAGACACCGCGCGGGGGCCGCTGCCGCTGCGCGCCTGCAGGTCTTCCAGCGCGATCTTCTGGCGCAGCTGCTCGTGCATGCCCGCGGTCATGCCGTGCACGCCCTGCTGCTCCAGCGCGGCGGCGCCGGCCGTATCGCCCTGCTTGCGCAGTGCGGCGGCGGACTCGGCAACCATCTGCTCCGCGCGTTGCATGTGGCGCCCCACGGCGGCGGTGTCCGCCGTCGCCTGCCCAGTCTTGGGGTCGCGCGTGGTGTACATCGTGCCAAGCCGGTCAGCGGTGGCCTTGGCCGCCGAGTCCTGCGCGGTGCGCGCCTTGTAGACGGCGTCCGTGGCGCCGGTGGCCATGGCCTGCACCTCCTTGGCGCCGTCCAGGTCGCCGCCGGCCGCCAGCAGCTGCGCGGCCTTGCCGTAGTCACCGCCGGCCTTCTCGATGGCCGCTGCGTGGCGCTGCTGCGTCGCCCGCTCCTGCATCAGTTTGAACAACTCGGTATTGCGCTTGCCGCCCGCGTTGATCATCGCCTCCTGCAAACGCCCCTGGCGGTCCAGCGCGCCGCGCAGGTTGGCGCCCTGCTCGCCCATGGCGGTCTTCTGCAGGCCGGCGTTGATCTCCGCCGCCTTGAGGTCCACGCCAGGCTGGGCGTTGCGGGCCTCGGCGTCGGCCGCCAGCGCCTTGTTGTACGCCTCGCCCGCCAGGTTGCCGACCGGGCGGCCGCGACGGTCGTACTGCGTGTTGGTCATGCTGGTGGCGGCAATCTCCAGGTTGCGCAGGTTGTTGCGCGCTTCCCAGCTGTTGCCGCTGTGCGCCACGACGGGGGCACGCAGAGTGCCGGCGCCGTCGGGGTTGATGCTCTTGTAGATGTCGGCCACGCGCTGTGCCGCGGCGGCGCCCGAGTCCACACCGTTGCCGACAAAGCCGCCGCGGGGGTCTGCCCCGTTGATCGTCGCATTGGGGCCGATGTTCTTGCCCGAGTAGGTGTTGGTCGCCGGGTCGTACTTGATGTCGTTGACCGGCGCAGCGGGCGCGGCCCCCGGGGCGGCCGACACCGCCGGGCTGGCCTGCGTGCCCGCGGCCAGGCGCTGGTCGGTCGGGTTTGCAGACGATTGCCCGATGAAAGATGTCTGGGAAGTAGAAGGGGTCGGCGGGTTGCGCAGGGACTGCTCCGCTTTGTGCTGCAGATAGGCGCTGTCGTCGACACCCCAATCCCGACCGAAGGCCTTGCCGGTGTTCCGAACGAGCTGGTTGATCGTGCCGCCGATGGTGTCCCTGGTGTCATCGGACAACGCGCTGTCCAGCGCTCCATGCGCGGCGCGGGCGCCGAGGTAGACCGCTGCTGGGCCAGTACCCACACCAGTCAACAGCGCACCGGAAGCAGCGGCGTCCAGCGCGTTGAGCCCTGCTTGGCCGTAATTACCCTCAGCGGCGTTCTTCGCCGCGCTGTAGGTGCCGAGCCCTACACCGGCCGCGCCCGCCGCTTTACCTACCAACGCCCCGGTCGCCGATGCTGCATGTCCTGCCGAATCCATACCCCGGCGGAGAAGCCCCGGCTTAGTAATCGGTGAAGCGGGTTGTTGGGGTCGCGCCGCGGCAGCGGCGGCCTCGGTCGCGCTGTCCGCAGCAGCGCGAAACGGCGCCGTTCGTTGTGCCTGCCACGCCTGCGCTTCAGGCGACTGGCCTGGTTGAAACCGGCGAAGATTTTCGTCGTATAGCGCCATCACTCAACTCCTATCAATAAGCCACCCACCGAACAGCGTCGGCAGGAATCATCACACCCCGGTCGATGAGCACCTGAAGCGCGTTTTTGCCGTATGCGCCGGGAGCGCTCATCAGCACGTGGCAGTGCTCGACCGCATACTTGTTCTCTTCACGAAGCAGACGCTCGAACCACGCCAGCACCTCAGAGGACGGGGGGCAGTCAACCCCTCCCTGAGCGCCCCAACGGCGCATCATGCGCCGGAACTCGTCCTGGTCAGCGTCCGCGGATGGGTTCATCGCATCGCCCCTGCCAGCACCGCGACCAACAACACCGCCAACAAGAAACCGAGCAACGGATATGTCACCCAGTTAGGGATCGTGTACCTCCTCGTGTACAGGTCGCGCTCGGCCTGGGAGCGGGGTTGAAACGCCGAAGCCACCCCCGCGCCGAACGCCTTCACGATCTCCGCAACCTCTTCAAACGGATCGACGAAACGCGACTCGCGGGCCCGCTTCACCGGCTCGGGCGGCGTCGAGCCGCGGCTCTCCGTCTGGTCCTTCAGCCACTGGTCGTAGGCCGCGCGCACCGTCTCGTCGCCCACCACGCGGTAGGCCTCGTTGATCGCGCTCATGCGCTGCCGCGCCTCGTCCAGGCGGCCGGCGTTGCGGTCGGGGTGCCAGCGCTGCGCCAGGTGCCGATAGGCACCGCGGATCACCTCCGGGCTGGCCGTCGGCAGCACTTCGAGCACGTCGTAATATGTGTGCATGGCGAGCATTATCTCAGCGGCGCGGGGCGTTGGACAGGGCGCGACACCAGGTAGAAGCCCGCTCCCGACCGCGACAGCGTTAGCAGCACCCTTTAAAACGGGGTGCTGAGCACCACCCAAAAGGGCGTTACAAGCGTAGTTTTCAGCACAAAAAAGCACAAAAAACGGCGCCCTTTTCCCTCTTATTCTTCTCTTTTGTAATTTTGTAATTTTGTAATTGAATAAAGTTATCAGTAGAAAAAGAAGAGGCGGAATCAATAATCAAGTGCAACACCCACCCGGTAAGGTACCCCGATGGGCAAGCACTACGAACAACTGACGGCCGAAGAACGGGCGGCGATCATGATGATGAAGGCGAACAACTGCTCGGCGCGGCAGATCGCCCTGACGCTGCGCCGAGCCCCTTCGACCATCACCCGAGAACTGGCGCGCTTTGCGGCCTGGCCAG
>JAKOYD010000134.1 GCA_029780695.1 Pseudomonadota bacterium
ACCCACCGTGAACTGCCGAAGTTCATCTCCAGCCGCGGTGGTGTGGCGCTGCGTCCGGGCGACGGCGTGATCCACAGCTGGCTGAACCGCCTGCTGCTGCCGGACACCGTGGGTACCGGCGGCGACAGCCACACGCGCTTCCCCATCGGCATCAGCTTTCCCGCAGGTTCCGGCCTGGTGGCCTTCGCCGCCGCCACCGGCGTGATGCCGCTGGACATGCCCGAATCCGTGCTGGTGCGCTTCAAGGGCGAGATGCAGCCCGGCGTCACGCTGCGCGATCTGGTGCACGCGATCCCGCTGTACGCCATCAAGCAGGGCCTGCTCACCGTGGCCAAGCAGGGCAAGAAGAACATCTTCTCCGGCCGCATCCTCGAGATCGAGGGTCTGCCCGACCTGAAGGTGGAGCAGGCGTTCGAGTTGTCCGACGCTTCGGCCGAGCGCTCGGCCGCCGGCTGCACGATCAAGCTGAACCCCGCGCCGGTCAAGGAGTACCTCACCAGCAACATCGTGCTGATGAAGAACATGATCGCCAACGGCTACGAGGACAAGCGCACGCTGGAGCGCCGCATCAAGAACGTGGAAGCCTGGCTGGCCAAGCCCGAACTGCTGGAAGCCGACAAGGACGCCGAGTACGCTGCCGTGATCGAGATCGATCTGGCCGACATCAAGGAGCCCATCGTCTGCTGCCCCAACGACCCGGACGACGCCAAGTTCATGTCCGAAGTGGCCGGCACCAAGATTGACGAGGCCTTCATCGGCTCGTGCATGACCAACATCGGCCACTTCCGCGCGGCGGCCAAGCTGCTGGGTGGCCAGCGCGACATTCCCGTCAAGCTGTGGGTGGCGCCGCCCACCAAGATGGACGAAGCCGAGCTGATGAAGGAAGGCCACTACGCGGCCTTTGGCACCGCCGGTGCGCGCACCGAAATGCCCGGCTGCTCGCTGTGCATGGGCAACCAGGCGCAGGTGCGTGAAGGCGCCACGGTGATGAGCACCAGCACCCGCAACTTCCCCAACCGCCTGGGCAAGAACACGCAGGTGTTCTTGGGCAGCGCCGAGCTGGCCGCCATCTGCTCCAAGCTGGGCCGCATCCCGACGGTGGAGGAATACCGCGCCGAGATGGGCATCATCGACAAGGACAAGGCCAGCGTGTACCGCTACATGAACTTCGACCAGATCGAGGAATACGCCGAGACCGCCAAGGAAGTGACTGCCTGAGCCAGGCAACACCCCAAAAAGAAACGACCCGGAAGGGTCGTTTTTTTCGCCGCCGGTGTTACAGCGGCGGCTCCTGGCGCTTGTCCTTCATCACCAGGTAGACGCCCGCCGCCGCCAGCACGGCCCAGATGGCAAAGGCCAGCATGCCGATGCGTTCGGCGATCGGGTTCATGAAGAGCAGCATCAGCAGCGCGACGACCAGCAGCGCGTTGCCGAGCCAGAAGGAGGTCCTGGAGGAGTCAGGCGTGTTCATGGCGAGGCGGGATCAGGCGGAAAATCAGGGTCTTTCAGGCCACTGGCGCTTGCCTGGCAAGAGCTGACAGCTATCAAAATAATAGTTATCGGGTTACAGCACTTCGCTGGCGAAGTCCGCCAGGCGTGAACGCTCGCCGCGCGCCAGCGTCACGTGGCCGCCGTGCGGCCAGCCCTTGAAGCGGTCGACGGCAAAGGTCATGCCGGAAGAGCCTTCGGTCAGGTAAGGCGTATCGATCTGCGCCAGATTGCCCATGCAGATGATCTTGGTGCCCGGGCCGGCGCGGGTGATCAGCGTCTTCATCTGCTTGGGCGTCAGGTTCTGCGCCTCGTCGATGATGATCCACTTGTTCATGAAGGTGCGGCCGCGCATGAAGTTCATGCTCTTGATCTTGATGCGGCTGCGGATCAGCTCGTTGGTGGCGGCGCGGCCCCATTCTCCGGCGCCCGAGCCGTCGCCCTTGGCCAGGAATTCGAGGTTGTCGTCCAGCGCGCCCATCCACGGGCCCATCTTTTCTTCCTCGGTGCCGGGCAGAAAGCCGATGTCCTCGCCCACGCTGACGGTGGCGCGGGTCATGATGATCTCGGTGTAGCGCCGGTCGTCCAGCACCTGCGTCAGGCCCGAGGCCAGCGCCAGCAGCGTCTTGCCCGTGCCGGCCGTGCCGGCCAGCGTGACGAAGTCGATGTCCGGGTCCATCAGCAGGTTGAGCGCGAAATTCTGTTCGCGGTTGCGCGCCGTCACGCCCCACACGCCGTTCTTCAGGTGCGTAAAGTCCTTCAGCGTCTTCAGCACGGCCGTCTTGTCGCGGATTTCAGTCACGCGGGCGTACAGGCTGGGCTCGCCGGGCGATTCGAAATAGACGAACTGGTTGATGTGCAGGTTGGCCACCACCGGCCCGCTGATGCGGTAGAAAGTGGCGCTGCCCGACTGCCAGCTTTCGATGGTCTTGCTCTGGCGCGTCCAGAAATCCGGCGGCAGCTGCAGCACGCCGGAGTAGAGCAGGTCGCCGTCTTCCAGCGTCTTGTCGTTTTCGTAATCTTCGGCGCACAGGCCCAGCGCGCGCGCCTTCACGCGCATGTTGATGTCCTTCGACACCAGCACCACTTCGCGTGGCGCGTGCTGCTTTTCGAGTGCGGCGACCACGCCGAGGATCTGGTTGTCGGCCTTGCCCTGCGGCAGCGCGGCCGGCATGGTGACGTCCAGCGGTGTGGTCTGGAAGTACAGCTTACCGCCTGCTTCGACGTGACCCGTGGACGCAAGCGCCAAGCCTTGCGTCATGTCGGCTCCTTTCACGCCGGCCAACGCATCCAGCTGGCGGCTGGTCTGGCGGCCGTTGCGGGCGACTTCGGTCATGCCTTTTTTGTGGCCGTCCAGCTCTTCCAGCACGATCATCGGCAGGAAGATGTCATGTTCTTCGAAGCGGAACAGCGCCATCGGGTCGTGCAGCAGGACATTGGTGTCCAGCACGAACAGGCGCGCCGGACCGCTCGCGCGGCCTTTAGACGCGCGGGCAGGCCGGCGCGCCGGCTTGGCGACTTCGGGCGCCCGCATCAATGCGGCGCGCGCGCGGGGCGTTTCGGCACGCGCGGCGGTCATGCCGGGCGGCGGCAGGGTGACAGCGGGCGCCGCGTCTTCGGCGCTTGCCCGCGGCGGCAGCGCTTGAGGCACGTCGGGCGCTTCGCGCGACGCCGCGTTCGGGCGGGTCTTGGCGCGCCGGGCGGACAAATCGATCACGTCGGAAGACAGCTTGGCGCCGCGTTGGGTCGGTGGGGGTGGCAGGGGCATGCTGATGAGGTGGGCTCAAAGGGGTGCTGCCACGGTGGGGCAGGGCGCGGCGACCAAAGAAAAAGCCGCCTTGGCAGCCCAGGCGGCTTTTGCGAAAAAAGTCAGTTGATACAGCTGCAACAACATTCCGGCCCATTATGCATGAGCACGGTGTCAGTCGCCGCTCGCGTTTTTAGGCTGCCTTTTTCAGTACCTTGACGGCCTTCAGCACTTCCTCGACGTGGCCAGGCACCTTCAGGCCACGCCATTCCTGCACCAGGATGCCGTCGGCGTTAACCAGGAAGGTGCTGCGCTCGATGCCCTTGACCTTCTTGCCGTACATGATCTTGTTCTTGACCACGCCAAACATGTGGCACATTTTTTCTTCGGTGTCGGCGATCAGCTCGAACGGCAATTCCAGCTTGGACTTGAAAGCGTCGTGCGACGTCATGTTGTCGCGGCTGACGCCGTAGACGACGGCGCCGGCCTTGACGAAGTCCTTGTACTTGTCGCGGAACTGCATCGCTTCGGTGGTGCAGCCGGGCGTGTTGTCTTTGGGGTAGAAATACAGAACCAGGGCCTGGCCGAGGTGGGAGGTGTTGGTAACTTTGACGTCGCCGGTTGCAATCGCTTCGAATTCGGGCAGGGGTTTGTTGACAACGATCGCCATATGAACTTCAATCTCCGGACGGTTTTGATGGGGCGCAATGACAGACGCTGTCGCCCCAGCCGCCATTTGCCGCGCGGGCAAAAGACGAAAATCAGGGCAACAGTTGCCAGCCCTTCATTTTAACGCATCCGGCGTTTTTTCGCCGGCTTCCACCAGCAGCGCGGCCACCACGCGCCGGCCTTCGGACGCCAGGATGTTGTAGGTGCGGCAGGCTGCGGCGGTGTCCATGGTTTCCACACCGATGCCCGCTTCGACCAGGCCGCGAACCCACTGTGGCTTCGGAAACCGCAGCGCGTTGCCGCTGCCAAACACCACCAGTTCGGGGCGCGATTCGGCCAGCGGCGCGAAGTGCGCGGCCGTCAGGTCGTCAAAGCGGGTGCAGCGCCAGTCGGTGCGCTCGCCACGGCTGTCCAGCACCACGCTGTGGGGCACGCGCTCGGCGCCGATAGCGATCCAGCCGGGGCCATAACCGGTAATGGCAAAGCCGAATCGTTCAGGCTGAAATTTCATGGCAAAACGGGCAGGCAAGGGGCGCGAATGTGTTCCAATTCTATGTTTTACCTTCAAGACCCTTCGGGAGCTGCCGCCATGAAGCCCATCCACAAATCCGCCAAGCTGGCGAACGTGCTGTACGACGTGCGTGGGCCCATCGTGGACGCGGCCAAGCAGATGGAGGACGAGGGCCAGAAAATCATCAAGCTGAACATCGGCAACATGCAGCCGTTCGGCTTCGATCCGCCCGAAGAAGTCATGCAGGACATGATTCGCAACCTGCCCGATTCGGCCGGTTACTCGGACAGCAAGGGGATTTTCTCGGCGCGCAAGGCGGTGATGCACTACACGCAGGAGCAGGGCATCGCCGACGTCACCATCGACGACATCTACCTGGGCAACGGCGCCAGCGAACTGATCGTGATGGCCACCAACGCGCTGCTGAACGACGGCGATGAGCTGCTGCTGCCCGCGCCCGACTACCCGCTTTGGACGGCTGCCACCAGCCTGTCGGGCGGCAAGCCGGTGCATTACCTGTGCGACGAGGCCAACGGCTGGATGCCCGATCTGGCCGACATGCGCCGCAAGATCACGCCTCGCACGCGCGGCATCGTGGTCATCAACCCCAACAACCCGACCGGCGCCCTGTATTCGGTCGAGTTGCTCAAGGGCATCATCGAGATCGCGCGCGAGCACCAACTGGTGTTGCTGGTCGACGAGGTGTACGACAAGGTGCTGTACGACGGCGTCAAGCACACGGCCATGGGCAGCCTGTCGACCGATGTGCTGACGCTGACCTTCAATTCGCTGTCCAAGGCGTATCGCTCCTGCGGCTACCGCGCGGGCTGGATGGTGCTGTCCGGCCCCAAAGTCGACGCCAAGGACTTCATCGAAGGTCTGAACATGCTGGCCAACCTGAAGCTCGGTTCCAACGTGCCAGGCCAGTGGGCGATCCAGACCGCGCTGGGCGGCTACCAGAGCATTCAGGATTTGGTCAAGGAGGGCGGCCGCCTGCGCCGCCAGCGCGACTTGGCGTATGAGCTGATCACGGCCATTCCCGGCGTGACCTGCGTTAAGCCGCAGGCGGCGCTGTACATGTTTCCGCGCCTCGACCCGAAGATGTACCCGATCGCCGACGACCGCCAGTTCTTCATGGAAGTGCTGCGCGCCACGCGCGTCATGCTGGTGCAGGGCTCGGGCTTCAATTACCCCGATAACCAGCACTTTCGTATCGTCTTTCTGCCGCATGAGGACGATTTGCGCGAAGCCATCACACGGTTGGCCAAGTTTCTGGAGCAGTACCGCGCCCGCCATGCGCGAACCGCTCCGGTGATTGATTTTGCTACAAAAAAAGAAGCATCCCGCGCATGATGGGCGGGCGCCAGAAACATTTTTAGTTCTTAATTCATGAACCCGATTCAAGTAGGCCTGCTGGGCATTGGCACCGTGGGCAGTGGCACGTTCAACGTGCTCAAGCGCAACCAGGAAGAAATCAAGCGACGCGCTGGCCGCGGCATCGCCATCACCATGGTGGCCGACCTAGACACCGCGCGCGCGCAGCAGGTCGTCGGCCCCGACGTGCAGGTGGTGTCCGACGCCCGCGCCGTCATCGCCAACCCCGATATCGAGATCGTCATCGAACTGATCGGCGGCTACGGCGTCGCCAAGACGCTGGTGATGGAAGCCATCGCCGCCGGCAAGCACGTGGTCACCGCCAACAAGGCGCTGCTGGCCGTGCACGGCACCGAAATCTTCGAAGCGGCGCAGAAAAAAGGCGTGATGGTGGCCTTCGAGGCGGCCGTGGCCGGCGGCATTCCCATCATCAAGGCGCTGCGCGAGGGACTGACGGCCAACCGCATCCAGTGGATCGCCGGCATTATCAACGGCACCACCAACTTCATCCTGTCCGAGATGCGCGACAAGGGGCTGGACTTCGACGTGGTGTTGAAGCAGGCGCAGGCCCTGGGCTACGCCGAGGCCGACCCCACCTTCGACATCGAAGGCGTCGACGCCGCGCACAAGGCGACCATCATGAGCGCCATCGCCTTCGGCATTCCGGTGCAGTTCGACAAGGCCTATGTCGAGGGCATCACCCAACTGTCGGCCACCGACATCCGCTACGCCGAGCAACTGGGCTACCGTATCAAGCTGCTGGGCATCACCAAGCGACGTGAAGGCGAGGGCGTCGAGCTGCGCGTGCACCCCACGCTGGTGCCGGCCCGGCGGCTGATTGCCAATGTCGAGGGCGCGATGAACGCGGTGGTGGTCAACGGCGACGCTGTCGGCACCACGCTGTACTACGGCAAGGGCGCCGGCAGCGAGCCCACGGCCAGCGCGGTGATTGCCGACCTGGTCGACGTCACGCGCCTGGCCACCAGCGACCCGCAGCACCGCGTGCCGCACCTGGCCTTCCAGCCCGGTCAGATGCGCGACGTGAGCGTGCTGCCCATGGACGAGGTCGTCACCAGTTACTACCTGCGCCTGCGCGTGAAGGACGAAGCCGGCGTGCTGTCGCAGGTCACCCGCATCCTGGCCGATGGCGCCATCAGCATCAACGCCGTGCTGCAGCGCGAGGCCGATGACGTGGCCGGCACCGACGCCGGCGCGGGCGAACCCACGCCCGACCAGACCGACCTGATCATCCTGACGCACGACACCCGCGAAGGCGCCATGAACGCCGTGCTGGCGCAATTGCAGGCGCTGCCCAGCGTGCTGGCGCCGATCGTGCGCATCCGCAAGGAAGAGCTGGCTTGATCTTGTTTGTGACTATGGTCACAAATAGGGGCAAATCATGGGTTTGACTCTTTCATCGACCTGGCAGGTTAACGAGGCCAAGAGCCGCTTCAGCGAATTGCTGGAGCGCGCGCAGCGCGAGGGTCCGCAGACCATCACGCGGCACGGCAAGCCAGTGGCCAGGGTGGTTCCGCTTGATCCTGCAGGTGCCATCGGCCGGCCGGCGCTCAGCGCTTCGGGTGCACACCCTGGACAGGCGAGCTTCCATGCAGGCCTGAGCTTCACCGAATTCCTGTTGAATGCACCCAAAATTGAAGGCGGTTTGCCAGAAATGCCGCGCGACAGCGGGATGGGACGGCGGCCCCTATTGGGTGAGGAGTGATGGCGCGCCGTTGGTTGCTTGACACGTTCGTGCTGTCCGAGCCGATGCGTCCGCAACCGGATGCAGTGGTTCTGGATTGGCTGCGAGCCTGTGCGCACGAATCCTGCGTGGCAGCCGCCTCATTCGGTGAGCTGCACTACGGTCTGGCTTGCCTGCCGCAGGGGGTAAAACGCAATCGAATCCAGGCGTGGGCCACGCAACTTTCTCAACAGTTTGACGGCCATGTGCGTCCCACCGACCAGGCGATCTGGAAACACTATGGCGAACTCAAGGCTTCGCTGAAAGTCATGGGGCGCATGCAAGACGCGCTGGACATGGTGATTGCCGCCACGGCGCTCGCAAACGGTCTCACCCTGGTCATCCGCAACACCCGTCAGTTCGTCCTTACCGGTGTTCCGCTCTTTAATCCGTGGGGCGACGCCGCCCCTCAGCAGACTGCATGAACTACCTTTCCACCCGTGGCGACACCGCGCCCAGAAATTTTTGCGACATCCTGCTGGAGGGCCTGGCGCCCGATGGCGGGCTGTACCTGCCCGACCACTATCCTCAGGTCGATGCCGCCACGCTGGCGCGCTGGCGCGACATGTACGCGACCCAAGGCTATGCCGCGCTGGCGTTTGAAATTCTCTCGCTGTACATCGACGACATCCCCGCCGCCGACCTGAAGGCGCTGTGCGAAAAGACATACACGCCAGCCGTGTTCGGCACGCGTGAAATCGTGCCGCTGACAAAGCTGCATGATGCTTCGACAAGCTCAGCGCGAACGGATTTTTATCTTGAAGCCCTGTCCAACGGTCCCACGCTGGCCTTCAAGGACATGGCCATGCAACTGCTGGGCAACCTGTTCGAATACGAACTGGCGCGGCGCGGCGAGCAACTCAACATCCTGGGCGCCACCAGCGGCGACACCGGCAGCGCGGCCGAATACGCCATGCGCGGCAAGCACGGCATTCGCGTCTTCATGCTCAGCCCGCACGGCCGCATGAGCCAGTTTCAACAGGCGCAGATGTTCAGCCTGCAGGACGAAAACATCCACAACATCGCCATCGAAGGCGTGTTCGACGACTGCCAGGACATCGTCAAGGCCGTCAGCAACGACCTGGCCTTCAAGCGCCAGTACAAGATCGGCACCGTCAACTCGATCAACTGGGCGCGCCTGCTGGCGCAGGTGGTGTACTACTTCGCAGGGTATTTTCAGGCCACGCGCGACAACGGCGAGAAGGTCGATTTCACCGTGCCCAGCGGTAATTTTGGCAACGTCTGCGCGGGCCACGTGGCGCGCATGATGGGCCTGCCGATTGGTCAACTGGTGGTGGCCACCAACGAAAACGACGTGCTCGACGAGTTTTTCCGCACCGGCGTCTACCGCGTGCGCGGCAGCGCCGACACGCACGAGACCAGCAGCCCGTCGATGGACATCAGCAAGGCCAGCAACTTCGAGCGCTTCGTGTTCGACCTGCTCGGCCGCGACGGCGCGCGCACGCGGTTGCTGTTTCACGATGCACTGGCAAGCAGCGGCCGGTTCGACCTGAGCGCCGACCCCGCCTTCGGCCAGACGCGCGAGCGCTACGGTTTCGTGAGCGGCAAGAGCACGCACGCCGACCGCCTGGCCACCATCCGCGACGTGTTTGAACAGCACGGCGTGATGATTGATACCCACACCGCCGACGGCGTGAAGGTGGCGCGCGCACATCTGCGCCCGGGCGTGCCGATGGTCGTGCTGGAAACCGCGTTGCCCATCAAGTTTGCCGCCACCATCCGCGAGGCGCTGGGGCGCGACCCTGATCGGCCGCCGCGTTTTGACGGCATCGAAAAGCTGCCGCGCCGCGTGCGCGTGATGCCGGCCGACGCGCAGGCCGTCAAGGCCTTTGTGGCGCAGCAATGTGCGTAAAACGGGGCGCTTGCGCTTATCCTTGTTTGATAGCTTGCTATTGTTATCGTAGTGTGGTGCAGTTCGCATGAAGGTGGTCGGGTTCGCGGGTTTTTCGGGGTCGGGCAAGACGCAGCTGCTGGAGCGCGTGATTCCCGCGCTGCGGCGGCGCGGGCTGCGGGTGTCGGTGGCCAAGCACGCGCACCACAAGTTCGACATTGACCACGTCGGCAAGGACACCTTCCGTCACCGCGAGGCGGGCGCGTTCGAGGTGGTCGTTGCGTCGCGCAACCGCCTGGCACTGATGCGCGAATTCGAGCGCGAAAGCCAGCTGTCGGTACACCACCTGATCGCCGAGTTGTACGACGGCGTGGACTGGGTGCTGGTGGAAGGCTTCAAGGACAGCGATTTGCACAAGATCGAGGTCTGGCGCGCGGATGCCGGCAAGGACGCGCGCTACCCGCACGACGAGTTCATCGTCGCCATCGCCACCGATTCGCCCGACCGCCTGCCCGAGGCCACCCTGCGTCCCGTGCTGAATCTGAACGACGCGGAGGCGGTTGCGCAGTGGCTGGTCGACCATGGCCAGCGCTTTGACTACGACCCCGACCGACACGCCGCTCACCATGTCTGATGCCCCACGCCGCCCGCCCCTGATGCCGCTCGACGAGGCGTTGCAGCGCCTGCTGGCGCACGCCGCGCCGCTGGGCCGCGCCGAACAGGTCAGCACCTTTGACGCCGATGGCCGCGTGCTGGCGCAGGACGTGGTGTCGGCCCTGCAGGTGCCGCCGCACGACAACTCTTCGATGGACGGCTACGCGGTGCGCTCGGCCGACCTTGTCCATGCCGGCATCGAGCTGCCGGTGTCGCAGCGCATTGCTGCTGGCCAGTTCGGCACGCCGCTGGCGCCGGGCAGCGCCGCCCGCATCTTCACCGGCGCGCCCCTGCCGCAAGGCGCCGACAGCGTGGTCATGCAGGAAGACGCCGAGCCGCTGGAGGGCGGCGCGCGCGTGCGCTTTGCCGCCGTGCCCGCGCCAGGGCAATGGGTGCGCGCCGCTGGCGAGGACGTCACGCGCGGCGCCGTGGTGCTTCAAAAAGGTGAGCGTCTTGCGCCCGCCAGCATGGGGCTGGCGGCCGGAATCGGCCTGGCCGAGCTGTGCGTGGCGGCACGCCCGCGCGTGGCGTTGTTCTCCACCGGCGACGAGCTGGTCATGCCCGGCGAAGTGCCGCCCGCGCAAATGGCGCCCGGCGCCATCTACAACAGCAATCGCTTTTTTCTGCGCGCGCTGCTGCTGCGGCTGGGCTGCGCGGTCACAGACCTGGGTATCGTGCCCGACCGGCGCGACGCCACCCTGGCCGCGCTGCGGTCGGCGGCAGAAGGGCACGACCTCATTTTGACCAGCGGCGGCGTGTCGGTGGGCGAAGAAGACCACATCAAGCCCGCCGTCGAACAGCTCGGTACGCTCGATCTGTGGCAGATCGCGATGAAACCCGGCAAGCCGTTTGCGTACGGTCAGATTCGGCGCGCCGCGGGCGGGCAGGGTGGCGCGGCGCACTTCATGGGCCTGCCGGGCAATCCGGTGTCGAGCTTTGTCACCTTCTTGCTGCTGGTGCGGCCGTTCTTGCTGAAGCTGCTGGGCGCCGCGCGGCTCGACGTGCCGGCGCTGGCGCTGCGAGCCGATTTCGATCTGCCCAAGGCCGACAAGCGGCGCGAATTTCTGCGCGCCCGCCGCAATGGGCAAGGCGGGCTGGATTTGTTCACCAACCAGAGTTCCGGCGTGCTGACGTCGGCGCATTGGGCCGACGGGCTGATCGATCACCCCGCCGGCGCCACGATTGCGCGCGGCGACACGGTGCGCTTCATTCCCTTGGCGGAGTTGCTGGCATGAAGCAGGTCACGGTGCGTTATTTCGCTTCCATCCGCGAGGCGCTGGGCTGTGGCAGCGAGCAGGTCAGCACCAGCGCGCCCACGCTGGCCGCGCTGCGCGACGAATTGATCGCCCGCGGCGGCGCGCATGGCCAGGTGCTGGCGCGGGGCCGCGCCGTGCGCGTGGCGCTCGACCAGGACATGTGCGACGAATCCGCCGCGCTGCCTGCCGGCGCCGAAGTGGCGTTTTTTCCGCCCGTCACGGGCGGCTGACGCAGCGGCAACCGGCCTGGCCTGGGCGCACCGCCCCGGCGCCTACGCCGTGGCAACGGCGTCGCTGCTTGCCCACAGGCATCGGACTGCGGCATCGCTGGCCGCCGTCATCGGCAGCCGCAAATCGCCAGTGCACCAGCCCTGCATCGCCAGCAGCGCTTTCAATGGACCGGGGTTCGGTTCGGCGAAAAGCGCTTGCACCATCGGCACCAGCGGCAGCCAGCCCGCGCGCGCCCGCTCCAGATCACCCGATGCCAGCGCGGCCAGCAGCGCCACGAAGCGCCGCGTGTGCACGTGCGCCGACGCAGCAATGGCGCCGGCCCCGCCCTGAGCCACGGTGCTGAAAATCTGCAGGTCTTCACCCGCCAACACCTGCAGCCGCCCGTCACCGATCAGCGCCAGCGTCTTGCCGGCATCGCCGCCGCAGTCCTTCACGGCGCGGATGTTGGGATGAGCGGCCAGCGCCAGCAGCGTGTCCCGCGCCATCACGGCGCCGGTGCGATACGGAATGTCGTACACGATGAGCGGCGCCGCACTGGCGTCGGCCAGTTCGTTGAACCAGTGGCAGATGCCCGGTTGCGCCGGGCGCACGTAGTGGGGCGCCGCGACCAGCAGGCCGGCCAATGCGGGGCTGTCCGGCAGGTTCAGCCGCCGCACCCAGTCGCGCGTGTCGGGCAGATGGCAGCCGCTCACGCCCATCACCAAGGGCAGGCCGGCGGCGTGCTCGGCCACCGTGCGCAGGCAGGCCAGCTGCTCTTCTTTCGAGAGCGCCGCCGCCTCGCCCGTCGAGCCGCAGACGACGAAGCCGCGGATACCGGTGGCTGCCAGGTGCGCCGTCAAGCGGGCCAGCGCCGCATGGTCCACCCCGCCGTCCGCAAAGGGTGTGATGAGAGGAATCCACAAGCCCGAGAAGTCGGGCGGGCAAGCAGGGGTTGAGATGGGGTTCACGCGAAACATCCTTTCCGGGACAAGGCCATGACCGCAAGGGTGAGGCCGAAGTCGGATGTGCGCGGACTGAAAAGCTGCCGAAGAACCCGGGTAGCCCGCCGTCGCCCACCTGACGACGGCTGCCGCAGCGCCGGTCAGATGCGCTGGGGTGCTTTCGATTTGGGCGCGGTGCACGCGGCAGCACGGCCAGCCGCAAAGCGCGGCAAGGGGCAGGGCAGGGCGTGCAAAGGCATCCGGCCAGTGTAGCGGCGCACGGCGCGGCCCGATGCAAAATGCGCGCATGAGTCTGCCCCGTGTTTCGATTCAGCCACACGACTTCGATTTGAGCGCCGAGGTGGCCGCGCTGCGCGCTGGTGATGCGCGCGTGGGCGCGGTTTGCGCCTTTGTCGGCACGGTGCGCGACAGAAACTGGCCTCCCACGCTCGCCGCTGCGCAGGGGTCGCCGCACCCCGACGGAGGTGACGCTGCTCGGAGCGACCCGGCGGCGCATCGCGACGGCGCCACGGTCAGCAGCATGGAGCTGGAGCACTACCCCGGCATGACCGAGAAAGCCATCGAGGCCATGATCGACGAGGCGCTACGCCGGTTCGACGTGCTCGGCGTGCGCGTCATCCACCGCGTCGGCCTGCTGCAGCCGCAGGATCAGATCGTGTTGGTGGCCGTGACGTCCCCGCACCGGGGCGAGAGCTTCCAGGCCTGCGAATTCCTGATGGACTACCTCAAGACCCAGGCGCCGTTCTGGAAGAAAGAGCAAACGCCCGAAGGCGCGCGCTGGGTGGACGCGCGGGTGAGCGACGACGCGGCGCTGGCGCGCTGGGGCATTCAGGCGGCCAACGCGTGACGGCGCGCGCGCTGGCGGTGCGGTGCGTGGCACTGGCCGGGCTGTGGCTGGCGCTGCCCGCGGCGGCGCAGGACGGCGCTGGCCCCCAGACTGGCGTGCCCTGGCTGGCCCGTGTGAGCTACGTGGTCGATGGCGATTCGATCTGGGTGTGGCCCGAAGGCGGCGGCAACCGCGTGCGCCTGCGCATTGACGGTGTGGATGCGCCCGAAATCTGCCAGGTCTATGGAGCCGAGTCGCGCCAGGCGCTGCAGGCGCTGGCGTTGAACCAGCGCGTGCGCGTCACCGTGTGGGCGCGCGACCGCTACGGCCGCGCCATCGCGTCGGTGGTGCGGCTGGACGGCGACATCGACCTGGGCGAGCACATGGTGGCCGAAGGCTGGGCCTGGACCGATGGCTGGGGCGCGCGCCTGGGCAAGTACTGGCGCGCCGAGGCACAGGCGCGCTGGGCCGGACGGGGCCTGTTCGCCCAGGGGTGGCCCGAACTGCCAGCCGACTTTCGCCGCCGCCACGGGCCATGCACCCCCGGGCAGCCCACGTCTGTTCATTAAAGAATGCTATTTAGTTTGTAGCTAACAGCGGTTGCCCCGCCTGCGGTGGAGGCCCTTTATGATGTGCGAACGGGGACGGCGCCGCGCCATGGCAGCCGGCCGCAAAACCCCTTGATTCCTTGTGAAAACACCCCATCTGAAGCAGCAATTCGGAGGTTTTCTTCATGCGTCTCGACAAACTCACCACCAAATTCCAGGAAGCCCTGGGCGATGCCCAGTCGCTGGCCCTGGGCAACGACAACGCCTACATCGAACCCGTGCACCTGCTGGCCGCCATGCTGCGGCAGGCCGAAGGCCCCAAGGCGCTGCTGCAGCGCGCGGGTGTCAATGTGGCCAGGCTCTCGCAAGAAGCTGAGGCCGCCATCAAGCGCCTGCCCAGCGTGCAGGGGCAGGAGCAGGTCACCGTCGGCCCCGACCTGACCAAACTGCTGCAAGCGACCGAAAAAGAAGCCATCAAGCGCGGCGACCAGTTCATCGCCGCCGAACTGTTCTTGCTGGCGCTGGCCGACGCCAAGGGCGAGGCCGGCCGCATTGCCGCAGAAGCCGGCCTGCAGCGCAGCGCGCTGGAAGCCGCGATTGACGCCGTACGAGGAGGGCAAACCATGGATTCCGCCGAAGGTGAGAGCCAGCGCGAGGCGCTGAAGAAATACACGCTCGACCTGACCGAGCGCGCTCAGCAAGGCAAGCTTGACCCGGTGATCGGCCGCGACGACGAAATCCGCCGCGCCATCCAGGTGCTGCAGCGCCGCAGCAAGAACAACCCGGTGCTGATCGGCGAGCCGGGCGTGGGCAAGACCGCCATCGTCGAAGGCTTGGCGCAGCGCATCGTGGCCGGCGAGGTGCCCGACACTTTGCGCGACAAGCAGGTGCTGTCGCTCGACATGGCGGGCCTGTTGGCCGGCGCCAAGTACCGCGGCGAGTTTGAAGAGCGCCTGAAGGCCGTGCTGAAGGAAGTGGCGCACGAAGAGGGCCGCATCATCCTGTTCATCGACGAGCTGCACACCATGGTGGGCGCCGGCAAGGCCGAAGGCGCCATCGACGCCGGCAACATGCTCAAGCCTGCCCTCGCACGCGGCGAGCTGCACTGCATCGGCGCCACCACGCTGGACGAATACCGTAAATACATCGAAAAAGACGCGGCGCTGGAGCGGCGCTTTCAGAAAGTGCTGGTCGGCGAGCCGAGCGTGGAAGACACCATCGCGATCCTGCGCGGCCTGCAAGAGAAATACGAAGTGCACCACGGCGTGGACATTACCGACCCGGCCATCGTCGCCGCGGCCGAGCTGTCGGCGCGCTACATCACCGACCGCTTTTTGCCCGACAAGGCGATTGATTTGATCGACGAGGCGGCGGCCAAGATCAAGATCGAGATCGACTCCAAGCCCGAGGTGATGGACAAGCTCGACCGCCGCATGATCCAGCTGAAGATCGAGCGCGAGGCGGTCAAGCGCGAGAAGGACGAGGCCTCGCAAAAGCGCCTGGCGCTGATCGAGGAAGACCTGGGCAAGCTGGAAAAAGAGTACGCTGACCTCGACGAAATCTGGAAGGCCGAAAAGGCCAATGCGCAGGGCAGTGAGCAGTTGCGCAAGGACATTGACCAGATCAAGTTCCAGATCCAGGAAGCCACCCGCAAGGGCGACTTCAACCAGGTGGCCGAGCTGCAATACGGCAAGCTGCCCGCGCTGGAAAAGCAATTGAAAGAAGCGCAGGCCAGTGAAGGCCAACGCGAGCAGGCCGCGCCGCAACTGCTGCGCACGCAGGTGGGTGCCGAGGAGATCGCCGAAGTCGTCAGCCGCGCCACCGGCATTCCCGTCAGCAAGATGATGCAGGGCGAGCGCGACAAGCTGCTGCGGATGGAAGACGCGCTGCACCAACGCGTGGTGGGCCAGGACGAGGCGATTTCGGCCGTGGCCAACGCCATCCGGCGCTCGCGCTCGGGCCTGTCAGACCCCAACCGGCCGCTGGGCAGCTTCTTGTTCCTTGGCCCCACGGGCGTGGGCAAGACCGAGCTGACCAAGGCGCTGGCGGGCTTTTTGTTCGACAGCGAAGAGCACATGGTGCGCATCGACATGAGCGAGTTCATGGAAAAGCACAGCGTGGCCCGCCTGATCGGCGCGCCGCCCGGCTACGTGGGCTACGACGAAGGCGGCTACCTGACCGAGGCCGTGCGCCGCAAGCCCTACAGCGTGATCCTGTTCGACGAGATCGAGAAGGCGCACCCGGACGTGTTCAACGTGCTGCTGCAGGTGCTGGACGATGGCCGCCTGACCGACGGCCAGGGCCGCACGGTGGACTTCAAGAACACCGTCATCATCATGACCAGCAACATCGGCTCGCCGATGATCCAGAGCATGGCGGGGCAGCCGTACGAAGAGGTCAAGGACGCGGTGTTCGGCGAGCTGAAGAACCACTTCCGGCCTGAGTTTCTGAACCGCATCGACGAGATCGTCGTCTTTCACGGCCTGGACGCCAAGCAGATCGGCGCCATCGCGAAGATTCAGCTGGGCGTGCTGTCCCACCGGCTGGCCAAGCTGGACCTGCGCCTGCAGGTGTCGGACCAGGCGCTGGACGAGTTGGCCAAGGTCGGCTTCGATCCGGTGTTCGGCGCCCGACCGCTGAAGCGCGCGATCCAGCAACGCATTGAAAACCCGTTGTCCAAGCTGCTGCTGGAAGGCCAGTTCGCGCCCCATTCCACCATCGACGTCAGCGTGGACCCGATCAAGGACCCGGGGGTGTTTCAGTTCGATGCCGCGCCGCTCTGACCTTGCACTGCGCTTGCTCTGGCCGTGGCATTGACTGCCAGAAGCCGGGTCAGCGGCGGCGGTTGGTGCCGGCCCGGCTGGTGGCGGGCGCCTTTGCCCCAGGCGGAGGCGTGATCGTGTGCCGTACCAGATCGCAAAAGGTGGCCAGGTCGGCCGACGGATCCTTGGCGCGGGTGGTCATCAGCATGGGCGAGACCAGTCCAGCGTCGTCGATGCTGCGGTAGATGACGTCGTCGCGCTGCAGTCGCTGCACCGAACTGGGCACCAGCGAGACGCCAATGCCCGCCGCCACCAGGCCGATGGCCGTCTGCAGGCCGTTGGTTTCAAAGGTGCGGTCGATGGAAAGGCCGCGCACCCTGAAATGCCCGATCACCTGGTCGGCAAAACTGGGACGCGGTTGCGCCGGGTACAGCACCACCGTCTGCTGGGCGAGTGACTTCAAGGTCACGACGCGTTGGCTAACCAATGGGCTGCCGATGGGCAGTACGGCGACCATCGGCTCCTCCGTCACCAGCGTGTTCTCAAGGCCGTCATGGTCGATGGCCACGCGGCCAAACCCGATGTCTATGCGCCCTGCCAGCAGGGCATCCACCTGCTGCAGCGATGTCAGTTCGGACAACCGCACATCGATGTCGGGATGCTGCGCCATGTAGGTGTGGATGACCGTGGGCAGGGCGCCGTAGAGCATGGAGGGCACAAAACCCACCCCGATCCAGCGCCGCTGGCCCATGCCCACCCGCTGGGTGGCCGCCTTCAATTCGTGCACGCGCCCGAGGATCTGCACCGCCTGCTCGTAGAAGAAAGCGCCCGCGCGCGTCAGCTTCAGCGGCCGTGTCGAACGGTCGATCAGGACCACGCCGAGCTCGCTTTCGAGTTGTTGGATTTGCCGCGACAGCGGCGGTTGTGCGATGTGCAGTTGTTCCGCTGCGCGGGTGAAGTTCAAGGTCGTGGCCACGGCCTCGAAATAACGGAGCTGACGCAGTTCCACGGTGCCTCGCGCGGGTGGCTATGAACGCTCGGCATTATGGGTCGCCCCTGATGGCACGGGGCGATGTGGTTTTCAGGGCATATCCGCCTTCGAGTAGGGCAGGGTGACCATCGCGTCGGCCGGTATCGGCGGCATGGTGGCTTGCCATTGGGCGTAGCGCTGCTTCATGGCGTCGAATCGTTCCGGCGCGCGATGACGCTGGTTCGCGCGTTCGCGCGCGTCGGCGTCGAGGTTGAACAGGTATTCGTGCCCGTCCACGGCCAGGTACTTCCATGGACCCGACCGGGCGGCTTGCTGGCCGCGGTGCTTCATGCGCCAGAACAAATCGCGCTCCAGCGCGGCATGCGGCTGGCGCAGAATGGGCCACAGCGAGCGTCCATCCATCGGGTAGTCCGGATGCTGCGCCACGCCCGCCGCTTCCAGAAAGGTCGGCGCCCAGTCCATGGTCATGATCAATTGATGGCCGATGGCGCCGGCGGGTATGCGACCGGGCGCGCGCACCACGTAGGGCACGCGAATACCCCCCTCGGTCAGGTCCATCTTGCCGCCCACCAGCGGCCAGTTGTCGCTGAAGCGCTCGCCGCCGTTGTCGCTGGTGAAGACGACGACGGTGTCCTGGTCCAGCCCGTGCTGATCCAGTGCCTGCAGCAGGCGGCCAATGCCTTCGTCCATGTGGTGGATCATGCGCTGGTACGCCTGCACCGACCCGCCATCGAGGTGAAAGATGCGCCCGATGAGCGATTGGGCCAGTTCCCGGTCGTCACGGGTTTCCCAGGGCCAGTGCGGCGCCGTGTAATGCAGGCTGAGCAGGAACGGCTGGCGGTCGCGCGCGCGCCGCTCGACGAAGCCCACGGCCTCGCTCGACAGCAGGTCGGTGAGATAGCCGGTGGCTTCGGCGGGCGAGCCGTTGCGCCAGAGATCCTTCTGGCCGTTGGGTGCGGTGTGGGTGAAGTAGTCCACGCCGCCCGACATCAGGCCGAAGTGCTCGTCATAGCCGCTGAGCTGGGGGCCAAAGTGCGGCGCCGCGCCCAGGTGCCACTTGCCGATCAGCGCGGTTTTGTAGCCGGCGGCCTGCAGCAGCGAGGGCAGCGTGGGGTGGGACGGCGGCAAGCCGTGCGTGGGCAGGGCGGCATTCGGGCCATGCAGCGGCTCGTCGGCGGCGCCGCGCAACCGGTACTGGTAGCGACCGGTGATCAGCGCGAAGCGCGTGGGCGAGCACACCGGCGAGTTGGCGTAGCCGTTGACGAAACGCATGCCCTGCTCGGCCATGCGGTCGATGTGGGGCGACACGGGCGCCCGCCCGCCATAGCAGCCCAGGTCGGCATAGCCGAGGTCGTCGGCGAGGATGAAGACGAAATTGACCGGGCGAGTCATGGCCTTGGCAATCGGGAGTGTTGACGAAGCGGCCGGCGCGGGACCGGCCGGCTGCGGGCTACTGCGCTATCAGTTCGGCCTTGCGGATGACCTCGGTCCAGCGCTTGCTTTCACTGGCGATGTACTGGGCAAACTGCTGCGGCGTGCCAGGCACCGGGATCATGCCCTGATCCTTTAGTTGCGCAATCACCTCGGGCTTGGCCAGTATCGCGGTCACTTCCTTGTTGAGCCGGGCGATGATGTCCGGCGAAGTGCCTGCGCGGGCCGCCAGGCCGGTCCAGTTGCTGGAGTCGAACTCACCCAGCCCCTGTTCGGACAGGGTTGGCACGTCCGGCAGTGCCGCCAGGCGCTTGCCGGCGGCAATGCCGATGGCTCTAAGCTTGCCACTGGTCACGAGCGGCACCGCCACGCTGCTGGTGAGAAACATGAATTGCAGGCGGCCGCCCATCAGGTCGGGCGCAACTTGCGAGAACTGGGCGTAGGGCACGTGCGTCGCCGTCACCTTGTGCAATTGTTTGAACAGCTCACCGGTCAGGTGCGCTGGCGTGCCGTTGCCGCCCGAGCCGAAGTTGAGTGAGTTGGGCCTCGTCTTCATCAGCTCGATCAACTCGCGCGCGGACTTGACGGGCAGATCGTTGTTGACCACCAGCACCGTCGGTGCGGTGTCCACCTGCGCGATCGGTTGCAGCTCCTTTTGAAGATCGACCGCCTGCGTGGGCAGCAGTGCCGGCGTGGTGACCAGCGGCATCACCATGCACAGCAAGGTGCTGCCATCGGCGGGCTGGCGCAGCAGCTCCTTCAGGGCCACCAGGCCGATGGCGCCGGGCTTGTTTTCGATATAGACGGGTTGCCCGAGCGCCTTGGTCAGGTGCATGGCCACCAGGCGGGACGAAATGTCGGGCGGGGTGCCCGTCGAATAGGGAACCAGCACGCGGATCGGCTTGGATGGCCAGGCTTGGGCCAGCGCCATCTGCGGAGACAGTAGCGCGGCCGCAGTCAGCAGTGTGGCACCCTGGATGAGAGCCTGCCGGCGACGGAGGGGTGGGTGATGGGGGATCATGAAATTTGTCTCCAGAGGCGGGGGTTGGGGAAGGTTTGCGGCCGCTATCGCCGAGGGCGCTCAACGGCCGGGGCGTGGGCGATGGATGCGCTCATCGCCCCAGGTCCTTGGCGGTCTGTCCCGCGATGCCCCAGTTGGTCTTGGGTACTTCCTGGATCCAGACGCGAATCGCTTCCCTCGGCGCGCCGGTCGCCTCTACCAGCGCGTTGCTGACCTTCTCGATCACGGCCCGCTTCTGGGCCTCGGTGCGTCCCTCGATCATGATTACCTGTGCAAATGGCATGCTTGCTTCCTGGGGGTAGAGGTGGGCGGCGCCCCGCCTGGCCGCTCTGGTGGTCACCCTTGAAGGCGCAGGCCGCGGAACCGTGGTTCATGCAAAGATGGTATGGATGCGCTGGATTACCGTCCAATACCATTGCCATCCCGTTAAATACCCTTTGGGTATTGTTCGGGCGACTCGCGCTGCCCTGTGCCGACCGTCCGGGGCGCGGTCGGCGATCGATGCCAGCCTTCGTGCGCACCGTGTCAAAACCCTTGCGCCACAATGCTTGCAACGCCCACGCGCGTGGCTGAACTGCCCGACGCTGACCGTTCCGCTGAAACGAGCCGGAGCGCCGACAGGGCGCCGGGTCAGCAACGCCAACAGGTGCAGCGCAGGGCCAGTGATCACCATCCAATCGACGCTCTAAGGGTCAAAAAGCAGTGCCATGAAAGCCAACCCCCATGCCCCCGCCGCCGCGGCCGCCAGTGCCGGCCTGGTCGAACTGTTCGAGCGCCAGCACGACGAGAGCCGGCGCCAGCCCGATGCGCCATTGGCGCTGCGGCGCGACCGCTTGCGCCGCGTGGCCGCGCTGTGGCAAACCCACGAGCGCGCGCTGGCCCAGGCCGTGGGCGAGGACTTTGGCCTGCGCGGCGAGCGCCTGACCCAAGTGGCCGACGGACTGGTACTGGCCAGCCTCCTGTCCAACCTGCGCCGCAACATGGGGCGCTGGAGCCGCCGGCAACGGGTGCGTACGCCGCTGTACCTGCAGCCGGCGCGGGCGCATGTCGAGCGCCAGCCGCTCGGCGTGGTCGGCATCATCGGGCCCTGGAACTACCCGTTGCAACTGACCCTGGGCCCCGCCGCCACCGCACTGGCCGCAGGCAACCGGGTGATGCTGAAGCCGAGCGAAATCACCGAGCGCACTTCGGCGCTTTTGGCAGAGCTGGTGGCGCGCTACTTTGCGCCCGATGAATTCACCGTGGTACTGGGCGGCGCCGATATGGCGGCCGAATTCGCGGCGCTGCCGTTTGACCACCTGTTCTTTACCGGCTCCACGGCCGTCGGCCGCAAGGTGGCCGCGGCCGCGGCGGGCAACCTGACGCCGACCACGCTGGAGCTGGGCGGCAAGTCGCCCTGCATCGTCGACAGATCATGCCGCGATCTCGGCCAAGCCGCGCTGAAGATCGCGCATGGCAAGTTGCTGAACGGCGGCCAGACCTGCATCGCGCCCGACTACGTGCTGCTGCCGCGCGGGCGCGAGGCCGAGTTCACCGCCGCCTATCGCAGCGCCGTGGCGCGGCTTTTTCCGCGCATAGAGGGCAACGCCGACTACGCCGCTATCGTCAGCGACCGGCAGCACGCGCGCTTGGTGGGTCTGCTGGACGAGGCTCGCGCCGGGGGCGCGCGGATCGAGGACGTGGGGCCGCCAGTGGCGCCCGCCGCGGGCGCCGCGCGCCAGCTGCGGCCCATGCTGGTTTACGGCGCCGCGGCGCCGATGCGGCTGCTGCAGGACGAAATTTTCGGCCCCCTGCTGCCCGTGCTGCCGTGCGACGGGCCGGATGACGCCATCGCCCACATCAACGCCGGCCCGCGCCCACTGGCGCTGTACTGGTTTGGCGACGACCGCGCGGCGCGCGACCGGGTGCTGAACGGCACCGTCAGCGGCGGCGTCACGGTGAACGACACGCTGATGCACATCGCCCACGACGGCCTGCCTTTTGGCGGCGTGGGCGCCAGCGGCTGGGGTGCGTACCACGGCGAAACGGGGTTTCTGCGCTTCACGCACCAGAAGGCGGTGTTCGTGCAATCGCGCTGGGCGGCGGGATCGCTGCTGTACCCGCCCTATGGCCCGCGCTTTGACCGCGTGATGGCGCTGATTCGGCGGCTGCTGTAGCTCAGTTTTTGATAGCTGTTCGCGCTTGTCTGGAAAGCGCTGGGGGCCGATTTTTCTTCAAACCGTGGTGCAGGGACGGCGCATTCGCCGCCCCGCAGGCCGCCCACTTTCGGCGGCCCGGTGCGCAGGTTCAGGCAAAGCTGTCGGCCATCAAGGCGTTGAACCAGGTGTTCATGTCCTTGAAGTCGTCCGCGTTCCAGCCGGCCGAAGCGCCCGTCGCCGCCGGCACGGCCGCCATGGCGCCGGCCGCGGCGTCGTACTGAAACACGGCGTGCAGCCACGACGCCTGCGACATGGTGATGGTGGAGTAGCACGACGAGTTGGTCACCGGCGCCGGGTCGGGCTGGCCGCCGGCCAGCAGGCGGGCGATGGCGTCGGCGCACACCTTGGCTTCCTGGTTGGCGATGTGGCCCGCCTTGGGCTGCGTGGTGGCGCTGGCGTCGCCAATGATGTGCACCTTGCCTGCGCCGGCCACGGTGCTGGCGTAGCTCAGCACATCGACGGCGCCGAAGCGGCCCTCGGTGGCGTTGGCCAGGCCGGCGGTGGCCAGCAGCGCGCCGGCGCGCTGGCGCGGGATGAGGTTGATGACGTCGCCGTGAAACGTGCCGCCAGCCGTGACCAGGTTCATGCCCGCCGCGTCGGCCTGCAGCACCTCGGCGTTGTTGTGGTACTCGATCACGCCGCCGTGCAGGCCCAGAAAGGCGTTCATGAAGTTGTCGCGCTCGGCCACGATGTCGGGGTTGGCATCCAGCACGATCAGCTTGCTGCGCGGCTTGTTCACGCGCAGCCAGTCGGCCAGCAGGCAGGCGCGTTCGTACGGGCCGGGCGGGCAGCGGTAGGGCGTCTTGGGAATGGTCAGGATGGCGGTGCCGCCCGCCGGCATGGCCTTGAGCTGGTCGGCCAGCAGCGTGGTCTGCGCGCCGGCCTTCCAGGCGTGCGGCATGCGGTTGAAGTCGGCCAGGCCCGGCGGCAGGTCAAAGTCGATGCCGGGCGCGAGCACGATGCGGTCGGCCGTCAGCGTCTGCCCGCCGGCCAGCGTCACCTTCACGCCCACCGGGTCGATGGCCAGCACGTCGCCCAGCACGACGTTCACGCCGTAGTTGGCCTTGAGCTTGTCGTAGCCGTAGGCCAGGCTGCCGATGCTGCGCTGGCCCGTCAGCACCAGGCTGCTGAGGATGTTGGAGGTGTAGCTGGCGCTGCGTTCGACCAGCGTGACGTCGATGGCGTCGCCCCACAGGCGCAGGTACTTGGCCACCGTGGCGCCGGCCATGCCGCCGCCGACGACGATGACGCGGGACTTGGCGGACGGCGTGGGCGTCGGTACGGGTGGCGTGGGCGTGGGGTCCGGGGTGGGTGCGGGTGTCGGCGTGGTGCTGCCGCTGCCACCGCCACACGCCGCCAACAGGGTGCCGCTGGCCATCGCGCTCAACGAGGCGTGGCGCAGAAATTGTCGTCTGTCCATGGTGTGTTCTCCCTCGTGCTCAGCGTTGGCTGGCCAGCCAGGCGGCCAGGGCCTGCAGCTGCGCGTCGGTGTAGCCCATGGCGTGCTTGGCCATGATGCTGTTGCCTTCCTTGCCGGCCTGGAATTTCTTCATCTCGTTGTAAATCTCGCTGGCCGATCCGCCCGCCAGGCGCTCGAATCCTGGCCCCTTGCCGTCGGTGCCGTGGCATTGAAAGCAGTTGGAGGCCAGCAGCCGTCCCGGTTGTCCCACCTTGGCGGCTTGCGCCCATGCCGTGGTGGCCGCGCCCAGCATCAGCAGCGCGATGCCCATTTTTCTCATAGGGTGCTCCTCGTTGGTGCGGGCGCCGGTGGCACCCACGCCTGCACTGTGAACGCTCAGCCTGAAGCCAGCATTAAGGCGACGCTGAATGAGTCGCCGCGGAGGCTGGCGCGGTGGTTTGGGATGGGCTGCAAGGCGCAAACCGCAGCCATAGCGTGGGCTATGGCGAGGATTTGCAACGCCGCAGACCGCCCAAATCCACAGATGCCAGCGCCGCGAGGGGCTTGTTCAGCGTTGCCTTAAGGCCGCCTCAACGCCGCCCACGCGTGCATCACGCCCCGCGCGCGCGAAAGCTGCTGGGTGACTGGCCGAGCGCGGCGCGGAACATGGCGCTGAACGCGCTTTCGCTGGCGTAGCCGCAGGCGGCGGCCACCTGGCCGACGGGGGTGCCGCGCGCCAGCAGCGGCAGCGCATGGGCCAGCACCGCCTGCTGGCGCCAGTGCTGGTAGCTGGTGCCCAGCTCGTCGCGGAACAGGCGCGCGGCGGTGCGTTCGCTGGCGCCCACGGCGCGCGCCCAGTCGGCCAGCGTGCCGCGTTCGGCGGGCGACTGGATCACCGCTTCGCACAGCGCGCGCAGGCGCTTGTCGCCGCCGTCGGCGCGCGGCAGTGGCACGCCCAGGGTCTGCACCTGCGCATCGGCGATTTCAAGCAATGCCAAGGCCGCCAGTCGTTGTTCGCGTTCGCCGGCTTCAGCGTGTTCCAGCGCCAGCAGCAATTCGCGCAGCAGCGGCGACACCGCCATGGCGCGGCTGCGCTGCCAGCCGGCCGGCACCACGCTGGCGTCCATGTAGAGCGTGTGCAGCTCGGCCAGCTCCAGCACCGTCACGCTGTGCAGCGCACCCGGGGCGATCCACACGGCGCGCGAGGGCGGCACGCGGTAAGTCACTTCATGGCCCTGCGGCGCGTCCTGCACGTTGACCTGGATCACGCCGCTGGCGCAGTAGGCGACCTGCGCCCAGGCGTGGCGGTGCAGCTCGAAATGCGCGTCGGGCTGCATGGCGCGCGCCTCCTTGCCGCGCAAGGGACGCTCGGGCGTGGGGCGATAGCGACCCTGGTCGCCCGACATCCAGGCCGGCATGGTGCGCGGCGGGCGAGGGCGGGGCGGTGCGTGGGGGCGCGGGTCGGACACGACGGTTTTGGCTTGAATTCGACGATGTTTGTCGATCAATCGATTTTCAGCAAGTGTAGCCCCGGCCCGACTCGCCCAACAATCGGGCGCATCGCCTTTCGTATTTGCCGCCCGCCATGAACACCGCCGCCGCGCGCGCCACGCCTGCCGTCCCCGCCCCAGCGCCTGAAGTGCCGCTGTCGCAGGACGCCCGGATCATTGGCCTGGTCGGCCTGGCGCACGCCAGTTCGCACTTTTCGCACCTGCTGCTGCCGCCGCTGTTTCCGATCTTCGCCAAGGAGTTCGGGCTGTCGTTCTCGCAGCTGGGCTTTCTGATGACGATGTTTTTCATTATCTCGGGCACGGGGCAGGCGCTGTCGGGTTTCGTGGTCGACAAGGTGGGGGCGAGGCCGGTGCTGTTCGGCTCCTTCGTGTGCTTCATCTGCGCCTGTCTGTCGGGCTATTTTGCGCACAGTTACGCCGGGCTGATGGGGGTGGCGGTGTTTGCCGGGCTGGGCAACGCGCCGTTTCATCCGGTGGACTTTTCCATCCTCAACCAGCGCGTGTCGACGCGCCGGCTGGGCTACGCCTTCAGCGCGCACGGGCTGAGCGGCAACCTGGGCTGGGCGCTGACGCCGGTGTTCCTGCTGTTCTTCACCGCGTCGCACGGCTGGCGCGCCGGTTACCTGGCGGCGGCGGCGCTGTACGCGGGCATCCTGGCGGTGCTGGTGCTGAACCGCAGCGCGCTGCGCACCGAGGTCGTGCACCACGCGGCCGATGCGGCACAGGGCAGCGGCACGGCCTTCCTGAAGCTGCCGGTGGTGTGGTGGTGCTTCTCGTTCTTCCTGCTGTCGACCATGACGCTGGCGGTGGTGCAGAACTTCGCCTCGCCCATCATGCAGGCCATGCACGGCGTCAGCTTCGAGGCGGCGACGACCATGATTACCGCCTACATGCTGTGCGGCGCTTTAGGCATGTTCATCGGCGGCTTCGTGGCCGCGCGCATGCCGCGCCAGAGCGACCGCGTGGTGGCCTGGGCCATGGGCATCGGCGCGCTGCTGATCGTGCTGGCGGGCACCGGCTGGCTGGGCGGTTTCGGATCGATGGCGGTGTTGGCGGCCACCGGTTTCGCGGTGGGCATTGGCGGCCCCAGCCGCGACATGATGATCAAGAAAGCCACGCCCAAAAGCGCCACCGGGCGCGTTTATGGCACCGTGTATTCGGGGCTGGACATGGGCTTTGCCATCGCGCCGCTGATCTACGGCGTGTTCATGGACCGCGGGCTGTACAGCCTGACGCTGATGCTCGCGGCGGTGTTTCTGGCGCTGTCGGTGGTGGCGGCGCTCGGCGTCGGAAAACGCACCCCAGCTTGATCGGTTTGCCGCAAAAAATATAGCTGCCTGCGCTGATGGCGTCAGCGCAAGCGGCCTGTTTTACCTGTGGTGGAGGCGTGCAGGACCGCGTGTCGGCCCGGCCGCTGACGTGCGCTAACGGGTTGGACGACAATGCCCATATGACCCAACGCATTGCCGGCCATCTTCTCGTTGAATGCCTTCTGGCCCAGGGCGTCACCCATGCGTTCGGCGTGCCGGGCGAAAGCTATCTGGCCGCGCTGGACGGCTTTTATCAGCACCGCGACGAGATCGAATTCGTGATCTGCCGGCAGGAGGGCGGCGCCGCCTTCATGGCCGAGGCGCACGGCAAGCTGACCCGGCGGCCGGGCGTGTGCTTCGTCACCCGCGGGCCGGGGGCGACCAACGCCAGCATCGGCGTGCACACCGCGTCGCAGGATTCGACTCCCATGGTGCTGTTCGTCGGCGACGTGGCCAGCGACCAGCGCGACCGCGAAGCGTTCCAGGAAGTGGACTACGGCGCCTTCTTCGGCGCCTTCGGCATGGCCAAATTGGTCGAGCGCATCGACAGCGCCGAGCGCCTGCCTGAATACGTCGCGCGCGCTTTCGCCACCGCCATGAACGGCCGGCCCGGCCCCGTGGTGCTGGCGCTGCCCGAAGACATGCTGACGCAGCCCGTGCCCGACAGCCTGCGCGCCACGCCGCGCTGGGACCCGCCCGCGTATCAGCCCGACGCGCAGGGCATGCAGCGGCTGCGCCAGATGCTGTCGGAGGCGAAGCAGCCCCTCGTCATCGTCGGCGGTGGCGGCTGGACGCCCGAGGCCGCGCGCGACCTGGCGGCCTTTGCCGAAGCCTGGCATCTGCCGGTCGGCAACGCCATGCGTTTTCAGGACACCTTCGACAACCACCACCCGCTGTACGCGGGCGACGTTGGCATCGCCATCAACCCCCGGCTGGGCCAGCGCATCAAGGACGCCGACCTGATCCTGGCCATCGGTCCGCGCCTGGGCGAAATGACCACCAGCGGCTACACGCTGCTGAAGGTGCCGCGCCCGGCGCAGAAGCTGGTTCACGTGCACACCAGCGCCGAAGAGCTGGGCCGCGTCTACCAGCCCGACCTGGCCCTGTGCGCCAGCCTGCCCGCCGTGGCCGCCGCGCTGGCCGGGCTGCAGCCGCCGGCCGAGCAGCCGTGGCGCGGCTGGACCGAGGCCGTGCACATGGATCACGTCGCCAACATGAAGCCGCAGCCGCTGCCCGGCCCGGTCGACATGCATGCCATCGTCTGCACGCTGCAGAAACTGCTGCCCGCCGACGCCGCCATCACCAACGGCGCGGGCAACTTCGCCAGCTGGACGCACCGCTACTTCCACTTTCACGGCATCGCCAAGGGCCACAAGACACAGCTGGCCCCCACCAGCGGCGCCATGGGCTACGGGGTGCCGGCGGGCATCGCGTGCGCCATCACCACCGGGCGCACGGTGGTCACCATCGCGGGTGACGGCGACTTCATGATGAACGGGCAGGAGCTGGCCACCGCGCGCCAGTACGGCGCCAGGACCATCGTCGTGCTGCTCAACAACGGCGTGTACGGCACCATTCGCATGCACCAGGCGCGCGACTACCCGCACCGGCAGGAAGGGACCGAGCTGGTCAACCCCGACTTCGTGAAGCTGGCCGAAAGCTATGGCTACGCGGGCGTACGCGTCGAGCGAACCGAGCAGTTCGAGCCCGCACTGCGCGACGCGCTGGCGCGCCAAGAGGGCACGCTGATCGAAGTCATGCTGAGCGAGCAGGTCATCACCACCCGCACCACGCTGGATGCGATCGAGAATCGGGCCACCGCCAAGTGAAGTTGCTTTGGTTTTGATAGCTTCTTGCGCTTGCCAGTCAAGCGCGAGCGACCGATTTGGTCCATAAAAAAGCCGGCTCAACGGGCCGGCTTTGGTGTGAGGGGCTGTTCAGCCCGCGATCACGACAGGTGGTTGTTGATGAGCTTGGTCATCTCGAACATCGTGACCTGGGCCTTGCCGAAGATGGGCTTGAGCTTGGCGTCGGCGTTGATGTTGCGCTTGTTCGCCGCGTCCTGCAGCTTGTGGGCCTTGATGTATTCCCACACTTTCTTGGTCACCTCGGTGCGCGGCAGCGGCTTGCTGCCCACCACCGCGGCCAGATCGGCGCTGGGCGTCATGGCCTTCATGAAGGCGGCGCTGGGGGTGCGCTTTTTGGCGGGCGCGGCTTTCTTGGCCGGGGCCGTCTTGGCCGACGCGGCTTTCTTGGCCGGCGCGGCCTTTTTCGCCGGGGCTGCCTTCTTGGCCGGGGCGGCTTTTTTGGCCGGAGCTTTCTTTGCAGTTGCCATGGTGCTGTTCCTCATTGCTGGAAAAGTCGTTTTCTGATGCCAACGTTGCGTGTGCATCGGTCGGCTGACGGTGATGCTACTGGATAAGTAGCACGCTTCCAAGGGGAAATGGTGGTTTTTCCCTCGGTGATGTTGCTTTTTTTGCAGTCCCGCGCGCGCTGGCATGCGCCGGCGGGCGACCGCGGGCAGGCGGCGCACGGCAGCGGCACTTCAGGGGCGGCTTCAGGCGCTTGACGCAAGCCGCGTTAGGCGTGGGGTTCTGGGTGTTGGCGCGCGGCTTCGTGGCGCGCCTGGGTTCATCAGCCAGCGCGCCGCACGGCGCGCGTGGGCGCCGTGGCCAGCAGCACGCCGGTCAGCGCCACGCCGTAGGCCAGCAGCTGCAGCGTGCTCAGTCGCTCGCCCAGCACCCCCACACCCACGGCGGCGGCGCTGACCGGCAGCAGCACCGTGAACACGCCGGCCTGCGCGGCGGGCACGCTTTTCAGGCCGGTCATCCACAGCCACACCGTCCACATGCAGGCAGCCAGGGCGTAAAACACCAGCAGCACCCAGGTCGACGCGGGCACCGCGCCGAAGTCGAAGCGCCAGGCCAGCCACAGGCCGAAGGGCGTGGTCAGCAGCAAACCCCACAGGTTGATCAGCGCGCTGATGCGGCGCGGCGACAGGCTCACCGTCAGCGCCTTGCCGATCACCGCGTAGCTGGCTTCGCACAGCACCGCGCCGATCAGCAGCAGGTTGCCAAGCCAAGCCAGGTTAGATGAATGTTGCGGCGCCAGCGCTGACGCAGTCTGCGTTGTTAGCTCTGTTCTTGATAGCGCCACCAGCGCGATGCCAAGCACCGCGCAGGCCACGCCCGCCCATACGCGCGGGGCCACGCGCTCGCGCAAAAACAGCCAGCTGAGCACCGCCACCGCGGCCGGAATGGCGGCCATGATGACGCCGGCCGACACCGCGCTGGTCAGTTTGACGCCGCTGATCATGCACAGCGTGAACAGGAAGTTGCCGAGGAAGGATTCGAGAAACAGCAGGCGTCGCATGCGCGGCGTCAGCGGCGGCTCGCCGGGCGGCTTCTTCAGCCAGTGCAGCATGGCCACGCCGCCGATGCCAAAGCGCAGCCACGCCAGCAGCAGCACCGGAAAGATGGCCGCCAGCGGCTTGGACAGGGCGACGTAGCTGCCCACCAGCGCCATCGACAGCGCCAGGCAGCCATAGGCCAGCGGGCGGGGCAGGGCGGCAGCGGGGGTCACGGGGTGGTGGCAGGTGGCAGCGTAAGTTGGCGCACTATAGGCGAGCGCCGCGCGGCGCCAACGACGCCATTTTTGACTAGCTGTAGTTTCTCAACACGTTGTTCCCATCGAAGCCCTAAGCTCGCGCCATGACGATGGCCGCCGCTCCGTTCGATTCCTTCGCCGACCGCGCGCCGCCGGTCACGCACGTTTTCGTTTATGGCACGCTGCGGCGCGGTGAAGCCAACGACATCACCCGCTTGCGGCCCGCGCCCGCCTTCGTTGGCACGGCCCAGGTGGCTGGCACGCTGTACGACCTGGGCGCTTATCCCGGTGTGGTGCTGGGCGGCGCGAGCGTGGTGCATGGCGAGGTCTATGCCATCCAGCCCGCGCTGGAGCGGCGGCTGGACGAGATCGAATGCGTATACCCCGAGCAGACCAACGAATACTTCAAGCGCGACATTGCCGTGTCGGTGTGCTTGCCTGGCGGCGGCAGGCGCGAAACACGCTGCATCTGTTACGAATACAACCCGACCCGTTTGGGCGACGCACGGGTCATCGACGCAGGCGACTGGGTCGTCCCACGAATTACCACAATGCGAAAATAAACATCCACATCGCAAAAAAATACATTGTTGCAGCGCAGAAAAATTTCTCAATATGACAAATAGTTTTCCACATTGAGGAATCATCAACGCAAACCATTGATTTCATTAAAAATAATTTTTGTCTTGTATAAGACATAAGAATGGTTGTCAGTCTTATACAAGAGTATGATCGCCTCCAACGACGGCCCCGCGTCAAGCCACAACCCAGCGCGCCAGCGGCCACAGGTCGGATCGGTTTCTTCACTTTTCATCTCTCTTCAACCGGAGTCTTCACATGCCCAACACCACCGCCCAACTCAGCCGCGAACAGCAGATCGCCGCCCTCGAAAAAGACTGGGCCACCAACCCGCGCTGGAAAGGCATCAAGCGCGGCTACAGCGCCGCCGACGTGGTGCGCCTGCGCGGCAGCCTGCCCATCGAGCACACGCTGGCCAAGCGCGGCGCTGAAAAGCTGTGGGGCCTGATCAATGGCGAAGCCAAGAAGGGCTACGTCAACGCCTTTGGCGCCATCACCGCCGGCCAGGCCATGCAGCAGGCCAAGGCCGGGCTTGAGGCCGTGTACCTGAGCGGCTGGCAAGTCGCCGCCGATGGCAACACCTCTGAGACCATGTACCCCGACCAGTCGCTGTACGCCTACGACTCGGTGCCGACCATGGTGCGCCGCATCAACAACACCTTCAAGCGCGCCGACGAAATCCAGTGGAGCCGCGGCATCGGCCCCGGCGACAAGGACTTCGTCGACTACTTCCTGCCCATCGTGGCCGACGCGGAAGCCGGTTTTGGCGGCGTGCTGAACGCCTTCGAGCTGATGAAGAACATGATCGCCTCGGGCGCCGCCGGCGTGCACTTTGAAGACCAGCTGGCCGCCGTCAAGAAGTGCGGCCACATGGGCGGCAAGGTGCTGGTGCCCACGCAAGAGGCGTGCGAAAAGCTGATCTCTGCCCGCTTCGCCGCCGACGTGATGGGCGTGCCCACCATCGTGCTGGCGCGCACCGACGCCGAGGCCGCCAACCTGATCACCAGCGATCACGACGCCAACGACAAACCCTTCCTGACCGGCGAGCGCACGCAAGAGGGCTTCTACCGCGTCAAGAATGGCTTGGAGCAGGCCATTAGCCGCGGCGTGGCCTACGCGCCCTACGCCGATCTGGTGTGGTGCGAAACCGGCGTGCCCGACATCGGCTTTGCGCGCGAGTTCGCCCAGGCCGTGCACGCCGCCTGCCCCGGCAAGCTGCTGTCGTACAACTGCTCGCCCAGCTTCAACTGGCGCAAGAACCTCAGCGACGCACAGATCGCCACCTTCCAGGAAGACCTGTCCGCGCTGGGCTACAAGTACCAGTTCATCACGTTGGCCGGTATCCACGTCAACTGGTACCGCACATTTGAATTCGCCAAGGCCTACGCCGGCGGCGAGGGCATGAAGCACTACGTCAACATGGTGCAAGAGCCCGAGTTCAAGGCGCGCGAAGCCGGCTACACGTTCGTGTCGCACCAGCAGGAAGTGGGCGCGGGTTACTTCGACGACGTGACCACCGTCATCCAGGGCGGCTCGTCCAGCGTCAAGGCGCTGACCGGCTCGACCGAGGAAGAGCAGTTCCATTGATCAAACAATGAAGGGTGGCCCGCCGCGAGGCTGGCCTTCGAGGAGATGCGAAAAAGCCACGACATGCCGTGGCTTTTTTGCTGGCCCGATGAAGGGCATGCCGCCCGCGCCTCGGCTAAAATATCGTGTTTGCTGCGATAACTTGCGCAGCGCCTTCACCCATCGCCATCACAAGAGCGAGAAAGGCAGATTAGGTTATGACACCGCGAACTACTTCCACCAGGAGCTGGATGTAAGGCCCGAACACGGTGTTCGCGCTTGCCCCGATTGCGGCACGCGCTATCGAAAACATACCGAAAGCGCGGCCACGATCCGCGCTTTTT